>JBGSIT010000001.1:0-17775 GCA_041742335.1 Rhizobiaceae bacterium
AACAGGAATTCCGGACTCGTGTTCCTTCAGTATCCCGATGATCTGCTCTTCCGTGAAGCGGCTTCGTTTCATGTTCTGGTCCTCTCGATGGGCCAAAACGAACTTCAAACCGGATTAGGTCAACGGGGCAAGGTCACGCTCGGTGAATAGACGATTCATTTTTCGACAACAAATTCCGGGCTTGATCTGCTGCTTGCTGCCGGTGCGACTTTTAGAGAGCAGAATAGCAATTATTGTACCGAAACCATTTTGTCAGAAAGTCTGCACGTCCAAAATCGAATCATTCCAACTGCGCTTTGGATAAATATAGAATCGCGCCTTCAATCCGTCTTTTTCCGATCGTGGATCGCACCGCTGATTCGTTCTATCGCGATACAGCACTCACATTATTCGCATTCTACGTCCAATAACATCCAAATTGACAAGCTTGAGCGCATCCTTATCACGACATGACATTACAGCGCGAAACATTTATGCATTTTGATAATAAGATGGAATGCGAAGCATACTTATCTTATTGATTTTATTTCTTTTTATTTCATACATTTTTTCCGTGTCAATATTGCAGAAAATTGCTTTCTTGACAATCAAGTTTGCAATTTTTGTAATCCATTTTGTTATATCTTGATGCTCGTATTGTCTACCAGAAAAATCGGTTGACAATATTTTCAAATCCGCTAGATCTGATGGAGAAGGAGCAAGGCAATGAACAACTCACGGTCCCGGTCAGAATTGTTGGATTTTTTGGACTACCTGGCTCGAAAAGGGCTAATGAACAAGGCGACCGTTTCTGCAAGGAAAGCGGCTGCAAATAAGGTCCTCAGTGTATTGGATGATTCCGAGGCAGAAGATGTTAGCATCTTGGATATTGACGACATAATGGGGCGCTTTAATAATTTAAACGGTGGAAAATATACGCCGGACAGCCTTGCCGCTTACAAAAGCAGGTTAAAAACCGCAATTGACGACTTTCTAAGTTATTTGAGAAATCCAATGGCGTTCAAGCCGGGAATGAGCAGCAACGGTAGAAAAACCACAGATCGGCAAAAGCAAAAATTGAATAAAAGCAACCAAAAGAACGGAAGCGATCTTTCTACTAATTTTCCGGTAGATCGCAGCCATATACCGATTGCCACGCCTATGATCTTGCCAATCCCGTTGCGTACAGATCTCACAATATTCATACAGGGATTGCCTTATGATCTCAGTAGCGCTGAGGCTAACAAGATTGCAAATGTAATTAAGGCGATGGCAAATCCAGAATAGCTTTTCCGTCCAAACGAAAAGCTTTTTCAGCGAAAGCTGACCACACCAAGGGCACTGGAAATGGAGTCCAAATCCACTTTCCAGCGCACTTGATTCAGCCTTGAGGCTTGATTAATTATATATCTTGATTGCAAATTTAGCAAATCCCGCCTCAATCGTCGCTCATCCTGAGCGCCGCAATAAACGCTTCTTGCGGGATTTCCACCTTGCCGAACTGGCGCATGCGCTTCTTGCCCTCTTTCTGCTTGTCGAGCAGCTTGCGCTTGCGGGTGGCGTCGCCGCCGTAGCACTTGGCGGTCACGTCCTTGCGCATGGCGGAAATGGTTTCGCGGGCAATCACATTGCCGCCGATGGCCGCCTGGATGGGGATCTTGAACATGTGGCGCGGAATCAGGTCCTTGAGCTTTTCGCACATGTCGCGGCCGCGCTTGTCGGCAGCGTTGCGATGCACCAGCATCGACAGCGCGTCGACAGGCTCGCCATTGACGAGGATCGACATCTTGACGAGATTGCCGGCCTGGTAGTCGGTCAGGTGGTAATCGAACGAGGCATAGCCCTTGGAGATCGATTTCAGCCGGTCATAAAAATCAAAAACCACTTCGTTGAGCGGCAGGTCATAGGTCACCATGGCGCGCGCGCCGGCATAGGTCAGTTCGATCTGGATACCACGGCGATCCTGGCAGAGCTTCAGCACGCTGCCGAGATAATCATCCGGCGTCATGATGGTGGCGCGGATCCACGGCTCCTGGATTTCGGCAATCTTCATGATATCAGGCATGTCGGCGGGATTGTGCAATTCGATCTGGCGACCGTCATTCATGGTCAGCTTGTAGACCACAGAAGGCGCGGTTGCGATCAGGTCGAGATTGAATTCGCGTTCCAGCCGCTCCTGGATGATTTCCAGATGCAGCAGCCCGAGAAAGCCGCAGCGGAAACCAAAGCCCAAAGCCGCAGAGCTTTCCATTTCAAAGGAAAACGACGCGTCATTAAGGCGAAGCTTGCCCATGGCGGCGCGCAGATCTTCGAAATCGGCGGCATCGACCGGAAACAGGCCGCAAAACACCACCGGCTGGGCAGGCTTGAAGCCCGGAAGCGCGGTGGCCGTCGGCTTGCGGTCATCGGTGATGGTATCGCCGACACGGGTATCGGCCACTTCCTTGATCGAAGCGGTAATGAAGCCGACTTCGCCTGGGCCAAGCTCGTCGATGGCGACCATTTTGGGGGTCAGCACGCCGACGCGTTCCACCATATAGCGCGCATCGGTGCCCATCATCCGGATGGTCTGGCCTTTCTTGAGCACGCCATCCATGACGCGGACCAGCACCATGACGCCGAGATAGGCATCATACCAGCTGTCGACCAACAGCGCTTTCAAAGGCGCATTGGCGTCGCCGCTCTTGGGCGGCGGCAGGCGGTGGACGATGGCTTCGAGCACATCGGGAATGCCGAGACCGGTCTTTGCGGAAATCAGCACGGCGTCGGATGCATCCAGCCCGATCACATCCTCGATCTGCTGCTTGATCCTGTCGGGTTCGGCAGCAGGAAGATCGACCTTGTTGAGAATCGGCACGATTTCGTGGTTGGCGTCCAGCGCCTGGTAGACATTGGCCAGTGTCTGGGCTTCCACGCCCTGGGAGGCGTCGACGACCAGCAGCGAGCCTTCGCAGGCCGCCAGCGACCGGCTGACCTCATAGGCGAAATCGACATGGCCGGGCGTGTCCATCAGGTTGAGAATGTATTTCTCGCCATTCTTGGCCTGATAGTGCAGTCGCACCGTCTGGGCCTTGATGGTAATGCCGCGCTCTTTTTCGATATCCATATTGTCGAGCACCTGCTCGCTCATTTCGCGCTCGGCAAGCCCGCCGCAGGTCTGGATCAGACGGTCGGCAAGGGTCGATTTGCCGTGGTCGATATGGGCCACGATCGAAAAATTGCGGATATGGGACAGGTCAATGCGGGAATCTTTGTTCATGGATGCGGGATATAGCGTAAATGGCAAAAGAGGCAAGAGGCCAGACGCCGACCGCGCCGCGCCGCGACGATCATTATTGAGGATAAGGCCGAATTCCGCGCACAGGCCGAAATGAAGCTCACATCGAGCCGAAATGCCGGTTCAACCCGTCAAGGCATTCCTCCCAGCCAGTCTTGTGCTGGCGCAGGAGGTCACGGCTGCCGATCCTTTCGTGGATGACAACCACTTCGGTGCCGCCGTCAAGCGGCTTGAACAGCACGGTGACACGTTCGGGTCAGCTTTCCATCGCCTCGATTGACCAGTCATGGACAAGCTCGCCGGGCGGGCGCAGCGACAGGAATTGACCGACGATGTGGATGATCTCGCCACCTGCCGTTTCATTGGATATCCGGTAGCGCCTGCCGACCCGCAAGTCCATTTCGGCGCAAATGAGCGCACGCCGCGCGGGCCCCACCATTTCAACAATTCCGACGGTGATGTCCACGCAGCAAATACACGCTCGGGACTGGCCGCGATCCGGCGGCGGACGACAAGGCTCATTTGCGCGTCCGCACGCATGGCTCGCCGTCCTTGAAATGCATATCCAGCGCCTCCAGAGTTTCATCCCAGAGGGCCCGGTAGTGGGAGAGCCATATCTCGGCCTGCTTCATCGGCGCCGTATCCAGCGAACATTGGTGGACCCGGCCATCAACCTGCCGTCGCACCAGGCCGGCAGTCTCCAGCACCCGGACATGCTTTGAAACGGCGGGAAACGACATCTTCAGCGGCTCGGCGAGATCAGTGATGCTGGCTGGCGCATCGGACAACCGCGCCAAAAGCGCGCGCCGTGTCCTGTTGGCAAGAGCCGAAAATACCAGGTCGAGATGATCGTCAGCCTGCATGCGGCGGTCCTTTCCCTTATGCTTGACGATCATTACATTGTTCAATATGAAACCAAAAGGTTTAATATTGGGAATTGAGGCGTCTCCGGACATGTACACCAGGAAATCAGCTTTGCGGCGGCTCCAGCCCGCATCTACGCCGTCCTCACCGATGCAAAGCAATTCAGCGCCATGAGCGGCGGCGCACCGACGGAGATCGATCCGGGCGAGGGTGGCGCATTTTCATGCTTTGGCGGGATGATTCATGGCCGCACAATCGAATGCGTGACTGACGAGCGCCTTGTCCAGGCATGGCGGGTCAAGGTGCGGGAACCGGGCGTCTATTCCAACGCGCGCTTCCAGTTGCAGCCGGAAGGTGCCGGCGCGAAGGTGATTTTTGATCGTGCCGGATTTCCGCAAGGCCAAGCGGAGCATCTCGGCGTCGGCTGGCGCCAGAATTACTGGGAACCGCTCGCGGCATATCTTTAACATACATCCAACAGAAGAATTGATTGATGACACAATGTCCCTGCGGTACCGGTAATGCGCTTGCGGATTGTTGCGGACCTGTGCTTGCCGGCGCGCGCCCAGCAACGGCCGAAAAGCTGATGCGTTCACGTTATTCCGCTTACGTCCTGGGTGATATCGATTACCTTCACAAGACCGTCGGCGGCGAAGCGGCGCTGAAGTTCAACAGGGCCGATCTGGAGCACTCGCTGCCGGATACGCAATGGCTCGGGCTGACCATTCTTGACGTCGAGGGCGGCGAGAAAAGCGACTCAACCGGCGTGGTAAAATTCGAGGTGGCCTTTCGACAGGACGGTCGCCTGCACAAGCAGGTCGAGCGATCGGTATTCCGCCGCTTCGATCATGCCTGGCGCTATTGCAGCGGCGAAATGAAACTGACATCCGCGCCGCTGCCTGTCCTCAAAGCCGGGAGAAACGACCCCTGCCCCTGCGGTTCAGGCAAGAAATTCAAGAAGTGCTGCGGCGCAGGATAGAAGAGTGATCAGCCGCTATCGACAATTTCAACGGTTACCGCAGCAGCCAGATTGCTTCCTCAGCCGGGCAAATCCCCTTCAACCCGCCTTTGACAGCGTTACGCTCAATCAGTTCAAGTCGATAATATTGGCCATAGACGCGCGCCAGTTCGGCGCCATCGACCGAGAAAGGCGGACCCGGCATGACATTCTGGTCATATTCAAACGTGATCACCAATTGCGGAGCGCCATTGGCCAGCGCATATATATGAGCGCCATATTGCTTGCGCATGCCGGCAGGCAAAGCCACAACCGCAGCCCGGTCATAGACTGCGTCTACGGCCCCGATCATCGCCAGCGACAGGTTGAAAATATCCCCGACATAAATCTCGATGCCCTCGGCGCTGTAATGCTTGAATTCGCCTGTATCGCTAATGTCCGGCTCGGCCCCAAGTTCTGCAAAGAGTTGTTCAATCGCAAGCTTGCTCAGTTCTGCGCCGACAACGCGATGGTCCTTGGACAGCAACCAGGCTATATCGCGGGTCTTGCCGCAAAGGGGCACGAACAGGCGACTGCCGGCAGCCAATGAAAGCGCGCTGAAATGATCAATCAGCTTCGGGTTGACTTCCTTTTGGTGAAAACTAATTTCGTTCTTTGCCCAACGCCGATGCCAGAAATCCGGTTCCATGAAGCCACCCCGCAGTTCACTCCGGCAATTGTCTCACCTGACGCAGCCAAAGGCAATGCGCCTCACAGGAAACGGAATTCGAAACGATTGCAGGGTGAAAACCCGCCATCGGCCTTGCCATGCCATGATTTATTCTTTTTCTTATCGCAAGGAAAACCTGATTGCTGATTTGCGGTCACCAATTCGGCACATTTGAACTGCGGCGCTGCATGCGCCTTTCAGACAAGGACTTTTTGACATGATCCGCATTGCACTGACAATTTTTGCCCTGACTTTTGCGACACTGACCCCCATTGCGGCCGCCTTGGCAAACCCCGTTCCCGTCACCAACACCACCAAACGACCGTACCGGCCTTCCAAGGTCTATTGCAATGACGCAACCTTCAGCAAGCCTTCAAAGGGTGAGAACATTGCCTGCTATAACCATGACGCCTGCTACTCCGATCCGCAGGGCAGGAGCCGGTCCGATTGCGATAACGGCTATCTGAAAGACATGCGGCGCGCCGGGCTTTCGACCATGGGCCTGATCAAATACAACGCCTTGCGTATCTGGGGCAAAGCCTCATGGAAGCGGGCGCGCGAACATGACAAGCGCGAAGCGTCTTACTGAATCAGGTTTGCGAAATCATTGAGCAGGGCCCAGCGCTTGGCGTTTTAAGCATAACAGCTTGACGGCCGAAGCTTGGCGGCGGAGAGTGCGGCCCATCGGGTAATGGTGCGACACAGGCTTTGCTCCGGTGATGCACCGCGCTGCGGGAGGTGCTGCCATGATTTCATTTGCGCTCGAAAATCCGGTTTTCCGGATCTATGTCATTGCCGCAAGCCTGGCCATTTTGAAGATGGTCGGTCACGCCTTCTTCACGGTCTACCGGATGCAGTCCGTCAATCGCGGTTTTGTGTCGCCCGAAGACCTGCGCAAGACCCTTTTCAACCCGGACCCATTTCCGGCCCAGTTGGAAATTGACGACTATGTCGACCGGGCGCGGCGGATGCACCGCAATGAGGGCGAGAACACCCCGATCTTCCTGGTCGCCGGCCTCCTGCTTGTCGCGTCCTCGCCGCCTGTCTGGCTAGCGGCGTTGTTGCTTTACGGCTATGTCGCCAGCCGGCTTGCCCATGCGCTCGCTTATGCCACCAAGCAGAACCACGAGGTCCGGGCGACATTCTTCACGCTTGGAGCCATATCGACCGCAACAATGTGCCTCTATGCACTCGTTGCGGCCTTTCTGGCCTGATGAATATTATTGTCTAGCGACACTCCCGCGCTTTCCATTGAATACGCAAAGCAAGACCGTGCAATTTAAACGCCAATCGCCCCGCGCGTCATCTCGAGATGCAGTGGCGCGCCGTTCCAGGGATGAGCATCGCAGACAGCTTCGTTGAGCTCATAGCCAAGCCCCGGATCGGTTGACGGGATGACATGGCCGTCGGCCCATTCGATCTTCTTGTTGAGAAGCGTTTCATGGAAACCGTCGAAAGTCTTGATTGCCTCGAGAATCAGGAAATTCGGCAATGTCACGGCAAGCTGGATATTGGCGGCGGCGACGATCGGGCCGCAATAACAATGCGGCGCGATCTGGATATGATAGGCCTCGGCCATGGCTGCGATTTTCTTGGTTTCAAGAATGCCGCCGGACCGCCCCAGATTGGGTTGCAGGATCGATGCTGCGCGATTTTCGATTACCCTGGCGAATTCGAACCTTGTGGTCAGCCGCTCGCCGGTGGCAATCGGGATAGACGTGCCGCGCGCCACCTGCGCCATGACTTCCGGCATGTCTGGCGGCACCGGCTCTTCAAACCAAAGCGGGTTGTATTTCTCGATCGCCCGCGCCATGCGCAGAGCGCCTGAAGCGGTGAACTGGCCATGGGTGCCGAACAAGATATCAGCCCTCGTGCCGACCGCTTCGCGCACTGCCGCAACCATGCGTTCGGAAAGGTCGATATCGGCAAGCCTTGGCTGATGGCCGTCATAGATCGTATAGGGTCCGGCGGGATCGAACTTGACGGCGCTGAATCCCTGCGCGACACAGGCAGCCGCAGTCTCGGCCGCGATGTCGGGGTCATTATAGACATTTTTCGGGTTTTCGGTTTCGTCAGGATAGACGCTTCCGCTTTGCGGATAAAGGTAGGTATAGGTGCGAATACGGTGGTGCACCTGTCCGCCAAGAAGCTTGTAGACCGGCTGGCCGGCCTCCTTGCCGATAATGTCCCAGCAGGCCATTTCCAGCGCGGAAACGCAGCCCATCATCGTTACATCCGGTCGCTGGCTGAAGCCGGATGAATAGGCCAGGCGAAAGAACGTTTCGATATCGTGCGGATCGCGACCGACCAGGTAGCGGGCGGCGACATCCTCGATCAGCTTTGCCGTCAGATGCGGGTCGAAAGTTGCATTATAGGCCTCGCCGTAGCCCACCACATTGCCGTCGGTGACCAGTTTGACAAAAATGAAGTAACGTCCGCCCGCCTGTGGCGGCGGATTGCCGACGACCCATGTCTTGACGTCCGTGATTTTCATGGCGACCTTATGCTCCCGCGCTTCCAATTCAAGTGCTTCGGAGTTAATCCTGTTTGCCATGAAATTGCTATCGTCCTTCCGCCTTCTGGCGGTTGTTTTTAGAATAACGGCTTGCCAATAATGGCTGCAACCAACGAGAGAACCGGCATGAACGACGCGACAATCCGGCTTTCAGATGAGTGGAAACAGGCGCTGGAAGGCGAATTTTCGAGCCCTTACATGCACGCGTTGAAGGCGTTTCTGACATCTGAGAAAGGCCGGGGAAAGACGATTTTTCCCAAAGGGAGCGAATATTTCCGGGCTTTGGACCTGACCCCGCTCGGCAAGGTCCGGGTCGTCATACTCGGCCAGGACCCCTATCATGGCGACGGTCAGGCGCATGGCCTGTGTTTTTCGGTCAGACCGGGGGTGCGCATTCCCCCGTCGCTGGTCAATATCTACAAGGAACTGCTGGCCGATCTCGGAATCAAGCCTGTCAGCCATGGCCATCTCGAATATTGGGCGAGCCAGGGTGTATTGCTGCTCAACAGCGTCCTGACCGTCGAGCGTTCCCTGGCCGCCTCCCATCAGGGCAAAGGCTGGGAGAAATTCACCGATGCCGTGATCGCCCGGGTCAATGAGCAGACCGACCCCGTCGTCTTCATGCTCTGGGGCAATTATGCCCAGAAAAAAGCCGCCTTCGTTGACACCTCGCGCCACCTCGTGCTGAAGGCAGCCCACCCCTCGCCGCTTTCCGCCCATAACGGCTTCATCGGTTGCCGGCATTTTTCCAAGGCGAATGATTTCCTCGTCCAACAAGGCCTGGCGCCAATCGACTGGCAGCTCCCTGCTGACGCCTGATATTGAGCCAACTGGCCGCCAGGCGGCCTGAAACAGCAGGCTTGCCATTGCCGGGCGAAGAATTCGTTAACCCTTTATCCGCTACATTGCGCCTTTGTGGATCCGTCCATTTCCTGTTTTCCGGCGGAAAATCATGTGTATTGCGTTTGATAGCCTCCTCACTAAATCCTTGCTGCCTGCATTTTTGCTGTTGGCGGCGGCTGGGTGTTCCGGCGACCCGATGGTGCCGCCTGGCGAAGTGGATGGCGGCGCACAGGTCGGTTCAATCGAACCGCTCGGCAGAACGATGCCGGTTGCTGGCGAAATTGCTGCAGACGATCTTGCTTATCCGTCCGCCGATCAGCCTGTCAGCGATACAAGCAACAATGCCGATTATCTCAATACGCCCAATCTGGCAGGAACTGGCAGCGACCGGCAATTGCCGATGATTGACGAAGAACCGGCCGATCCTGCCCCCTCGCTGTCGGCCTCCGGCGACGGAAGCGTCAACATGGACGACGCGCTCGGCGTCGAGACCAACAGCCTTGCCGAGGAGGAATCCGGCCAGATTGCTGAAGGCAATGCCAGTCAGCCCGTTGTCGATGGCATCGGCACCGACGTGCCGGTTGAAATCCAGCCGGGCCAGCGCCAATCGCGGACCATTGGCGAAGCCGCTGGTGACATCACCCTGCCGGGGCCCGGCAAGCGGACGGCAGAAGTTGGCCAGCAGGTCGCCTTCATCCCGCGCTTTTCAAATCCGATGTCGGTTCCCGAAAGTTTTGGCGGCTTGTCGGCATCCGATCGCAACTGTCGGCAGGAATTGAAAAAGCTCGGCGTCGATTTCACTGAACTTGAGCCTATCCGCGACGGCGGCAGTTGCGGCATTGCCCATCCGATCAAGGTCAAGGGCTTGGCCGGCGGCATTGATATCAAGCCGGCTGCGACGCTGAATTGCCCGGTCACTTTGGCCTTCGCAAAATGGGTCAAGAAGGAATTGGTGCCCTCTGCCCGCATGCGTTATTTCTCCGGAATCAAGACCATCCGGCAGCTGTCTTCTTATTCCTGCCGCAAGATGAATTCGAAATCCAGCAATCCATGGTCTGAACATGCCAAGGGAAATGCCATCGATGTCGGCAAATTCGTGCTCAACAGCGGCAAGGAAATCGATGTGCGCAAGAAGAGCATCTTTTCCTTCCGGGAACGCGGCTTGCTGAAGGCTGTGCGCAGCGATTCTTGCAAATATTTCAATACGGTGCTTGGACCAGGCAGCGACGCCAACCACAAGGACCATTTCCATTTCGACCTCAGAAGCCGAAAATCCGGACGCCGCTACTGCGATCTTTGATCCGGCGCGCCTGACTTCCCGCTTGCGCCACCCGGCAAAATATTAGAAAAAACTGATTTAATGAAATGCCGGTCGTCACCTTCCGCTGGCGGCAGCTATTCGTACGGGAAGATTTGAGAGGATTCGTCATGGAAGAGAAGCCGCAGGAAAACAAGAAATTGAGGTGGAAACAGCTTCTGCTGGCCGCCATCATCGCCGTGGCCGCGGTTCTGGGCGGGCGGTGGTTTTACTACGTTGCCTTTGCCGACAGCCCCTTTGATGAGGTCGGAATCCAGATCAACGCGCTGATGCCCGGTCCGATCAACCGGTTCGGCTGCGATTTGCTAGAGCAACGCTTTGGAACAAAGACAATGCCGCCGATGGGATGTGGCAAGGACGGAAAATGGTAAAACCGGCGTAGTCAAAGTCCGGTCTACCCAGAATGCGCTTGCACTTCCTGCCTGGCTGATGCGTTCAGCCGTACCGCCTGCGGGCATTTCGACCTTGATCACTTGAAGGCGATCAGGCAAGGAAGGTTGTGATGATCGCCGCATAGGCCCCATCCGCCGTCCGGCGCCAGCCGTCGGTTGGATATTGCCGCCGCGCGTGGCAAAACCTTCCGGGAGACGACATGCATTCCAATACCGAATTGCTGCTGTTTGCGCTCGCTTTGGTCGGCGCCGGCGCCGCCTCCGGATTTCTGGCGGGACTGTTCGGCGTTGGCGGCGGCGCGATCCTGGTGCCGGTCTTTTATCAGGTCTTTGGTCTGCTCGGGGTCGATGAATCGGTCCGCATGCATCTTTCCGTCGGCACTTCGCTTGCCATCATCGTGCCGACATCCATTCGGTCCTTTCTTGGCCATCGCGCCCGCGGCGCGGTGGACATGGATGTGCTGAAAGGCTGGCTGATTGCGGTGCCGGCCGGAACGATTCTGGCCGCAGTGGTGGCTTCTTATGTATCGGGCGGCTTTTTGCGGCTGTTTTTCGCAGTCTTCGCCGGCCTTGTCTCCATGAAGATGATCTTCAATCGAGAAAGCTGGAAACTGCATCGCCCTCAACCCACCGGTCCCGTCCATTGGCTGGCGGGCGGTATGATCGGGCTGTTTTCCGGCCTGCTTGGCGTTGGTGGCGGCGTGCTTGGCAATCTCTGGCTGACACTTTTTGGAACCAATGTGCACCGGGCCGTTGCGACATCGGCCGGAATTGGCGTGTTGATTTCCATTCCGGGACTGATCGGCTATGTGGCGGCCGGATTCGGCGATCCGAAACTGCCGGTCTATTCCACCGGCTTCGTCAACTGGATTGCAGTCGGGCTGGTCATACCGCTGACGCTGTTTGTTGCTCCATTCGGCGTGCGACTGGCCCATTACCTGACCCGGCGACAGCTGGAAATCGGCTTCGGAATATTTCTCTTCATCGTCGCCGCCCGCTTCACCTGGAGCCTGGTATTAGCATGATATCCACCGCCAACAGCAAAAGCAGGGCAGGATTTGCGGGCGCCGCTCTTCCCATCCCGCCGATTTTGGCTAAAAGCTTGGGCTGCTAATGTGAACCTTCCCGAAGGACGACCTGATGACTGTCTTTGACGTACTCACCGTGGGCAATGCAATTGTTGATATCATTTCCCGCTGCGAGGACGATTTTCTGGTCGCCAATGCCATTACCAAGGGCGCCATGAACCTGATAGACGCCGAGCGCGCCGAATTGCTCTATGCGCGGATGGGACCGGCCATGGAGACTTCAGGCGGCAGCGCCGGCAATACGGCTGCGGGCATTGCCGGTTTTGGCGGCAAGGCCGCCTTTTTCGGCAAAGTCGCCGATGACCAATTGGGAAAGATTTTCACCCACGATTTGCGTTCGCAAGGCGTTCATTTCCAGACAACGCCGCTTGAACGGGATCCGCCCACCGCCCGTTCGATGATCTTCGTCACCCCGGACGGCGAGCGTTCAATGAACACCTATCTGGGAGCCTGTGTCGAACTGGGTCCGGAGGATATTGAGGCGGAGGTGGTGGCGGCCTCCAAGGTGGTCTACTTCGAAGGCTATCTGTGGGATCCGCCGCGCGCCAAGAACGCCATCCGCGAATGCGCCAGGATCGCCCACGAAAGCGGTCGTGAAGTTGCCATTTCATTATCGGACAGCTTTTGCGTCGATCGATATCGCGACGAATTCCTGGACCTGATGCGCAGCGGCACGGTTGACATCGTCTTTGCTAACAAAGCCGAAGCCCTGGCGCTCTACCAGACGTCCAGCTTTGATTTGGCGCTGACCATGATGGCGGCAGATTGCCGGCTGGCGGCGGTGACAAAAAGCGAGGAGGGATCGGTCATCCTGTCGGGTGACCGGCGCATCGCCATTGATGCCTTTCCGGTCGAAGAACTCGTCGATACCACCGGGGCCGGGGATCTCTATGCCTCAGGATTTCTGCATGGCTATACCCAGGGCTATGGCCTGAATGATTGCGGAAGGCTTGGCAGCCTTGCCGCAGGGCTTGTGATCCAGCAAATCGGACCACGCATCATGCAATCGCTGGCGGAAGAAGCCCGCCAGGCGGGCCTGATCATCTGAAGGCTTCGCCCGGATAGGCGCCCCAAATCTCGGCCTGGCTGATCCAGCCGCGTGTGCCGTCAGCAACGACACGGCACCAGTCGCCATTGCATTCGTCGATTTTCAGCACCACGCCAGGCTGCAGCTTGGCGGTAACCGTGCCGCTGACTGCAGGCTCATTTCGCATGTCGACGAAAATGTCATCGCCCTTGCCGCGCATCCAGGGCGCGGTCAACGCGGATCTTTCTCCGGACAAAAGCGAATGATACACCCAGCCCACCGTGCCGTCGGCATCGCGGACCTGACGCCAATTGTCATATTCCTGGATGATTTCAACCGGCAGGTCCGACTTCAAATAGAGCCATGAAACCGCATAATCACGACCCGGGCCGATGCGCAGGTTGACGCGCTTGGATTTGAGGCTGACGAATCGCGGCAAAGGCAGGCCGGTTATGCCCTTGGCGGCCTGCGCCAGGCTCGCGGCGGGAGCACTGAGCAAAATCGACAGGCCGAGAGCAAAAGCAAGGCAATTCCTGAAGTTTGGCTTGTTCATGATAATTTCCGGTTTCATCAATCAATTCATGGGATTGACGGCCTGAATGCGCCGCCTCGACCGGTTGTCATCATTTTTTCATGGCACGCGAGGCGACAAAAGATTGTCTTCCCCGGTGCGTCTGTTAAAAAATGGCCGGTGAAAGGCAATTCTTGCCGAACTTGGTTAAAGACCAGTCAACATTTGTGCGGAACATTCATGACGAACAAGAAAAAACCAAAAGTCTACATAACCCGCAAGCTTCCCGACGTGGTGGAAACCCGCATGCGGGAATTGTTTGACGCCGAGTTGAATGTCGATGACGCTCCACGCAGCCACGAGGAGTTGCTCGACGCGGTCAATCGCGCCGATGTTCTGGTGCCGACATTTACCGACAGGATCGATGCAAGGTTGATTGACGCCGCTGGTCCCCGCCTCAAGCTGATCGCGACTTTTGCCAATGGCGTTGACAATATCGACGTGGAGGCGGCCGCCCGCAAGGGCATTACCGTGACCAACACGCCCAATGTGCTGACCGAGGATACCGCCGACATGGTTCTGGCGCTGATCCTAGCCGTGCCGCGCCGGCTGACGGAAGCGTCAAGGGTGTTGACGGACCGCAAGGGCGAATGGGCCGGCTGGTCTCCCACCTGGATGCTGGGTCACCGCATCTGGGGCAAGAGGATCGGCATTATCGGCATGGGTCGTATCGGCACGGCAGTTGCCAAGAGGGCGAAAGCCTTCGGCCTTTCCATCCACTATCACAACCGCCATCGCGTCAGCCCGCAGACAGAGGAGATGCTGGAGGCGACCTATTGGGACAGCCTTGACCAGATGCTGGCGCGCGTCGACATCGTCTCGGTGAATTGTCCTTCGACGCCTGCGACTTTCCACCTTCTGTCGGCCCGCCGGCTCGAACTGATGCAGCCCACCAGTTATATCGTCAATACGGCGCGCGGCGGTGTGATTGATGAAATGGCGCTGATCAAATGCATCCGCGACGGCCGCATCGCCGGCGCCGGTCTCGACGTGTTCGAAAATGAGCCTGCGGTCAATCCCAAGCTGGTCAAACTGGCCACCGAGGGCA
Organism: Rhizobiaceae bacterium; assembly: GCA_041742335.1. Taxonomy (GTDB): domain Bacteria; phylum Pseudomonadota; class Alphaproteobacteria; order Rhizobiales; family Rhizobiaceae; genus Rhizobium_E. The sequence goes on from JBGSIT010000001.1 coordinate 14,590, forward strand.
AGGTCGTGTTGTTGCCGCATGTATCGTCGGCAACGATTGAAGGCCGCGTCGATCAGGGCGAGAAGGTGATCATCAATATCCGCACCTTCTTTGACGGCCATCGCCCGCCAGACCGGGTATTGCCGGGACGGGACTGATCAATCCGATCGCCTGCGATATTTGATGGCTTCAAATCGCGCCGCCAATCCATCGTAAAGCAGCAGCCTGCCAAACAGCGGCTCGCCTGTCCGGGTGACCAGTTTGATGACTTCCATGGCCATCAGCGTTCCGATGACACCGGTCAAGGCGCCGAGGATGCCGGTCTCGGCGCAGACCGGCAACATGCCCTCGGGAGGGACTTCCGGAAAAAGATCGACATAACGCGGCAGCGGCTTGCCGTCCGGGCCGTTTTCGAAAGGGGCAAGCACTGTCACCGAACCGTCGAAACGACCGACTGCGCCGGTAACCAGCAATATCCGGTGGGCTTCGGCAATCTCGGCGGAAAGATAACGTGTGGCGATATTGTCCGAACCGTCGACCAGCAAATCATACCCCTCAAGCAGCGCATCGGCGTTCTGCCCGGTCAGTCGCACCTGGTGGGCGACCACCTTGACCAGCGGATTGATGGCGGAGATGCTGGTTGCAGCGCTGGTGGTCTTGGCCTGGCCGATCCGGTCAGTGGAATGAATGACCTGGCGCTGCAGATTGGACAGCGACACGATATCGTCGTCGATGATGCCGATCGTGCCCACGCCCGCAGCCGCCAGATATTGCAGCACCGGCGAACCCAGCCCGCCGGCGCCGATCACCAGCACGCGCGCCGCCTTCAGCCGCTGTTGGCCCATGCCGCCGATTTCCGGCAGCAGGATGTGGCGCATGTAGCGGGAAATTTCCTCTGGGGCGAGGCTGGGTTCTTCCGGCATGGCAAGTGGACCTTTCGACTGATGTTTGATTGTCATCCGGAAACGGTTCCGTTGGCAACAGTCAGGAAGCGGGCGCGATCGCCAAGCGCTGCAAACATCGCCTCGTCCGTCCCCGTCATGAAGGCCTGGCCGCCAAGTCCGTCGACAAGGTCAAACAGGGCCGCCCGCCGGCCTTCGTCGAGATGGGCGGCAATCTCATCAAGCAGCAACAGTGGCGCATGTCCGGTCATTGTGGCCACCAGGCCGGCATGGGACAGAATGAGGCCGACCAGCAAGGCCTTCTGCTCACCTGTCGAACAGCGTGCCGCATCCATGTCCTTCTGGCGATGCCGGATCATCAGGTCGGCCCTGTGCGGTCCTTCAAGCGTGCGGCCCGCCGACTGGTCACGGTAGCGGCCGTCCTGCAGCAACCGGGCATAACGTTCTTCCAGATCCAGCGCTGCCTTGCCCCATTCCCCGTCAAGAAATCCATTGAGTTCAATTGCGGCGGAAGGAAAACCGCCCTGATCCGGCCGCGCCTCGGCCAGCTTGATCAATAGGCCCGTCATTTCATGCCGCGCCAGCGCCATGGCGACGCCAAGTTCCGCCATTTGCCGCTCGATGCCGGACAGCCAGACCGGGTCGGGGCGGCCTTCTTCCAGCAGCTTGTTGCGCATCTTCATGGCCTTCTCGAAATCTGCCGCCCGTCGCCCATGCGCCGGATCCAGCGACAAGACCAGCCGGTCGAGAAACCTGCGCCGGTCGGATGCACCGCCGGTAAACAGGCCGTCCATTGAAGGCGTCAGCCAGAGGATGCGCAAGTGATCAAGCAATTCGTCAACCGAACGCGCCGGCGTGCCGTTGAGACGCAGCTTTCGCAACTGGCCTTCTTCCTGCGTGCCGATGCCTGTGCCGATCTCCACCGGCCCATCCATGCCGTCAACCTCGGCAAAGACTGTAAATCCGGTTGATCCGTCAACCCGGGCGACATCGCCATAGACCGCCCTGCGCAGGCCGCGTCCGGGACTGAGGAAAGACACGGCTTCCAGGAGATTGGTCTTGCCCGAACCATTGTCGCCCGTCAGCACCACATGACGCTCGTCCAGGCTCAGGCCGACCGACGCATAATTGCGGAAGTCGGTGAGGTGAAGGCGTTGGATGGCAACCTTGTGAGGCATGGATGAACCGGATGCTGGCAGTCAGAAAACATTTCGCCCAGCTATGGCCAAGGATGGCCGGAAAGGCAAGCCGACGGCAGAAAGGGCAAGCCTGAACCGAAAGCAGGACGCTTCAGGAGCGCCAGTGGGGCGAATTGACGGGATTGCGTAGACTAACGCCGATGCCCAGTGATGCAAGCACCGCCGCCACGGACGAGTGGTAAGCCGGCAGACCGATGATAGTACCAGCCGGGTGCGGGCGGGTCTGCGCCATATCGTAATTCAGCCTGGCAGCGCTCCCATCGGTCGGGCCGGCGGTCAATCGCTCAGCGTGTCGAAAAAATCCTTCATCTTGGCAAAGAAGCCGGTGGATTCAGGGTTGTTTTCCTTTGACGACAGCGTCTGGAATTCATCAAGCAGTTCACGCTGGCGCTTGGTCAGCTTTTGCGGCGTTTCCACGATGATCTGGATATAGAGATCGCCCGTCTGGTTGGTGCGCAATACCGGCATGCCCTTGCCCTTGAGGCGGAACTGCTTGCCGGTCTGGGTGCCCTCAGGCACCGTGACGCGTGACTTGGTGTTGTCCAGGGTGGAGATTTCGAACTTGCCGCCCAAGGCGGCCGTCACCATCGAAACAGGCACGGTGCAGTAGAGATCAGCCCCGTCGCGTTTGTAAAAGGAGTGCGGCTTGACCGACATGAAGATGTAGAGGTCGCCGGACGGGCCGCCGCGCCGACCCGCCTCGCCCTCGCCCTGCAGGCGGATGCGGGTACCATCTTCGATGCCGGATGGAATATTGACCGACAGCGAGCGTTCCTCGTGAATGCGGCCCTGGCCCTGGCACTTCGTGCAGGGATCGGCAATGGTCTGGCCGCGACCCTGGCAGGTCGGGCAGGTCCGCTCAATGGAAAAGAAGCCTTGCGTGGCGCGCACACGGCCGGAACCGTGACAGGTCGCACAGGTCGCAGGCTTGGTTCCGGGCTTTGCGCCTGAACCCGAGCACAGATCACAGGAGATCGAGGTCGGCACGCGAATTTGCGCGGTCTTGCCGCTATAGGCTTCCTCAAGCGAGATTTCCATGTTGTAACGCAGGTCGTCGCCGCGCTCACGGCCACCGCCGCCGCCGCCACCGCCGCGCCGCCGTCCGC
>JBGSIT010000002.1:0-37898 GCA_041742335.1 Rhizobiaceae bacterium
CCGCTCTGACGGCAATAGTGTCCCGATAATCTTCCATTCAGCGTCAGTAAGGTCACCACGAGCCATATCAGCCTCCCAAAAGGAAGCTTTGAATCAGAATTCAGATGATTTGGGAATCCACTTTGTCAACAGGGCCTAATAAAGTTAACTATTTCTTTTAATTTTTGAAGCTTGAACTCCGGCGGAGTATACCAATTTTTGTTAATCATTTCCATGCTTTATCTGTGTACTGACCTTTGCGAATTATCAGATTCCGAACCGCTTGCCGGACCTAAGTGACATCACAATTCGACATGGGCATTGCCGCTCAGAAAACACCCGGACGAAGGAAATTGGCGAGGATGGCGCGCGCCGGGACAGACATTTGCGGGCGATTGGTTGTGATGGTTAAAAACTGCGTCCGACTGGCTAAACAGCGTTCCTGTTTTCGACTTTTGGCCTGAAATTCAAGATACCGCTCTGCGTGGAGAGTTCGAAACAGTTGGTTTTCCGGACCAATTCACCAATGTCCGAACATCCAAAATCTGCTGGGTTGAAATTCGGTTGCCCTTTCATGATCCTGTTTTCCAATTCCAGAACCTGCATCCAACCGCCTTTCAATTTAGCCAGGCCATAGTGGTGTTTCAGCATTTGTATTTTCTTTTTCGCATCCTTGAATTTAGTCTTCGACGGTGCGGTCGCGCTTATTGGTTGAACAACCGTTTTGGGTGCAACTTGAGACGGCACGGACTTTACGACAACCGGGCATTCAAGACCTTCCGTAAAGAAAAAGCGACGACAGGCATGGCGAAAACTTTCAGATGTTTTTTGCCTGCCAAATCCATAAACCTCCAGGCCATGTTCACGTATGCGCGTCGCAAGTCGGGTAAAATCACTGTCTGAAGACACCAGGCAAAAACCGTCAAACTGGTTTGAATGCAGAAGGTCCATGGCATCAATCACCAAGGTGATGTCGGCGCCATTCTTACCCGACACCATCGGCGAATGATGTACCGCAACCAGTGCGTGACGGGATAATGCACCCGGCCATCCTCGCATACTATCCTGGGAGAAATTCCCGTAGATACGCCTGACGCCGGCATCACCAAGCTTGGCAATCTCAGCAAATAGCCCGTCGGCAAACTTGTCTGATATATTTTCTCCGTCGATAAGCACTGCAAGTCTGGGCGTACGTGCTTCGCGCATATACCTGCTCCTCAGGATATAATATTGCTCAATGCCAACCTTTTTTGAAACATAAACTTTGGCAGCATGTTCAAACAATATAATACCTTTGGTGTTAACCTGAAATATGTGCAACCATTACATTGCAAAACTTGGTTGACGAAAAATGAAATACTTTGCCAATTTTGCCGGTTGGCGCAGGCTTCATCGGCCTTCTGCAGCAAATGCAAGAAATATCGATGTATTGCAATTACTTATGGAAATTTGAAGGCGTCGGCTCTATGATTGCCGCGTCGACGGCGTTTTGACATTCAGGAGGTTGCATGGCCATCACATTGAAGGATGTAGCATTGCGCGCCGGTGTTTCCACATCCGCAGTCTCGCGCAGTTTTACGGAGGGCGCCAGCGTTTCGCCCGAAACGAGGCGGCGTGTTGAAAAGGCGGCAGGCGAACTGGGCTACAGCCCCTCGCTGATTGCCCGCAGCCTGACGACCAAGCGCACCAAACTGATCGGCCTTGTCGCCAACAACTTCCAGAATCCGGTATTCCTGCAGGTCTTTGACATGTTCACGCGTGAATTGCAGCGCCGCGGCTACCGCCCGCTGCTTGTCAACCTGACCGACGAGACCGATCCACACAAATCCCTCAGCCTGCTCAGGCAATATGATGTCGACGGCGTCATCATCGCCACTTCGACTTTGCCTGCTGATTTCGCCAGCGCCTATCGCCGCGCCGGAATTCCGGTGATCCATACATTTGGAAAATATGACGAGACTGCCGCCATTCATGTCGTCGGCATCGACAATCAGGCGTCCGGAAGCATGGCCGCGCAAACACTGCATGATCGCGGCTACCGCCAGGTGTCGGTGCTCGGCGGACCCGAAAGCGCAACCTCGACCCGCGACAGGCTGGCAGGTTTCAGGCGTCGTTCGGAGGAGTTGGGGTTGGAACTCGTGTCAGTGGGCTTTGCCGACAGCTACACTTATGAAGCCGGCAAGGCCGGCATGGTCGAAATGCTGCAGGGACCTGCCATGCAGGCAGTCTTTTGCGGCGATGACCTGATCTGCATGGGCGCGATGGACGCCGCCCGCGCCCGCGGCCTTCGCATCCCCGAAGACATCGGCTTTCTCGGCTTCAACGACATGACCATGTCGGCCTGGGATGCCTACGACCTGACAACCGTTCATCAACCTGTCAACGACATCGTCCTGAGTTCGGTCGAACTGGTGGTCGGCGCTGTTGAAAATCCAAACCGGAGCCCGGAATTGCGGCTGTTTCCCTGCAATATTGTCGAGCGCAAGAGCTTGCGCCCGATCCTTGCCAAATAGCGGGTTCAGCCCCGCAGGCTGTCCGGGCGCGCATCAACCCACGCACTCTGGTTTTTGGCCGATTGCACGGCGGCCCGAATGGCGGCCATCGAGCGCAGGCCGTCTTCAGCCAGCGGGAAATGACAGGCTGCGGGATCGGCGGCCCTGTCTTCTTTCCGCGCAGAGATGACTTCGGCCAGATCGGCGTAGATATTGGCGAATGCCAGAGGCATGCCCTCGGCATGACCAATGGTAACCCGCGACGCACGCTTGGCTTCGGGCGACAGGTCTGACGCACCGCGTTCAATGATTTCCGTGCGCCCGTTGAGCGGCGTCCAGTACAACTGGTTCGGCCATTCCTGCGCCCATCTCAGGCCGCCCTTTTCACCGAATACCTGGATGTTGAACCCGTGCATCCGTCCAACTGCCACCGAGCTGGTCCAAAGCCTGCATACCGCGCCGCCATCCATCCGGATATTGACCATGGCATCGTCTTCAAGCGTGCGGCTTTCGATGCAGGAGATGAAATCGGCAGACAATTCGCGCGCCTGCTGGTTGGCGATGTAGCTTGCCATGTGCAGCGCGTGAATGCCGCAATCGGCGAATTGCGCCGAAATGCCGATTTGCGCCGGGTCATAACGCCAGCGAACCCGGGGATTGTCGGCATCGGCCGCATCGGCATGAAACCCGTGGGCAAATTCAGTCTTGATCAAGCGAACCTTGCCCAGATCACCGCGCGCCACCATGGCGCGCATGTGGCGCACCAAGGCATATCCGCTATAGCCGTAATTGACCGCGCAGATGCTCCCGGTCTTGCTGGCGACAGCGGCAATGTCCTCGGCTTCCTCAACCGTCATCGTCATCGGCTTTTCGCACAATACGTTGATCCCGGCTTCCAAAAACGCCTTGGTGATTTCGTAGTGGGTCGCATTGGGGGTCGCCACCGTCACCAGGTCAACCCGATCCTCCCTGCCCTTCTCTCCAGCCAGCATTTCGCGCCAGTCGCCATAAGCGCGGTCTGCCGCAACGCCGAGACGGACGGCATAGTCGCGGCCGCGTTCGGGGTTTGCATCAAGGGCTGCTGCAGTGAATTCATATAGCCCGTCGAGATTGGCGCTGATGCGATGCGCTGGACCGATCTGGCTGCCTTCGCCGCCGCCGATCATTCCCCATTTGAGTTTTGTCATGGTCCTGCCTGTCACTTGATGCCGATTGATTCGATATATTTTCTGTTTGCCTTCGCGTCGTCGAGCGGCGATGTAGGGCCATTCGGGTCGCAATCCTGCTCCACCGTGCACCAGCCCTGATAACCGGAGGCTTCCAGCCGCGCAAGAACTGCCGGGAAATCGGTTTCGCCGTCTCCGAGATTGCAGAAAATGCCCTCGCCGCAAGCCTTGTAGAAATTGGTGCGCTCGGCAACCACCTTCGCCTTGACCTTCGGATCGATATCCTTGAAGTGCATATAGGCAATGCGGTCCATATGCCGGTCCATGAAGGCCACCGGGTCAAATCCCGCATAGTGCGAATGACCGGTATCAAGGCATATTTTCAGAATGTCGGCGTCGATCTCATTCAGCAGGCGCTCGATTTCGGGCTCGAAATCACAAAAACCGGCGGCGTGCGGGTGAATGGACGTTGTCAGCCCGAACTGGTTCGTGCCGATTTCAGCCACCTGCCGGATGCGGCTGATGAATCCCTTCCATTCGTCCGCCGACATCATCTCGGCTTCCGACGGCCTGCCGGCGGTCGGCGCGCGGCGCGGCGAAATGGAATCAATCAGCACAAGATGGCGGGCGCCATGGGCCTGCAGCGCCTTGCAGGTCCTGAGCGATGCATCCAGGACCTCTTCCCAGGCGGACGGATCGTGAAAGGGGCGGAACACGACGCCGCCGATCAATTCAAGTTCGCGTTGGGCCAGAGCATCGCCCAGGATCGCCGGATCTTCCGGCATATAGCCGATGGGTCCCAGTTCGATGCCGCGGTAACCGGCTTCACGGCACTCGTCGAGAACTTTCTGCCAGGCCGGATAGCTGGGATCTGCCGCAAACTCGATGCCCCAGGAGCACGGTGCATTGCCAAGCTTTATTGTCATGGAATTTCAACTCTTTCGTGTGGTTTGCAGGGTGAAGGACATAGGGATCAAATCGACGCGACTTCGATCCATGAGCGGCCCCGTTTGGATTGCCGCATGGCTTCGACAACGCGGTCGACATAAAGGCCGTCTTCGAAGGTCGGCCAGATCGACTGACCCAGTTCGATAGCCTTGAGAAAATCGCGCGCTTCAATGATGATCTGGTCCTGGTAGCCGGTGCCGTGGCCAGGCCCGAGGCAGAAATTGGCATAATCAGGATGCTCGGGACCTGTCAGGATCTTGGTGTAACCCTGCCGGTCAGGCGCGACGTCGGACTTGTACAGCCAAAGGGCATTCTGGTCCTCCTGGTCGAAGCGGATCGACCCCTTGGTGCCGAAAACCTCATAGGCATAGCCCATCTTCCGGCCGGTCGCGATGCGGCTGAAAAACAGCATTCCCATCGCGCCGCTTTCAAGCCGGCACAGGAACTGGCCCTGATCATCATTGGTAACAGGGCGTTCGCCCGCTGGAGAGGGGCGCGTGCCGTGAACAGTTTCGAAATCCGCCACCAGACTTGCGACAGGGCCGACAAGGGCGAAAGCGGCATTGATCATGTGCGGCGCAAGATCACCGATCGCGCCATGGGCTTCACCCTCGGTGCGCCAGGTGGCGGGCGCCCGCGGATCGGCCAGAAAATCCTCGGTGTGTTCGCCGCGAAAATAGGTGACGTCGCCGATTTCGCCGCTGGAAATGATGTTGCGGGCCAATTGCGAGGCCGGCGTGCGGATATAATTGAAGCCGGTCATGTTGACGACGCCGTGCTTGCGGGCGGCTTGCACCATAGTCCGGCTTTCAGCGACGCTGCAGCCCAGCGGCTTTTCACAGAAAACCGGCTTGCCGAGCGCCATTGCAGCCAAGGCAATTTCAAGATGGGTTTCCTGCGGCGAGGCAATGATAACCGCCTCGACGGCCGGATCATTGACCAATGCCCGCCAATCGGACGTGGCGCGGGCAAAGCCCAGTTGCCGGGCCTTTTCCTCCGCGCCGGACTGCGAGCGCGTGGATATCATTTCCAGTCGCGGCCGCAATTGCGTGTCAAACACGGCGCCGACGGCATGCATGGCCACCGCATGGGCCTTGCCCATATAGCCGGCCCCTATTATTCCTATGCCAATTTCTCGCACTGCCTGAACCTTCTGGCAAATTTCATTGCAACCGGTTGCAATATAGATTGTCCTGAATTAGGTTAAACGTCAAGCCTCTTTCAAACCGATCCGCAAAACGACCCGGAGCAACAACAATGCAAGCCGAAAACCAGACCAGACGCCGCACCATGGCTCAAGCGATTGTTGAGCACCTCGCCATGCAGTTCATCGAGATTGACGGGCAGGAAGTGCGGCTTTGCGCCGGCGGCTTCGGCATATTCGGCCACGGCAATGTCACCTGTCTTGGCGAATCGCTGTACGAGCACCGCGATGTGCTGCCGCTCTACCGCGGCCAGAACGAGCAATCGATGGCCATGGCTGCAATCGGTTTCACCAAGCAGCAATTGCGCAAACGCTTCATGTTCGCAACCGCCTCGGCCGGCCCCGGCACTGCAAACATGCTGACGGCGGCAGGCATTGCCCATACCAATCGACTGCCCGTTTTGATGCTGTGCGGCGACGGCTTTGTCACCCGCCTGCCCGATCCGGTGCTGCAACAAGTCGAGCATTTCGGCAATCCGTCTCTGTCGGTGACCGACGCCTTCAAGCCGGTCAGCCGCTATTGGGACCGCATCACCCATCCGGCCCAGATCATCCAGTCGTTGCCGATGGCAATCAACACCATGCTCGATCCCGCTGATTGCGGACCGGCCTTCCTGGCTTTGCCGCAGGATGTGCAAGGCTGGGCCTTTGATTATCCAGAAAGCTTCTTCGCCAAGCGCATCCACCGCATCCGCCGTGCAGCGCCCGATCCTTTTGAAATCCAGCAGGCGGCGGAACTGATTGCCGGCGCCAGCAGGCCGCTGATCATTGCCGGCGGCGGCGTTCAATATTCAGGCGCTGCAAAGTTCGTTGCCGATTTTGCCGAAAGACATTCAATCCCGATTGCCGAGACCATCGCCGGCCGCGCCAATCTGCTGCACGATCATGTTCTCAATGTCGGGCCTGTCGGGGTGACTGGCTCAAACTCCGCCAATGAACTCGCCGGCCGCGCCGATATGATTATCGCCGTTGGCACCCGGCTTCAGGATTTCACCACCGGTTCGTGGACTGTCTTCAAGCCGGATGCGCGGATTGTGTCGATCAATGTCGGACGCCACGATGCGACAAAGCATTTGTCAACGGCAGTGGTGGGCGATGCGCTGGTAAGCCTGCAACAACTGGACAATGCGCTGGGGCCCTATCACAGCCCGGCGGAATGGACCTCGCTGGCAGGTCAGGAGCGGCGCGCCTGGCAGGATTATGTTGCCGGAAATGTCCGCGCTGCACGACCGGAAGAAACCAACCGGCCGACCTCCTATGCGCATGTCATCGGCGCAGTCAATGCTTTGTGCGACCCCGAAGACCGGATTGTGGCAGCAGCGGGCGGCCTGCCAGCTGAAGTGACCGCCAATTGGCGCACGCTTTCGGTCGGCTCCGTCGATGTCGAATTCGGATTTTCCTGCATGGGCTATGAAATCGCCGGCGGCTGGGGCGCCCGTATCGGCCAAAAGCTTGCCTCGCCGGAAAAGGACACCATCGTCTTTGTCGGCGACGGTTCCTACATGCTGATGAATTCAGACATCTATTCCTCGGTCCTGTCGGGTCACAAGATGATTGTGATCGTCTGCGACAATGGCGGTTTTGCCGTCATCAACAAATTGCAAAAGAATACCGGCAACGCCTCGTTCAACAATCTGATCGCCGATTGCAAGCTTGCCGTCGAACCCTTCGCCGTGGATTTCGAAGCCCACGCCAAGGCAATGGGCGCCGGGGCGGAAACCGTTGCCGACATGAGCGGCTTTGCCGATGCCTTTGGCCGTGCGAAAGCCTCGGACCGAACCTATGTCATTACCCTCAAGGTCGACGCCCATATTGGCTGGACGGATGAAGGCCATAGCTGGTGGGAAGTCGGCATGCCTGAAACATCGAAGCGCGCAAGCGTTTCAGCAGCGCGGGAAAAGCAGGAAAGCGGTCGCGCCGGCCAGAGGCCAGGCGTATGACGACGAATCTCGAAATCAAGGATCCGCATTTTCTCGTGCTCGGCAGGGCCGGCATGGATCTCTATGCCGATCCGCCAGGAACCACGATAGAAGACGCGGACAATTTCAAGGCCATGCTCGGCGGCTCCAGCGCCAACATAGCCGCCGGCCTTACCCGGCAGGGATGCCGGGCCAGCCTGGTTTCCACCGTTTCGGAAGACAGCGTTGGCCGCTACGTGCTCGCCCAACTTGCCAAATTCGGAATTGACGCCAGACATGTCAGCAAGGTGGCCGGTGAAAATCGAACCTCGCTCGCCGTGGTGGAAACGCGGGCGCAAAACTGCCAATCGGTGATCTACCGCAACGGCGCTGCGGATTTCGCAATGACTGCCGATCTGGTGCGCTCCATTGACTATGCCGCTTATGGCGCTTTCATTTTCACCGGAACATCATTGGCGTGCGAACCCTCGCGCCAGGCGACGATCGAAGCGATTGAACTGGCGCGCAAGTCCCAACTTCCGGTCATCATGGATGTGGACTACCGCCCCTACTCCTGGCCGTCGATTGAAGAAGCCTCCCGGATTTGCAGGCAGGCGGCGGAAGCTGCCGACATTGTCATCGGCAATGACGAGGAATTTGCCGTTCTTGCCGGTCAAGGCGCGGATGGTTCGGCCTATGCCGCCAATCTGGCCAAGGCCCGCGGCGGCGTCTCAGTTTACAAGATGGGCGCACTGGGCTCCATCACTTACGGACAGCAGGGCAGTTTCAAGACCGGTATTTTTGAAGTGACCGCACTCAAACCGACTGGAGCCGGCGATGCCTTCATGGCCGGTTTCTGCTCCGCCCTGTCGCGATCCTTGCCGCTGGAGACTTGCGTCGCCAATGGCTCGGCTGCAGCGGCCATTGTTGTCTCCCGGGTTGGATGCGCGGCGGCCATGCCGACCACCGCGGAAATCCGGGACTTCATTGAAAATTACGCTATCAACAATCCTGGAAAGGTTGCCCCCAATGCACATTCCACCCTTTGAAAATGCCAATAGGGCTATCATTGATTGTGACGATACCCGCGTTCCGCTCAACTATTTCAATATTGTCAAGCTGGCGCGCGGCCAGGCGTTTGAATATGCGGTTCCGAATTATGAAACCTGCATCGTGCCGGCAACCGGCAGTGTCGATGTCGAAATTGCCGGCCAAGCGTTTTCAGGCATAGGCAACCGTGGGATCGATGTTTGGGACGGTGAGCCTGAAGGCGTCTATGTGCCGGTCGGCGCCCCTGCCCGCATCGTCTGCATCAGCGAAAATGCCGAAATCTTCATCGCCGGCGCGCGTTTTGACACGGAGCTTGAACCCTTCGCCGTGCGCACCGCAGATATCGACATGATCCAGTACGGGTCCGATGACACAAAGACCCATCGCAAGATCAAGCACATTCTCGGCTCTAAATATCACGGTCACGTGGGCCGCTTGCTGGTTTCGGAACTCTTCACGGTCGGCCAGGGCGGATGGTCCGGCTTTCCGCCCCACAAGCATGACACCGACCGCCTGCCGGTGGAAACCCGCCATGACGAGACTTACAATTTCCGGTTCCGGCCGCCCATTGGCTTCGGCATGCAACTGGTCCAGAAGGAAGACGGCAAGGTCGGCGATGCGTTCCATATTGTTGACGGTTCAACCATCATCCTGGAAAAGGGCTATCACCCCTGCGTGGTCGCACCCGGTTACGAAATGTACTATTTCACCATTCTCGGCGGATTGAGCCAGCGGTCGCTGGTGCAATATTTCCAGCCGGACCACGCCTGGCAGATCGAGACGATTCCCGGCATCAAGGACATGGTGGCAAAGTTCAAATGACCGCCGCCAATCTCCGTGATGTGCTTACGCCCGCAATGACCGGCCACTACGCCGTCGCCGGTCTCGTGGTTCTCGGCTGGGAAGATGCTGTGGCCTTTGTGGAGGCCGCCGAAGAGACGGGCCTGCCGGTGATCCTGCAGGCCGGTCCGGGATGCCGGGCCCATACGCCCATCCCCGTCATGGCGGCGATGTTTCGTCATCTCGCCGATCAGGCGAGCGTTCCGGTGGTCTGCCACATTGACCATGCCTACAGCATTGATGAATGCCGGCAGGGCATAGACCACGGCTTCACCTCGGTGATGTTTGACGGCTCCAAGCTGCCGATCGATGAAAACATCGAAATGACAAGCCGGATCGTCGCCCTTGCCGGAAAGTCCGGTGTCTCGGTGGAAGGCGAAGTGGGCTTTGTCGGCTATTCCGGCGGACATCAATCAAATCTCACCGCACCTGAAGAAGCGGCCCGGTTCAACCAGTTCGCAGGCGCCGACGCCCTGGCCATATCCATTGGCAATGTGCATCTGCAAACCGAAAAGACCGGTTCTCTGGATATTGACGCGCTTCGCGCGGTCGAAGCCGTCACCACCATGCCGCTGGTGTTGCACGGTGCCAGCGGAATTCCGCCCGAGACCCGTCGCTGGCTCGCGCAGAACAGCCGCATCTGCAAATTCAATGTCGGCACCGAACTGCGCATGGTTTTCGGACAGGCCTTGCGGGCCTCCTTGGCCGAAAATCAGGGATTTGACAGGATCAGCCTGTTGAAACCGGTCATCGCCCCCATGCGGGAAGCCGCCAAAGATATCCTGAAAGAGCTCTCAGGCGCCTGACATTGAATATTGGACTGAGCACAGGCATTTGCTGACTAATTTGGACAAGCGATGCGACGGCGCACAGGCCGTCACCAGATCTGCTTTGCGGACAACGGCTTTGGCGATGGGCTGAATCCGGTACTTGTGCGGATGCGCGCTTCCATCCCTGTCGCCAATTGCTCACCCAGCCTCAGCCCCGCAAGCAATTCGGTGGTGGTGAAATAGTCAAGGCATGCCTGCGCCAATTGGGCCTGGCCGGCATTCAACAATATGCCGGCAGTCTTTGAAATGGTGCTATCCAGATCGATCAGGCGGTTTTCGACACCTTCCCAGGCAGCGGTTACTTCCGGCAGGAATTTCGGGTGATCCTGCATCATCAGATAGAGAAGCCGTTTGAACAGATGGACGGCGGATCGGGTCGCCTCTGTGCCCTGCGGGACAATCGACAAGGATTGCGGCTGGCCGCCTTCGGCGTGGCGCAGATCAACAAAGCGCGAATCCTCGCCTGCCGTCAGGTAACGATGCTGGCGATATTCTTCGGGTACTGTGGTCGCGCCGAGATAGACCGGCATGAAGGGGGCCGCCAGCGCGCCAATAGGCGCATGCCACATCATGCGCAACGCGCTGTGAGGCGGATCTATCAACGCCACCACCTGACCGTATCCAGCCGTGTCACCGGTCAAGGTTTCGGTCCTGACGGCCCAGAACATGTCAGCCAGTCCGATTTTTTGCGGGCGGCGGGCACGCGCCAGCATTTCCGCCTCAATCCATTTCACCCCGTCCCACGGACCCTTGCCATCGCCATAGATGGCGTTGACATTGAAGGGTTTGCCGGCTTGTGGATCGAACCAGCCTTTTTCAAAGGCGAGATCCATGAAATGGACCGGATAGAGAAAATCACCGTCCGGCGCGGCTGGAATTTCGCCGATAAAACCCGGTCGCGACGCCCTGATCGCATTTTCATTCAATCGCTCGGCAACCCACAATTTGCGACCGCCGGCAAATTCGATCACCACCCAGGCTTCGCTTGAATCAGCAATGATATGGGAATTACCGCCATAGCTGGAATAGCCATGCGACCCGATCAACCCGGCGATCAGGTCCACGCCTTCGCGCGCGGTTTTTGCCCGTTCGAGAACGATGCGGGCAAGGTCGCTATAATTCGGCCCGGCCTGATCCCCTGGCGTCATGTCGATCAGTTCGGCGCGCGATGTCGACCAGATGTCGCGAACCGCGACGCCATGTTCGTTGAGCCCGCCATTGGTCAATGGCGCGGGCACGCCCTTGTAGTAACTGTAGCTGACCCGCAAGTGCCTGCTGGTGTGGGAAATCTGTGGAATTTCGGACAATTGGCCGGGCAAATCCGCTTGCCGAGTAACCCCGACCACAATGGACGCGCCTGGTTGATGATCGCAAGCCGGCACGATTTCCAGCCAATGGCTGGACGGCTCGTCGCCGTATCCTCCAAGAAAGGCAATTCCGTCCGCTGTATGATTTTTTCCCACATAAAGGCCGTAGCTCATGAATTCCTGCCCCGCTTGTTCAAGGATGGTCCGGATGGCGACTGTCACTCAATAGCCTGCCTGCTTGAAAATGTCTCCGGCATCCTGTCTCCGAACCGGCATTTTGGCACTTTGCTCCGGCAACTGTCACTCGCGACATGTCAGCGATCATGAAACTGTCATGAACCGCGCCTAGTCAGGGAATCGATTGCCTCTTGGGCACAAGGAAGCTGTATATGCGCTATGCCATCTATTTCACTCCGCCGGAAGGCAGTCCGCTCGCTGTGGCGGCGTCCGTCTGGCTGGGTCGTGACGCCTTCTCGGATCGAAAGGTCAAGCCGGTCAAGCCCGGCATTCTGGAAGTCTCCGAAATTCCGGCATTGACTGCCGAGCCCCGCCGCTACGGCTTTCACGGCACATTGAAAGCGCCGTTCGAACTCAGGGACGGTTATTGTGAGCGTGATTTATTGGAGTCTTTTGAAGCCTTTGCGTCCGAAACTGAATGCTTTGACATGGCCGACCTTACGTTGGGGAGGTTGGGCGATTTCTTTGCTCTGGTACCGGGTGCTTTCTGCCCGGAAATCGAATTGCTGGCCGATCGCTGCGTCAGCCAGTTCGACCTGTTCAGAAGGCCCTCCTCCGACGTTGATTTCGCCAGGCGCAAGCCGGAGGGCCTGACTGAAAGCCAGTTGCAGAACCTGCGGGCTTGGGGCTATCCCTATGTCTTTGAAGACTTCCGCTTCCACATGACATTGACCGGTCCGGTGCCGGTTGAAAGACGCGAGGCGATCCGCATTGAACTGCTAGACCAATTCAGCGACTTCATCGGCAAGCCGCTGGCGGTGCGCGATATCGCGCTGTTTGTCGAACCGGAGCGCGACCAACCCTTTACGGTGCTGAAAATATTACCGCTTGCCGGGGCGCGGCAAAGAAAATTTGCCTGAGGAACAAAACAAACCTAACGTGCCCGGACTTGCCCAAAGTCGAAATGCGCGCCGTTGCAGCATTTTCCCTGAAAGAACGCCCGCAACATGACATCACCGGACGCAGCGGCAAAGATCGGCACATTGGTGGCCATTGTGGGTGCCAGCGGCGCCGGCAAGGATACTTTGATGGATTATGCCCATCGTATTTTGGCGGGCGACGATCGCTATGTCTTTCTGCTCCGGGCCATTACGCGTGAGGATATGGCGGGCGAAATCCATATCGCATTGTCGCACGAGGAATTTGCCGAATATCTGGCGCGCGGGGATTTTGCTGTCTCCTGGCAGGCGCATGGCCAATCCTACGGAATACCGGCAAATGCGGTCCAACAGGTTCGGTCCGGCAAGATTGTCATCGTGAACGGTTCGCGCTCGGCATTGGAGAAATTCGAAAAGGCCTTTGACCGCATTCACGTCGTGGAAGTGGTCGCCAGACCTGAAATCCTGGCCGAAAGGCTTGCAGCGCGCGGACGGGAAAGCGAGGCCGAAATCAGGGAGCGTCTCGAACGCACGCCGCCGGACATCGCCTATGCAGGCGCAAAAAGCGTGATTGAAAACAATGGCACGGTTGAAGAGGCCGGCGACAGGCTGGTCAACATCCTTCGGCAATTGGCCGCCGCTGCCTGAATGCAGGGTCCTCGGTTTTCACCGCCGTTCGGGAATTTGCCCCGACCACCATCCGAAATCATTGACCCGCCATTGGCGGCGCTGATATTGACTTTGCATGGAAACCGAAAGCCGCAAGACGCATTGGGAAAAGGTCTACTCCGCCAAGGGGGAAGCCGAGGTCAGCTGGTTTCAGCAGAAACCCGAAATCTCTGTGGAACTTGTCCTGGCCAATGGCGGGTCGCCCGCATCCGGCGTCATCGATATTGGCGGCGGTGCGTCGCGGCTGGTCGACGAACTGGTTGCCCGACGCTTTACCGATCTCACCGTTCTTGATCTTTCCGAAGCAGCGCTGGCTACGGCAAAGGCAAGATTGGGCATGGCAGCTGATAGAATCAATTGGGTCGTCGCCGATATCACCGAATGGAGACCGTCGAGAACCTACGACATCTGGCATGACCGCGCGGCATTTCATTTCCTGACCGAGCCATCAGCCCGCGCCGCCTATCTTGCCAACCTGACCGAAGCTCTCAAGCCCGGCGGCACGGCCATAATCGCCACCTTCGCCCTTGACGGGCCCGAAAAATGCAGCGGCCTGCCGATTGTCCGCTATGATCCCGAAAGCCTTGCAGCCGCGCTGGGCGGCGGTTTCCGGCTCATTGACAGCCGCAAGCACCATCATGTGACTCCCTGGGGATCGGACCAATCCTTCCAGTTCAGCGTTTTCACTCGACAGACCTAAGCCAATCGCAGGTCAGCGCGGCTTCAGCCAGTCCGGGGATGGTGATTGCAGGATGGAATAGAGGTCCGGACGGCGGTCGCGGAACACGCACCAGTTCCGGCGTGTTTCGGCCATCTCGGCAAGATCGATGGTTGCGGTTATCACGCTTTGGCTGACCCGGTCCGCCTCCGCGATCTTTGCGCCGGTATGATCTGCGATGAAGGATGAGCCATAAAATATCACCTCGCAACCGTCGCCCTTTTCGACCCCGATCCGGTTTGCCGCAATGACGGGCACAAGATTGGCGCCGGCATGGCCCTGCATCACCCTCTGCCAGTGATCGCGGGAATCCCAACCCGGAAAAGACGGCTCGGAACCGATGGCGGTGGGATAGATCAGTATTTCCGCCCCCATCAACACCATGGCGCGTGCGGCCTCGGGGAACCATTGGTCCCAGCAGATCCCTGCCCCGACCCGGCCCACAGCGGTCTCATGCACCATGAAGCCTGTATCGCCCTCGGAAAAATAGGTCTTTTCCCAATAGCCGGGGTTATCGGGAATATGGCTTTTGCGGTAAGTCTTGGAAATGCTGCCGTCAGCGTCGATCATCACCAGTGAATTGAAATAATCCGCGCCGGCGCGTTCGAAAAACGACACCGGCAAAACGACGCCAAGCTCCCGCGCCAGGCTGGAAAATCGCTGGATGGTCGGATGGTCCTGCAGGGGCGAAGCCTTGGCGAAATGTTTGGGGTCCTTGTCCTTGCAGAAATACACATCTTCAAAGAGTTCCTGCAGTACGACCAGACCGGCGCCGCGCCCGGCAGCCGTCCTGACAAGGACCTCCATCCGGTCCAGATTGGATTTGACATCCGGGCTGCATGCCATTTGCACCGCAGCGACAGTCAGTTCGGTCATTTCAGGTTTTCCTCGAAGACAATCGGCTTGGACAGACCATAACGATGCCTGCACGTCACTCAAGGCCAATGGCCGACACAGCGAAAAATTCCCCAATTTTTCCGCATTTGATCGCTGGTCCTTTTCCGCCCTTGATCTGTGTCAGTTAAAAAGCTGGAAGCCGTGCTACAAAAGTGCTCAGGCGCGGATCTAAACCCGATTCAAGCGCGTGCCATTCCCCGGTCAGAGAAAGTATTGTCATGAGCCGTCTGCATTCAGAAAAACACCTTGTCGAGCGTGTCGGCTGGCTGCGCGCAGCCGTGCTCGGCGCCAATGACGGCATCGTTTCAACCGCCAGCCTCATTGTCGGGGTGGCGGCAGCGTCAGCGGCAACTTCTGACGTTCTGGTTGCCGGTGTCGCGGGATTGGTGGCTGGCGCCATGTCCATGGCCGCAGGGGAATATGTTTCGGTCAGTTCGCAATCCGACACGGAAGCCGCCGATCTTGAGCGCGAGCGCCGGGAGCTGGAAACGCAGCCGGAATTTGAACGCCAGGAACTGGCGCAGGTCTATGTCAGTCGCGGTGTCGAGCCCGACCTGGCCTTGAAAGTTGCCGACCAGCTGATGGCGAAGGATGCGCTGGAAGCCCATGCCCGAGATGAGTTGGGGATCAACGAGATCACCGCTTCACGACCGATACAGGCTGCCCTGACTTCCGCCCTCACCTTTGCCGTTGGCGCTGCGATGCCGCTCGCCATGGTGCTCTTTGTTCCGTCATCGCTTCTGATTGCCAGCGTCTCGGTTGCCTCGCTGTTATTCTTGGCGCTCCTTGGCGCGGTCGGTGCGAAGGTTGGCGGCGCCGACATGCTCAAGGCGACGATCCGGGTGACGTTCTGGGGTGCCTTGGCCATGGCCCTTACTGCCGCCATAGGCGCGATATTCGGTACTGTGCCAGGGTGATTTGGGGCGCGATTTGAAGGCCCGGATTCCAGCCAGTATACGTGTGGCCGTCGTCAGGCCGCACAGGCCGGCGAAGAAAAAGGCAAGCCACGAAAACCAGGCCGGAAACAGGCACATCGCGGTGAAAATCACGATGGTTTCGGTGGCTTCGGTCAGTCCGCCGATATAATGAAAGCCCTTTCCGGGATAGTCGGTACTGACCATGCCGCGCCGCGCCGCCAGGATGGCATAGGCCAGAAACGAGGTTCCGGTTCCGACAAAGGCATAGATCAGCACGATCGCAGCCAGGCCGTTATTTGCCGTATCGGCAATGGCAAAGGCCAGTGGAACGGCGGAATAGAACATGAAATCGAGCGTGATATCCAGAAACGCACCGCGGTCGGTCATGAAGGTCGAGCGGGCAATGGCCCCGTCAAGACCGTCAGCAACGCGGTTGAGCAGAATGGCGAGGATAGCGAGCCAGTAATGGCCGGTGATAATCAATGGCACGGCCAGCATGCCAACGCCGAAACCTGTCCAGGTCACTTGATCAGCCTTGACCCCATGGTTGGCCAGCGCCCGGGCGATGCGGTCTGTGAAGCGGCGGGTTGCTGCCAGAAATTGTCGGTCAAACATGTAACACCATATATTTCTTGAAGTTGACGGCCTTGCCGTCTGGCAGGACATCCGCCCGATCAGGGGTGACCATCAATGGCGGGATGTTCATCCGCTTGTGTTCTGCAAATACAAAATCAGAAAATTCCTGTCGCAAATTCTTGTCGTGACGTAAAACGGGGCCTTCGGGCAAAAGTGCCTCCGGGCGGCCCGGCGGCGCCCGCATCCGGCTTGCGCTTAAGCGCTGGCGCCCCGAAAAAGCCGTCCTGGAAAGCGCAAAATCCAGGTCCTGCCAGACTGTGAGATGCCGGATGGCGACAACGGGCGACGAGGCCCGAAAAAGCCCCGGCGCGGCCGGCAGGATGCCAAAAGATTCACCGTCCGTCGCCGGACCATTGTCGTCAACTGCCGCCATAGCGTTTCAGCCACTCCGTTTCTATCGCCTTGACCCAGCTTGAATGCGGCTCGGCCAAAGTCGGTACCCTTTTTTCCAAGGATCCAGGGGTTATCTTGTCGAGGTCTGCCTTGTATTGTTCGGGAAGATGGGTCGGATCAAGAACTGTGCCGTCGCCCCAGACATTGATATTCGCCTTGCGGTCCTGCGCCTCGGCCGAAAGCAGGAAATTGGCAAACACCATCGCACCTTCCTTGGCGCGGGCGTTGACCGGTATGGCGACGAAATGGACATTGCCGATCATTCCACCGGTAAAGCCGAAGCTGTAGGCGGTCTGCGGCAATTGCCCGCTGGCGACAAGATTGGCGCCTTCGTTGGGGTTGAATGTCAGGGATATGTTGAGTTCGTGGTCGGCCAGCATCCGGTTCATCTCGGCAGCACTGGCCGGAAAAGCCGTGCCGCTATGCCAGAGAACGGGGTGCAGTTCATCCAGATAGTCCCACAAGGGCTTGGTCTGGCTTAAAAAACTGGCCGGATCCACGGGCTTTTGCAGCACTTCAGGATCGGCGATCAGCTCGCTCAGCAATTGCTTGACGAATGTGGTGCCGTGAAAATCCGGCAGCTTGGGATAGGTCATGCGGCCCGGATTGGCCTTGGCATAAAGCAGGAAATCCGATGCCGAAAGCGGCGGTACGGGGGTGACGGCCTTGTCGGCAATGAAGGTCAGCTGCGCGGTGCCCCAGGGACTTTCAAAACCGTCCGTCGGTTCGGCAAAATCCACCCGGACAGGCTTCATCAGGTCAACAAACTGGAAATTCGGCAGGAGATTGGCCCATGGGCCGAAAAGCAGTCCATCCTGCTTCAGGGTCTTGAAATTTTCGCCGTTCACCCAGACCAGATCGACTGAACCACCCGTTGTTGTCTTGCCTGCCTTGAACTCGGATTCAATTTGCATGACCGCGTCGCCGGCATCGGCAATCTTGACATGCTCGACCTTGACGCCGAAGCGCATTTCCGCTTCGCGACCAGCCCATTCGATATAGGCATTGATCGCATCGCCGCCGCCCCAGGCGTTGAATTGGACTGTCTGGCCCTTTGCCTTTTCAAGGATATCCGACCAGCTGTCAGCCGCATGCGCCGGCGCTCCCAGGCCCATCACCATGGCGCCCAGAACAATCCATCTTGTCACTCCCGTTTTTCCCGTGGTCATTTTGCTATCCCGTTGGCTTTCAATTTTTGATGTCATTGAGTTGCCAATCATAATTCAGATATTTCACGGGAATGGAACCCTTGCGCAGTTTCGCCTTGTCTTTCTCCGTCAATCCAAGCGCTTGGCCGTGCGAAGCCAGGAATTCCGGCAATGTCGGCGCACTTTCCGCGCCCTGGTTGAAATCGTCCGCGTACCACTTGAAGAGCGGTGAGAGTCTGAGCGTGCCCTTTTCGAACCGGTTGCGGCTGCGGTCGCCCAGAAACTGGCTGGATTGCTCGGAAAGTTGGCTGTCCAGCACCGCACCCTCATAGGCCTGGCGCCGCAGTGACGGGCATCCGATGGAAGCGCAATTGACCGCAAAATGGATGCGCGGATCATTGTAACGGCCAGACCCGCGGATCAGCTTGTGTTCAATATCATCCAGCGAAACTGATTTGCCGAACAGCGGAACGTCGGACACTTTCCACGGCGTCGAAAACAGGCCGCCCAGATCCTTGATGGATTTTACATCCGGATAGGCCGTCAGGATCAGCGCGACGGTGCGGGCATTGTAGATATTGATCAGGAAAGCCAGTTGGTCCTCTTTGTTCCACTGGTCAAACTGGCTTCGGCTCACTTTGGCCGAGGCATCCAGATAGGCATCCAACCGGGCCTTGTCGCGGGCCATGCCGGCATAATCGACCGCAGTCGAGGCATTGCCGTGGATCGCCTTGACATGGCTTTTCAACAATTTGTCCCAACTTGAATTGTCAAAACCGGCCGCGAGCGCCGCCTGCAGGGAGAATGCAGTAAAAAACAGGGCAACGAGTATCCTGGTCATTTTCATTTGCCCCGCATCCAGCCATGAAACCAGTCAAGGAACGCAAGCGTTCTTGGCGAGACCTGCTTGCGACGCCATTCGCCCGCGACATATTTGTTGGCTTCGGCAAGTGTCGGATAGGTGTGGATGGTCGACAGTATCTTGTTCAGCCCAAGCCCGTGCTTCATCGCCAGCACAAATTCCGCCATCAGGTCGCCGGCATGTTCGCCAACGATCGTCACGCCGAGAATCCGGTCCTTGCCGGGCGGGGTCAGCACCTTGATGAAGCCGCGTGTAGCACTGTCGGCAATCGCCCGGTCAAGTTCTTCAAGCTCATAGCGGGTAACATCAAAGGCGATATTCTTGTCGCGCGCTTCCTGCTCGTTCAGCCCGACGCGGGCGACTTCGGGGTCGATGAAGGTCGTCCAGGGGATGACCCGGTAGTCGACCTTGAATTTCCGGACAATTCCGAAAAGCGCGTTGACTGCGGCATACCAAGCCTGATGGCTGGCGACATGGGTGAACTGGTAAGGGCCTGCGACATCGCCGGCGGCCAGGATATTCGGGAAGATCGTTTCCAGATATTCGTTGGTGCCGACGGTGCGGTCTGTCGGTACGCCAAGTTCTTCCAGCCCGAAGCCGGCAAGGCGCGGCTTGCGGCCGACGGCCACCACCAATTCATCAAATTCGATCCGGCTCTTTTGATCGTCCGACTCGATGTTGAGATATTTACGGCCGTCCTGCATCTCAGAGCCCAGCGCGGAATGGCCGGTCAGAACCTTGACGCCATCGGCAACCAGAGACTTGCGGGCAAATTCGGAAACCTCCCGATCTTCGCGCGGCAGGATCCTGTCGCCCCTTTCCACTTGGGTGACTTCGCAGCCGAGGCGGACAAAGGCATGGGCGAGTTCCGAACCGATGGGCCCGCCGCCGAGTATGACGATCTTCTCGGGCTTCTTTTCGAGGCAGACGAATTTCTCCCATAAAGTATCGGAAGTCACATAGCCGGTTTCCTCCAGTCCGGGCAGATCCGGAACCAGCGGGCTTGCGCCGGTGGCAATGATGATCGAGCGGCTTGTCAGGCTGCGGACTGTGCCGTCTTCCAGCGTGATGTCGACAGTCCAGGGATTGCGGATGCGGGCATAGCCCTTCAGCACCTCGGCTCCGAGCGCTTCGTAACGCTCGACGCTGTCATGCGGCTCGATGGTGCGAATGACGGCATGGATACGCTCAAAGATCGTCTTGAACGAAAATTGCGGCTGGCCTGGCTCGAGGCCGTAGTTCTCGCCGTGTCGAATCTGGTGGGCAAGCTTGGCGCTGCGGATCAGCGCCTTGCTGGGAACGCAACCAAAATTG
This sequence comes from Rhizobiaceae bacterium, assembly GCA_041742335.1. Taxonomy (GTDB): domain Bacteria; phylum Pseudomonadota; class Alphaproteobacteria; order Rhizobiales; family Rhizobiaceae; genus Rhizobium_E. The sequence goes on from JBGSIT010000002.1 coordinate 20,384, forward strand.
AGGCAGTCGCCGCCCATCTTGCCAGCCTCGACCAGCGTCACCTTGGCCTTGACGGCGGCCGCAATATAGGTGCTGACGAGCCCCGCCGCCCCTGCCCCGATCACGATCAGGTTGCGATCAAATTTCGCTGGCCGGTCAAAGCCCTGATAACGGCGATGGCGGTTCCACTTGCCGATTGCAACTTTGGCCAGCCACGGGAAGATTCCCAAAAGAACGAAGGACAGGATGATGCCGGGCGACAAGATGCCGGACAGGCTTTCGATCTGCGCCAGTTGCGTGCCGGCATTCACATAGACAATCGTGCCCGCCAGCATGCCCAGTTGACTGACGATGTAAAAGCGCAGCGCTGAAATAGGCGTCAGCCCCATCAGCAGATTGATCAGGAAGAACGGAAATACCGGGATCAGCCGCAAGGTGAACAGATAGAAGCTGCCATCACGCTTGACGCCGTCATTGATCGCCTGCAGGCGATCTCCAAATCGCTGCTGGACAAAATCGCGCATCAGGTGGCGCGAGGCCAGGAAGGACAGCAATGCGCCTATGGTGGAGCCGAAGGAAACGATCACCGTGCCCCAGAAAAGTCCGAATATCGCACCTGCGATCAAAGTCAGCGGCACGGCTATCGGAAATGAAAAGGCGGCGGAGATGATATATGCGAGCAGGAACAGTCCGGCAAAGACGATTGGCGACTGGTTGCGCCAATTGCCCAGTGCTTCGAGATTGGATTTCAATCCTTCAATCGACAATTGCCGCTCGTCAACCAGCATGTAGCCTGCGATCACAATGACGAGGAGAATGAAGAGGATTACGGCCTTTTTCACTTGCAACTTCCTGCCTGGCGTCGTTTCGGGCAACGCCCATCAATGATTTTGGTTCAAACCATCGCCCTGGATAGGATTTTGCGGCAGGTCTGCTGACCCTGTCTACACCGGGCCCACTGGCCGTTTCCATGCACAATGCAAGCCAAAGTGTTCACAACTTTGCGATTGAAGCTTTACCGGGTTGAAATAATCCGCCGGAACCACACTGATGGTCCCGCCTCAGGCGTCAATTCGAAAAAAACGCTTGATGAAACCGCGGTCAATATGATCCTTCCATTTCCACACCCATCGACCGGTTGCGGAGAAGGGTCCCCAGGACATGATGGCGCGTCCGTCGCCGGTCGCCAGAAGGTAAAGCGATGACTTGCGCGCCCGGTATGGCTGAAGCGCCTGCCCGTCAATCCGCGCCGCTATATTGGCGGCAAGCACGGGACCGGCGCGAACGGCATGCACGCCGGAGCGTTCGACATTGATATTGAGACTGCCAGCCACGTCACCGGCAGCAAACACATCGGGATGCGAGACGCTCTGCTGAGCGTCATTGACCAGCACGAATCCGTCTTCATCGAGCGTGAGCCCCGAGGTTTGCAGGTATTCGGGCGCCATGGCGCCGGTTGCGCCGATAATTTTCATGGCGTCCACCGGCTTGCCGCCTGCGCTCAGGCGTCCCTCCTCGTCCACTTCAATGCGGAACGGAATGACCGGTACGTCGCATTCGGCGAGTGCATTGGCGACCCGGTCGCGGACTGACGGGGCGTGACCCGCCATCAGGCTTTCCGGCCGGCTGGCGAGACTGACCGTGCCGTCCAGCCCGTTTTTGCGAAAGATGTTGGATGCAGCAAGCGCGATTTCGACACCTGCCGCTCCGCCGCCGGCCACCAGCAGGCGGTAGCCCGGCATGGTCGCGGCCTCGGCCAACACCTGAAGCCACTGTGTTTGAAACTGCTCCAGCGGCTTTACCGGCAGGAAGGCCGCGCCAAGCCTGTCCAGCCCGCCCGGCCGGGTTTGGCTGCCGGTATCGAGCGATAGAATATCCCAGGACAGGACTTCGCCACTGTCCAGAACGCAGGTCCTGGCGTTTGCATCGAGCCGTTGCAGCCTGGACGTTTTCAAATGCACGCCTGCGGCTTTTGCCAGTGGTTCGAGATCAATGCGGCATTGGTCAATGCTGTAATATCCGGCCATCCAGCCGGGAACCATGCCGGAATAGATCTGGTGGCGCGAGGGGGTGACCAAAGTCACATCCAGATCCTTGCGCTGCAATTGCGCAAGTTCCCGGAGCACGAAAAGATGGGAATGACCGCCGCCGCACAGACAGATTTTCTTCATATGCCGGCGAACTTGCGGCAGGTGCAGGCAAACAGGCTATGGCTATACATCATCGGCATCCGGTTTCAGTTGAAGGCGTCAAACTAGCCGGATATTTGTATTTGGCGAGGGTGCGCCCTCTCACCTTTTCGTGAGCGGGCGCCTTTTCTGCTGCTAAAGCCAGCCTTCCCGCGCATCGGCATCGGTCATTTTGGCGGGTCTGCGATCGAGAAAGGCGTCGGAATGGACGATCAGGCTGTCCTTTCCAAGATGAACAATGCCATACATGGCCGGTTCCTCGCTATAGACCGTCTCCACGGAACGGGCGACCAGCGGCAATTGGTGGCAGATCGATGGCAAAGCCGAACAGGATATGCCGCGCCAGACACCGCTGATGGTGCGGTGCGCATGGCCGAAGAAGATATGGCGGATATCATGGCCTTGCAGCAATGCATGAAACGCTTCCGGTTCTTCCAGCATGATCTGGTCCATCAGCCTATGGGAGATTGAAAAAGGCGGATGATGCATGAAGAGATAGACCGGCCTGCCCCTGGATTTTTCCAGTTGCCGGCCAAGCCAGGCACGGCGGTCAGCGCAATAGAGCCCTGCGGATGAAGGCGGCCCCTTCAATGTGTCGAGAAACAGGAAGACGCCTTCCTCCCGGTCGAGCCGATGTTGTATGAAACCCGCATCATCGCGCGGATGACTGGAAAATACCAATCCGAAGTTGGCGCGATCATCGTGGTTGCCGAGCATCAAGTGGCAGGGGATTGGAAAATTGGCAAGCTCCGCCGCCAGCCCCTGATAGGCGGATATTTGGCCATCATCGGTCAGATCCCCGGTAATGCCGCAAAACTCAGCATCTGGATGATAAAGCAGGATATCTGCAAGACAGGCTTGCAACCGTTGCATCGTATTGAGGCCCCAAAGTTCTTCTCCAGGCGCAACAAGGTGCAAGTCAGTGACATGAATGAATTTCAATCTACCCCTCCAAGGTTGCAGGCCTTGCGAAAACTATACCGGTCCTTGACGATTCTCAAAGATGCAGGATGTTGAATTCACCCAATTATTATTGGCTTGCTGATCTGAAAATGCGCCTTTGGGGAAAATGCGGCCAGGCCTCTTCCGTTTTCAGCCGTCGCCCGCTAATCAGGTTTCTGGTTTTCCCTGACCGGCCCCATCGAATAAGCCGGTCGCAATTCTTGGCGCAAGCATGATCAGGCACATCGTCTTCTTTTCGGTCCCCGAACCCAGCAACTTGCAAACCGTCCATGACGGACTTTGCCTGCTCAAGAACATACCGCATTCCCTAAAGCTCGAAGTCGGAACCAACCGCAAGACCGATGCGCTGGGCGTGGAAGTCGATATTGTCGTCTATGGCGAGTTTGCCGATGAAGCGGCATTGGCGGCCTATAAGGCCCATCCCTTGTACAAACAATCCATCGATATTGTCCGCCCGCTGAGAAAAATGCGCATCGCTGCGGATTTCGACGCTTTCGGACCACCGGATTTGCATGACGCCGATTAGAAATCATCTGGGTGGCGACAAATGATCCGCGACATGGGACAAGGTTTCGCAGACAGCTGCAAATAGCTGAATTAGGCGCAAGCGGAGAGAACGCATGGACACCACCAAGCCACTGGTCATCAGCGCGCCTGCGCCCCGCTCGCTCGATCTCATCTTCACTGACGCCGCGCGGGCGCGCCTTGACGTAAATTATGAGATCATTGAAGCTGACCCCGAAGCCGTCGACGCTCTCGGCGAAGATATTCTCGGCAAGGCGCGCTATATTCTGGGCCAGCCGCCGCTTTCCGCCGAAACGCTGGCGCGCATGCCGAAACTGCGCTGCATCCTGAATGTCGAAAGCAACCTTATCAACAACATGCCCTATGAGATCCTGTTCGAACGCGGGATCCATGTCGTCACCACGGGCCAGGTTTTTGCCGAGCCGGTGGCCGAACTGGGCCTCGGCCTGGCGCTCAGTCTCGCCCGCGGCATCGTCGATGCGGATCTGGACTTCCGGCAGGGCAAGGAATTATGGGGCGGAGACGGCAACAGCTCGGCGCGACTGCTGACAGGTTCGGAGGTCGGCATTATCGGCTTTGGCGAATTGGGAAAGGCGCTCAACCGGGTATTGACCGGTTTCAGGGCCAGCATACGCGCCTTCGACCCCTGGATGCCTGCATCAATCCTGATGGATTATGGCGTCCAGCCGGCCAGTCTGGAAGAAGTGCTGGCCCGCAGTGATTTCGTCTTTGTCGTGGCGGCGGTCACCAGCGAGAACAAGGGCTTCCTCAATGCCGCCCATTTCAGCCAGATGCGCAAGGGCGCCGCTTTCATTTTGCTGAGCCGCGCCGATGTGGTTGATTTCGATGACCTGATGGCCGCGGTTGCAAGCGGGCACATAGTCGCGGCCAGCGATGTCTATCCGGAAGAACCGCTGGCGCCAGACCATCCCGTACGCAAGCTGAAAGGCTTCATCCGTTCGGCCCATCGCGCCGGCGCACTCGACAGCGCCTTCAAGAAAATGGGCGACATGGTGCTGGAAGACATGGATCTGATGGATCGCGACCTGCCGCCAATGCGTTGCAAACGGGCAGAACGGGAAACCGTTAGCCGGATGCGCTCAAGGCCCGTTACCCATAATTGACCGGTGGAGCGTCCCAATCCTGAAGGAAGCGAAAGTCATGTCTTAACCATGGCATGTCAAAGGGTCGCCATCGGGTGCAATTCCGGCTCTCCAGTCAACACAGGCAATAAATCAGAACCAAAATATTAAGTTTCCTCGATGATATTAGGGGGTCTCAAAACTACCTTTCACTTCGCGCTGGAAAATCTATGCTCGTTAATGCTCAAAGTTTGTCGATCAAAAAGCGAATTGTTGATTCCAGAAGTCATTATTGGCCGGCGCTACTTGTTTTTCTGATCGTCGTGCTTTCGATGATTTTCGCTGACAATCAAAAGATCCAATATGCCCGGGAAGGCTTGCGCAATGACGCCACGGAGCGGTTGAGCGTCCTTCGCAACAGCCTCGAAGAGAAGATACACAGCAATATTTATTTGATGCGGGGTCTGGTTGCCGCCCTTGAGACCGAGCCGGACATGACACAGACGCGCTTTTCGGATCTGTCCAGCCGCCTGATGCGAAATGACAGCGAATTGCGGATACTTGCCGCCGCGCCGGATTTTGTCGTCAAGCTGATCTATCCCGTGAAGAGCAATGAAAAGAGCATTGGTCTTGATTACCGGAAGAACGAAAAACAGCGCACTGCGGCCCTCAGGGTGCAGAAAGAGGCCAAGCTTGTCATTACCGGACCGGTTGACCTGGTCCAGGGCGGCACGGGTCTGATCGCCCGATATCCGGTCTACCAGACAAATGCCGACGGCGAACCGCGTTTTTGGGGCATCCTTTCGGGTGTGATTGATCTTTCCAAGCTCTATGCCAATGCCGGACTACAGTCCCGTGAGTTGAAGATGGAAGTCGCCATTGCCAGCATGAACGAGACCGGAATTTTCAATAAGCCCTTTTTGGGAAAGACTTCGACCTTTGGAAACAACCCGATCCTCATGGACATCAATTTCGGTCACGAAAAGTGGATGATCGCCGCCGTACCGTCCGAAGGGTGGGATCAATTGCCGTCCGACATTGGCTGGTTCCGCTTCTTCCTGCTGCTGGCGGGCGCAGCGGTGATCGCACCGATGATCTGGGCCGGCCACCTGATGGCAGAACGCGAATCCCACATCAATGTGCTTCAGGAGCGCGAAGACCAGTTACTCGCCCTCTCCCATCGCCTGCAAGTTGCGCTGGAAACATCCAGGATCGGCGTTTGGGAGCATCATATCGACAGCGGCGAACTGATCTGGGACGAGCGCATGCGCGATCTCTACGACATAGATCCCGCCAAACTGACCTGCAACACCGAGGACTGGAGCAACGCCCTGCATCCCGATGATCGTGAGGCAGCCATGGCGGACTTTGCCGATTCACTGATCAACAAGAATGAATATGCCAGCGAGTTCCGCATTCTTACCCGAAGCGGTGAAATTCGCCATATCCGGGCCATCGGCAGCCGGTTTACCGATTCAACCGGCCACAACAAGATTGTCGGCGTCAATTTGAACGTGACGGCCGATGTGCGCCTGCGCGACGAATTGGGGTCGGCAAAACTGCAGGCCGAGCAGCAAAATCGCGAGTTGGAACTGGCGCGCGGCCAAATGGAATATAACGCGCTTCACGATTCACTGACCAAGCTGCCAAATCGACGGTATCTCGATCAGATCCTGGCCAATCCGCCGGGAGAGAACAGTACTTTCGGCGATATCGCAATCCTGCATATCGATCTGGACCGGTTCAAGGAAATCAACGACACGATGGGCCATGGCGCCGGCGACGAAATCCTGCGCCATGCCGCCCGCATTCTCGAATCCTGCATTTCACCGGAAGACTTTGTTGCCCGGATCGGCGGTGACGAGTTCGTCGTGATTTCGCCCTGCGGCGGCGATGCCTCCAAGCACGGCATGCTGGCGGCCAATATCATCGATGCCGTCAAGACGCCGCTTATCTATGACGGTCATGAATGCCGCATCAGCGTCAGCATCGGCATTGCGCTCCAGTCCGTCTCCGGCGAAGACAAGCAGCGGTTGCTGATCAATGCAGACATTGCGCTTTACGAGGCCAAGCGGCGCGGCCGCAACCGCTTTGAATATTTCACCGCTTCACTGGGTACTGCCGTCGTTACGACAAAACAGACCGCCGACGATATATTGAGAGGTCTGGAAAACAACGAATTCGTTGCCTATTACCAACCGCAATTCGACGTCCACAGCCTTCAGATCACCGGCGTCGAGGCATTGGTGCGCTGGAACCATCCGCAAAAGGGATTGCTTGTTCCGGGGGATTTTCTTGCCATAGCCGAAAACCTCAACGTCATGGCGCGGATTGACCAGATCATCCTTGAGAAGGCGTTGCTGCAATTTGTGCGATGGGAAGCGGCAGGCCTTGCCATACCGAAGGTTTCGGTCAACATCTCCGCCCAGCGCATTCGCGACGAAGCGCTGCTCGAACGGCTGGAAAAGCTGCCGATCCGACCCGGTACGCTCTGCTTCGAACTGCTGGAATCGATTTCATTCGATGAAAACGACCAGCAATTGATCGACAATATCGCCTTGATCAAGCAAATGGGCATCGAAATCGAAATCGATGACTTCGGCACCGGCTATGCTTCCATTGTCAGCCTTCTCAAACTGTCGCCGCGTCGCCTGAAGATCGACCGTCAGTTGATTGCGCCACTGCTGCAATCGCCTGCCCAGCAGCAATTAGTGGCCTCCATCATCGATATCGGTCTGTCGCGCGGCATGGAAATCATTGCCGAAGGCGTTGAATCCCTTGGCCATGTGGCCATATTGCGCGACCTTGGCTGCCACTCGCTGCAAGGCTACGCATTTGCGCGGCCGATGTCGGGCAATGATTTCATCCAGTTTGCAAAAAAACGCGCCTGGCCCAGCCAGGCAGACGTCCAATCGTTCCGGCCAAAAGTGGTGCTTGCCTCCTGAAACCGCAAGCCCGGGATTTCAGTCCAGGACCATTGCCTTCAGGCGACCCTGCAACAGGCTGATGGTGGCGCTGTCGGCATTGGCGAAGGCAAAGCGCAGATAGCGCTCCAGACCGTTGCCGAAAAAATTCCCCGGAAGGCAGGTAATGCCCAGTCGGCGCGCCATGTGTTCGGCAACCTCGATGGATGTCCGGCCCTCAAAGGGATGACGGATAAAAGCAAAATAGGCTCCGATGGCCCCGACGTCCCACCCCGGCAGACCCGCCATTGTCTGGCGCAACGCATCGGCGCGGCGGCCAATTTCTGCACGGTTGGCTTCGCGCCAGTCTGCAAGGCTTTCCAAAGTCTGGGCGACAGCGGCCTGGACCGGTCGCGGCGGGCAAATCTGGATATTGTCCATGATTTTGGCGATCTGTTCGACGACGCGCTCGCCTGCCATGATCGCGCCAAGGCGATGGCCCGGAATGCAGAAGGATTTCGAGAAACTGTAAAGCCCGATCAGGTGGTTTTCCCATCCGGCTTCTTGAAACAGCAGATGCGGCCGCGCCTTGAAGCCTTCGAGGAAATCCCTGTAGGTCTCGTCAAGGATAAGCCAGATATCCTTCTGCCGGCAGATTTCGAAAATCTCCATCAGCAGTTCAGCCGGATAGATCGCACCGGTCGGGTTGTTGGGCGTCACAAGCGCCAGCGCGCGGACATCGCCGGTAATGGCGGCGCTCACATCCTTCGGGTCGGGCAGGAAACCCTTGGCGGAATCGGTGTCCACAAGCGCAATCCGCACGCCCATCATCGCCAATGTGGTCTCATGGTTGAAATAGAATGGATTGGTCATCAGGATCGCATCGCCCGCTCCCGCAACCGCCATGACCGAACAGATGAACGCCTCGTTGCAGCCGGCCGTGATGTGGATATTGCCGGGGTTGACCGACGCGCCGTAGAGGTCGGAAACGTGAGCGGCATAAACGCCTCGCAAGCCGTCATCGCCTTCAATGGCGCCATAGCCCGAATAGGACAACGAAGCGGCGGCTTCTCCCAGCTTGGCCAGAAGATCGGGATGGGCGGGATAGCCGGGAACGGCCTGCGACATGTCGATCAGCGGTCCGAGCGAGCCGTCATAGGCCCGGCCCCAGCCTTGCACGAGCGGAATGGGGGGCGTGGAAAGCTCTTCCACAAGCGGGTTGAAACGGGGCATGAACAGGGTCCTTGTCAGATGTGGCCGATTGGCCTCAAGGCGAGTTTTGGCCGCTGGTTCAATGCATTGCAACAACAATCTGAAAAAATGATTCCGCCGGTAATGCCCGGCCTCCCCCAAGGTCAGGCGACTGTCTCGCCGCCATCCACCACCAGCACCTGGCCGGTCATGTAGGACGAGCGCGACGAGACCAGAAACAGTATCGGTTCGGCGATCTCCTCGACCCTGGCCCATCGTCCCATCGGCACCTTTTCCCTGACATAGGCTTCGATGGCAGCACGACCACCCACCTGCCGGATGAAGGGATCGTTAAAAGGCGTATCGACCCAACCGGGGCAAAGAGCGTTGACGCGTATGCCGTGGCGCGCATAATCGCCCGCCATCTGTTGTGTCATGGCGATGACGGCATGCTTCGTGGTGGTATAGGCAATCATTTCCCGATCATGGAGAATGCCGGAACTCGATGACGTGTTGACAATCACGCCCTGTCCTGCGGCCTTCATGTTGGGCATGACCAGGCGGGCCGCCATGAAATGGGCGCGCACATTCAGGTCCCAGGACCGGTCAAATCCATCCAGTGACACACCCTCGAGATTTCCCTCGACCTGGGCGCCGGCGTGATTGTGCAGGATGTCGATACGGCCTTTATGGGCGTATGCAGTGTTGACGGCAGCCTCAAGGCCTGCATCGTCGGTGACGTCGACTTCGAAAGCCTGCGCAAATCCGCCATCGTCGCGGATCAGGTCGGCCGTTTGGCGGGCGCCCTCGCCGCTCTTGTCAAAGATGAACACATCTGCGCCGTTTCGCGCCATTATGAGCGCGCCTGCCCGGCCGATACCGGAGCCGGCCCCTGTGACGATCGCAACCTGGTTTTCGAGCAACATGTCAGTCTCCAGCAGCGAGTTTGGGTTTCTTGTCCCGCATCAGGAAGCGGGCGACGAGAATGAGCAGCAGCGACGCCGCCAACACCATGGTGGCGATGGCGTTAATTTCCGGGGTCACCCCTCGCCGGATCGAGGCGAAGACATAGATCGGCAAGGTCGTTTTCGAACCGGACACGAAAAAGGCGACGATGAAATCATCGAAGGAGAATGTGAAGGACAGCAGGAAACCCGCCAATATCGACGGCATGATCTGCGGCAGCACGATCTCGCGGAAGGTTGTGAAGGGCCGGGCATAAAGATCGGAAGAGGCCTCGACAATATCGCGCCCGAGACTGGCAATCCTTGCCTTGACGATCATCGTGACCAGCGCCATTGAAAACAGCCCGTGGGCGGCAATGATCGAGAAATAGCCCAAGCCCAGCCTTGGCGGCTTGTCGCCTGGCCAAATGGTCACCAGCAGCGGGTTAAGGAAGGAAAAGACGCTGACCAAAGCGACAAGCGTGGCAATGCCGATAACGACGCCCGGCACCACAATTGCCGCTGCCAGCGCCGCGTCGAAAAAAGCCCTGCTGCGGCCGCTCAGCCGCTCCATGCCCATTGCCGCCATGGTTCCGAAAACGGCGGCAAAGCTGGCGCTGACGAAGGCCACGAACAATGACGTTTGCAGGGCGTCGATCAAAAACCGGTTGCCCAGCGCCTTACCGTACCATTCCACCGAAAAGCTGGCGAATTCCGATGCATTGCGGCTTGAATTGAATGAAAACAGCACGACCAGCATGATCGGCGCGTATAAGAACAGATAGACTGCGCTGACAAGGAGCCGCATCAGACCAGATCCACTTGCCTGGTGCCGGCAATCCGCCAGGCAATCCGCATGGCCACCATCATCACCACGACAACCACTGCCACGAGGGTCACGGCAATGGCCGAGCCGAACGGCCAGTTTCGCGATTGCAGGAACAGGTCAACCAGCGCGTTGCCGATGAAAAACACCTTGCCGCCGCCCAGCAGTTGCGGGATCAGAAACTCGCCCAGCAGCAGAATGGTCACCAATGCCACTCCGGTCATCACACCAGGCAAAGAAAGCGGCAGGGTAACGGAGAAAAACGTGGTGATCGGTTTGGCGCCTAGATCCGAGGAGGCTTCCAGCAGGCGCTGGTCGAGCTTTTCGAGACTCACAAAGATAGGCATGATCATCAGCGGCAGATAGCCATAGACAATGCCGACCAGCACTGCTCCGGGGGTATTGATCAGGCGCAGGTCCTCAAATCCGATCATTGCCAGAAGATTGGGAATACCGCGCGAACCGAGAATATACATCCAGGCATAAGTCCGCACCAGAAGGCTGGTCCAGAACGGAACCACGATCAGCGAGACCAGCAACAGACGATAACGTGGATTGGATTTGATGGCGAGATAATAGGCGACCGGATAGGCAACCAGAAGACAGACCGCAGCACCAGCCGGCGCCAGCACCATCGTGTTGAAAAAAGCAGTGGCGCGGGTCGGCAAGTTGGCAAATTGTTCAAAGGTAAAACCCGCCTGGTAGCCGCCTGCAGGCGCACGCTCGCCAAAAGCGAAAACCACGATGGCAATGAAGGGCAGAAACAGAAATACGAAAAGCCACAGGGTCGCCGGAGCCATCAGCGCCCACGTCACCAGGTTTTTGCGATTTTGCGCGCTTCTTGTTGCCACAATGTTTCCTGCAGGCTGTTAAAGGTGGTCCGGACTGCCCGGCTGGCGGGCAATCCGGTTTTGCCTTTGGGCTGATCAGGCCGACTTGAAGCGGGCCATAACTTCGGCGCGACCAGGATCGGTCAGCGTCTGGGCGGCACCGAATTCCAGAACGCTCAGCGCGGCTTCGTCAGGATAAACGATCTTGTTATCGAGCTGATCCTTGGGCAGCAGCGCTATGACGCGGGAATCCGTGGTGGGCGCGCCGTTGGCGATATGCTCCTTGACCGCCACTGCCGGGTCCATCAGGAAGTTGAGCAGTGCATAGCCGGCAGGCTTGTTGGTGGCGCTCTTTGGTATGGCGTAGAAATCGCACCACAATTCGCCGCCGTCCTTGCCCAGGTTGAATTCTATTTCAGGCATGTCGCGCTTGAGCTGCGCGCCGTCATTGGTCCAGCACATCGTCAACCATGCATCCGTGGCGCGCATGGCCGGCTGGTAATCGGAATTGATGGCGAACAGATGCGGCTTGACCTGGATCAGCAGTGCTTCAGCCTTGGCCAGTTCGGCCGGATCGATGGAGTTGAAGCTGTAGCCAAGCGATACGAGCGCGTTGCCGATCGTCGTCAACTGGTAGTCATGCACCATGGCGCGCCCGTCAGCCTCGCCCATCGCCACCTCGAAAAACTCCTTCCAGGAGGTAACCGGCGTCTTGATTTTGTTGACATTGACTGACAAGCCGGTGGTCCCCCAATTTTTCGGCACGGCATAGGTCTTGCCGTCAATCGTGCCCTCGCTGGTAAAGCGGGAATTTTCCGTCGAAGGCGAGAAATTCGGAAGCATGGCCAGGTTCAGCTCATCGATCAGGCCGAGCTTCTGGTAGGTCGAGATGGTGTAATTGGTCGGCACGAACAGGTCCCAGCCCGAAGCGCCCGCCTGCAGCTTGGCCAGCATTTCCTCGTTGGAGCCAAACACATTGACTTCGACCGCCACGCCCGTCTTGGCGGTAAAGGCCTCGAATGTCGCCGGATCATGGTAGTTTGGCCAGGTGGCGAGCGACATTTGCGTGCCCAGATCTTCAGCATGGGCCGGCGTGAAGCCAAATCCCAGTTCCCGGCCCAGCACGGCTGTGGCCAGTCCGAGGCCAGTCACGCCGAGAAAATGGCGACGAGAAACCGAGCCTTTCTTGTAGCGCAACAATTCATCAGCGAACTGGCGCGGTGTCATTGGCAGGTTGTCCTTGTAAGATTTTGTCATGCCCTTGTTCCCTTGTGTTGTTATTGAGGTTCAATCCGAAAAGACATGCGGTGCGGCAGGATCAATGGTCAGCACCACTTCTTCGCCGGGCTGTACCAATGTTCCGGTCTCACCAGCCACCCGGTCGGTAAAGACAAGAAGATCGCCAACACCCGGCACGGCGATCGAATATTCGGCTGACGCACCCAGAAAGATCCGGTGCGTCACCCGGCCCTCCAGCTGTCCGGCTGCGGCTGGTTTGCCGCGCGGCGACATCTGGATGGATTCAGGCCGGATCGACAAGGTCGCAGCCCCGCTTGCAAGCCCCTTTTTGGCAACGGGCAATAGTGTGCCATTGCCAAGCGTGGCCGTGCCATCGGCGCCGTTGGCAGTGTTGATCACGGCGCTGATCGTATTGGTCTTGCCGACGAAATCGGCCACGAACAAATCGGCGGGCGCGTCATAGACTTGCTGCGGCGTAGCGAATTGCACGATACGGCCGGCATTCATCACACAGACCCGGTCGCTCATCGACAGCGCCTCTTCCTGGTCGTGGGTAACAAGCAGAAAGGTGATGCCCAGTTCGCGATGCAGGTTTTGCAGTTCCAGCTGCATGGCAATTCGCAGTTTCTTGTCGAGCGCCGCCAGTGGCTCATCGAGCAACAGGACGCGCGGTTTGTTGACCAGCGCCCGGGCCAGCGCCACGCGTTGTTGCTGGCCGCCCGAAAGCTCCTGAATCCGGCGCTCGCCATAGCTGCCGAGATGCACCATTTCGAGCGCTTCACCGACCTGCCGCTTGATATCGTTCGAAGACAGTCGCGGTCGCGCCTGGCGCAGGCCATAGGCGACATTGGCATGAACATCGAAATGCGGAAACAATGCGTAGTGCTGAAAAACCATGTTGACCGGGCGGCTGTAGGGTGGCACGCCTGTCATCGGCTGGCCGGATATCCTGACCTCGCCTTCGGTAGGCTGCTCAAAGCCGCCGATCATGCGCAGGCAGGTGGTCTTGCCACATCCAGAAGGCCCCAGCAACGCAATGAATGATCCGCGCGGAACATCAAGGTTGATGTCCGAGACAGCCGTCACCTCGCCATATCGTTTGGTTACCGATCGAAATTCAATATCGAATTCAGATAGCGCATCCACTGTCATTCCCCGCGGCTCATAAGTTCCAGCTTGATCCGGCAATCTGTGCTGCCTTGCGCCACCGTCACGTCAAACTTAGTCAGGGGTCGCTTTCAGGGTATATACCCCGAAAGAGGTATTTAAGGTATTTTTGCATGTTTTAAGGAGTAGATGACCAATCCGCTCCGGGAGTTGCCAATGCGTATCGATCTGGAAAAGCTGCTTGAAACCACATCCCGGTTGATCGGCCGCACTGCGCTTGAAGACCGCGAGATCGGCATGGCATTTCTCGACGTGATGCATTCTATCGCCACTTTCGACGATTGCGTGATCTTTGCCTATCGCGGTGCGGAGCGACCGATTGATCTGTTTTCGACATTTTCCGGCAAAGACTACGAGGTTTTTGTCAGCCTTTACCAGGAAGGACCCTACCTGCTCGACCCCTTTTATCGAACAGCGGCGGCCCACAGACAGGGGATCTGGCGCATGCGCGAACTCGCGCCGGACCGTTTCTTTTCGAGTGAATATTTCCGCAGCTATTATGAAAAGACCGGCCTTGCGGAAGAAGTGGGATTCTTCGTGCCTGTGGCTGGCCATGTCACTCTGGCGATGTCGCTGATGCGGCGGGCGGCTTCAGGCGCTTTCTCCACCAACGAATATCATCAGTTGCGCAAGGCCGAACCGCTTGTTGCCGCCATTGCCAGGCATTTCTGGCACGATCTCGAACGGCGCTTTGACGAGAGCGCCTCGGGCTTCAAGAAAAGCGCCCATCCCACGGATGTTTCGGAAAAGATATGGGGCGAACTGGATCTGACACGGCGCGAAATCGCCATCATCGAATTGGTATTGCAGGGTCATTCATCCGAGTCGATCGGCCTCAGGCTGGAAATTGCCACCGGAACTGTCAAGGTTCACCGTCGTAACATCTATCGAAAGCTGCGGATTTCATCGCAAACCCAGTTGCTGTCACTTTATCTCGACAACATCCGGGAATTGAATTGAGGGCCATCTTGCTTTGCGGGCCGAGTGGCGCTTAATTGCACGATGGCATTCACGCTCAGGCAACTCCAGTATTTCATCGCAGTGGCGGAAAAAGGCACGGTCACCGGGGCCGCACAGGCGCTGTCCATTTCGCAGTCCTCCATAACCGAAGCGCTGAAGGAACTGGAAACCGATCTCGGCGTGGTGCTGTTCGACCGCCATCCGCGCGGCCTTTCCATCACCCATAACGGCCATCAATTCTTCCGTCATGCGACCCAGATCCTGGCGACGGTCTCCGATGCCCGCCGGTCATTCTCCGAAAAAAAGGAGGAATTCGGCGGCACGCTAAATCTGGGCGTGACCTCGCTGGTTGCCGGCTACGTGCTTTCCGACATCCTTGCCCGCTTCCGGCGCGCATGCCCCGGCGTCGAGGTCACCGCGCTTGAAGACAATGGCAGCTATCTTGAGCACCTGCTGGTCGGCGGCGAGCTTGATATCGCCGTCATGACCATTTCCAACCTGCGCGACCGGATGGCGCTGCAGGCAGAGATCATCGAGACTTCGCCCTACCGGCTGTGGCTGCCGATCGGCCATCCGCTGGGCAGCGCGGACATTATTTCAGTCAGCGACATTGTCCGCCAGCCGCTGATCATGCTGACCGTTGACGAAATCGAGGAAAATACCGGCAAATTGCTGTCGGCGCTCGGCGCGCGGCCGCATGTGGCATTCCGGACGCGTTCGGTGGAAGCCGTGCGCAGCCTTGTGGCGACCGGAGCGGGAATCGCCCTGTTGCCCGATCTCGTCTACCGGCCGTGGTCACTGGAAGGTGACAGGATTGAATCCCGCGATGTTTCAGGCTCGCTGCCGGTCGTCCAGGTCGGTCTGGTCTGGCGGCGCGGTTCGTCTTTGCCGGCCACGGCGCGCGAATTTCTCAATATCGCCGAAACGGCACGGGCTGTGCGCAATCGATAGGCCAATCGTCGCCATTGATTTCATGTATTTTATTGCGATATCGGAAATACCGATATCGGCTTTCTGATTTATGAAATTGCGAACGTGTCTTTTTTTTGCCTTGATGACAGGCGGGAAAAATCCAGATGGGAGAACATTGATGAAAACACTTTTGAAATCTTGTACTGCACTTACACTTGCCATGGCATTTGCCGGCCAGGCAGTGGCAGCCGACGCCATGTCGGCGCTGGGCGCCGGCGAAGGCGAATTGTCGATCGTCGCATGGCCCGGCTATATCGAACGCGGCGAAACCGACAAGGGCTATGACTGGGTCAGCGAATTTGAAAAGGCCTCGGGCTGCAAGGTCTCGGTCAAGACGGCAGCGACCTCGGACGAAATGGTCGCCCTGATGAATGAAGGCGGCTTCGATCTCGTAACCGCGTCGGGCGATGCCTCGCTGCGTCTGATTGCCGGCAAGCGCGTGCAACCGATCAATACAGCCCTTATTCCGAGCTGGGACAGCCTTGATGACCGTCTGAAGGATTCGGCCTGGCACACCAAGGACGGCGTTCATTACGGCGTGCCCTATCAGTGGGGTCCGAATGTGCTGATGTATGACACCAAGGCTTTTGGCGACAAGGCGCCGACAAGCTGGAACGTGGTGTTTGAAGAAATGACGCTGCCCGACGGAAAGTCCAACAAGGGCCGGATTCAGGCCTATGACGGCCCGATCTATGTTGCCGATGCCGCCCTTTACCTCATGGCCCACAAGCCTGAACTCGGCATCAAGGATCCTTATGAGCTCAATGAAGACCAGTACAAGGCGGCCCTTGACCTGCTGCGCGGCCAGCGCAAGCTGATCAGCCGCTACTGGCATGACGCGATGATCCAGATCGACGATTTCAAGAACGAAGGCGTCGTGGCTTCGGGTTCCTGGCCCTTCCAGGTCAACCTGATGCAGGCCGAGAAGCTCAACATTGCTTCGGTCTTCCCGGAAGAAGGCGTTACCGGCTGGGCTGATACCACCATGCTGCATTCGGAAGCCGCCCATCCCAACTGCGCTTATATGTGGATGGAACATTCGATTTCTCCCAAGGTTCAGGGCGATGTCGCCGCATGGTTCGGCTCCGTGCCGGTCGTCCCGGCTGCCTGCAAGGGTAACGAACTGCTGACCGATGCCGGCTGCGCTACCAATGGTTTTGACAATTTCGACAAGATCAGCTTCTGGAAGACGCCTGTGTCGCAATGCGCCTCCCAGGGCGAATGCGTGCCCTATCACCGTTGGGTTTCCGATTACATCGGCGTCATCGGCGGACGCTGAGCGGCCCTGATTGCGGACCATTCATTGTCCCCGGCCGGACCAAAAGGCCGGGGACGATTGAACGACTTTATCAAGCGATACATGCCAGGCCCTGCCTGATGCGGCCCCGTTTACAAGCAAAATGACTGTCCCGCCGGGCGCAAACCCGGTGCTGGAAAGCAAATGGAGTGATTATCAGATGTCCGCTGCGGTTTCCTTTCGCAATGTGGCCAGACATTACGGCCCGGTGCGCGCTGTCGACAATGTCAATCTCGATATCGCCGAAGGCGAGTTTTTCGCCATGCTCGGCCCTTCCGGATCCGGCAAGACGACCTGCCTGCGACTGATTGCCGGATTTGAGCAGCCGACCCATGGTCAGATCGACATATTCGGCGAGGATGCGACGCATGTTCCGCCCTATCGCCGCAACGTCAACACTGTTTTCCAGGACTATGCGCTGTTTCCGCATATGAGCATTCTCGACAAT
>JBGSIT010000003.1:0-99683 GCA_041742335.1 Rhizobiaceae bacterium
CGGGTGGGCCGGATGCCACGCGCCGGGGGTGTCGCAATCCTCGACCGCAGCTTTGGCTGCGCTCTGCGGAGTGCTCCTACCCGGACGCCCGTCTCCGGTCCCACGCCATGGGTCATTATCATTGAACATTGGTATAAGTCGATCACCTGTCCCCAGACCGTGTGGCGGGCTATGCTGGCGGCGGGATGATTGACATCGCAGATCAGGAGGTCATCGCCATGACCCATCTGCATCAGGGCATTCATCAGTTCCGAACTGATGCTGGCCGGTATCCCCTTCAGCATGGCGCAAGCCCTCCGCCCGTCACTTCACGGCGCCGGCGGTCATGCCTTTGATGATATAGCGCTCCAGCACGATGCCGATCACGACTAGGGGCGCGATTGCGGCGGTGGAAAGCGCTGCCATCGACCACCAGTTGATGCCTTGCGAGCCGGTCTGGCTGGCCACCATGACCGGAATGGTCTTGGCGTCGGTGCTGGTCAGCAGGGCCGCGAAGAAATATTCATTCCAGCACAGAACCAGCGACAGGATGAAGGCTGCGACCATTCCGGGCAGGGCAATCGGCACGACGATGCGGATGAAGGCGCCCCAGACGGACAATCCATCCACCAAAGCGGCCTCTTCAAGTTCAACGGGAATGCCGCCGAACTGGTCGCGCATGATCCAGATGACAATCGGCAGGACCATCAAGGTGTAAAGCAGGATCAGGCCGATCGTGCTGTCGAGCATGCCGAGTTCCTTGTAGAGCACCAGGAAGGGCAGCGCGAGTACGACCGGCGGCAGGATGAGTTGCGACAGGAAGAAGAAGGAAATGTCCTTGTTGCGCATCCAGCCGATCTTGTAGGAGAACCGGCTCAGGCCGTAGGCTGCCAGCGAACCGATGATGACAGCCAGCAGCGATGCCGAAACCGAGGTAATGACCGAGTTTCCGAAACGCTTCATGAATTCATCGCGCACGGTTGAATCCTTGAAGATCGTGTCCGGCGACATGCCGAGCGAGCGCCAGCCCTTCCAGTCGGGCATGAAATCCAGCCATGGGACAATGCTGCCCTTCATGACATCGGGGGCGATCTTGAAGGAGGTCGAAACGGTCCAGTAAATCGGAAACAGGCAGATGAACGCCCAGAAGATCAGCGCGCCATAGATAAAGATCCGGTTGAAAATATATTTCGCCCCGCCTTCGACGGTGCTGTTTTCGTTGCTGCGATCCGCTGATGTCATGTTGGCCACGAATTATACTCCTCAGTCGACATGATTATTGTCCATTCTGCGATTGCGTCCAGCGGCTGGATATTCTGAGCAGCATGATGATGAACAGGATGATGACAATGAGGTAGAAAAAGGCGAGCATGGTGCCGTAACCGACATTCGACCGGTCGCGATACTCGCGGAAGATGAAGCTGGTGACGCTGTCGGTCGCCCCGCCCGGTCCGCCCGACGTGACATTGATGATGATGTCGGCCAGCTTCAGCTTGAAGATGATCCGCAAAATGACGGCGGTGATTGATACCGGCAACATCAGCTGGAAGGTGATTTTCCAGAATGATTGCCAGCGCGTGGCGCCATCGACCTTGGCGGCTTCAAGGATTTCCTTGGGCAGCGCCTGCAGTCCGGCCAGAAGCATGATCATCATGAAGGGGATATAGGTCCAGGCGTCCATGATCATGATGGAGGCGCGGGCGATGATCGGCGTGGCGAAGAAGGCCGGGCTTTCCCAGCCAAGGTGGCGGGCCAGAGTGGCCACCGGGCCAAAGCGATATTCGGCCAGAGACTTGCCGATCATCCAGCTGACGGCGACAGGGGAAAGCATGAAGGGCAGCAGGAAGGCGACCCGGAAGAATTTTCGCGCCCTGATGTCTTCGTTGAGCAGCAGCGCCAACCCGAAGGCGACGGCATATTCGACGATGACGGCCAGCGAGTAATAGACCATGTTCAACAGCGCGTTCCAGTAATAGGGATCGTGAAACATGGTGACCAGATTGGTCAGGCCGTTGAACTGCCGCCCTTCAAAGGAGGCGAGGTTCCAGTCGGTCATGGCGATGTAAAGCCCGAACAGGGTCGGAAAGATCACCATGAAAATTGTGAAGATGAAGGCCGGCAGGACGAAAAGCAGCCGCTTGCCGGCTTCTCCCTTGATGATGACCTGAGATGTGCCCAGGGCAATGGACCAGAGGACGGCGGCAAACAGGACCGGCTGCCAGGTGGCGTACCCGAAGCTGGTGATTTCGGATTTGTAAAGCGCCTGCATCAGGAAGACGGCGGCCAGAAACGCTGTCGCCGCCCAGAAAATGCCGCGCCCCAGGGACTTCCGACTTTCGGGAATGTCAGCATCCGTGTTGACCGTGTAAAGGCGGTCATCGGTTGTCGATACGTCTGTTGCCATCAATCATGGTCCAGTTTTTTGTCTCAGGGTTGAAAATCATCCCTGATAAAATGTCTTAACAGGATGCAGCCAAGAGCAAAGCGGGCTGGCATCGAAAAATCGGCGCCAGCCCCCGTTATTTTGCGATCAGATCACGGCCTATATGCCTAGCGAGGCCTTGTAGAGCTTGATCTGGCTTTCGCGACCGATCTGGTCGGTGATCTTTTCCCAGGCGGCAGCGATATTGTCCGCACCGGCCTGTGCCGTCATCTGGCCTGCAAAGATCTTGGACAATTCGTCTTCCGCCACGGAATAGTATTGGAAGATGCCCGGGATGCGCGGCTCGATGGCTGCGTTCGGGTGGTTGTACGAATTGGATTCCGAATCCAGATAGGACTTGATGAAGGCTTCGTCATAACCGGCTGCGACCCATTCCGGAATGTTGAAGTGGCTGTTTCTGTAGGGCTGGAAGCCTGACGGATAGGCCGCGCACCACAGCGAAATGTCCTTGCCGCCGAGATGGGCGGCAGCAGACCATGCGGCCTTCTGCTTGACCGGATCGGCATCGACGCGGGCCATGACATAAACGCCCCAGCCGAGATAGGCCATGTTGGGCGCGTAGTTCGGACCGCTGGCCAATGTATCCCACTGGCCGGTCGATGAATTATAGACATCGTCGGAGCCGGGAAGGATCGAGAAGCCGCAGGTATCGCCGATGACCGAGGAGTCGCTGGTCTTGGCGTTGGAACCCACATCGCCCCACCAGGAGATCATTGAACCGGTTCCGGCGAGGAACTGCTGGAAGGCAGTCGTGCCCGGATCGGCATTCAGCTGGTCGGCAGGCTCTGACGGCAGGGCGTCGATCACGTCCTGAATGGCGCGCACCCAGGCCGGATTGTTGACGCGCGGCTTCATTGTGTCGGTGTCAAACAGCCAGGCCTTGTCATCGGGGTGCTTGGCATAGGCTGTTGCACGGCTGCCCAGGAAGTAGAAGCCGAAGCCGCCCCAGCCCTTTGGCGCATCAAGATAGCCATAGGCGTCCATGCCGCCGATTTTCTTGCCCTTGAGGAATTTGGTGGCTTCCTGAACCTGCTGCCAGGTGACGGGAACCGCCCATTCGCTCTCATGGCCTTCAGCCTTCCAGGCGGCAGCCAGGTCTGCATCGGCGAACACGTCGGTGCGATAATTGAAGTTGTGGCAATCGCCATCCACCGAGATGCGGTAGGTCTTGCCGTCCCAGGTGCCGACCGGCGCCTGAAGGTAGCC
Organism: Rhizobiaceae bacterium; assembly: GCA_041742335.1. Classification (GTDB taxonomy): domain Bacteria; phylum Pseudomonadota; class Alphaproteobacteria; order Rhizobiales; family Rhizobiaceae; genus Rhizobium_E. The sequence goes on from JBGSIT010000003.1 coordinate 3,629, forward strand.
GACATAATCCTCCATCTCGATCTGGGCCTTGACCCAGTCGGGCATGACCGATGCCAGACCCTTGCCGCAGACATCGCCTTCAAACGGCGCGCCCATTTCGATGATGTCGAAATCAACGGTTCCGGTGGCAATGGATTGCTGCAGACGGGCGTTGTAATCAGCCTGGGCCAGATCGATCCAGTTGATCTTGGCGCCGGTATAATCTTCCCAGCCCTTCAGAAGGCCGCGAAACAGCACATTGTGCAGGTTTTGGTTGTTCAGGCCCATGAACGTCAATTCAACGCCCTTGAACTCGCCTTCAGCGACATTGGCCTTTGTCGGCCCGAGGCACATTTCGCCGACCTTCTGCCAATCCTGGTCGGTGGGCGAACCCTTGCCGACGCCGGGAACTTGCAGGATCTGGGCGCGCAGATCGTCTGCCGCAAATGCGCTTCCGGCTGAACCCAGAATGCCTGGTCCGGCCATGGCCAGGGCCGATACGCTTGCCGCCCCTTTCAAAAGGTTGCGACGGCTCATGCCGTTCTTTGTAAACAGTTCGTAGAGTTCTACTTTCACGCTGACTTCCTCCCGTAAAAATTGCACAACAAAGGCTCATCTTCCGTTCAACTTTGTTGTTGATCGGCAGTTTTGCACACCGCTTCCGTATTGCGCAAATTGTATTTTAAACTTGCCAAAAAGGACATTGGTAAAATACGCAATGTGTCCACGCGAATACGGCTTTTGGTTCCTCTTGGACATGAAGGTAAATCTGTTTTTAATTCGGAGTCAATCGAGCATTTTCAATGACTTTTAGGTGCACCGCACAATACCGGGGCTATCGTTGTTGATTATTTGCGGTAGACTTCCTTTGCCTGCTCGGTTACACGAAAACAAAGCTGGTGGCCGATTAGGGGATTGTTTCGGAAAGCTGCATGTTCTGCGAAAGGAATATGCAACTTTCAGATGAATCGATCATACGCTTGGCGGATTGTGCCAGGGTCGCTGAAGCGATGATGGGGAGGTGGAATGTCACAGGTTGTGGTTCGTGACGTGCGCAAGGCTTATGGATCGGTGCAAGTGATCCACGGAGTCAACGTCGACATTGCAGACGGGGAATTTGTGGTGCTGGTCGGGCCTTCGGGTTGCGGAAAATCAACGCTGCTGCGGATGATCGCCGGGTTGGAGAGCATTACCGGCGGCCAGATCCTGATTGGCGACAGGGTCGTCAACAACGTGCCCCCGGCCGAACGCGACATTGCCATGGTGTTCCAGAGCTATGCGCTTTATCCTCATATGAAAGTCGCCGACAATATGGCTTTCTCGTTGAAGTTGAAAAAGGTCGATCCGGCGAAAGTGGCCGAACGGGTCAGCCAGGCTGCGGAAATTCTCGGACTGACGCCCTATCTCGACCGTTATCCCCGACAATTGTCCGGCGGCCAGCGCCAGCGCGTCGCCATGGGCCGCGCCATTGTCCGCAAGCCGCAGGTTTTTTTGTTCGATGAACCGCTGTCGAATCTTGATGCGAAATTGCGGGTGCAGATGCGCATCGAGATCAAGGAATTGCATCAGCGGCTGAAAACCACCACGGTCTATGTCACCCATGACCAGGTTGAAGCCATGACCATGGCCGACAAGATTGTCGTGCTGCAGGATGGCGTCATCGAGCAGATGGGCGCCCCGCTTGACCTTTATGACACGCCGCAAAACCTGTTCGTGGCCAGCTTCATCGGCTCGCCGTCAATGAACCTGATCAATGGCGTGGTGGAAGAAAAGGATGGCAAGCTTGCCGTCGTCTCCGGCGCCATCAAGCTGCCGCTGAGCGGAAACCAGAAAGTGGTCGCCGGCCAGAAGGTGGTCTACGGCATAAGGCCGGAACATCTGGATCTCTCGGAAGACGGGTTTGAAACCACGGTCGGCGTTATCGAACCGACGGGATCCGAGACGATGGTCTTCACCCATGCCGCCGGCAAGGACATATTGGCGCTGTTCCGCGAAAGGCACAATTTCGCGCCGGGCCAGAAAATCCACCTGCTGGCGCGCCGCGATTGCGAACATCTGTTTGATGCGGCCAGCGGTCGCCGCCTGTGATGAACTGAATATGCCTGCGGGCATTCGGTGGTGCGGGGAGCGCGCCGCCGGAACCTGAACACAAATGGGAGAATCCAATGCTGAAGGGCATTTCACCGCTTTTGAATGCGGATATTCTGTACGCCTTGAAATCAATGGGCCATGGCGACGTGCTGATTGTCGCCGACACCAATTTTCCGTCCGATTCCGTCGCCCGCCAGACCCGGCTGGGCAAGCTTTTGCGCATCGACAATGTCACGGCGGCCGAGGCCAGCGCGGCCTTGCTGTCGCTGATGCCGCTTGACACTTTCATCGATGATGCGGCCGTGCGGATGGAAATCGTCGGCAATCCGCAGGAAATTCCACCGGTCCAGCAGGAAGTGCAAAGCGCCATCGATGCCGCCGAAGGCAAGCATTGGGCGATGAAATCGGTTGAGCGATTCGCCTTTTATGAACTGGCCAAGAATGCTTACTGCGTGGTGCAGACCGGCGAGCGGCGGTTTTACGGATGCTTTGCCTTTACCAAGGGCGTCATTCCTCCCGACCAGAAGTAAAGCAGGCTGCCATGACCGACAATCAGGATATCGTCATTCTCGGCGTCTTCGTGGCGGATACCGCCTATCGCGCCTCGCGCCAACCCAGGATGGGTGAAACGCTGATGGGCAGCGGCTTCCTGCTCGGCCCCGGCGGCAAGGGTTCAAACCAGGCCGTTGCGGCAGCCCGCGCCGGCGGCAAAGTGACCTTTCTGTCCAAGCTCGGCGATGATGCCTTTGCGGACATGGCGATGAAGACCTGGCAGGATGCCGGCGTGCGTGCGGCCGTCAGCCGCGACCCAACCAGCTACACCGGTGCGGCCTATATTTTCGTCGAGGAAGGGACCGGCGATAATGCCATCATCGTGGCGCCGGGTGCCGCCGCCAAGCTTTCGCCTTCCGACATGGACGAACATTCAACGCTGATCGGTTCGGCGGCGGTTTTTGTCACCCAACTTGAACAGCCGCTTGATACGGCGCTCCGGGCCTTGCAAATCGCCCGTGCGGGAGGGGCGGTAACAATCCTCAATCCGGCGCCGGCAGTTGCACTGGATGCGGGAATTCTGGCCTTGTGCGACTATCTCACCCCCAATGAGACCGAAACCGAAATCTTGACCGGGCTATCGGTCACCAATCTTGATGAAGCGAGAAAAGCCGCCGACGTCTTGCTGGCCAAAGGCGTGCGCACGGCGCTGATTACCCTGGGGGCGCAGGGCGCGCTTTATCATACGGCAGGCCAATCGGTTCTGGTGCCCGCCTGCAATGCCGGCCCGGTGGTGGAAACGACCGGGGCAGGGGACGCTTTCAATGGCGGCTTTGCTGCGGCATTGGCCAGGGGGCTTGCCCCGCTCGATGCTGTCGGCTTCGGTTGCGCCGTTGCAGGTATTTCCGTAACCCGCCCCGGCACAGCGCCTTCCATGCCGTCGCTGGCCGAGGTCGAGGCCTTGCTGACCAAGGGCCAATAACGCCATATTGTTGATCCTGCATTCAAGCCCCAACGCCCGCTGATGAGCGGGCGTTGTGTTGTTTGACAAAGGTTTGGGCGCATTTGGCTTGAGCGCTTTTCGAGTCCGGCAACGGCCGGACGCAAATCTTCGGGCCGAACCGGTCATGGACCGGTTCGGCACAATGTCTTCGGGAAAGCCGACGGCTTTCCAGAGGACATCACGGGCAATCGTCCTGGCGTGAGCTTCAGAGTATTTCCGGGAAAACCTCAAATCGGTTTCTGTCCGGAAAAACGCCTTGGTCAGGCCCGCAGTTTCAGATCCCGTTCTTCCAGCGCAGCTGCCTTTTCAAATTCTGCCTGCATCTCTTCCAGCGACAGTTCCGCAGCATCCTGCTGCATCTTCAATTCCTTGATGGAGTCCTGAAGATTGTCGGAACGTTGCCGTGCCGCCTTGGCAAAAGTTGGATAGGCAAAGTGATTCGGGTCGGAAATTCCCGACTTTTTCTCTTCAAACAGAATCTGGTTCTCCAGTTCTTTTGCCATTCTTTCAAACTCAGACATCATCATTTGAAGCTGTTTGAGCTGTCGGCTCTTCTCTGTGACCTGAAATTGCTTCAGGCGAACTAGACTTTCACGCGACTTCATACGCAATACTCCCGTGATGCGAGACCCCGGTTATGGTTATTGGACCCGATAAACTGACCGAAATGGTGTCAGAAACAAAAAAATTGTGGGCGGCGTTAACAAATACCTACCGCTGGTAACCTTTCATTTACGGGCATCGTTAATGATAAGTGAGATCATTTAAGGGTCCGTAAATGCTCTGACAAAAAAGTTTGTTGCGGCATTGATGAGTCCCAAGAGTCACTTGTAAGGATTTCTTAATCTTTATTGTTAAGAACCTCTCAAGTTGATTCATGAAGGAAAACATGGGTCTGCCAAAAATATTTAACATTTTCGATAGATCTTGCCAGAGTGAATCAGAATTTGTTAACCATTACGTGGCAGCCTCCAAATCAGGCAATGACTGGATCCGTTTTGCGTTGGAGGCCCAGTGACCTTTCAGGCGGCGGAAAAGGGGATAAATATGCGGGTTCTATTGATTGAAGACGACAGCGCCACGGCGCAGAGCATCGAACTGATGCTCAAATCTGAAAGTTTCAACGTCTACACCACGGATCTTGGTGAAGAGGGCGTTGATCTCGGGAAACTCTATGATTACGACATCATACTTCTCGATCTGAACTTGCCGGACATGTCCGGTTACGAAGTGTTGAGAACGTTGCGACTGTCAAAGGTCAAGACGCCAATCCTGATCCTCTCCGGCATGGCCGGCATTGAAGACAAGGTACGAGGCCTTGGTTTCGGCGCCGACGATTACATGACCAAGCCATTCCACAAGGACGAGCTGGTTGCGCGCATCCACGCCATTGTCCGGCGTTCCAAGGGTCATGCGCAATCCGTCATCACCACCGGCGACCTGATCGTCAATCTGGACGCCAAGACTGTCGAAATCGGCGGCCAGCGCGTCCACCTGACCGGCAAGGAATACCAGATGCTTGAGCTTCTGTCCTTGCGCAAGGGAACGACGCTCACCAAGGAAATGTTCCTCAACCACCTTTATGGCGGCATGGACGAACCGGAACTCAAGATCATCGACGTTTTCATCTGCAAGCTGCGCAAGAAGCTGGCAAATGCCGCCGGCGGCGCGAATTACATCGAAACCGTGTGGGGACGCGGTTATGTGCTTCGCGAGCCTGACGGCGCGGAAATGCTCGAAACGGCCTGATACCAGCCGAACCGCGAACGCCTGAACAGGGCCCGCACTCCATCAGGAGAGCGGGCCGTTTTGTTTTTGGATCCATGGGGCGGCAGTTCTGTCTGGTGCCGTCCGGGTTGCTGGCGCGGATTTCGGCGGGCCAGGGCACGGCAACGCGCGCAAACACATCCGTTTAAGCACGGCATATATCAGATGGTGGGATTGGAATTTCGGACGGTCAGGCTGCCAGCGCCAGGTTCCCGAAGACTGAGGTCAGGATCTTGCGATCGAAAGGCTTGAGCAGAAAATCACTGGCTCCGGCCCGCTTGCCTGCCATCAATGTCTTCAGGTCGGCTGTCACGATGCAATAAAACACACGGGCGGAATTGCCGCCGGGCAGCAGGCGGACATTTGAAATCAGGTCCAGCGCGCCATTGATGGCGGCGTCGACAATCAACACCTGCGGCAGATGGATCTCGCATTTGCACAGCGCATCCATCGCGCTTGAGGCCTCGATGACAACGAAATCCAGCTCGGTGAGTATCTTCACGCCAATCTTGCGAACTGTATCGGATTCGTCGACGATCATCAGCCTGACCATGGTTTACCCCAAATCCTTGTCGTGAATATTGCAATCTGCATCAGGCGGTAAACGTCCGGTGGTTCCGGAAGGTTCTTGCCCATCATGCATATTCTCGCATTTTGAATAAAATCAGGTTAATTGCGGCGTCGGAATCGGCGGCGCCTGCGTCATTTTGGCAAATATCGGCGCTCGGCGGCCCGTCGGTCGCCCATTGCACAAAAAAGCCTGCCTCCGGCCGGTAAAGGTCCATGGCAGGCTGTGGTCGCCCGGCTGGGGAAAATGTCAGCCCTTGCGCATCTCGGCTGTGAAGACGATGGATTCTTCCGTTTGCACCGCGCTCAACTCCATGCCGGCTTCGGAGGCCAGCAGCACCGTGTAGTAAGGCTGGATGGAATGGGCATCAATCGTTTCTTCGATCGTTGCGCTGTTGATTTCCGTGAATTTGTGCGGAATGCGCATCATCCGCCCTTTGACCTCCAGGCTGAACCTGGCGTCAAATTCAGGGTTTTCCAAAGTAACGGCGAGTACGCCGCCGCGTGGAATGGCGCCATAGGCCACAAGGAACAGGTTGAGCAGCAGCTTGACGCGGTTCTTGGGAATGATGGCGCGTGGCCCGGCCCAGGTCACTTCGGTCTTCTTTTCCGCATTGGCAAAATCAACCGCTGCCTTTTCGGCCTCGCCGGTGTCGATGGATGCGCCGACCGATCCGGAGGCGCCGAAAGCCAGGCGGGCGAATTTCAGGCGAACCGACGCGTTGAGCGCCGAAGTGCGGATGAGATCGAGAGCTTCGACATCCGCTCCGCCTTCATCCAGGAGTTCCAGTCCGTTGTTGATGGCGCCGACCGGCGAGATGATATCGTGGCAAACGCGGCTGCAAAGCAGCGCGGCGAGATCAGGTCCGGTTAAGGTAAGATTCGGGTTGGTTGCCATGGGTGCCTCCTGGGCTTGAGCGATGGCCATGTCTTTGATCCTTGTAAACCGCTATTGATCTGCAATCGGACTCAAAAGTTACTGACGATTCACATGGTGTTCTAGCCACGTTATTGTCGCGGGTCCAATCAGTTATTTCATTGAATTCCTGAACGACATAATGACACCACATTTGGTAAACCGATTATTAACAACATGTCGCCAAAATGCACTTCATGTCGTCCGGCTGCATTTGACAGCCAAATTGGGATGGGTGGAACAATGTTTGAATGGAAAAATCTGAAATCCTGCTTTGCGGTTGCGGTCCTCAGCATGGCGTTCGTTGTGTCGGGCCTGTCGTCCGGCGGCGTCCGCGCGGCCGGCAACGGCCAATATACGCTGCAGGAAATCGTCGATACCGGAAATACTTTTTTCGGCAATACGACGGGCGGTCTGGCAAAAGTCGTTGAAGCCGCCTTTGAACGCTACGGATTGCCCAACGGTTATATCCTCGGCCAGGAAGGCGCTGGAGCCTTTATCGCCGGCGCAACCTATGGCGAAGGCAATCTCTATACCAAGAATGCCGGCAACCATGCGGTCTACTGGCAGGGCCCTTCGATCGGCATCGACTACGGCGCGCAGGGTTCGCGCACCATGATGCTGGTTTACAACTTGCCCAAGGTACCGGCCCTTTATCACCGCTTCGGCGGCGTCTCCGGGTCTGCCTTTGTTGTCGCCGGCGTCGGCATGACGGTGCTCAAGCAGAACGACATCCTGATCGTGCCGATCCGGACCGGAATCGGCGCACGCCTCGGCATCAATATCGGATATTTGAAGCTGACCCGCAAACCGACATGGAACCCTTTCTGACCTGCCTTGCCGGTTGATGCTCCCGCTTGATACCAGGCCCCGGCTTATGCCGGGGCTTATTTGCAGCAGGTTGCGTCTCCCAAAGTCCCGTCCGTCAAATAAAAGCGCTTTGCCGACCTGCAGGCAAAAGATGAAAACTTGTCGAAAGCACCCGGACATGCTTATAGCTGATCGCATCAACCAGAGCCCGTAATCGGGCTGTCGTGAAATGAAGATTGAACGGCCTTGATAGAATATGTGCTGCTTTTCGGTTTGGGTTTTCTGACTGCCGTCCTGGCGGTCCTTCTGGTTGCGCCCGCCGTCCATGGCCGCATCGTGCGGTTTGCCGAAAATCGGCTGCGCGCAACCCTGCCTTTCAGTCCGCAGGAAGTGCGTGCGCAAAAAGACATGGTCAGGGCCGAAATGGCCATGCGGCTGGCCAAGACCGGTCAGGACCTGACCGAGGAGCGCCACAAAGCGGCCGCCTACCAGATCCAGAACGACGCCATTACCGAGCAGGCCGGCCAACTCTACGGTGAAAACGCCGATCTGAAAAACCGGATGGTGGATATCGAGGTCGAAGCCGGCGGCCTGCGTTCGGCAATTCGTGAAAGCGAGCTTGTCCAGGACCAGCTGCGATTGACGCTGGCCGAGGCGCTGCGCGAAGACCGGCTGAAAGAAGAACGCATCACCCAGCTGAACCACAAGATCCGGATGACCTTGAGTGATCTGGACAATCTCAAGATTGATCTAGCGACGCGCGACACCGAAATGGAAAGCCTCAAGGCGCGGATCAATGCGCTTCGCGATGACCGTGACGCGTTGCGCAATGATCTCAAACTGTCGCTGCAGCGCGCCAAGGATGCGGAATTGCGGCTGGCGCGGGAAGAAAACCGGGCCCAGCGTTTCGAGGACAAATTGCAGCGTGAAATGTCGATTGGCGCAGACAGGGAATCGATCATCGAGCGACGGGTCAATGAAATTGCCAGGCTGAAGGACCGGCTGAAGGCGGCCAACGCTGATTCGCGGGAAACCGCGCGCCTGCTCAAGCAGGCCGGCATCAAACGGCCGCCATCGCTGCGGGCCGCCCAGCCGATCACTGAAGAGCCGGATGAAAGTGATGAAAAGGAAGAGATAAAGGCACTTGCGCCGCCGGTATCCGAGCCGCCCGCCGAAGAACCCCAGGCACCCGTCATGGACGATGACATGGCAATTCGTTTAAGCGATGACGTTAGAAACCAGACCACTGCGGTGACCGAAGAACTCATCAATGCGGCCAATGGATCCCAGGATGACAAGCTGCGGGTCGAGATTGCTGACATCGCCGCCAAGATGATCGCCGTCACCGCCCATCGTGAAGGGCCGAATTCGCCAATATTGCCGATGCTGACAGGCAAATCGGCCAGCAGTTCGGGCAATCGCACCAGCCTTGCCGAACGCGCCAACCGCTATCTGCGCCAAGGGCGCAAAGGCTGACAGCAAGCCGCTTTCAGATTTTTCCCATTGTTGAGGCTACCGCATGCAAGGCAATGCCGGTGGCGGTGGCGACGTTGAGACTGTCGAGATCAGGACTTTGGCCGATCCTGGCTGTCTTGATCGAACCCAGAACCGATTGCGGCAGGCCTTCGCCTTCGGTTCCGGCAATCAGGGCGGTGCGGTCGGCGGCGGGCAGGGTTCGAATGTCGGTTTTACCCTGCGGCGAAAGCCCCCAAAGGTCGAAGCCTGCTGCCTGCAGGCCGGCCAGCATAGCGCTGGCCGATCCATGGCGTGCATAGGGAACGGACAACACGCTGCCGACTGAAACCCGCAGCGACTTGCGGTAAAGCGGATCGCAGCAGGTTTCGTCCAGCAACACGGCATCCACGCCGAAAGCGGCGGCATTGCGGAAGATCGAGCCGATATTGTCATGGTTGGCAATGCCGCAGGCCGCCAGCACCAGAGCCTTTTCAGCCAAGCCTGCCAGCAAGTTGCCTGCGCTCTTTTGCCCCGCATGGCCCCCGAGCGCCAACACGCCGCGATGCAGGTGGAAGCCTGCAATGGCATCCAGCACGCTCTGGCTGGCGACATGGACCGGAATTTCACGATCAAACAGATCAAGCACGTCGGCCAGTCCGGCCAGGCGGTTTTCCAGAACCAGCAGGCTATGGGCAACGAAGCCATTGTCGCGCGCCTTGCGGCTGGCCAGCTGGCGCAGCACGACCGTTCCTTCGGCAATGAAGCTGTCATGCCGCCGTGTCAAATCACGCTCGCGAATGGAGACGAACGGCGCGATTGCCGGGTCGGCAGGGTCGGTGATCCGGATGATGTTTCGATCTGTCATGGCAAGGAATTAAGGCGTTTCCAACGTTATTGTCGCAATCACTCGTCCTGCCGCCATGTCAAAGACATGCAGCATCGCCTTGCCTTCGCCATCCGTCCCGGTCAGCAGCACCCGATTGGCGTCAAGCGAAGCCGATTGCAGGCGGAAGCCTGCCGGCAGTTTGGCATTCAAGGCGAGCGTTGCCCCTTCGGCTACGCTGATTGCGGCGCCTGCGGCGGTATTTTCGGGTTCGCTGCGGCTTGCCTTGTAGACAACAGCCCCCAGGACCGCCATAAGGCTGACAACGATGGTGCTGGCCGATATGATCTGCAGTCTGACCATCTTGCGGCGTACCTTCTCCATGACTGGATCAAGGGGTTTTTCGTCCTCGTCTTCAAAATTGGTATTGGTCATGAGCGGCCTTTTCACGAAATGTGTGGTTTGATGAGTGCATCCTTTACCCAAGACAACGACAATTACAAAGTGCTGATTGCCGACGAGGCCGCAGAAGGCCGTCTGGATGCATGGCTGACACAGGCCACCGAGGGGGAGTTTTCCAGAAACCGCATCAAGGCGTGGATTGAGGATGGATGTGTGACCGTCAACGGCGACATCGTCCAGCAGCCCAAGCACAAGATCAAGCCCGGTGATGAGGTCCGCCTCCAGATGCCGGAAGCCGAACCTGCCGAACCTTTGGGCGAAGATATCGAGCTGACCATTCTCTACGAAGATGACGACCTGATCGTGCTGATCAAGCCAGCAGGCCTTGTCGTCCATCCCGGCGCCGGCAACTGGACGGGAACGCTGGTCAACGCCCTGATCCAGCATTGCGGCGACAGCCTTTCCGGCATTGGCGGCGTCAAGAGGCCGGGCATCGTGCATCGCCTCGACAAGGATACGAGCGGGGTCATGGTGGTTGCCAAGAACGACCTGTCCCACCGCCACCTGGCCGCCCAATTTGCCGATCACGGCAAGACCGGACCGCTTGAGCGCGCCTATCACGCCATTGTCTGGGGATGCCCGCGACCGTTGACCGGCGTTGTTGACGCAGCCTTGGGCCGGGCTGGCGACAGGACCAAGCGCACCGTCAAGCGCGAGGGCAGCGCCGATGCCCGCCACGCAATCACCCGTTACAAGGTTTTGGACCGCTATTTTGAAAGCGATGACGGCACGGCCCTGGCGTCCAGCGTCGAATGCCGGCTTGAAACCGGTCGCACCCATCAAATCCGCGTTCACATGGCCCATATCGGCCACCCTCTCCTTGGCGACCAGGAATATGGAGCCGCCTTCAAGACCAAGGCCAATCGCCTTCCTGAAGAGGCCAAGCTTTTGGTCAACGGATTGGGGCGTCAGGCGCTGCACGCCTTTCTATTGACATTCGAACATCCGACCACCGGCGAAGTGATGCATTTCGAAGCCCCGCTGCCCGCTGACATGGCGGGGATAGTCGATGCGTTGAAGGCTTGAAAAAGGCCGGCTTCAGGCAAGGTTGACCGACATTTCACGAAGTCGTGAAACATGCGGACTTGAAATATCGCAATTCAAACCTTAAATCCGACAGGAACTGGTGCGAGACTAGAGTGTCTGCGCCATCAGAACCTGCCGTATAAGGAGGTTCTTACAACATAAGGGGTGCTCTATGGCCCGTGGTAGGCTGCCAATCCTCTCTTCGGAAGAGGGTGGACTGAACCGGTATCTCGACGAGATTCGCCGGTTTCCGATGCTTGAGCCGCAGGAAGAATATATGCTGGCCAAGCGTTATCAGGAACATGATGACAGAAATGCTGCCCACAAGCTGGTGACCAGCCATCTGCGGCTCGTCGCCAAGATAGCGATGGGCTATCGCGGCTATGGCTTGCCGATCGGCGAAGTTGTGTCCGAAGGCAATGTCGGGCTGATGCAGGCTGTCAAGAAGTTTGACCCCGAACGGGGTTTCCGCCTTGCGACATATGCAATGTGGTGGATCAAGGCTTCCATCCAGGAATATATCCTGCGCTCGTGGTCGCTGGTCAAAATGGGGACAACGGCCAATCAGAAACGCCTGTTCTTCAATCTGAGGCGGCTCAAGGGCCGCATACAGGCCATTGAAGATGGCGACCTCAGGCCAGACCAGGTTGCTGAAATCGCCACCAAGCTGCAAGTCAGCGAAGCCGAGGTCATTTCGATGAACCGCAGGCTTTCAGGCGACGCGTCGCTGAATGCGCCCATCAAGGCGGCAGACGGCGACGCCGGGCAGTGGCAGGATTGGCTGGTTGACGACCATGAAAGCCAGGAAAACGTCCTGATCGAACAGGATGAACTGGACAACCGCCGGTCCATGCTGGCCAACGCATTGAAGGTGCTCAATGAGCGCGAAAGGCGCATTTTCGAAGCTCGCCGCCTGAAGGAAGACCCGATCACGCTCGAAGACCTCTCGGTCGAATTTGAAATCAGCCGCGAACGGGTTCGCCAGATTGAGGTGCGGGCTTTTGAAAAGGTTCAGGAAGCAGTGCGCCAGGCAGCGCTCGACCAGGCAAAGGCAGTTCGCGTCGTGGATGCCGTCGCCTGATTTCGATCGCTTGATGACAGTGGATATCTGAAAAAACAAGGACGCCGCCATGGATGCCATGGCGGCGTCTTTTGTTTCCTGCCCTTTGGCTGCGATCAATTTTCCGCGGTTTTTCCCAAGGCTGCCCATTCGGTCATGGCCTTTTCAAACACGGCCGTTCCGCTGGCGCCTTTTTCAAGGGTGATCAAAGCGCGGCGACCATTGCGATATTTGATCGGGATATCGATCCATGAACGCGATTTTAGCAATTCGATATTGTTGGCGATCGCATCCTTGTCATCATTGAGTGCAATCATGTGGAAATCATCGGTGATCTTGGCAGGAACGGCGATCAGTGCGTTGCCGCGGTCCTGCTCGTTCTGCTTGAGCGCTATGCGCTCGACGCTTTCAATGTTGCCGCCCTCGAAATCCTTGGGAAGCTGGAAGACGATCTCGATGATGTGGCTAGCTGGCAGCGATTTGTCGGTATTGCGCTTGATGGTGACCAGCGCCTTGAAATCGCGATCCGCAACATCGATGTGGCCCTCGACAACTGGTTCGGCCTTGCCATTGTCGGCGGCCTCATTCTTGAGATTCCAGCTGACAGTACCGGTCGATGCGGTCGGCGTTCCCTGGCCCAGACGCTCTTCATAAAGAAACATCTTCTGGGTTACAGCCAGGCCCGCAACTGCGGTATCAACTGGGTTCTTGCCATCAGCGGCGCCGCTTGCCGCCTCGGTTGCCGTTCCTGTCGGCTGTTCATCGCCGGCGGCACTTGCCACTGTCTGGCCAGCAACGGACGTGCCTTCCGGCAGGGCCGCATCGACGCTGACGGGATCACCTTCCCCGGCCGTTTCCGTGCCGTCGGTCAAGAGACGCTGGGTAAATTTCTGCGGACCGGCAGCAGGCGTTTCAAGGGCTGCGACCTCGGTGTTGGCGGCAGCCGGATCAGGGTCGGCCGCCACTGCGGCATCATTATTGCCGGTATCGGCCTGGCTTTGCGCGGTTACCTCCGGCGTGCCTGTCTCGTCGGCGCCTGCGTCCGGTACAACGGGGTCGGTGGTCTGGGCCGTTTCGGTGTTGTCGCCGGCCGCCGCGACGTCGGGCGTATCGGCACCCGTGGCCAACAGCGCGCCGTCCGTCCTGTAGTACCAAAGCGCAAAACCGCCTCCCGCCAGCGTCAACAGGACGACTGCCGCAAGGGCGATGATCACCATCTTGCGGTTGGATTGCCTGGGTTGTGTCTTGAAAGATCGACCCTCAAGCTTGGACACCACCCGGTTGATGTCGTCCGGCAATTCCTCGGCCGCAGCACTGTCGGTTTCGGTTGCCGCGCCTTTTTTGCGCGAATAGCCGATCAGTTCGTCAAGATCGGCAAGCGGGTCCTTCGTTGCCTCGGCCCGTTTGGCCTTGCGATCTTTCCTGCCTTTGGCGGCATCAGCATTGTCCGCCACGCCTTCCGACTTGATGGCGGATTGCTTGGCCTCCAGGGCCTCCTGGAAAGCCACAGGCTTGGGCGTCTCGGGCAGGTCGTCAAAAGGCGCGTCCCATGAAAAGTCCGAGGTCGGGGCTTCCTTCCTGGCACCTTGCTGCCCGCCATTGGTGTTTTCGAGCAGGTCGCCGAATTCCGCCAGCGCCTTGCTCTCGTCGAAATCCGCCTTCGGCATGCGCACATGCGGTTCTTCGACTTCAGGCACGACAGGTTCTTCAGGCTCCACCCATTCGGCCGGTTCCTCGTCAATCTCGACAGGCCATTCCGCGTGCGCGGTTTCCGGCCCGGTCATATTGTCGGCGTCAACCGATCCGTCATAGGCAGTTTCGTCCTGGCTGGAGACCTCATCGTCCCGGGGCTCGATTTGCCCGTCATGGTACACGGGCTCAAAGCCATCGTCTGCAGGAAGATATCCAGCACCCGCATCATCGCTGATCATTTCTTCAGGCGCAGTTGGAACGCTCTCTTCTTCGTCCTCGATGGCAGGCGCTTCGGCGCCGTGCTCTTCGCCATTCCAGCTGTTGGATGGTTCTTCCGGCCCTGCCGGTTCGTCGCCATAGGCTTCCGGTTCCGGCTCGACAGCAGGCCCGGTTTCGACATGGGGGCGTTCATCCGCCTCGTCGTGGGAGATTGCGGCAATATCTTCTTCTGGTTCTGCAGACAGCGGCGCTTCAGGCTCCGGTTCGACGGCCGGCGGCAATGCTTCGGAATATTCAGCTTCAACGTCCTCAATGGCGCTGTCGAGCTTTTCCATTTGCCGGCGAAGCATTTCTTCCGGCGGTTGCGGCTTCATGTTTTCCAGTTGCCGTTGGACAGCCGAACGCGCTTTCGCATAAACACGGGCTCTGACTTCCGGTGTATTGTCGTTCAGCCCGTCTACGGCTCTTCGAATGACTGCAATGAAATCTGCCATGTCACCTTTGCTCTAGCGCATCGTCAGCGCGGTATGGACCTTTGTATTCGGCCCGATTTGGCCTTGCGGCCGACATTAATCTTCAAATGGGTCTGTAACAAGTATTGTATCATCGCGCTCGGGGCTTGTAGAAAGCAGCGCGACCGGCGCGCCGATCAACTCCTCCACTTGTCGTACATATTTGATCGCTTGCGCCGGCAAATCAGCCCATTTGCGTGCGCCGACCGTCGAACCCTTCCAGCCTTCCAGCGTGATATAGACCGGTTCGACCCGGGCCTGTGCTGCCTGTCCCGCCGGCAAATGATCAATCTGCTTTCCATCGAGCTTGTATCCGACGCAGATCTTGAGTTCTTCCAGTCCGTCCAGAACATCAAGCTTTGTCAGTGCAATTCCGGTGATCCCGTTGGTCGCAACCGACTGGCGCACAAGGGCTGCGTCAAACCAGCCGCAGCGGCGCTTGCGCCCGGTCACGGTTCCGAATTCGTGTCCGCGCTCTCCCAGAAACTGGCCGATCTCGTCATGCAGCTCGGTCGGGAAGGGGCCTTCGCCGACGCGCGTCGTATAGGCCTTGGTGATGCCGAGAATATATCCCAGCGACCCCGGACCCATTCCCGATCCGGCAGAGGCCTGTCCGGCAACCGTGTTGGAAGAGGTCACATAGGGATAAGTGCCGTGGTCGATATCCAGCAAGGCGCCTTGCGCGCCTTCAAACAGGATTCGCGCACCCTTGCGGCGCTCGCGGTCCAAAAGCGACCAGACTGATTCGGAATAGGGAAGCACGGCCTCCGATATGGCATTGAGTTCTTCCATGATGGTCGCATGGCTGACTTCGGCTTCACCCAAGCCGCGCCGCAACGCATTGTGATGGGTCAGGATGCGGTCAACCTTGCCCGGCAGCGCATCGGCGTCGGCCAGATCAATCAGGCGGATGGCGCGCCGGCCGACCTTGTCTTCATAGGCGGGCCCGATGCCGCGACGGGTGGTGCCGATCTTGGTGCCGGAATTGGAGGCGGCATCTTCGCGGATTCCGTCCAGCTCGCGGTGCAGCGACAGGATCAGGGTGGCGTTCTCGGCGATTCGCAAATTGGCCGGGGTGACATTGACACCCTGTTTTGCCAGTTTCTCAATTTCGGCGAGCAGCGCATGCGGGTCGATGACCACGCCATTGCCGATTACGGCAAGCTTGCCGCTGCGCACGACACCGGAGGGAAGCAGTGACAGTTTGTAGCTGACGCCATCAATGACCAATGTGTGGCCGGCATTGTGGCCGCCCTGGAAGCGGACGACGATATCAGCGCGTTCAGACAGCCAGTCGACGATCTTGCCCTTGCCTTCATCGCCCCATTGCGAGCCGACCACCACTACATTTGCCATTGCCACTACCCTGTCTCGGTGCTTCAAATCTTCAGATGATTGTAACGGCGGCCGGATCTTGCCTTCCGGCTTGACGCCATTGCAGCCTGTTCGATATTTGCCAACCGGCTAGCAGACGCAGCCTGTCAGGCCGCAAACCGCATCCCGGCCGCAAACGCGCGCAGATATACTGGTTTGTTGATGGGAAAGCGACCCTGTTTTCGCATAACAATCGGCTTTTTATGGAACAAAGTCCGCTCATGGCCGGGAATTATGGTACGACCAAGGCGAATATCGCAGAATCAACATTATCCGGATCGCCTGGCGTGCCCTTACGAGCTTATTTCTATCTGACCATCACCACCATGCTTTGGGCCGGTAACGCCATTGTCGGCAAAGTCGCCGTTGGTCACATCAGCCCCATGACTTTGTCGTTGTTCAGATGGAGCCTGGCCTTGGTGGTCATCCTGATGATCGCGGTGCCGCAATTGCGGCGCGACTGGCCTGAAATCCGCAAGCACTGGCTGCTGATGATCGGCTATGGTTTTTTCGGTTTTGCCGGTTTCAATGCGTTCTTGTACTCAGCGCTGGAATATACGTCGGTGATCAATGTCGCCATTGAGCAGGCCGGCATTCCGGGGTTGATTTTCATCGGCAATTACCTGCTGTTCCGGACCAGGGTCACCTGGGCGCAACTGATCGGTTTTACGATGACCCTTGTCGGCGTGGTGGTCACCGCCTCGCATGGATCGCTCGCCGCGCTGATCGGGCTTGATTTCAATCTTGGCGACGGTTTGATGATGTTCGCGCTGTTTGCCTATGCCGGCTATACGGTGGCCTTGAAGTTCAAGCCGAACGTTCATTGGAAAAGCCAGATTGCGATTCCGGCCTTTGGCGCCATGATTGCCTGCCTGCCGCTGGCCGCCGGTGAATTCCTGACCGGAACAATGGTGCTTCCCGATCTCGTCGGCTGGGCCGCAGTGCTCTATACCGCTATTTTTCCGTCGCTGATTTCCCAGGTCCTGTTCGTGCGCGGCGTGGAGCTGATCGGCCCCAACAGGGCCGGGCTTTTCGTCAATGCCGTTCCGATCTTTGGCACATTGCTTTCAGTCGTGCTTCTGGGCGAGAAATTCATGCTCTTTCATTTTTTCGCCCTCGCGCTGGTGCTTGGCGGCATAGCGATTGCGGAAAGAAGCCGGCGGATGTGACAAAACGGGGCGGACTCGATGCTTCGCCGCCCGCCGATCAATAATTCGTTGTCAGAAACTGTTCTTTTTCGACAGATGAACTTCCCAGGCGAGCGCCGTCTTGACGATGAAATCGATATCGTCGTGCTTCGGCGTCCAACGCAGTTCGGTCTTGGCAAGGCCGGGATTGGCGACAATCATCACCGCGTCGCCGGGGCGACGGCCCGACATATGCACTTCGAAAGGCGCGCCGTTGACCTTTTTGACGGTTTCGAGAACCTCAAGCACCGAAAAGCCCTTGCCATAGCCGCAATTGGCCACCAGAGAACCGCCGCCCGCGCGCATGCGCTCAAGCGCCTTCAAATGGGCGTTGGCGAGGTCCGTCACATGGATGTAGTCGCGCACGCAGGTGCCGTCGGCGGTGGGATAATCGGTTCCAAACACATCGATTTTCGCCCTTTTTCCGAGCGCGGCTTCCACGGCGACCTTGATCAGGTGAGTCGCGCCAACGGTGGATTGACCGGTCCGGCCCTTGGGGTCGGCGCCGGCGACATTGAAATATCGAAGCGCGGTATAGACGAAATCATGGGCAATCGAGGTGTCGCGCAGCATGATTTCCGTCATCAGTTTCGAGGTGCCATAAGGCGATTCCGGCTTCAGCGCCGCCGTTTCCAGCACCGGTTCCGGGCTGTCCGGCGTGCCATAGACGGCAGCAGTCGAGGAAAACACGAAATGGCGAATGCCGGCCTTGACGGCATGGGCGATCAGGGCGCGGGATTTGACGGTATTGTTCTCATAATAAGAAAGCGGATCGGAAACCGATTCCGGCACGATGATGGAGCCGGCAAAATGGATGATGGCGTCGATATCGTTTTCAAACGTGATCTTTTCAAACAGTTCCGCATCGGCAATATCGCCCTTGTAGAATTTGGCCTCCGGGGCAATTGCCCATTGGAAGCCCGTGGACAGCCGGTCCACGACCACCACATCCTCGCCGGCATCCACCAATGCCCACACCATGTGACTTCCGATATAGCCCGCGCCGCCTGTTACCAAAACCGCCATGTTTGTCTTCCGCCCGAATTTCAATTGAACCCGCTTGGTTTAGCGTTGAATGCGGAAAAGGTAAATCTCGCCCGACGGGAAATCGTCCGGCGCGCCAGTTGACTGGCATTGAGCGTCTTGACGACCGGCGGGATTTTCAAACAAGACTTCCCTCCTTTTGGGCGAACCGCTATAAGCGGACCATGGACCAACCAAACGCCAAACACCTTGAGGCCAGCGAACTGGCCGCGCTTCTGCATTTTTATCAGGATGCCGGGGTTGACTGGATGCTTGACGATCAACCCAACGACAGATTTGCAGACTTTGCCGCTTCGGCCAAAAAAAGTGCGACCGGTTTTGCCGATGCGCCTGTTGCTGCCCAAAGCACCGCCCCCAAGCGTGAACTTTCCAAGAAAGCAGCGCCGCCGCCACCGCCGGTCGCAGCACCCGTGGTCCCTGACGACCAGGCTATCGCGCAGGCTGCGGCAATCGCTGCTTCGGCGCAAACGATTGAGGAACTGGCAAATCTTGTGGCCGGATTTGCGGGCTGCAATCTGCGCAACAGCGCCAAATCCACCGCCTTCATCGACGGCGATGCTGCGGCGCGAATCATGGTGATCGGCCCGGTATCATCGGCTGAGGACGACCGCGACGGGATTCCCTTTGCCGGACGCATGGGTGAAATGCTTGAGCGCATGCTCGGCCCGATCGGGCTGTCGCGACAAAATGTGCTTCTGGCCAATATCATTCCCTGGCGTCCGCCCGGAAACAGGGCGCCGTCCAAGCCGGAAATGGATATCTGCCGGCCGTTTGTGGAGCGACTCATGGCGCTTGCCAAACCAGAGGCCATTCTGCTGATGGGCAATTTCTCGGCAAGGTTCTTTCTCGATGTGCATGGCAGCATCCATGCGTTGCGGGGTCGTTGGCATGAACTGGCGACAGCCGGCGGACCAGTGGTTCCCGTGCTGGCGACTTTTCATCCCCAGGACCTGCTGCAGGCGCCGCTGAACAAGCCTTTGGCATGGAATGACCTGCTGGTATTTGCAAAGACCAGACCCTGACGCCATCGGTTCCAATGGCCTGATTTCTCCTCCTATTGCACTTTTGCATCGCACAATGGAAAAAGACCGCCAGAGCTATGCGGCTTTTGCATATCTGCTTGTCTTCTTCGGCGTTGCAATATCATTGTTGCGTCGCAATATTAGACTAGTCTTGGGAGGAATCACTTAGGAACCAGGACGATGACACTTTATTCGAGACCAATTCATGCGCCCTTTGAAACCATGCGGGCGATCCGCCGGACTGCTTGCCGGCCGATGAAATTCGCCGAGCGTTGCGGCGCTGCCAATGAACAATTGACGGCTGCCGGACACGGCTTAAAGCCTGTGGAGCACCCGATTTTTGCCGAAGGAAGGACCCGCTGAAGCGGCATGAATCGGCTGCTGTTTTGAAGGCTTTGCGTTTTTTTTGTCGCACGAACTGAAAATTCATATTGAAAAAAGGTGGTTTTTTTGAATTTTTAATGCCGAATGCTTTTCTTGGGTTAACGAATGTGCAAGGGAATTGTAGCAAATTCGGAATGGACGGCAGCGAGACGTATTAAACTTGCACATGGTTCTGCTCAGGTCTACGACAACGTCGAACTTGCAGGAACGGGTGCTCGGGTTGAAATATCGCCCCGATCGCAGCCACGAGGAACATAGAACCGATGTTTGAGTATGATATTAAAAGAAAACCGGTGTTGAAGCCGGTGACACGTTGTGTCGGTATATTGACAGCCTTTAGCATAGCAGTGATTTCCGGATGTGCCGCAGTGCCGAGCGACGGGCCTGTCGCGTCCAAGGTTGAGGGTTCCGCCAGCAAGGACAGCGAAGTCTCCATTCCCAAGGTGTCGCTGGTTTTTGATGTCATTCAGGTCGACCAGAGGGTTGCCAACAATGTCACGCAATTGGGCCAGCCCTCTTTGGCCAGCACTTTCGGGTTCGGCGGCGCTACGGCGACGCCGCTGATCGGCGTTGGCGATGTCCTTTCGGTCACGATTTTTGAAGCAGGCCCGGACGGGCTGTTTTCCACCAACGACCACAAATCCACCACCATCCCGGTTGTCGTGCAGCCGGACGGACATGGCCAGATCCCCTATGTGGGGGCCGTCAAGTTTGTCGGCCTGACTTTGGAGCAGGCCCGCCAGTCCATCGTCAATTCACTGAAGGCCAAGGCTGTTGAACCCGATGTCATTGTCAATATGACCGACAACGCATCGCGTACCGTCAGCGTGCAGGGCGCGGTCGCCCGTTCGACCGTTATTCCGCTGAGCCTTGGGCCGGCCCCGATCACCCGCGCGATTGCCGGCGCCGGCGGCCCGGTCAAGTCGCCCTATGATACCTATGTGTCGCTGACGCGCGGCAACAAGGTCGGGACAGTGCTGCTGCAGGCCATTCTTGAAAATCCCAAGGATGACATCAACCTGCGTCCTGGCGACAAAGTGTTCCTGACCTATGACCCAAGAACCTTCTCGGCGCTGGGCGCCGGTTTCAAGGCTTCAAAGATTCCGCTTGAATCCGGTGAAGTGAGCCTGATTGAAGCCGCCGCCCTTTCCGGCGGCCCGAATTCCCTTGTTGCCGACCCCAAAGGCTATTTCATATTCCGCTATGAATATGAGGCGGTCTACCGCCAGGTGGCAGGCGCAGACAGGTTCCGGGAATTGTTGTCCCAGGGGATGATGGCCAACAAGGATGGTCTTTACCCGATCGTCTACCGGATCGACATGGCTGATCCGCAAAACTATATCGTCGCACAGTCGTTTCCGATCAGGAACAAGGATGTGCTCTATATCTCGCACCATCCTTCGGTCGATTTCGCCAAGTTCATCACCCTGATTACCGGGCCGGTCCGGATCTATCGTGATATCGACGCCATTACCAAGAATTGACCCAGGCAGGGCAGGCCGGCCACTGGCCGCCTTCCCTGGTTTCAGGCAAGGCGGAATGCTGGAAAACCGGCATTCCCGAAAACCGCGCCAATCAAGGCAATGATGGCGGATGCTGTGGAGTCCTGATGGTGGATGACCAGACAATTCCCGTTTATGCTGTCACTTCGGCGGGCCTGTGGGCCATTCGCGCCGACATTGAGAAACTGACCGGCGGGATCATCCGCTTTTGGCCGCTCTGCGCGGCCTCCAGCCTGACCGGCTTTATCGGTTGGGGTAGCCGGCGGTCCGGGTTGAAAGCCCGACAGCTGGCGCGTCATCACGCCAAATCATTGATCCTGCTTGAAGACGGATTTCTCAAAAGTTACGCGCCGGGCCGCAAGGAGCCGGCCCATTCTTATGTCATCGACCGCTCCGGCATGTTTTTCGATGTTTCGCAGGCCAATGATTTATCGGTTCTGCTGGATGAGCCGGTTGAGGATGCGGCGCATTTGGCGCGCGCCCGTCGCGCAATGGATTTCATACGTTCTAATCAGATTTCCAAATATAACAACAGCCCCCTGATCGGGCTTGCGCAAGCCGGCATTGTTTCCGGTCGCCCTTGCGTACTGCTCGTCGATCAGGTTGCCGGTGATGCGTCGATCAAGGGCGCGCTGGCTGATGAGGCAAGTTTTGCCACCATGCTCACGCACGCAAAAGAGCATTATCCGGACGCCGAACTGGTGGTCAGGACGCATCCGGCGGCAGGCGAGATGAGCTTGCTGGGCAGGGCGGCCAAAAATTTGTCAATTCCCATCACGGTGCCTGGCCGGATGAACCCCTGGCCCTTGCTGGAGCAGGCCGAGGCTGTTTATACGGTTTCTTCCCAATTGGGATTTGAGGCGTTGATGGCAGGCAGGACAGTCCACTGCTTCGGGGCGACCTATTATTCCCATCGCGGCCTGACCGACGATCATGTCGCAATCAACAAATCAATCAAGGCTGCCAGCCTAGAGACCGTGTTTCATCGCGCCTATATCGATTATTCCCACTATCTTGACCTGCACGATCGATCCAGCATCGCGCTGGAGACGGCTCTGGAACAGATCATGACGGTCCGCGATCATCGCAACGCCATTCCCCGCCAGGTCTATACAGGCGGGCTGTCACCCTGGAAGCGAAAGGCGCTGGAGCCGTTTACAACCGGTCCATCAGGCAAGCCCAGGCACTGCCACACGCTCAAGGCAGCGGTCGACAAGGCGCGCGCCGGCAATGGAATGGTGGCCTTGTGGGGATCGGGCGTCAAATTGCCCGAGGCGGTTTTGGCGGTACGCTTCGAAGACGGCTTCATTCGCTCGCGCGGACTTGGTGCAAATCTTGCCCTGCCTTGCTCTCTCGCCATGGATGACGAACACCCCTATTATGATGCGCGCGGGCCGAGCAGGCTCGAACGGATATTGGGCACCCATGAATTTCCGCCCGATCTCGTCGAACGCGCCGGCAAACTGGTCGCGCTGATCATCGAGCTTGGCGTGTCTAAATACAATGTCGGCGCCAAAGCCGAGTTTCCCGAGGTCGAAGACGGCAAGGTCAAGATCCTGGTGCCGGGCCAGGTCGAGAAGGACGCCTCCATTCGCTTTGGGTCTCCTGAAATCAAGACCAATTTCCAACTGGTCGCAGCCGTCAGGGCGTTGTTTCCGCAGGCCTATATCGTTTACAAGGAACATCCGGATGTGACATCCGGCATGCGCTCGGGCGGTGTGCTGCCGGAAGACGCCGATATCATCGTCAGGCAGGGCAATATCAATGATTGGATCGGCTGGTGCGACCGCATTGAGACCATGACATCCTTGACCGGTTTTGAAGCGCTTTTGCGCGGCCGCCGGGTGGGCGTGCACGGCATGCCCTTTTATGCGGGTTGGGGACTGACGGATGACCGGATGGAAATTGCGCGGCGCGGCCGACGCCTGACAATGGCGCAACTGGCTGCGGCGGCCTTGATCCTTTACCCTGCCTATATTCATCCCTTAAGCGGTCTGCCGTGCCGGCCGGAAGACCTCGTGGCGGCGATAGCGGCAAACCGGACAACAAAAACAAGCCCCTTAGGACAATTCAAGCTGGCTTTGGCGCGATCAATTAATCGTGCAGCCGTCAAATTTCGTGATAGGCGCACTTGATGCGCCGGCAAGCGGGTCTCCTGGCTGAATCTGCAATAAAATAGTTATATTTATCAATAAATTGCGGTTTATAAACTGTTTGGAAGCACTTTTGCTATATTCCGGACTGGGATTGAAGTATCAATTTTTCAAGGCCGGAATGTGACATTTTTCGCGGATTTGAATTTGTCCGTGATTCGCGCAAACCGCTTGGTGGTTGAAAATATGCAGTCCGTATGCAATGACCTGCTTCACAAACTTGTTATCTCCTTCAGAATCGTGCGTATCTCATGGATGCTCAAATAGGTCCGGAACGGATAGAAAAGGAAAATCGGAAAAGCCGTGTGCGTTCGAAGACGGCAAAGCCGTCTCGTCTGATCAACTTTCCGTTCATACGCAGAAGCCCGAAATCTTTCCCGGAAAAAGCGACCCCGCGCATTTTGCTGCTGCAGGGACCGGTCGGGCCGTTTTTCTGGAAAACCCAGGATCATCTCAATTCGAGCGGCTTTGACGCCTGGCGGGTCTGCTTCAATACCGGCGACCGGATGTTCGGCCGTGTTGACAAGACATTGAACTTTTCAGGCTCGCTCGACAGCTGGCGCGGCTGGATTACAGAATTGCTGCGCAACAACGGCTTTGATTGCGTGCTGCTGTTCGGCGCCGAGCGGATTATCCACCGCATTGCCACGGAATGCTGCGAAGCGCTTGGCATACCCGTCCTGTGCCTGGAAGAGGGTTATATCCGCCCAGGCTACATCACCATGGAATTTGGCGGAAACAACTGGCGTTCGCCGATCGCTGGCCAATTGCCGCCGGAAACATTCAGCACCCCGCGTCGCGATGCGCCAAAAGGCGTTTCCTGTCCGTCGTCTTTCAGCGCCATGGCCTGGAATGCCTTTCACTATTTCACCGTCCGGGCGCTGTTTTCCTCGATGAGCGAACGCAAGCTTTTCCATAAACAGAAGCGCACGCTGGTTTTCGAAGCTTTTTACTGGATCAAGAATTACTACCGCAAATTCTCGCATCTGAGCTACAATTACAAAATCTCCGAACGCCTGCTGGAACATCACGATCACAAATTCTTCATCGTGCCGTTGCAGGTGCATGATGACGGGCAACTGGGGCGGGCCGCCAGTAGCTGGAACAACCAGAAGCTTATTCTCAAGACCATTGTTTCATTCGCCCGCAATGCGCCGAAATCCCATCATCTGGTCTTCAAGATCCACCCGATGGAGCGCGGCCATACCCGCGACTGGAACCTCATTCGCCAGGTCAGCGCGCTCAATGACGTCAAGGACCGGGTCCATGTGCTCGACGGCTGCTCATTGGGATTGCTGACACGCCATTCGGCCGGCATGATCACCATCAATTCGACATCCGGCCTCTCCGCGCTCCACCATGGCGTGCCGTTGGCCGTCATGGGCAAGGCCCTCTACCGGCACCCGTCTTTGGCGTTTTGTGTCGAAAAGGGAATGGATCTCGACCGTTTCTGGACTTCAGGCCAGGTTGCCAGTGAAAACGAGCGGCAGGCTTATTTAAGCTGGGTCATGCATGAATGTCTGGCGGGCGGCGACTTTTATGCCCGCGAAGGCATCGAGGCGGCGACAATTGCCATTGAGCGGAAACTGAAGACCGCCCTTGCCGAGCGCAAGAGCACTGCGGAAATCACCCGCATCATTCCGGTCAATCTGAACGCCGTCAAGGCGCTGCCGGAAAAACGGGCAGCGACCTGAAAATCGCGCGTTTTCCGCGAAACACGAAGCGCTCTCACTCGTAATTTCATGCATGTACCGGATACGAAATTCCGGGCGTGTCCGCTCGACACCCGGCAATTTGCCGTTCCCGGTGTATTGGCCACCCGCTGCGGTCCTTAGCGCATAAAGGCGCGCCAAACCCAACCGTTATCAGGCCGGGCTGGTTTTGCCCCAGCAGATGAAATGCCCGTTGGCAAAATCGCTGTCAGTCGGCTGGCTGGTCTTGCCATAAACCATCGGCTTGCCGTCCTGCCCGAAAGTCATGCCGCCGGCAGCGCGCAACACGGCGTCACCGGCTGCCGTATCCCACTCCATGGTGCGGCCGAAACGCGGATAAACGTCTGCCTGGCCTTCAGCCAAAATGCAGAATTTCAGCGAAGAGCCGACGGACTTGGTGTCGGAAATGCCTTTTTCATCCAAAAACGCCATGGTTTCCGGGCTGTTGTGCGAGCGGCTGGCCACGGCGGTCAAGGCATCGCCTGTCGCCCGGCAATGGATCGGCTGCCTGCCGCTTATGGAGAAATCCGCTGCGACATCAAATTTCTCCGCGCCGGACGCATCGCCTGAAAACGCAATATTGCGAGCCGGCGCATAGACGACGCCCATGACCGGCTTTCCATCCTCGATCAAGGCGATATTGACGGTGAAATCATCGCGCCGGTTGATGAATTCCTTGGTGCCGTCCAAGGGGTCCACCAAAAAGAACGACTTGCCGGCGACATCGGGAATAATTCCGGCGGCAACGGCTTCTTCAGCCACCACCGGAATGTCCGGATATGCCTTGTTGAGCAAGTCCAGGATGATCGCTTCGGCCTGCTCGTCGGCTTCCGTCACCGGCGAGGCGTCTTTCTTGTAGGTCACGTTTGCGCCGGCATTGTAGATGTCGAGAATGGCCTTGCCGGCGGCAAGCGCCGCTTTTTCCAGCTGGTGCAGCATGTCAGAGGCCATTCAGGTAGCTTTCGATCTGGACGGCCAGTTCCACCGGTTCATGGCCGATTGTGTGCAGGTGCACTTCCGGCTCGGCGGGAACTTCATAGGGCGAGGAAATGCCCGTGAAATTCTCGATTTCGCCGGCCTTGGCCTTCTTGTACAGCCCCTTCGGATCGCGCTTTTCGCATTCCTCGATGGGCGTATCGACGAAGACTTCGATGAATTCGCCATCGGTCAGAAGGTCGCGCGCCATCTGTCGCTCTGAACGGAACGGCGAAATGAAGGATACGATCACGATCAGTCCGGCTTCGGTCATCAGCTTGGCCACTTCGGCGACGCGGCGGATGTTTTCCACCCGGTCTTCCGAGGTAAAGCCGAGATCGCGGTTGAGCCCGTGGCGTATATTGTCGCCATCCAGCATGAAGGTATGCTTGCCCTTGGCATGAAGGAGCTTTTCCAGCGTGTTGGCGATTGTGGATTTGCCCGAACCCGAAAGGCCCGTAAACCACAAGACCGACGGCTTCTGGCTCTTCATTGCCGCGCGGGCTTCCTTGTTGATATCCAGCGCCTGCCAATGGACATTCTGCGAGCGGCGCAGCGGATAATCGATCATGCCGGCGCCAACGGTCGTGTTTGTAAAGCGGTCGATCAGCACAAAGTTGCCGGTCGCCCGGTTTTCCTTGTAGCTGTCAAAGGCGATCGGCGACTGGGTCGAAATATTGCAGACCCCGACCTCGTTCATGTTGAGGTTCTTGGCCGCTTCATGGGCGAAGGTGTTGATGTCGATATGGTGGCGCAGCGCCGTGATGGTGGCGTTGACGCTGTCGACTTCGGTCCGCAGGATGTAGGATCGTCCCGGCATCATCGGGCTGTGGTCGAACCAGACGATATGAGCCTGGAACTGGTCGGCGACATTCGGCCGGTTATCGGGCGCAACCAGCATGTTGCCGCGCGAAACTTCGATCTGGTCTTCAAGAACGATGGTAACCGCCTGACCCTCGACCGCAGTGTCCAGATAGCCATCCTGGGTGACGATTTGCTTGACTATGGATTTGTGGCCGGATTTGGCGACGGTGACCTCATCGCCCACCGAGACCTTGCCTGAGGCAACCTGGCCGGCAAAGCCGCGGAAATCGAGATTGGGTCTGAGAACCAATTGCACAGGGAAGCGGAACGGGCGCTCCAGATAATCATTTTCGACCGGAACGGTTTCAAGATGTTCCAGCAATGTCGGGCCGTCATACCAGGGGGTGTTTTCGGACGCCATGGTGACATTGTCGCCATAGCGGGCAGACATCGGAATCGCCTGGACCGTCTTGAAGCCGAGATCCTTGGCGAACTCCATATAGTCGCCGACGATCGTGTCAAAAACGTCCTGCCGGAACTCCATCAGGTCGATCTTGTTGACTGCCAGCACGATGTGGCGAATGCCAAGCATGGAGGCGATGAAAGAGTGGCGACGGGTCTGGCGCAGGATGCCCTGGCGGCTGTCAACCAGCACCACGGCAACATCGGCGGTGGAAGCGCCCGTTGCCATGTTGCGGGTATATTCTTCGTGGCCGGGGGTGTCGGCGACAATGAATTTGCGCCGCGAAGTGGCAAAGAAGCGGTAGGCGACGTCAATGGTGATGCCCTGTTCGCGCTCGGCTTCCAGGCCATCGACCAGAAGGGCGAAATCGATTTCTTCACCATTCGTGCCGTGCTTGATGCTGTCGCGCTCAAGGGTTGCCAACTGGTCTTCGAAGATCAACTTGGTATCATAAAGCAGCCGGCCGATCAGCGTCGACTTGCCGTCATCAACCGACCCGCAGGTCAGGAACCGCAGCATCGATTTCTTTTCCTGCTCGTGCAGGTAATCCATCATGCTTCCGGAAAGATCGGGTTCAATATGCGTTGTCATCAGAAGTATCCCTCCCGCTTTTTCTTTTCCATGGAACCGGCCTCGTCCTTGTCGATAAGACGGCCCTGTCGTTCGGAAGTGCGGGCAGTAAGCATTTCGCGGACAATGTCCTCAAGCGTGTTTGCATCGCTCTCAATGGCGCCGGTCAGCGGATAGCAGCCGAGCGTGCGGAAACGAACCAGCTTGTTTTCGACCACGTCGTCCTTGCCGATCGGCATGCGCTCGTCGTCGACCATGTTCAGCATTCCGTCGCGTTCAACAACGGGACGTTTTGCCGCAAAATAAAGCGGCACGATCGGAATGTCTTCCTTCATTATATACTGCCAGATATCGAGTTCCGTCCAGTTGGACAGGGGAAAGACGCGGATGGATTCGCCCTGACCGACGCGGGTATTGTAGGTCTTCCACATTTCCGGGCGCTGGTTTTTCGGGTCCCAGCTATGCTGCGCATTGCGGAAGGAAAAAATGCGCTCCTTGGCGCGGGATTTTTCCTCGTCGCGCCTTGCGCCGCCGAATGCGGCGTCGAAGCCGTATTTGTCGAGCGCCTGGCGCAGGCCCAGGGTTTTCATGACATGGGTGTGGGTATTGGAGCCATGAACAAACGGGTTCATCTTTTGCTCTATACCGTCGGGATTGATGTGAACCAGCAGGTCAATGCCGAGTTCCGCAGCCATTTTGTCGCGAAAGGCGGTCATTTCCTTGAACTTCCACATCGTATCGACGTGAAGGAAAGGGAAGGGCGGTTTGGCGGGATAAAATGCTTTCATCGCGAGATGAAGCATCACCGAGGAATCCTTGCCGATCGAATAAAGCATGACCGGATTGGAAAACGTGGCCGCCACTTCCCGAAAGATGTGGATGGCCTCAGCCTCGAGCCGCTGAAGATGTGTCAGGGACATGATAAGAGAATGCTCCGCTTGGACTGAAGTAAAGTTGGTGAGCCTTTAGAGATTTTGAAGCGCAATGGCAACCTTTTGCTGTTCTTGCAATCCCGCTGTTCGATAAATTCCCTCCAGCCGGTGCAAGGAAAAGTGAAACGGCCATGCTTGCAACATGGCATTCCGGCGGCGGCGGCGCGTATTGACGCCGTTCCTCGTCCGACAGCTCAATCAACTCCGGGCCTTCTTGCGTGACGGCAAAGAGCTTTGCAATGCGGCCTCATGCGTCGCCCCGCCCCGCATATGCCGGCAAGACCGGATTCAACACTGCTGCACCGGCCTGTGCCGGCCTTGCTTTACCGGAACGGATCCTGTGCGACCGGCAGATGTTCGGTGTCGCAAAAAGACCAATCTGTTTCGCGTGAGCGACTTTTGCTTCTTTTGAATTGTCATTACGTTCCACTGCGAAAATCGGAAATGCGGTTACGGGGCGGTCAAAATGACAGTGCTCGGGCCGGGTCGCCCGATGCCAGTTTCAATTCTCATATTCTTTAAAGCCTGCGCTTCCGACACCTGAACCCAGTGGAGATCGTCCCAAAATGAAAAGTCATGCCAAAGTCGTCGTCATTGGCGGTGGTGTCGTCGGTTGCTCGGTGCTTTTTCACCTGACGAAATTCGGATGGAAAGATGTCGTCCTGCTTGAACGCTCTGAATTGACGTCAGGCTCGACCTGGCACGCGGCAGGCGGCATGCATACCATCAACGGCGATCCCAATGTCGCCAAGCTGCAGAAATACACCGTCGAGCTTTACAAGGAAATCCAGGAATATTCCGGTCAGGATATCGGCCTGCACATGACATCGGGCCTGATGCTGGCCGCCACGAATGATCGCTTCGACTGGCTCAAGACGATCCTGGCGAAGGGCCGCTATATGGGGCTGGAGGCCGAGCTTCTGACCCCGAAGGAAGCCCATGACATGATGCCGCTTCTGGACCCCGACCAGTTCGTCGGCGCGCTTTATGATCCGGTGGAAGGCCATCTTGATCCCTATGGCACGACCCACGCTTACGCAAAATCTGCAAAGAAGAACGGCGCCGAGATCTACCTGCACACCAAGGTCGAAGATCTCGTCCAGCGCGAGGACGGCAGTTGGCGGGTGATTACCAACAAGGGCGAAATCATCGCCGAACACATTGTCAATGCCGGCGGCCTGTGGGCGCGCGAAGTCGGGCGCATGATCGGGCTGGAATTGCCGGTCCTGGCCATGGAGCACATGTATCTGATCACCGAGGACATGAAGGAAGTCACTGATTATAACCAGTCAGCCGGGCGGGAATTGATGCATTGCGTCGATTTTGACGGGGAAATCTATCTTCGCCAGGAACGCAACGGCATGCTGATGGGCACTTATGAAAAGGCATGCCGCCCATGGTCGCCGGTCACGACTCCATGGGATTTCGGCCATGAATTGCTGGCCGAGGATCTGGAACGGATAATGCCCGAACTTGAAGTCGGCTTCCGGCATTTCCCCGCCTTCAACAATGCCGGCATCCGCAAAATCATCAACGGGCCTTTCACCTTTTCGCCGGACGGCAATCCGCTGGTCGGTCCGATCCGGGGCCTGCGCAATTGCTGGTCGGCCTGCGCGGTGATGGCCGGTTTCAGCCAGGGCGGCGGGGTTGGCCTGGCTTTGGCCAACTGGATGATTCATGGCGATCCGGGCTTCGATGTTTTCGCGATGGATGTTTCCCGCTATGGGGATTATGCCACGCTGGCTTATACCAATGCCAAGGTGCGCGAAAACTATTCCCGTCGTTTCTCGATCCGCTTTCCCAATGAAGAACTTCCCGGCGCGCGCCCTTTCCAGACCACGCCGATCTATGACCGGCTGAAGGCCGAAGGCGCGGTTTTCGGCGCTTATTACGGCCTTGAGCAACCTCTGTGGTTTGCGCCGAAGGGCGTGGAAGACAAATTTTCCTGGCGGCGTTCCACCGACTTTGAAACGGTGGGGGCAGAAAGCCGCGCCGTGCGCGAAAGCGTCGGCCTGATGGAGACGTCGGGTTTTGCCAAATACTCCGTCACTGGTCCGGGTGCGGAAACCTGGCTTGATTCCATGCTGGCCTGCCGCATTCCTGCGGTCGGCCGGATGAGCCTTGCGCCCATGCTCAAGCATGACGGCAAGTTGATCGGCGACTTCACGCTTGCCAAGCTTGCAGACGAAGATTTCCTCGTCATCGGTTCGGGAATTGCCGAGAGCTACCACATGCGCTGGTTCGAACAACATTTGCCCGGCGACGGTTCGGTGCGTTTAGAGGCCATCGGCTTGGGTCTGGCCGGACTTTCCATCGCCGGGCCGAATGCGCGGCAGGTGTTGGAAAAGCTTACCCATCTCGATGTATCCGACCCGGCCTTTGCCTTCATGGATATCCGCCGGATGGATATCGGCATGGCCCCGGCCATTGTCGGAAGGGTCTCCTATACCGGCGATCTCGGCTATGAAATCTGGATGAAGCCTGAATATCAACGCTATATGCTTGACGCCATCATGGAAGCCGGCAGGGATTTCAATATCCGCCTTTTCGGGTTGCGGGCGCTGAATTCGCTGCGGCTCGAAAAATCCTTCGGCAGCTGGTCGCGCGAATATCGCCCGCTCTATGGCGCTTACGAAGCAGGGCTTGGCCGGTTCGTGGCATTGTCAAAGCCGGCCGATTTCATAGGCAAGGCGGCGGCTGCCAAAGAGAAAGCCGATGGCGGGACCTTGCGGCTGAGGACCTTCATCATCGAGGCCAAAAATGCCGATGTGGTTGGCGACGAGCCGATTTCGCTGAACGGCGCTGTTTGCGGTTGGGTGACCTCCGGCGGCTATGCCCATGCGAGCGGAAAGTCGGTGGCCCTGGGCTATGTGCCGCGCGAACTTGCCGACCGGATCGACGGCTGGACAATCGAATTGCTGGGCGACACGCTTGCTGCCGTGCTGCAGCCGCAGCCGATTTTCGATGCCAATGGATCGCGGATGCGATCATAGACTACCAGTCCGCAGCCGGCTTGCGCCGGCTTCGGGCCGCTTTGCCTGCATCGCTTGCCCCCTATCGATCAGTAAATAACCGGACCGCCGCTTGCCGGGCGGCGATCTGCAATTGGCGGCGGCGCCGGCCGATGCGCAACAACCGGGCACAGGGTGATGAAATATGCCGCAGGGGGCTGGAATTTCGATCAAAATCCAATTTTTTTTGTAAAATGCAACTTTTGTCTTCACATTCGTGTCTAAAACAGTATTCAATCGGGGAACCAGCCGAGCCTGCAAAAGGCCGGTCATAATACAGAGGGGCGGCACCGGATAAGGTGAATGCTCCCAAGGGGAATGGTATGGAATATTTCATCCAGCAGTTCGTCAACGGACTGACGTTAGGGTCTATCTATGGGTTGATCGCCATCGGGTACACCATGGTTTACGGCATTATCGGGATGGTCAATTTCGCCCATGGCGATATTTTCATGCTCGGCGGGTTTGCCGCACTGATCGTCTACCTCGTCCTCACATCGTTCTTTATCGGTTTGCCGGTCGCGGTGATGCTGGTCGTCATGTTGATCGTGGCGATGCTGGCGACGGGATTGTGGAACTGGACCATTGAAAAGGTGGCCTACAGGCCATTGCGGGGTTCTTTCCGGCTCGCGCCGTTGATTACCGCCATCGGCATGTCGATCGTGTTGTCCAACTTCATCCAGGTGACGCAGGGTCCGCGCAACAAGCCCATTCCCGGAATGATCACCACTGTCTACGAAGTCGGTGGAATATCCATTTCGCTCAAGCAGATCGTCATATTCGTGCTGACATCGGTGTTGCTGACGGCGTTCTGGTACATCGTCAACAAGACCCCGCTGGGTCGGGCGCAGCGCGCCACCGAGCAGGATCGCAAGATGGCCGCTCTCCTCGGCATCGATGTTGACCGGACCATTTCAATCACCTTCGTCATGGGCGCAGCACTGGCTGCCGTGGCCGGCACCATGTATCTGATGTATTATGGCGTGATCTCATTCGCCGACGGCTTCGTGCCCGGCGTCAAGGCCTTCACGGCTGCGGTTCTGGGCGGCATCGGATCGCTTCCCGGTGCGGTGATCGGCGGCTTGCTCATCGGATTGATCGAGGCGCTGTGGTCGGCCTATTTCACGATCGATTACAAGGACGTGGCGACATTCTCCATCCTTGCCATCGTCCTGATCTTCAAGCCCTCCGGTATTCTCGGCCGCCCCGAAGTCGAAAAGGTCTGATCCGATGTCCAATGCAACCACTTCAAACGGCGCCCCTTCCGGACCGTCCGCTGCTCAAGCGATGCGGGAAGCCTTTTTCGCCGGCCTGGTCGCGCTGGGCATGTTTTTCCTGTTTGTCGGACTGAAGACTGACCAAAATATCTCCAACGAACTGATCATCGTCCCGCGCTGGGGCCTGCTCACAGCTTTCGTGATCTTGGCTGCAGTCGGGCGTTACGTCACGGTGATGTATTTTCGCCCGTTCATTGCTTCGCAGAAGCTGTTTGATGCCAAGACCGGCGAATTGCCGGACAGTTTCGCCACCCGCTTTTTCAAGCTGCCCTACTTCCTCGGGGCGATTGTCTTGGTGGCAGTGCTGACATTCTTCGGCGAAAGCCTCAGGGGGATGATGCCTGGCGACACCAGTGTCTATATCGGGATGTTGCGCGGCTTTGCGATCATCTACGTTGTCGCCTTCGGCTTTCATTTCTTCCGTGTGTTCTTCAGGCGATATTTCAACCTGATCGCCCTTGTGGCGCTTTTGCTCTATCCTCCGTTCATCCTGTATTTCTTCGGCGTGCAGGGGGCTTTGAAATATGTCGACAATTTCGGCATCCAGATCCTCATCTATGTCATGCTTGCCTGGGGTCTGAACATTGTTGTCGGCCTGGCTGGCCTTCTCGATCTGGGTTATGTCGCCTTCTATGCGGTGGGCGCTTATTCCTATGCCCTTCTGAGCCAGCATTTCGGACTATCCTTCTGGATACTGCTGCCGCTCGCCGGCATATTGTCGGCTTTCTGGGGTATCATTCTGGGTTTCCCGG
This sequence comes from Rhizobiaceae bacterium, assembly GCA_041742335.1. Classification (GTDB taxonomy): domain Bacteria; phylum Pseudomonadota; class Alphaproteobacteria; order Rhizobiales; family Rhizobiaceae; genus Rhizobium_E. Next base: position 37,665 of record JBGSIT010000003.1, read on the forward strand.
TGCTGAGGCTCAAGGGCGATTATCTGGCCATTGTGACGCTGGCCTTCGGGGAAATCATCCGGTTGGTGCTGATGAACTGGCGTGAAGTTACCAACGGCACCGCCGGCATTTCCAGCATTCCCAAGGCGACCCTGTTCGGCATCAAATTTGATGCCTCGCCGGAGGGCTTTGCGGCGATCATGGGGCTGGCGCCCTCGTCGGCCTATTACAAGATCTTTCTGTTCTATCTCATTCTCGCGCTCTGCATGCTGACGGCTTTTGTCACGATGAGGCTCAGGCGGATGCCGGTGGGTCGTGCGTGGGAAGCCTTGCGCGAAGACGAAATCGCTTGCCGTTCGCTTGGCATCAACACAACAAACACAAAACTGACGGCCTTTGCGACCGGCGCGATGTTTGGCGGTTTTGCCGGTTCCTTCTTTGCGGTGCGGCAGGGTTTTGTGTCTCCGGAGTCCTTCGTATTTCTCGAATCGGCAATCATTCTGGCCATGGTCGTCCTGGGCGGGATGGGATCGCTGACAGGTATAGCGGTCGCGGCAGTCGTCATGGTCGGCGGTACTGAATTGTTGCGTGAGGGCACGGATGACTTCAAGAAGATATTCGGCCCGGAATTCACGCCTGAGCTTTACCGGATGCTGTTGTTCGGTGTGGCGATGGTGGTGATGATGGTGTGGAAGCCGCGAGGTTTCGTCGGCAGTCGACAACCAACCGCCTTCCTGAAAGAGCAGAAAAGCGTTTCGGGCAGCTTCACCAAGGAGGGACACGGTTGATGGCCTCCGGGAAGAAAGAAATGGATAGCAACGAGATCCTGCGTCTGGAGCATCTGTCGATGCGCTTCGGCGGGTTGATGGCAATCAATGATTTGTCGTTTTCGGCACGCCGCGGCGAGATCACGGCGCTGATCGGTCCGAACGGCGCCGGCAAGACGACAGTGTTCAATTGCATCACCGGCTTTTACAAACCGACCATGGGGATGATCACGCTCACCCACAAGAGCGGCAAGTCCTTCCAGCTTGAGCAGATGGCGGATTTCCGCATCACCGCCAAGGCCAAGGTTGCCCGGACATTTCAGAATATCCGCCTGTTTTCGGGCCTTACGGTGCTCGAAAACCTGCTGATCGCCCAACATAACCGGTTGATGAAGGCCTCCGGCTTCACGGTTCTCGGCTTGTTGGGAATTGGCCACTACAAGACCGTGCAGGCAGCATCAATTGAATTGGCCAAGCACTGGCTGGAACACGCTGACCTGATCGATCGTGCCGATGACCCTGCGGGCGATCTTCCCTATGGCGCCCAGCGGCGTCTGGAAATTATCCGCGCCATGTGCACCGGTCCGGAATTGTTGTGCCTGGACGAACCGGCGGCCGGTCTCAATCCAAGGGAATCACTTGCGCTCAATCAATTGCTGCTCAATATCCGCAAGGAAACCGGCACGTCCATCCTGTTGATCGAGCATGACATGTCCGTGGTCATGGAAATCTCTGACCATGTGGTGGTTCTGGAATATGGCGAGAAAATTTCCGACGGCAACCCCGATCACGTCAAGAATGATCCCAGGGTCATCGCAGCCTATCTGGGCGTTGAAGATACCGAGGTCGAAGCCATTACAACCGGTGACCTTGCCACAGGGGGCCTGAATTGATGCCGGAAAATCTTCTCCAAGTTAAGAATGTAGAGACTTATTACGGCAATATCCGTGCGCTCGGCGGTGTTGATGTTGAAGTCAACAAGGGTGAAATCGTCTGCCTGATCGGCGCCAACGGCGCCGGCAAGTCGACCCTGATGATGACGATTTGCGGCAGCCCGCAGGCCCGCAACGGATCGATCATATTCGATGGGCAGGATATCACCAAACTGCCGACGCACCACATTGCCAGGCTCAGGATTGCGCAGTCGCCGGAAGGCCGGCGGATTTTTCCGAGAATGTCGGTGTATGAGAACCTGCAAATGGGTGCAAGTCTCGACAACCAGCGTTTTTTTGACGAAGATGTCAAAAAGATTTTTGCCTTGTTTCCACGCCTTGAGGAGCGACAGAACCAGCGCGGCGGCACGCTTTCCGGCGGGGAGCAGCAAATGCTGTCAATCGGTCGTGCATTGATGGCGCGCCCGAAACTGCTGCTGCTTGACGAGCCCTCGCTCGGTCTGGCCCCCTTGATCTCGCGCCAGATTTTTGAAGCGATCGGCAAACTGAACAAGATGGAAGGGCTGACCGTGTTCCTTGTCGAACAGAACGCCTTTGCGGCGCTGAAGCTTGCGGATCGCGGTTATGTGATGGTCAACGGCCTGGTGACGATGAGCGGCTCGGGCCGCGACTTGCTGACCAATCCGGAAGTGCGCGCCGCTTATCTGGAAGGCGGCCACCACTGATATCCGGTTTGTGGCGCTTCATCGGCGCAACCGGGACCAAAAATGTCCATGCGCGCAACCAGGATGGGAAATGCGCGGAAGGCACGAAATTCGACAGGTCGGCTATGTCCGATCAGGCGGCAGAACAAGGAAGAGGAAAATGCAGGGAATTCTCTACGAGGAAGCATCGCTGGGGCAATTTCTGTTGGTCACCATTGCGCTCGGCGGTTTTGCAGCCTGGATGGCCGGAAAGGGTGCGGCTGAAAGCTGGCGGACACTGGGCAATATCATCGCATATACTTTTCTGATCGGGGTGGCCGTGCGTTTCATCCACCATGCCCTTTTCGACGGCACAATGTTTTCATTGCAATATTACCTTGTCGACACGGCGTTCCTGTTGGTCTTTTCGGTGCTCGGCTTTCTCTACACCCGCACCAAACAAATGACAGAAAGTTACTACTGGATCTATGAAAAGGCCGGCCCTTTCTCGTGGAGAAAAAAGAGTGTTTGACACAAGTGTCTGCCGGAAGGACACATATTTGCAGTTCCAGTTTGCCGCGGCGATTACGGCGGGTATCGCTCAGGCTTTATAAAACGGATCCCGTCCAATAATTGGGAGTAAAAAGTATGAAGAAATTGCTACTATCAGCTGTTGCGCTGTCAGCAATGATTGCATTTGCCGGTACTGCTTCTGCTGAGATTCTGATCGGTGTCGCTGGTCCTCTGACTGGCCCGAATGCCGCCTTCGGAGCCCAGCTCCAGAAGGGTGCTGAACAGGCTGCGGCAGATATCAACGCTAATGGCGGCATGAACGGCGAGCAGATCAAGATTGTTCTGGGTGACGACGTGTCCGATCCCAAGCAAGGCATTTCGGTTGCCAACAAGTTCGTGGGCGATGGCGTGAAGTTCGTGGTCGGCCACTTCAATTCGGGCGTTTCGATCCCGGCATCTGATGTTTATGCCGAAAACGGCATCATGCAGATCACGCCGGCTTCGACAAATCCGCAATTCACCGAGCGCGGCCTCTGGAATACGTTCCGGACTTGCGGACGTGACGATCAGCAGGGTGCGGTCGCCGGCCAGTATATCGCTGACAACTTCAAGGACGGCAAGGTTTCCGTCGTGCATGACAAGACACCATACGGTCAGGGTCTTGCTGACGAAACCAAGAAGGCCATGAATGCTCTCGGCATCACCGAAGTGCTCTACGAAGGCATCACACCTGGTGAAAAGGACTATTCAGCCCTTATCGCCAAGATGAAGGACGCTGGAACAACCGTGGTTTACTTCGGCGGTCTGCACACCGAAGCCGGCCTGATCATCCGTCAGATGGCTGATCAGGGCCTGAAGGCTGTTTTGATGTCCGGCGACGGCATTACCTCGAACGAACTTGCTTCGATCGCAGGCGACGCAGTCAATGGTACACTGATGACCTTCCCGCCGGATCCGCGCAACAATCCGAATGCTGCCGCAGCTGTCAAGGAATTCCGCGATGCCGGTTTCGAACCTGAAGCCTACACGCTTTACTCCTATGCAGCCGTGCAGATCCTTGTCGACGCAGCCACCAAGGCTGGTTCCAACGACCCGATGAAGGTCGCTGAAGCTGCCAAGGCAAGCGGCCCGTTCACCACCGTGATCGGCGACATCGGCTTTGATTCCAAGGGTGACATCACCCGTCCGGATTACACGATGTACACTTGGCAGAAGGGTGCTGACGGCAAGTACACCTACCTCGAAAACAAATAATCCTGTTTTTGAATGCAGCCGCCTTCAGGCGGTTGGCGGAAAAGTCCGGCCTTGCGCCGGACTTTTTTGTTGCTCAACCTGTTGCCGGCTGTCAGTCCTGCATCAGGATGCTGGCCGCCTTGACGGCAGCCGATGCGCGGTTTTCGACGCCAAGCTTCACATAGATCTGCTCCAGATGCTTGTTGACGGTTCGCGATGACAGGCCGAGTATTTCGCCTATGTCACGATTGGACTTGCCCTTTGCAATCCAGGCCAGGACCTCCGATTCCCGTCCCGTCAAGCCAAGGCTGCGGCGCAATTGGTCGGTTTCGCTGAACTGCCTCTGGCCGGTCAGGCGGAAGAGATATTCGTCAGCACCGATCGCCCCGACGAAAGCGATCTGCAGTGTTGCATTGTCTGCGGTCGGCAAGGTGAAGGCGGAATCCCGCTGATAATCCTCGTCGGCGCGCGAATCCATCCATTCGACGATCCGCAAAGCTACTTTTTCCAGTCCGTTTTCATCGCCAAGCGCCGAATTGACAAGCCGGGTCGCCTGCGGCGTCGACCAGTGGATCTTGCCGTTCTTGCGAACAGCGAGCAGATGGCGACCCGATGCATCCAACGCCACGCGCGCGCTTTGGGCCGAACGGGCATTGGCAAGATGCACGCTGATCCGCGCCACCAGTTCATCGATATTGATCGGCTTGGTAACATAATCGACACCGCCGGCTTCCAGCGCGCGGACGACATGCTCGCTTTCTGTCAGGCCCGTCATGAAGATCACCGGAATTTGCGCTGCCGCCGGATCGGCTTTCAGTCTTGTGCAGGTCTCAAAGCCATCCAGCCCCGGCATGACGGCATCCAGCAGAACGAGATCCGGGGTGATCCGGTCGACGATGGTCAGCGCCGATGTTCCGGATGTGGCGATCAGCACGGAATAGCCGGTCTGTTCCAGGGCTTCGGTCAGGAAGCTCAATGCTTCCGGACTGTCATCGACCAGAAGGACGATGTCGCGCGGCTTGGTGCTGCTGGTCATGGAGACGGTCCTTCATGGCGCGCCATGCTTTTGAGTTCGCCAAGCAGCGCATCCATGTTGAAGGCATGGATATGGCCGCGCATCACATCGGCAAAATGCCGCAATTCGCTTTGCCTGGCCATGTCGTCCAGCTTGGCTTCTATGCCCCGGACATAGCCGATTTCGGCCAGGTTGATCAATTCCCGCAGATGCGACAGTCCCGGACTGGTCATCGGCTTGCGGCCCGCCTCTTTGGGTTCGTCGGCCGCTTCAAGCCATTCCAGGCCCAGATGCAAAGCCAGTTTTTCATTGAGTTGGCGCAGGTCCACCGGTTTGGTGATTGTGCCGTTATGATGGGCGCTCCGGTCCGCCGTCATGCTGCCGTCGCCGATATTGGCCGACAACATCAGGATCGGCGCCATCTGGTTGCGCTCACGCAGCTTTTCGGCCAGTTTCCAGCCGTCCATTTCCGGCATGCTGATATCGACCAGAAACAGGTCAGGCGCCACGCCTTCCAGCAATTCTAGGCAATCCGGTCCGCTCTTTGCGGTCAGAACCACGAAGTCGAGTGCTGCAAGGACTTCCCGCATCATGTCACGGTGGTCTTCATTGTCGTCCACCACCATGATTGTCCTTCGCCGGCCCGCATAGGTCAGGATGCGACGGTCGGCGCCGGGCAGGATGGCGGGCCGGTCAATTGCCGCGAGCATGAGGCGCACCTTGAATGTGGTGCCTTCTCCATTGATGCTTGAGACTGATATTTCTCCGCCCAGTGTCTGGGTCAGGAGCTTGGTGATGGTCAATCCAAGCCCGAGACCCGGAATGTTGCTGACCTGCTGGCTTGCGCCGCGCTGGAACGGCTCGAAGATCACGTCCAGATCTTCCTTGCTGATGCCCTTGCCGGAATCGGACACCGAGAACGTGGCAACCTGGCTTCGGTAGGTTATATCCAGGCCGATGGAACCGACACTTGTAAATTTGACAGCGTTGGAAAGCAGGTTGACCAGGATCTGGCGCAGGCGCTTTTCATCTGTCCGCACATATTTGGGCAGGCTGGCGTCGCGGCTGCAATTGAAGGTCAGTCCGCGGGCTTCGGCCTGGGGCCGGATCATGCCGATGATCTGGTCAAGAAAATCGTCAAGATTGATTTCATTGGAATAGACCTGCAGGCGTCCGGCCTCGATTTTGGAAATATCCAGAAGCCCGTCGATCAGTCCCGACAAATGATCGGCGCTGCGCTTGATGACCTTGACGGCCGGTTGGCGATGGGCCGGTATCGCCTCGTCGCGTTCGAGAATCTGGGCATAGCCGAGCACGGCATTCAGCGGCGTGCGCAACTCATGGGAAAGACCGACGACATAGCGGCTCTTGGCGCGGTTGGCGGCCTCGGCCACTTCGCGGGCGTTTTGCAGCGCCGCATCGGTTTTCTTGTGGGCGGCGATTTCCTTGAGCAGCAGGGTCGTCTGGCGGGAGGATTCCTCTTCGGCCACCAGCCGGCTGTCATGGGCCAGAACCAGAAACCAGCAGGCAATGCCGGTAATCACCGATAGCGCGAAGAAAACCACGATGACGGTGCGATTGACGATCTCTGCAGTCCCGGGCGAAGCCAGGCCCGCCTGCCAGGCAATGAAGGCCATGATGGCGCCGATGGCGGCAATCGCCGTTGTCACGGTCACGGCGTAACGGCCAAGCCGCGTTGACAGGGTCTGCATCAATTTCGGCGACAGCAGCGTGGCTGCCACTTCCGTGGCCTGGTATTTCATCCGCGCCTTGGGCTTGCACATGTCGTGACAGCGGCTGTCAAGCGAACAGCACAGCGAGCAGATCGGCGCGCTATAGGCCGGACAGAAGGCCATGTCCTCGGGCTCGAAGGGGTGTTCGCAAATCGAGCAGGGGATGGTTGCAAGGTTCTTCCAATGCCGCCTTGGCTTGCGCGCCAGGTAATATTTGCCGCCGGTCGCCCAGGCGATTGCCGGGACCGTGACAAAGGCCACGACCGGCGCCAAATAAAGCGCCAGCGATTGCGCCGTTTCGCCAAACAGGCCGAAATGGGCCAGCAGCGACATGACAACGGTAATGGCCATGCCGCCGACGCCGACGGGGTTGATGTCATAAAGATGGGCGCGCTTGAACTCAATGCCGGGAGGCGCCAGCCCCAGCGGCTTGTTGATCATCAGATCGGCCGAAATGGCCGAAAGCCATGCGGTGGCGATGATGGAGAAGATGCCAAGCGTCTGTTCAAGCAGTTGATAAATGCCCAGTTCCATCAGCAGCAGCGCGATAGAGACATTGAAAAACAGCCACACAACCCGGCCGGGATGGCTGTGGGTCAGGCGCGAAAAGAAGTTCGACCAAGCCAAAGACACGGCATAGGCGTTCATGACATTGATCTTCAGCTGAGAGACGACCACGAAGGCTGCCATCAGGATCAGCGCCATCGTATGATTGGGCACCATATAGCCGAATGCGGTCAGATACATGTGGGCGGGATCGGCGGCCTTGTCAGCGGGCACGCCGGAACTCAGAGTCAGCACGACGAGGAAGGAGCCGGCGATCAGCTTGGGTACGCCGACCACGACCCAGCCCGGCCCGGCCAGAAATTGTCCGATCCGCCGTGTCCATGGAACCCGGCCCTGGTCGGGCGGCAGGAACCGCAAGAAATCCACCTGTTCGCCGATCTGGGCCATGAAAGCCAGAATGACGGCGGAGGCCGCGCCGAACTGGGCGAGAGAAAAAGGCGCGATGGTCCCCAATTCGCCGGATTGATTGCCCTTGCCGGCAAATCCCATCCAGATGTCGAACTTTTCCCAATCAGAAAAAGCTATGAAGATGAAGGGCAGGATATTGAGGATGATCCAGAATGGCTGCGTCAGGATCTGGAAACGGCTGATCATGCGAACGCCATGGGTGACCAGCGGAATGACGACGAGGGAACTGATAATATAGCCGATCCACAGCGGCAGGCCGAAGGCCAGTTCCAGCGCGCCGCTCATGATCGAGGCTTCTATGGCAAACAGGATGAAGGTGAAGCTGGCATAGATCAACGAGGTGACGGTGGAGCCGATATAGCCGAAGCCTGCGCCGCGCGTCAGAAGGTCGATGTCGACGCCGTGGCGGATGGCATAGCGGCTGATCGGTATGGCGATGACCAGCAATACGATTGAAGCTGCCAGAATGGCGAAGACGGCATTGGTGGTGCCGTGTGAAAGGGTGATGGTGGCGCCGACGGCCTCCAGCGCCAGAAAGGAGATGGCGCCAATGGCGGTTTGCGAGATCCGGCTTGCAGAAAAGTGGCGCGCACTCTTGGCGGTGAAACGCAGTGCATAATCTTCCAGAGTCTGGTTGGCCACCCAGCGATTATAGTCGCGCCGGACCGGTATGATGCGTTGACGCGCCGTCATGTCTGCTGAGTTCCCCTGCCATTGCGCTTGCTCACCGATGTTATAGCCGAGCCGGCGCCGATTCATTGCCGGTTTATTCTATAACTTCCCTTTTCGCCCCGATATCTACGTCAATTGACGTATGTTGCAATGCAAAATCGTGCCCGATAGTCCCCCCAGACAACGGATTGTTAACAGATGTTAACCGTTGCGGCATCAACCATGAGGGGACAAGATCCATGAAAATGAAGAACATCATCTCCAGCGCAATGCTGGCCGGCATGCTCGCCACCACTGCCTTCAACGGCGCATTCGCTGCCGATGACACCATCAAGATCGGCATCCTGCATTCACTTTCCGGTACCATGGCGATTTCGGAAACCACGCTGAAAGATGCCATGCTGATGCTCATCGAGGAGCAGAACAAAAAGGGCGGCATTCTCGGCAAGCAGCTTGAAGCCGTTGTCGTCGATCCGGCTTCCGATTGGCCGCTCTTTGCTGAAAAGGCGCGTGAACTGGTTGAAAAGGACAAGGTCGCAGCCGTTTTCGGTTGCTGGACTTCCGTTTCGCGCAAATCCGTTTTGCCGGTTTTCAAGGAACTCGACAACATTCTTTTCTACCCCGTCCAGTATGAAGGCGAGGAAAGCGAGCGCAACGTGTTCTACACGGGAGCTGCTCCAAACCAGCAGGCCATTCCTGCCGTTGACTACCTGATGGAAAACGAAAGCGTCGAGCGTTGGGTTCTTGCCGGCACCGATTACGTCTATCCGCGCACCACCAACAAGATCCTTGAAGCCTATCTGCTGGCTAAGGGCGTCAAAGCCGAAGACATCATGATCAACTACACGCCGTTCGGCCATTCCGATTGGCAGACCATCGTCTCCGACATCAAGAAATTCGGCTCGGCCGGCAAAAAGACAGCCGTGGTTTCCACCATCAATGGCGATGCCAATGTGCCTTTCTACAAGGAACTGGGCAATCAGGGCGTCAAGGCTGAAGACATTCCCGTCGTTGCCCTCTCGGTCGGCGAAGAAGAACTGGCAGGCCTCGATACAGCGCCGCTGGTCGGCCATCTGGCCGCCTGGAACTATTTCCAGTCTGTCGACACGCCTGTCAACGCCGAGTTTATCAAGACATGGCGCGCTTATACCAAGAACGACAAGCGCGTGACCAATGATCCGATGGAAGCCCATTTCATTGGCTTCAACATGTGGGTCAAGGCCGTTGAAAAGGCCGGCACGACGGATCCTGACATGGTCATTGACGCCATGGTCGGCGTATCGGTTCCCAATCTCTCGGGCGGCTATTCCACCATGATGCCGAACCACCACATCACCAAGCCGGTTCTGATCGGCGAAATCCAGGATGACGGCCAGTTCGACATCGTCAGCCAAACGCCTGGCCTGATCGTCGGCGACGAATGGTCCGACTTCCTGCCCGATTCAAAGGACCTGATCGCCGATTGGCGCCTGCCCATGAATTGCGGCAACTTCAACGTCACCACCGGCAAATGCGGCGGCAAGGGTTCCTGAACTCCCGTGTGACCAAGGCACAAAGGCCGCAGGCAGCTTCTGCCTGCGGCCAATATGAAATAAGCCAAGGATGAAACAACGATGATCCGGACCCTGCAGATGATCCTCGTGGCGTTCTGCCTGTTCATCACACTGCCATCGCTTCAGGTTCGCGCCGAGGACAATCTGGCAAGCCTCGTCGATGCGCTGGGAAGCGGTTCGCTTTCCGAGACGGAAGCCAAGGTCAATGCCCTGGCGGCAACCGGCGACCCGAAGGTGGTGCCGGTGCTCGAAGCCCTGGCAGCCGGTGATCTCTATGTCAGGGCCTCCGACAACAGGGTCTATCTGACAGCCAAAAAGGGCAGCAATTTTGCCCTTGTCGATCCCGCTTCGGGCGAGAATGTCGGCGAAGAGGCCAAATCCGGTCTTTCAAAGATCAAGGTCAATAACAGTTTGCGGCGAACCATCCGCTCGGCACTCGGCGCGTTGACGCTGCTGAGCCCGAACAAGGCGGTGCGCCTTGAAGCGGCCAACACCGTTCTCAAGGCGCCCAGCGGCGACACATTGGAAATGGTGGAATCGGCGCTTGCCAGCGAAAAGGATAATGAAGTCAAGAAAGTGCTGCTGGAGGCCCGCGCGGCTTCGCTGCTTTCATCTGATCGCCCGGTCGAGGAAAAACTTGCCGCCATCGCCACCATTCGCCAAGCCGGCGGGCGCGACAGCCTGCAATTGCTGCAAACGGTTGCTCAATCCGCCGATCCGGCGCTGAAAGCTGATATCGACAGCGCCATTGCCGCATTGCAGGCGACCGCCGAATTCTGGAATGCCGGGCAGAATGTCTGGTACGGCATTTCGCTGGGTTCGGTTCTGTTGCTGGCGGCCATCGGCCTTGCCATCACATTCGGCGTCATGGGCATCATCAACATGGCGCATGGCGAAATGGTCATGCTGGGCGCCTATACCACGTTCATGGTGCAGGAAGTCATCCGCAATTCCTACCCGTCGCTTTTTGACATATCGCTGTTGATCGCGCTGCCGCTTGCCTTCCTGGTGACCGGCTTTGCGGGCCTGATCATCGAGCGTCTGGTCATTCGCTTTCTCTATGGACGTCCACTAGAAACCCTGTTGGCGACCTGGGGCCTGTCGCTGATCCTGCAGCAGTCTGTCCGCTCAATTTTCGGTCCCACCAACCAGGAGGTTGGAAATCCGTCATGGATGTCGGGTTCCTTTGATCTTGGCGGCATGGTGATCACCTGGAACCGCCTGTGGATCGTGGTGTTTTCGCTGGCCGTTTTCGCCACCCTGCTTTTCCTTTTGAAAAAGACGCCGATGGGGCTGCAAATGCGCGCCGTGACGCAAAATCGCAGGATGGCCTCCTCGATGGGCATTCGCACGCCCTGGGTTGACGCCATGACCTTTGCGCTCGGCTCCGGCATTGCCGGCATGGCGGGCGTGGCGCTGTCGCAGATCGAAAATGTCTCGCCCAATCTGGGCCAGGGATACATCATCGACAGTTTCATGGTGGTGGTATTCGGCGGAGTCGGAAATCTCTGGGGCACGCTGGTCGGCGCTTTCTCGCTCGGCATTCTCAACAAGTTCCTGGAGCCCTATGCCGGCGCCGTGCTTGGCAAGATCTTCGTCCTGGTTCTGATCATCCTGTTTATTCAAAAGCGGCCACGCGGGCTGTTTGCTCTCAAGGGAAGGGCGGTGGAATCATGATGACCGCATTTTTGTTCCGATCAATGGATCGCAAGATCTCGGCCGCCCTGCTGGTTCTGGTTGCAATCGCCATTTTGGTGCCTGTGCTCAATATGGGGCTGGCGGAGGATAACCCGCTGCATATTCCGACCTATCTGGTCTCGCTGTTCGGCAAATACATGACCTACGCCATTCTTGCCCTGTCGCTGGATCTCGTCTGGGGCTTTTGCGGCATCCTGTCGCTCGGTCATGCCGCTTTCTTCGCGCTTGGCGGTTATGCGATGGGCATGTATCTGATGCGCCAGATCGGCTCCCGGGGCGTTTATGGAAACCCGGTCCTGCCGGATTTCATGGTGTTTTTGAATTACAAGGAACTGCCCTGGTTCTGGCTGGGCTTTGACCATTTCTGGTTTGCCGCCTTCATGGTGTTGCTGGCGCCGGGCCTGCTGGCTTTCATCTTCGGCTGGTTCGCGTTCCGCTCAAGGGTCAACGGCGTCTATCTGTCGATCATCACCCAGGCCATGACCTATGCGCTGCTACTGGCCTTTTTCCGCAACGACATGGGCTTTGGCGGCAATAACGGCCTGACCGATTTCAAGGATATCCTCGGTTTCAACATCCAGGCGGACGCCACGCGGCTGGTGCTGTTTTCAGCCACGGCGCTGGCGCTGGCCATTTGTCTTCTTCTCGCCGCTGCCATCGTCAAATCCAAGTTCGGCAAGGTCATTGTCGCCGTCCGCGACGCTGAAAGCCGCACACGGTTTCTCGGCTATCGCGTCGAGCACATGAAGCTGTTCATCTTTACCGTCTCGGCCATGATGGCGGGCGTCGCCGGCGCGCTCTACGTGCCGCAGGTCGGCATCATCAATCCCGGTGAATTCGATCCCGCCAATTCCATTGAAGTCGTTATCTGGACGGCAGTCGGCGGAAGGGGGACCCTGATCGGTCCGATCATCGGCGCGGTGCTGGTCAATTTCGGCAAATCGGTGTTTACCGCCGCCTTCCCCAATGTCTGGTTGTTTGCCTTGGGCGGACTGTTTGTCGCCGTCACCTTGTTCCTGCCGCAGGGCATCGTCGGAACATTGCAGAAGTTCGTGGGTGACCGCAAGGCCCGCCAAAAGGCCGAAGAAGATGAAGCCGCCATCAGCGGCGATGCCCAGCCCAGCCTGGCGGAGTGAAACACATGAAAGCAACAAAGCCCAAGAGCCTGCTTTATCTGGATGGCGTGTCTGTTTCCTTTGACGGGTTCAAGGCGCTCAACGCCCTGTCCTTCGTCATCGAGCCTGGTGAATTGCGCGCTGTCATCGGGCCCAATGGCGCCGGCAAGACGACGATGATGGACATCATCACCGGCAAGACCCGACCCGATGAGGGCGAGGTATTCTTCAACGGCGATATCGACCTGACGACCCGTGATGAAGCCGAAATCGCCCAGCTGGGAATAGGCCGAAAATTCCAGAAGCCCACGGTTTTTGAAAGCCATACGGTCTGGGACAATCTGGAACTGGCGCTCAATCGCAAGCGCGGTGTCTTCCCGACCCTGTTTTACACCCTTACTGCCGTCGACAAGGCCCGCATCGAGGAAATTCTGGAGACGGTCCGGCTGTCCCGCCGCGCCATGGATTTCGCCGCAAACCTGTCGCATGGCCAGAAGCAATGGCTGGAGATCGGCATGCTGCTGGCCCAGGAGCCAAGGCTGATGCTGGTGGACGAACCGGTCGCCGGCATGACGGATGCGGAAACGGCCGAAACCGCCACGCTTCTCAAGGAGATCGCCAAGACCCGCTCTGTCGTCGTCGTCGAGCATGACATGGGCTTCATCCGCGAACTCGGCGTCAAGGTCACCTGTCTTGCGGAAGGCTCGGTGTTGGCGGAAGGGTCAATTGATTTTGTCAGCGCCGATCAAAAGGTGATCGAGAATTATCTGGGGCGTTGAAACGTATGATGGAATTGACGGGCACGAGAAAGAGTGGAACGAAGGCAGGTATTGCAACTATGCCGTCGCACCGCTTTTTTTCGTATTGCCTGGACAATTTCATTTCGAGGATACGTTTCATGCCGATCGTCGCTTTTCTCACCATGATACTTTTGGGCGCCGCCGCTTGGTACTGGCGGCTCAGGATGCTGCGCGAGGCGGGCAGCGAAATCATTGATTCCGTCGAGCGCATGCGCAGCGCATACAAGAGCCGGCAATTCCGCAAGAAGGCGGAAGCCGCACCTTTGACATCGATCAAGGATCCGGCAATCGCCGCCGCCACCCTGTTTTTTTGCCTGGCCTATGAAGACCCCGCGCATACGGGCGGCGCAGCCGAGCTGATCAAGGAACAGATGCAGGGCATCATCCGGGCCGAAGACATGGATGACGTGCTGGTCTTTGCTGCATGGACGGCGAAGAAAGTGATCCATCCCAAGGATGCGGTGAGCCGGTTTCGCGAGCTCTGGCTTGAAAACCTGGATGTCGGCGAGCGTGGCCAATTGCTGCAAATCGCCGATAGCGCATGCGATCTCGGACTTGGGCGAACACCGGAACAGGACGACACATTGCAAACCTTGAGACGGGTTCTTCTCAATTGAATGAAAACAGGTGGAAGACATGCTGACAGTTGAAAATGCCAATCTGCACTATGGCGCGGCCCAGGCGCTTCGAGGCATTTCCATCAATGCCGAAATGGGCAAGATCACCTGCGTTCTCGGACGCAACGGCGTTGGCAAGAGCTCGCTGTTGCGCGCCGTCACCGGCCAGCATCCCATATCGGGCGGCAGCGTTGTCTTTGAAGGCAGGAAGCTGAATGGCATGTCGCCCTACCAGCGGGCGCGCGAGGGCATTGGCTATGTGCCGCAGGGCCGCGAAATATTTCCGCTGCTCAGCGTGAAGGAAAATCTGGAAACCGGCTATGCGCCGCTCAAGCGGTCTGACCGGACCATTCCCGATGATATCTTCAACCTGTTTCCCGTTCTGCGCTCGATGTTGCCGCGGCGTGGCGGCGATCTGTCCGGTGGCCAGCAGCAGCAATTGGCCATTGGCCGCGCTCTGGTGATGCGGCCCAAAATCCTGGTGCTGGATGAGCCGACCGAAGGCATCCAGCCATCGATCATCAAGGATATCGGCCGGGCGATCCGCTATCTGCGCGATTCCACCGGAATGGCGATTTTGCTTGTCGAACAATATCTTGATTTCTGCCGGGAACTCGCAGACCATGTCTATATCATGGATCGCGGCGAAATCGTCCATGAAGGGACCGCTGAATCCCTCGATACAGCCGAAGCGCGCCGTCACCTGACGGTATAAACGGGAAAGCAATGATGGACGCCCTGGCAGTCGCAGCACCGCAGCGCATGCGCGGCAAAGGCCGCTTGAAGGCCAAGTGGCTGGATGGCCGGTCGCGGCTTGATGTTTTCTTTCAGGAGGGAGCGGCCAAGATAAGGCTGCCCGATACATTTGACGGCGCCATGGAAGCGGTGCTGATCAACACATCAGGCGGCCTGACGGGCGGCGACAAGATCAGTTGGGAGCTTGAAGCCGGCGACAATACCGAGCTTGTCGTGACCACCCAGGCTTGTGAGCGTATTTATAGATCCGCCGGCGGCGTGGCCGATATTGACGTGTCGCTGCGGGCGGGTGCAGGCGCACGGCTGTTCTGGCTGCCACAGGAGACCATGTTGTTTGACAATGGCGCGCTTGATCGCCGCCTGGATGTCGAGCTTGCCGGAGACAGCGAATTCGTCGCGGTGGAATCGGTGCTTCTGGGCCGCACCGCCATGGGGGAGACGGTTGATTGGGGGTCGCTCAAGGATCGCTGGCGGATCCGGCGGGGCGGCCGATTGATCCATGCCGAGGAATTGGCGATTGCAGGCCCCGTCGCAACCATCGGGCAGGAAGGCGCGGTGCTTGCGGGCGCGGCAGCTTTTGCCACGATTCTCTATTGCGGCAGCAAGGCCGAAGCGCTTCTTGGCGGCATCCGGACCTTGCTCGGAGAAGGCCAGGCCGGCGCGTCCGCGTGGCAGGGAAAACTGGTTGTGCGGATTGCGGCGGCGGACGGGTTTCAAATGCGGAAAATGCTTATCCCGGTGATTTCGCACTTGCGTGACGGCCGGTCACTGCCGAAAGTATGGTCATTGTGATGTCCCGCAAGACGATGCCCGGCGGCGAGATTTCGGGAAAGAATTCGGGACATGAATTTCCAACTGCGCCAGACGAAGGAGCCATTCCGGCATGAATTTGACACCGCGTGAAAAAGACAAGCTTCTGATTTCCATGGCGGCGCTGGTTGCGCGGCGCAGGCTCGAGCGTGGCGTCAAGCTGAATTATCCCGAGGCGATAGCGCTGATTTCCGATTTTGTCGTCGAGGGCGCGCGCGACGGCCGCACGGTCGCCGACCTGATGGAGGCCGGCGCCCATGTGATCAGCCGCAGCCAGGTCATGGAAGGCATCGCCGAAATGATCCACGATGTGCAGGTGGAAGCAACATTTCCGGACGGCACCAAGCTGGTCACCGTCCATGAGCCGATAAGGTAGGACCGCTTATGCTGGAACTGAGACCCAATTGCGAATGTTGTAATGCGGATCTGCCGCCTGAAAGCCGGCAGGTCATGATCTGCACCTTTGAATGCACATTTTGCGCCGCTTGCGCCGATGGCGTGCTGAAGGGCATTTGTCCCAATTGCGCGGGCGAACTGGTCAGAAGACCGGTCAGGCCTGCCGCCATGCTGGCGCGTTATCCGGCATCGAAGAAGCGTGTTTTCAAGGCTGAAGGCTGCCATCCCGAAAAGGCCGCATGAACAGGAGAATGACATCATGATACCGGGCGAATTGCTGCCTGCAGAAGGCGACATCGAACTGAATGCCGGGATGGACAATATCACCGTGGAAGTGGCCAATTCCGGCGACCGCCCGGTGCAGGTCGGCTCCCACTACCATTTTTTCGAAGCCAATCCGGCGCTGCTGTTTGACCGCGCCAAGGCGCGCGGCATGCGGCTGGATATTCCGGCCGGAACGGCGGTGCGTTTTGAACCCGGCCAGAGACGCGAGGTGCGTTTGATCGAACTGCGCGGCCAACGCACTGTGTATGGATTCCGGCAGGATGTGATGGGGAAACTCTGACATGCTTCGCCAACTGGTATTGTTAATGGGACTTGCGCTGTTTGCGACGTCCGCTTCGGCTGAAGAGACCTTGCCGGCTTCCTGCGACACGGCAACGGCCCAACAGGATGTCAACTTTTGCACCGCCATCAAGGCGCGCGCCATCGACAAGGAACTGGAGGCCGCCTATCAGGCGGAGGCCGATCACTTGAACGAAGTAAATTCCGGCCAGCCTGCAAATCTGAAGGAAGAGTTGAAAATTCTGGAGGACGGCCAGGCTGCCTGGCGGATTTATT
This sequence comes from Rhizobiaceae bacterium, assembly GCA_041742335.1. GTDB lineage: Bacteria > Pseudomonadota > Alphaproteobacteria > Rhizobiales > Rhizobiaceae > Rhizobium_E. The sequence continues at coordinate 54,713 of JBGSIT010000003.1, forward strand.
CGCGGATGCAATGCACGTCAGAGGGCTATATGGCGCGCGGCGGCACACTTGAATCGCAATTGTTCGGCGAATGCGCCATCCGCCTCACCCAACTCAGGATCGACGAGCTCAAGGCGCTGGCCGAAGGATTGGGAAATTGAGAAATGCCGTTGCGACAAGTTCCCGTCGGATACCTGCAACGCTGGCAGCGGTGCTGGTTCTTGCTTCAGGTCCTTTCATCATGCAGGCGCATGCGGCCAATGATCCGGAGCTGAATTGTGATGAACCCCAGACCCAGATGGACATGAATTTTTGCGCCGCCCGGGAATTGGAAGAAGCCGACAGCGAACTCAACGCTGTCTATAAAAAGGTCAGGGCCGCTATGGCCAAATCCGATGCGGAGATCGCGACTTACAGCCCCGAGCTGAAGGGCGCGGTCGATGCTCTGGTCAAGGGCCAGCGCGGCTGGATCGAATATCGCGACGGCCATTGCGAAACCTATGGCTTCCAGGCGCGCGGCGGCTCGATGGAGCCGATGCTGGTCGCCGGCTGCAAGGCGGAATTGACCCGGACGCGGACCAGGGAATTGCAGTCGCTGATCGACGACAATGCGAATTGAGAACTGAATGACCAAGACGATCATGATTGTCGGTAATGGCGAGATCGACCCGGAATGTGCCGGGCAGATCGATGGCGCCGATCTTGTGATCCGCTTCAATCTCTGCGCTTCTGTCGGCAATGGTGGCAGCAAGACGGACATGATTGCAGTCTGCAATACCGGTCGGCCCGCCAAGGCGATGCTCGAAAGCGAGACCTGGAAAAACAGCGCCGCCACCCGGCAGGCGTCCGAAATATGCTGTGTGCGAGATTCCGCCAGATTTGCAGGGCTCAGAGGGCATCTGAAATCGAGCCATCCTGAACTTGATGATTTCTGCGATGATTACACAGAAGGCTATCGACAGTTCGCAGTTTCCACGGGCAAAGCTTTCCGCGCTGTTCCATCGTCGGTGCATGACGACGTCGACCGCGACCTTGCCGCCTTTTCGCCGCCGCCCTATGTCGTGCCTTCGAGCGGCCTCATCGTGATTTTCGATGTGCTCTCCCGTTTTGAGCAGGGCAATGCAAGGATCGTGCTTGCCGGTTTCGGCCACCACGGCTGGCAGTGGCATCCTTTTGCAACCGAAAGATTGCTGGTCGAGCAATTGGTTGCGCAGGGAACCCTGAGCCGCATCCACAACCTTCAACCGATCTCCCAAGGAGCTTGAACCCATGTCTTTCAAGATGTCGCGCGCTGCCTATGCGAAAATGTTCGGACCCACGACGGGGGACCGGCTGCGGCTGGCCGATACCGAGCTTTTTGTCGAAGTCGAGAAGGATTTCACCATCTATGGCGAAGAGGTCAAATTCGGCGGCGGCAAGGTTATTCGCGACGGCATGGGCCAGAGCCAGGTCACACGCGCCGACGGTGCGGTGGATACGGTTATCACCAATGCGCTGATCATCGACCATTGGGGTATTGTGAAGGCTGATATCGGCCTGAAAGACGGTCGCATCACGGTCATCGGCAAGGCCGGCAATCCGGATATGCAGGCCGGGGTCACCATCATCGTTGGACCTGGCACGGAAGTGATAGCGGCGGAAGGCAAGATCATCACCGCCGGCGGCATTGACAGCCACATCCACTTCATCTGCCCGCAGCAGATCGAAGAAGCGCTGATGAGCGGGTTGACCTGCATGGTGGGCGGCGGAACAGGCCCGGCGCATGGCACGCTGGCAACCACTTGCACGCCCGGCCCCTGGCATATTGCCCGGATGATTGAGGCTGCCGATGCCTTTCCGATGAACCTGGCATTCGCCGGCAAGGGCAATGCCTCGCTGCCCGGCGCGCTGGAGGAAATGGTTCTTGGCGGCGCCTCCTCGCTGAAGCTGCATGAAGACTGGGGCACGACGCCCGGCGCGATCGATTGCTGCCTTTCGGTGGCCGATGAATATGACGTGCAGGTGATGATCCATACCGACACGCTGAATGAATCGGGCTTTGTCGAGAGTTCGCTTGCCGCCATGAAGGGCCGGACCATCCATGCCTTTCATACGGAAGGGGCGGGCGGCGGGCATGCGCCCGACATCATCAAGGTCTGCGGTCAACTCAATGTGATCCCGTCATCGACCAATCCGACGCGGCCCTATACCGTCAACACCCTGGCCGAGCATCTCGACATGCTGATGGTCTGCCACCATCTCTCGGCCTCCATTCCCGAAGACATTGCTTTTGCCGAAAGCCGGATCCGCAAGGAAACCATTGCGGCCGAAGATATCCTGCATGATCTCGGCGCGTTTTCGATCATTGCTTCGGACAGCCAGGCCATGGGCCGGGTCGGCGAGGTGGCGATCCGCACATGGCAGACCGCCGACAAGATGAAGCGCCAGCGCGGCCGTCTTGCCGAGGAAACGGGCGAAAACGACAATTTCCGCGTCAAGCGCTACATCGCCAAATATACGATCAACCCGGCCATCGCCCAGGGCCTTTCGCACGAACTGGGCTCAGTAGAGGTCGGCAAGCGCGCCGATCTGGTCATGTGGTCGCCGGCTTTCTTCGGTGTCAAGCCGGACATGGTACTGATCGGCGGCACCATTGCGGCAGCCCCGATGGGTGACCCCAATGCCTCCATCCCGACCCCGCAACCGGTTCATTACCGGCCGATGTTCGGTTCCTTCGGCAAGAGCCTGACCAATTCATCGGTGACCTTCGTATCCCAGGCCGCACTTGATGACGGTCTCAAGGGTCGCCTTGGCATCGCCAAGGATCTGGTGGCGGTCAAGAATACCCGCGGCGGCATTTCCAAGAAATCGATGATCCACAATGACCTGACGCCGCATATCGAAGTGGATCCGGAAACCTATGAAGTTCGCGCCGACGGCCTGCTTCTGACCTGCGAACCGGCAAGCGTGCTGCCGATGGCGCAGCGCTATTTCCTGTTCTAATGCATGTCGCGTTCAAATGTATTCATTTGAACGATAACGTACATGCATTATTTCAATGTGTTACTGGGGCCTTTGCGCATTCTATTGAATGCGCGTCGCTGTCGTCGCCGGGTAACGAGACAAAGGATAAATTCATGGTTTGGCGCTCTAGCGAGATCAGCAAGGACAAGTCGGGATCGGTCGCACCGGTCGATGTGGTGGTGCTTGCCCATGACCAGCGCCACATCCGCCGCAAGCTGCTGCATCTGGCCAATGGCGACATGGTGATGCTTGACCTGAAGGAGCCTGTCCATCTCGACCACGGCGACCGTCTGGTGCTGGATGACGGCAATCAGGTTGAAGTGGTGGCGGCCAATGAGGAATTGCTGGAAATCTGTGCCCGTGATCCGCTGCATCTGACGACACTCGCCTGGCATCTCGGCAACCGCCATTTGCCCGCGCAGATCGAGGGCGCACGCATCCTGATCCTGCGCGACCATGTCATTGCCGCCATGCTGGAAGGCCTTGGCGCAAGCCTGCGCGAGGTCGTCGAATCTTTTCATCCAGCCAAGGGCGCCTATCACGACCATGGCGGGCACAAGGCAGGTCATGGCCACTGACGCTTTGCAGACGACAGGCCTGATCCGGTTGATGACGTGGATGTCACCGGCCTTTCCGGTCGGCGCATTCGCTTTTTCCGGCGGGCTGGAAAGGGCGATCCACGATGGCTTGGTAACGGACAGGCTTTCGCTTTCACGCTGGATATCGAGCCTGCTTGAACATGGCAATATCTGGAACGATGCCGTGCTTCTGGCGCAAGCCTACCGATGCCATGATGATCCGGCGCGCCTGGCGGAGGTCAGTGCGCTGGCCGAAGCGCTCGCCGGTTCGGCCGAGCGGCATGCCGAGACCATGGGATTGGGCCAAGCATTCATCGCTGCGGCGTCGGCCTGGCCGCATCCGGTGCTCGATCATCTTGGCCCGTTGGCACCTTATCCGGTGGCAATCGGCGCGGTCGCCGCCAGCCAGCAAGTGCCAATCGAGCCGACCCTTGCCGCTTTCCTTAATGCAGTGGTCTCGCAATTGGTGTCGGTAGCCATCAGATGCAGCATTATCGGCCAGAAACACGGTGTCGCCATCATCGCCGAACTTGAACCGCTGGTCGTCCGCATTGCCTCGACGGCAGCGTCCAGCTTGATTGATGATCTCGGATCGGCGACTATCGTGGCGGAAATATCCAGCCTGAAACATGAAACCCAATATTCGAGGTTATTCCGCTCATGACAATCCTTGCCGTGCTTCTCTTTCTTGCCGTCTTTGCTGTTGCCGGTGCGCACGCGCTATGGGCGACGGGGAGTGCATTTCCAGCCAAAAACCGCAAGCAATTGTCAAAAGCGGTTGTAGGCTTCCGCGGGCCCGACCGCATGCCGCAAGCCTGGCTTATTGTCGTTGTCGCCTTTGCCTTGCTGTTCAGCGCTTTTTGGGCGCTTGTGCTGGGAGGTTTGATTTCAATGCCGGCATGGCTCGCAGTCTCAGTCGGGGTGCTTGTCGCCTTGGTCTATCTTGCGCGCGGCATCGCCGGCTATATGCGATTTTGGCAAATGATGACGCCGAAGAAGCCGTTTCGCCGGCTGGACAGGATCTATTATTCGCCTTTCTCGCTGCTTGCGGGCCTTGCCTTTGTCATCCTCATCATCGGAAACTTCTCATGACATCACGCAACGGCCCTCTCAGGATCGGAATCGGCGGACCGGTCGGTTCCGGCAAGACAGCCTTGACCGAAAAGCTTTGCAAGGCGATGCGGGATCGGTATTCCATTGGCGTGGTCACCAATGACATTTACACCCGCGAGGATGCCGAAGCCCTGGTGCGCATGCAGGCGCTGGGTTCGGACCGGATTGTCGGCGTGGAAACCGGCGGATGCCCGCATACGGCCATCCGCGAGGACGCCTCGCTCAACCTTGCCGCCATTGCCGATCTCAATCGCCGCTTTCCCGATCTCGATGTCGTTTTCATTGAATCGGGCGGGGACAATCTGGCGGCAACCTTTTCGCCTGATCTCGCCGACCTGACCATTTATGTGATTTCAGTGTGCCAGGGCGAGGAAATTCCGCGCAAGGGCGGGCCCGGCATTACACGGTCGGATCTGCTGGTCATCAACAAAATGGACCTTGCGCAGCATGTCGGCGCCGATCTGGACGTGATGGACCGAGACGCCAGCCGGATGCGCGACGGACGGCCGTTCGTTTTTGCCGACATGAAACGCGGCGCCGGACTTGACGAGATCATCGGCTATGTCACGAAAAATGGCGGGCTTTGAAGTCCCGCCATCATCAATGCATTGCCAATAATCGCTGTGAACTTCAGACCTTGCGCAAAGCCTCGACATCATTGATCTGGATGATGCGACCGCGCACCGAGACGCCGCAATTCTTCAGCATGGAAAATGCGCGCGACAGCGCTTCCGGCGCAAGGCCCAACTTGCCAGCCAGAAGGCTTTTCTGGAAGGGGATGCGGAAGCTTGCGCTGAGTTGATTATCCGGACAATGCTCCAAAATGTAATTGGCGACGCGTTGGGGGGCGGTATGCAGCCGGTCATTGGCGACATTGTCGCGCGCCTGCATCAAATGGCGGGCCATGATGTTCATCAGCGCCAATGCGACTTCAGGCTCCTTGCCGGCCAGTTCGCGCACCTTGTTGATGTCGAAACGGGCCACCGTGCAGGTTTCCGCCGCCTGCGCATTCATCATGTAGTTGGATGCGACGAACATCACGCATTCACCGAAGATCTCGCCCGGTCCGAATAGCCCTATATCGGCTTCCCTGCCTTCCTTGCTCAGCCGGAAAAGACGGATATAGCCGGACAGGACGCAGTATATGGATTCCGCCGGATCGCCTTCACGAAACAGCAAATCCTTGGATTCGTGGCTGGTCACAGTGGCTGATTCCATCAATCGCTTGGCGACAGGCGCGCTCATGGAGTCAAACAAAGTGGATGCCAGCAGCACTTCGCGCTCGCGCAGATTCATTTTCAAGATCTTGGTCATCACTCCACTCCCTCGCGGCATAGGCAATCTCCTATGTTTGTGAGTTGACGATAACTTGGTGTGAAGACGCGCGAATTGATTTCGATCAACCTACTTGGAAAATGCGCAGCTTGGCAATACGAAAAAACCCGGCTCGAAAGCCGGGTTTGCCAATGCATCATATCAAAGTGTCAATGCGGCCTTCGCGCATTCTGTTGAATGTGCGAAGGCTGCTGCAGGGATGTGCGCGTGATTATTCGGCGGCGAGCTTGAGGATCGGGCCGCCGGGTTTCTTGGCTTCCTCTTCCTTTTCCTCGGACTTCGAACCCTGTTCGGTTTCCATGGTTTGGACCCGTTCTTCCAGGCGCGAAATGGTGCGCGAATTTTCAGCAAGGATGCGGGTGAGTTCCAGATTCTCCAGAACTTCCTCTTCCTCGTCCTTCTTGCCGACCATGCGGCCGAAGATCCAGCCAAGCAGGCGGGAAAGATCGTCCATGATCAGGAAGAAGGATGGCACCACGATCAGGCTCAATGCCGTCGATACGATGATGCCGCCGATCACGGCGATTGCCATGGGGGCACGGAAAGCGCCGCCTTCGCCAACGCCCAGGGCTGAGGGCAGCATGCCCGCAGACATGGCGATCGACGTCATGATGATGGGTCGGGCGCGCTTGCGGCCGGCCTCTATCATCGCCTGGTTGCGCTTCATGCCCTGATGGATCATTTCCACCGCGAAATCGACCAGCAGGATCGCGTTCTTGGTGACGATGCCCATCAGCATCAGGATGCCGATCAACACCGGCATGGACAGCGAGTTATTGGTCAGGATCAGACCGACCGCCACCCCGCCGATTGCCAGCGGCAGCGAGAACAGGATGGTGAAGGGCTGGATCACATCCTTGAAAAGCAGGATCAGCACGATCAGCACCAGCATCAAGCCCAGAAGCATGGCGTTGACGAAGCCGGCCAGCATCTCGTTCTGGATCTTGGAATCGCCGCTTTCAAGAAACTGCACAGTGGCCGGCAATTGGGTGTCCTTGGCAATGGCAAGGAAACGCTGATTGGCGGTATCGAGCGCAACACCCACCGGCAAGCTGGCCCCGATGGCGACATAGCGGTTCCGGTCATAGCGCTTGATCGAGCTCGGACCCTCCGCATAGTTGACGTCGGCAACCTGGGAAAGCGGCACCAGGGCGCCGCTGGAGGTCTGCACCTTCAGCGCCTTGATTGCCGACAAATCGGAACGCACGGCCAGATTCAACTGGGCGCGGATCGGGATCATCCGTCCGTCGAGCGAAACCTTTGAAAGCGCGTTGTCAGTGTCGCCGATCGTGGCGACGCGGAGCAATTCACCCAGTTGCGCCGTTGTGATTCCAAGCCGCGCCATCATGTCGCTCTTGGGACGGATCTGCAGCTCGGAGCGCGGCAGCGCGCCTTCCGACGAAACGTTTTCCAAAAGCGGTTCGGCGCGCAGCTTGGCTTCCAGAACGGCTACGGCATCATTGAGGTCCTGCTCGTTTGACGAGGTCAGGTTATAGGTGATGTCGCGCTCGCCGCGGTCATTGAGCTTCAGGATGCGGGCGTCGGGAATGTCCTGGATGCGGTTGAAGACTTCCTTTTCAATATCCCATTGCGGGATCGTCCGTCCTTCGACTTTCATCTTGGGCAGGACCATGTTGAGAAGCGGGATGTTTCCGCCGATATCGTTGACCAGCATCTTGACCAGCGAATGCTCCTGGTTTTGAAGGATCGCATAAATCGAAGCGCGGCGCAGTTCTGTGTCGCCCTTGGGAGACGAACCGCCCAGCACGAAGATATCCTCGATGCCTTCGATATCCTTGATCCGCTCATAGATGATGTTGGAGACCTTGTCGGTGTCAGCCAAAGTCGCACTCGGCGGCAATTCCACCGAAAGCGTTACACGGCCGCTGTCTTCCGGCGGCATGAAGCTGCCCGGAACCTGCATCAGCAGCGCGATGGAGCCGATCAGAAAGCCGATGGCGACAAGCAGCGTCGCATAGCGTCCATACCAGTGGCCGGTTGTAGCCCGGATCAGGCCGGTATAGCCGCGCATCAGCACGCCGTCCTTGTCGCCGTGATCAAGGTCGGCGTCGTTGGAACGCATCAGATAGGCTGCCATCATCGGCGTGATCAGGCGGGCCACCATCAGCGAGAAGAACACCGAGAAGGCGACGGTCAACCCGAACTGGATGAAGTATTGGCCCGGTATTCCAGGCATGAAGGAGACCGGCACGAAGACCGCAATGATGGTGAAGGTCGTGGCTATCACCGCCAAGCCGATTTCGTCGGCAGCCTCGATGGCCGCCCGGTAGGGCGTCTTGCCCATCCGTATATGCCGGGCGATGTTTTCTATCTCGACAATCGCGTCATCCACCAGAATCCCGGTTGCCAGCGTCAGCGCCAGGAAGCTGACCAGATTGAGCGAAAAGCCCATCAGGTCCATGATCCAGAAGGTCGGCAAGGCAGACAGCGGCAGTGCGATCGCCGAAATCAGCGTCGCCCGCCAATTGCGCAGGAACAGGAAGACCACGATGACGGCAAGCACCGCACCTTCGATCAATGTGTCGATAGCGGCTTCATAGTTGCCGATTGTGAAATAGACCGTGTCATTGACCAGTTCTATGTTCACATTGGGATTCTTGGCGCGAACCTCCGACAGACCCTTTTCGATGGTTTCAGCGACAGTGACTTCGGATGCGCCCTTTGAGCGGAACACCGCAAAGGTGACCACGGGAGAGCCGTTATGCGTGGAGAAGGACCGCGGCTCCTTGTAGGTATCCTTGATGGTTCCAAGTTCGGACAGCTTCACGAACCGGCCGCCCGGCAGCGTGATGGTCGTATCGGCCAGACGTGCGACATCGCGGGCATCGCCCAAGGTCCGGATTGCCTGCTCGGCGCCGGCGATCTGGCCGCGGCCCGAACCGATATCGGTATTGGTTGAGCGAAGCTGGCGATTGACATCGGTGGCGGAAATGCCATGCGCATTCAACCGCTCGGGGTCAAGCTCGATGCGAACCTCGCGGTCGGCGCCGCCGAAACGGTCAATGCGGCCGACTCCGGGCTGTCCCTGCAGCGCCCGCTTGATTGTGTCGTCGACAAACCACGACAGTTCTTCCAGCGTCATGTTGGGCGAAGAAACGGCAAAGGTCTGGATGGCCTGACCTTCCACGTCGATCTTCTTGATAACCGGCGTTTCCGCAGTGGCGGGCAGGGAGGACTGCACGCGATCAACGGCATCCTTGACGTCTTGAAGCGCGGTATCGGTCGGGACTTCGATCTTGAACATGATGACGGTTGTCGAAACGCCGTCATTAATGGTTGACGTCAGGAAGTCGACGCCGGAAATACCGGCGACCGCATCTTCAATTTCCTTTGTTACCTGAAGCTCAAGCTCGCCTGGAGCCGCGCCATTCTGGGCAACGGAAATCGAAATGACCGGCACGTCGATATTTGGAAAGCGCGTGATTGGCAGGCTGATAAAGGACGTGATGCCCAGATACAGCAAAAGGCAGAAGCCCAAAAGCGGCGCAATCGGGTTGCGAATTGACCATGCAGAGAAATTCATTATGCCGACCTCTTCAATTGACCGCTGCTTGATCCTGGCGGACCGGGTTTATCCGGTCGCCGTCACGCACATAGGCGCCAGCCTTGAGAACCACATCATCGCCGGCGGCGAGGCCGGAAACGATTTCAATATATTCGCCGTCAACAACGCCTGTCACGACAGGCACCAGCTTGATCCTGTTGTCTTCGATCTTGCGTGCCATCATGGTGTTCTTGTCGGAGGTGACGGCTGTCAGCGGCAGGGCCGGTTCGGTGCGCTCAGATACGATGACTTCGGCCTTGGCATACATGCCGATACGCACCCTGGACGGTTCGGCTATGGTGATATGGACAGTTCCCAGACGGGTCTGCGCATCGATGGTCGGATCAACCAGACGCACAGTGCCATCCAGTTTTTCTTTGCCGCCCGCAACGCTGAGCCCCGCCTTCTGGCCCGGCTGGATCTTCAAAATATCGCTTTCGGCGACATCGGCCTGAACCTCGACTGCGCCATCGCGGATGATTGAAAACAAGGGCTGTCCGGCGCCGCTGGCAATACTGCCGATCTTGGCATTGCGCATTGAAACGACGCCGCTGACCGTGGCCTTGACCCCGGTGCGTTGCAGACGAAGATTGATGTCGTCGATCTGTGTCTCGATCACTTGCATATCCGCCTTGTTGCCTTCAATGGCCTGTTCGGCGGAATTGACACGGGCAAGCGCCACGGTGGCAGATGCGCGCGCCTGTTCGGCCTGCGACGTCGGCCCAGAGCCGTTCTTGGCCAGCGTTTCGGCGCGATTGGCCTGACGAACGGCTTCGTCGCTGTTGGCCTTGGCTTCCATCAATTGGGCTTCCACCTGCGCGCCGGCGGCGACAACCCGCGCCTTGTTGGCTTCCAGCTGGCTCTTTTGCAGAACAAGGGAATCGCCGTTGAGAACGGCGAGAATATCGCCTTCCTTGACGACATCGCCGACATCGACGTTCAGCGCCTTGATTTGCAGTCCTTCGACCTGAGGCGCGACATAGACTTCCTCGACCGCGCGAACAGTTCCGGTCACGATGACGCGGTCCACGAGTTTCATGTCCTTGACGGCCACAACCATGATGGCGGGCAGGGTCGGCTCAACAGTGCCAGCCGGCTTGTCTTCCGCGCGCACGATTGATCCAGTCATTACCAGGGCCAGGGCCGCGGTGGTCAAGAGTTTCTTAGCGTTCATTGCCATTACTGGCCCTTCCGAATTCTGGTCGCATTCCGGCAGGCCCTTGCCCGGTATCCGTAAAATGCTGCGGTTGCTAGCTGCTCACTACGCAGCCGGTTCTCTCCAGGATCAATTCCGTTTCCCATTCCGGCCAAACAGCCGCAATTGCTGGAAGATCCCCGTTTTCTTACATAAAATGACCCAAGGCGAGCTTAAGCCGTATTTTGATTTTGCATGTGTGCAGCTGCGAAGTAAAGCGCATACCGTGCCCGGTCAAAACACGCTACCGTGTCGAGCCGGCTGCATTCCCTTCCATGGCAAACCTGCCATCGGATCTGTCCGGTTTTGACAAATCCCAAAAGCATATGGAGGCACTGCTAACGCAAGACAAGAAGCGTGCAAACCGTCAGGGTATGGTTTTAGCACATTTTGGCGATTGTTTGACTCTGAAATCACCTTGCTGTGTCCGGCAGGTAACAGGTTTAATCAATATTGATATATATGGAAATATCCATGCGTTTTGGAACGAGGGGGCGGAAACACGGTCTCCGCCCCCTCTCTTTGCATTTTGGCAAAGGCTTATTTCATGGCCGCATCGGTGATCTCATGCGTCCAGGCGCCTTCCGGCTGCTTGGTGATGATCTTCTGGTCGAGAAGCGCTTTTTCCGTACGGGCATAGAGAGCTTCGTCCAGCTGGCCGTCCGGTTCGCCGATCAGCTTGGCGACTTCACCCATCATCCGCTTCTGGTGGTTCTCGTCCTGGCCGCCATTATCCATCACGATGCCTGCGGCTTCGTCAGAATTTTCAATGGCGTATTTCCAGCCCTTCATCGAGGCCGCTACGAACTTGACCATCTTTTCCTTGAAGGCGGGGTCCTTGAGCTTGTCTTCAAGCGCATAAAGGCCGTCTTCCATCAGGTCATTGCCCATGGCTGAATAATTGAAGACGATCAGGTCTTCCGGCTTGTAGCCGGCATCGATCAGCTGCCAATATTCGTTGTAGGTCATGACGGAAATGCAGTCGGCCTGCTTCTGGATCAATGGCTGGACGTCAAAGCTCTGCTTGAGAACTGTCACGCCGTCAGCGCCGCCGTCGGTGGACAGACCGAGCTTGTTCATCCAGGCATAGAACGGATATTCATTGCCGAAAAACCAGACACCCAGCGTATGGCCCTTGAAATCGGCTTCTATCTGGACCGGGCCATCCTTGGGGCAAACCATTTCCATGCCCGCCTTCTTGAAGGGCTGGGCGATATTGACGAGGCCGACGCCCTTTTCACGGGCGGCAAGCGCGCCGCCGGCCCAATCGACGATCACGTCGGCGCCGCCGCCGGCAATGACCTGCTCAGGAGCGATATCCGGTCCGCCCGGCTTGATTTCGACATCAAGGCCGGCTTCCTCATAAAAGCCCTTGTCCTTGGCCACGAAATAGCCGGCGAACTGCGCCTGGGCCACCCATTTGAGTTGCAATGTCACCTTGTCGGCGGCAAGCGCGCTTCCGGCCATCAAGGACATGGCGAGCGCAAGTGTCAGTTTCATCGTTTTTTGCATCATGTATTCCCCTTTTGTTGTGGCATGCCTCTCATTAACGATAGGACGCATGCCAGAAAGTCAGTGCGCGTTCGAGAAGTGCAAGCGCGCCATAGAACAACGACCCGACAACGGCTGCAAGGGCTATTTCTGCCCAAACCATGTCCAGGTTCATCCGACCCACTTCGGTCGAGATTCGAAAGCCCATGCCCACCACCGGTGTTCCGAAGAATTCGGAGACAAGCGCACCGATCAGCGCAAGGGTGGAATTGAGTTTCAGGGCATTGAAAATGAAGGGCAATGCGGCGGGAAGCCGCAACTTCATCAATGTTTGCCAATGATTGGCGCCGTAGGTCCGCATCAGGTCGCGCTCCATGTGGCCGGAGCTTTTCAGCCCTTCGATGGTGTTGACCAGCATCGGAAAGAACGTCATGACGATGACGACGGCGGCCTTGGACTGCCAGTCAAAGCCGAACCAGATGACCATGATCGGCGCAATGCCGATGATCGGCAGCGCCGAAACCAGGTTGCCGATCGGCAGCAAGCCGTTGGACAAGAACCGGAATCGGTCGGCAAGGATTGCTGCGGCAAATCCGGTCCCCGAACCAACAAAGAAACCGAATAGTACCGCCTTCAGCACAGTCTGGTAGAAATCAGCCCACAGGATGGGAACCGAAATCAGTATCCGCGCGCCAATTGCCGAGGGCGGCGGCAGCAACACAAAGGGCACGCCGGCGCCGCGGGTAACGGCTTCCCACAGGATCAGGATCCACAGGCCGAACAGGGCCGGCACGCCGACGCGACCGACCCAGCCATTGCCCGACCGGGCCGATCCGTCACCGGACAAAACCGTCACCAATCGCCATGCCATCAGCCAGCAGGAGGCCAGAAGTGCAAAAAAACTCAGGCGCGCCGTGCCTTCCGCGCCGGGCAATGTTGCCAGCAGCAGGTAAACCGCAACATGGCTGGCCAGCCCGAAGATCAGAACCTGAACCGATCCGGTTGCCTGCACTGCGGAAGCGGCGATGGAAACCGCGACGAGAGCCATGATCCAGACTGCAGAGGCGGGCGAGGCGGCGCCTGTCAGCGGCAGGTTGAAAAATGCGAAGGCGAGCGCAAGAAAGGCGATAGCGGCCTGCCAGTTGAATTGCAGCTTGTTCATTCCGGCCTCCCGCCCATTCGGGCATTGGTCAGCCGCCGGGCGATATCCACCAATGTCACCAGCATCACGGCGACCACGGAGCCGGCAATCAAAGCGGCCCAGACATCGATTGTCTGGCTGTAATAGGAGCCGGCCAGAAGCTTGGAGCCGATGCCGGCGACCGCGCCGGTCGGCAATTCGCCGACAATCGCGCCCACAAGGCTTGCCGCGACGGCAACCTTGATGGAGGTGAAGAAGAACGGCACCGAGGCGGGAACCCGCAGCTTCCAGAATGTCTGCAGCTTGGTGGCATTATAGGTTCGCGCCAGATCAAGAAGCATCTTGTCGGGCGACCGCAACCCCTTGACCATGCCGACGGCCACAGGGAAGAACGACAGATAGGTTGAAATCAGCGCCTTGGGGAAAATTCCGGTCACATTGACTGCGGCCAGCACCACGACAATCATCGGCGCGACGGCGAGGATGGGAATGGTTTGCGATGCTATGATCCAGGGCAGGAAGCTGCGCTCCAGCGCCGGCACATGGACGATGCCGACGGCAATGACCACGCCGAGAACCGTTCCCATCAGAAAGCCGAGCAGCGTCGAAGTCAGCGTCACCCATGAATGGTAGACCAGGCTGCGGCCGGACCAGGGCTTGACCGTGAAAATGTTCTTGTAGAGGTTTTGGGCGACCTGATGGGGCGCAGGCATCGTCGGTTTTGGCTGCGACCAAGTTTTTGCCACCAGCTCAGTGAAACTGGATTGAACGCCGTCGCGTCTGTCCTGGTCGCGCTGGAATGGCGCGTTCATGACAACGGCGGCGATAAACCACAAGACAACCAGAATGGCGGTGATTGACAAAACAGGGACGATCTTGTCGGTGAACCGTGACGGCGCTTGCTTCATCTCAGCCCCTCCCGCTTGCAGGCAGAACAATCAGGCCGATCGAGACCAGGCCCAGCGCCAGTCCGGCATATTGAATATTGCTCATCCGTTCACCGAAAAAGGCGATGGCAATGGCGTTCACCAGGATCAGCTGGGTGATGGCGGACACCGAAAAGGCAATGCCCATGCCGCTTTCCCGCATCAGCCGGACCATGACATAATTGCCGAGGCAATAGAGCGCCAATGCCAGGATGAACCACGGCAAATGGTTGTTGCCGACATAGGTGCGCGAAGCCGCGGCGGCGCCGAGGAATATGACGGTGGAAGCCATGAGGTTGAGGTAGAAGACCGGGGTCATGGCCTGTCTCCGGTTCTGCAAGCTGTCTTATTCCTCATAGGAGTGACCCGCTCTCAGGCCTTCGCGGACGCGATGGGCGATTTCCAGGAATTCCGGCGTTTCGCGGATATCCAGCGGCCGGTCATGCGGCAAGGTGGATTCAATGATATCAGTCACCCGGCCCGGCCTCGGACTCATCACCACGATGCGGGTGGAAAGATAGACGGCCTCGGGAATGGAGTGGGTGACGAAGCAGATGGTCTTGTTGGTCCGTTTCCACAATTCCAGTAATTGCGCATTCAGGTGGTCGCGGACAATTTCGTCAAGCGCGCCGAATGGCTCATCCATCAGCAGCAGGTCGGCGTCAAAGGCCAGCGCACGGGCGATGGAGGCGCGCTGCTGCATGCCGCCGGAAAGCTGCCAAGGATATTTTTTCTCGAATCCCGACAGGTTGACGAGTTCCAGTGTCCGCTCGATCCGCGCCATCTGGTCGGCGGCGGCGTAACCCATGATTTCCAATGGCAGCGCGATGTTCTTTTCAATCGTGCGCCAGGGATAAAGTGCAGCCGCCTGAAAGACATAGCCGTAAGCGCGCGCCTGGCGCGCCTGTTCCGGGGTCATGTCATTGACGGTGATGGTTCCGCTGGTCGGCTGTTCAAGATCGGCAATCACCCGCAGGAACGTGGTCTTGCCGCAACCGGACGGCCCGATGAACGAGACGAAATCACCCTTTGAGATTTCCAGATCCACACCGCTCAAGGCGTGAACAGGTCCATCATCGGTCTGAAAGGTCAATCCCAGGTCCTTGGCACGCACCACCGCTTCGCTATTGTCTGACATGTTCACCTGTTTCTTCCATTTCGACCGCAGAGCGTGGTCCGGGAAACGTCACACCCCCCTCTGTCGGCTTTGCCGACATCGCCCCCTCAAGGGGGGAGAGTGTTCTTTTTTCCGACGGCGCCTTCAGCCGTGGACGGTTCCGCAAAAAGGCTCTTGCAAAAAGTACCATACCGACAATGTTCCGGAACTTGCCAAAACTGCACACCCCGCTCGCCGGAATTCCGGCCTGTTCCACTTTCCTCGGCGCGGCAATCTCCTTCCGTGTTGAAAGCGCCCGGCCAACCGCGGCGCGCATGATTGCGTCGCGGTCATTGCCAGAACCGACCCCAACGAGCAGGAAAGCGTTGTGCCCTTGCCCGAATTTGACGCTCTCATTCCGCTTTGACATCCTGGACGCTGTCATTTGCATCGTTCCAGCGGGCCCCAGACGGTGTTGTCCGCCAGGACGACGAGGACTGTTCCGTCCGGCTGGCCGGCAATTGTCACCTGGGTTTCGTTGATTGCATCTTCGCCTTCGTCGGCGCATTGGCTTTCAATCGTGGTGGTGGCGCCTTCCTGGGAAACAATGGCGGAAAAGGTGCACAGGGCAGCATAGCTCTCGACGCCCACCGGCGTCAGCAACAGCAGGTCGTCGGACTTGCGCTCGCCGCTTTTAAGGAAGGCGCAACCCGAAGCATTGCCGTAATTGCCGTCAACGCCGAAATCACCGGCGGTCGCCGCTGCTCCCGCTGACAGCAGTACCAGCATGATCAGCGCTGTATTTGCTGGACGTCCTGGCATCACACCCCACTCGCCGGAATGCCGGTGCGTTCCACTTTTCTGGGCGCCGTGATTTCCTTCCACGTCGAAAGCGCCCGGTTGACCGGGCCGTTCGGATCACGGGCGACGAATTCACCATGGCCCTCGCGGGTCTTGATGGTGCTTTCCTCAATGGCGACATGGCCGCGGGTCAGTGTGTAGCGCGGCAGGCCTGTCACGGTCTTGCCCTCAAAGACATTGTAATCGATCGAGGATTGTTGGGATGCGGCTGAAATGGTCTTGGAGCGTTTAGGGTCCCAAACCACCAAGTCGGCATCCGCGCCCACGACAACGGCGCCCTTGCGCGGATAGACATTGAGGATCTTGGCGATATTGGTCGAAGTCACCGCGACGAATTCGTTCATTGTCAGGCGTCCGGTATTGACGCCATGGCTCCACAGCATCGGCATGCGATCCTCAAGCCCGCCGGTACCGTTGGGTACTTTGGTGAAATCGCCGACGCCGAAGCGTTTCTGTGCGGTGGTAAAGGCGCAATGGTCGGTTGCCACGACCTGCAGGGAGCCTGCCTGAAGCCCGGCCCAAAGGCTGTCCTGATGGGTCTTGTCGCGGAAAGGCGGGCTCATCACCCGGCGGGCCGCATGGTCCCAGTCGGGATTGCTGTATTCGCTGGCGTCTAGCGTCAGGTGCTGGATCAAGGGTTCGCCAAAAACCCGCATGCCCTTCTGACGCGCCCGGCGGATCGCCTCATGGGCCTGTTCGCAGCTTGTATGAACAACATAGAGCGGCACGCCGGCCATGTCGGCAATCATGATGGCGCGGTTGGTGGCTTCGCCCTCCACCTCGGGAGGGCGTGAAAAAGCATGGGCTTCGGGGCCATTGTTGCCGGCGGCCAGCAGCTTTTGCTGCAGCGAGGCGACCACATCGCCATTTTCGGCGTGCACCAGTGGCAAAGCGCCGATTTCGGCGCAGCGCTGGAAAGACGCGAACATCTCGTCGTCATTGACCATTAGCGCGCCCTTATAGGCCATGAAGTGCTTGAAGGTGTTGATGCCGCGCGCCACGACTTCCGGCATTTCATTGAAGACCTGTTCGCTCCACCAGGTGATCGCCATGTGGAAGGAATAGTCGGAATTGGCCCGCGAGGTCTTGTTGTCCCACATTTTCAGCGCGTCCAGCAGTGACTGGCCGGGCGAGGGCAGGGCAAAATCAACCACCATGGTGGTGCCGCCGGCAAGGGCCGCGCGTGTGCCGCTTTCAAAATCATCGGAAGAATAGGTGCCCATGAACGGCATTTCCAGATGCGTATGCGGGTCTATCCCGCCCGGCATGACAAAACATCCGGTCGCATCAAGCACTTGCGTGCCCGAAAGGTTCGGCCCGATTTCAACGATCTTGCCGCCCTCGATTTTCACGTCGGCCTTGTAGGTCAGGTCCGCCGTGACAATGGTGCCGTTCTTGATGACTGTGCTCATGGTCCGGTATCCTCGATTAGATAAACAAGATTGTCTTAAGAAACGCCCGACGCAAGCAGGCAGATGCGGTTTGCCTTAATGCTTTGGCGCGCGAGCTTTGTGGCCTTCGTCAACTCTGCTCAAACCACAATTTCCGCTGTTTCCACCACCGCGTGAAACAACACATCCGCGCCGGCAGCCGCCCATTCCCTTGAAATATCTTCAGCCTCGTTGTGCGACAGGCCGTCCACACAGGGGCACATGACCATCGAGGTCGGCGCGACGCGATTGATCCAGCAGGCATCGTGGCCGGCGCCGGAGACGATATCACGATGCGAGTGGCCCAGCCGTTCGGCCGCACTGCGCACGGCTTTGACACATCCTGGATCGAAGGTCACCGGATCGAAATGCCCGACGGATTCGATTTCGATTCCCAGTCCCATATCGGCGGCGATCTCTGGTGCTTCCTTCTCGAAACGTGCTTTCATGGCGTCGAGAATGGCCTGGTCGGGCGAACGGAAATCGGCGGTGAACACCACTTTGCCGGGGATGACATTGCGGGAATTGGGATAGACATCGACATGGCCGATGGCGCCGACTGCCATGGGCTGGTGGCTCATGGCGATGGTGTTGACCAGTTCGGTGATCCGGGCCATGCCCAGGCCGGCATTGCGGCGCATCGGCATGGGCGTGGAACCGGTATGGGATTCCTTGCCCGTCAAGGTGACCTGCAGCCACCACAGGCCCTGGCCATGGGTGACGACGCCGATATCCTTGCCTTCGGCCTCCAGAATAGGGCCCTGCTCGATATGCAGTTCGAAGAAGGCGTGCATCTTGCGTGCGCCGGTTTCTTCCTCGCCCTTCCAGCCGATCCGCTTGAGTTCGTCACCGAAGGCAATGCCCTTGGCGTCAAGCCGCTGATAGGCCCAGTCCTGTTCATGGACGCCGGCAAAGACACCCGAGGCCAGCATGGCCGGCGCAAAGCGCGTGCCTTCCTCATTGGTCCAGTTGGTCACAACGATGGGATGCTTTGTCTTGATGTCGAGGTCGTTCATCGACCGGATGATTTCCAGCCCGCCCAGCACGCCGAGCACGCCGTCGAATTTGCCGCCTGTCGGCTGTGTGTCGAGATGCGAGCCGACATAAACGGGCAAAGCGTCCGGGTCGGTGCCGGGACGGGTAAAGAACATCGTTCCCATCTGGTCGACGCCCATGGTCAGGCCCGCATCCTCGCACCACTTTTGAAAAAGCCGTCGTCCTTCGCCATCCGCGTCGGTCAAGGTTTGGCGGTTGTTACCGCCTGCAACGCCGGGACCTATCTTGGCCATTTCCATCAGGCTGTCCCAAAGACGATCCGAATTGATGCGCATATTTTCGCCGGGTGCTGTCACAATTGTCTCCCTCATGCTGAACTGGCGGCATCTTCCCTGGCCGCGTCAAGGCTGGCCTCGGGTGTTCGCGCAGTCATGCGAATTTATTTTTACTGTCTTAAAATCGGCAGTTGCCTTTGTCCTGCTTCTGTCCAATAATTTGACCGATTGGTAAACATTACAGGTTCCACGGCGGCACTCAAGACGTAAATAGCGGGTTTTGACCAGATTTTTGGACCATTCACCAAATTGGGCCGAAGCGGGCTTTTATCGCTGGAGCTTTGAAGCCTTTGCGTAGTTCCGGCAGTGACGACAGGTTGGGCAAAGTGTGCGCAATCCTGCAATTTCGGCGACAGGGCCTTCCGGCCCGGGCCTCAGGGAGACGGAAACATCCATGGCCATTCCGCGAGCTGCAAAGACCCAGAGGCGCACCCGCATACAGGAAGAAAAGGAAGAGCAGATTCTCGAGGCCGCGCTGGATGTCTTTTCCCTGCACGGCTTCCGGGGCGCCACGATCGACCAGATCGCCGAAGTGGCCGGTATGTCCAAGCCCAACCTGCTTTATTATTTCCGCACCAAGGAGGCGATGCACAAGGCCTTGATCGACCGGGTGCTGTTTACCTGGCTGGAGCCGTTGCGCGGCTTTGATGCGGAGGGAAATCCGGCTGCCGAAATCCGCTCCTATGTTCGCCGCAAGCTGGAAATGGCCCGCGATTTTCCCCGCGAAAGCCGGTTGTTCGCCAATGAAATCCTGCGCGGCGCGCCGCTGATCATGGAAGAATTGCAAGGTCCGCTCAAGCAATTGGTGGATGAAAAGGCGGAAGTGATCCGCGCTTGGGTGCGGGCAGGCAAGATAGCGCCCTGCGATCCCTATCACCTGCTGTTTTCGATTTGGTCGACCACCCAGCACTATGCTGATTTCGATGTCCAGGTCCGCGCCGTGCTCGGCGAAAACCATGCCGGGGAAGGCCGATTTGAAGATGCTGCGCGCTTTCTGGAGGCTCTTTATACCGAAGGTCTGAAAATGTCTTCGGGGGACTGATACCAATGTTCAATGATAATGACCCATGGCGCCGGGGCGAATTTGTCTGCCGGCTAGGAGAAACCCGGAAATGGACCCACAGGTCCATTGAGGATTTTCGACGACGCCGGCAGACAAATGCGCCCGGCCCTTCGGGTGGGCCGGATGCCACGCGCCGGGTGTGTCGCAATCCTCGACCGCAGCTTTGGCTGCGCTCTGCGGAGTGCTCCTACCCGGACGCCCGTCTCCGGTCCCACGCCATGAGTCATTATCATTGAACATTGGTATAACCCGCTGCCTGTTTCGCTTTGGCCAGATGCGCCTCGGCCAGAAAGCTGGGTGGCAGGCCGAGGGGTGCACGTCCCTTTATGAAATCGACCACGCAATCGGCAAGCCGATGGGCCATGCCGAAGGAGATCTTGAAGCCGCCGGCCATGGCGATGATATTGGGGTGGCCGGGCACGGGTCCGATCATCGGATCGCGGCCTATCGCCTTGGGGCGCAGACCGGCCCAGCGTTCGATGACGGGGGCTTGCGCCAGAACCGGCAGCATCCGGCGGGCGCGGTCGATCAGGTCTTCAAGCTGGGTGTCGGTGGAAAAAGGCTCATCAAAGCTGTTCTCGCTGGTTGAGCCCAACGCCACCTGGCCGCCCTCATGCGGCACCACATAAAGACCATCAAGAAATATCACCGGCCAGTCCGGGTCGATATCGGCTTGCAAGAGGGCCGCCTGGCCCTTGACCGGCTGGCCCAAGGGCCTTGTCACGGGGCCTGCAATTTCCGTCAGCATCGGGAAGGCCTGATGGCCACAAGCAATCACCGCATGGCCGAACCGGATCTGCAATAGCCCGGCATGGGCAGTCCCTGCTGCCGGGTCCAAGGTTTCCAACCGGGTATTTTCAATCAGCCGCACATTGGCCATTTGCGTGAGGGAGGTGACCAGAGCCTTGAGCAGCGCGCGCGGAAACACCCTTGCCGCCAGCGTGTCATGGGCCAAACCGCTTGAGGCGAATGACGGGTCCGGCCAGCCGGGCACCGGGCTTTGATCGATGACATTCCAGTAAAACCGGCTCTCTGCGGCCATCCAGTTGGTCAGCGCATCCTGTTGCAGGCCCAGTGCAATTGTCCGCAAATGCGGCTTGGGCAGCGGGATCAACCGCCCGCTGCGGCGGTAGCCGGCGGCAAGGCCGGTCTCGTCCTCAAGTCTGGCAATCTCGTCCGGCAATCCCGCAAGCGCATCAAACTGGAACTGCTTCTTTTCATCCCATCGTTCCGGCATCCAGGGAAAGAGCGCGCCCAGCAAGCCGCCGCTGGCGGCCGAACCCGGCAGGCCCGCCTCCAGGAGGATGACGGAAAGCCCGCTGACGGCGGCCTTGCGCGCAGCCCAAAGACCCATGATCCCGCCGCCGATCACCAACACGTCACAAGTCAATTGACGGGAGGAAAAAACATTATTATCGGCTATGGGCATGAACAATGACCTGAAAAGCGAAAAAAGCGCACAGCTTGCGTGGCTTGACGGCGATATGCCCTATTCCGTCGATTTTGGCGATCATTTTTATTGCCGCGCCGACGGGCGGGCTGAATGCGGCCATGTCTTTCTGGCTGGAAACGGCCTGCCGGACCGCTGGCGTTCAGGCGGTCATTTCACGATTGCCGAACTTGGATTCGGTACGGGCCTGAATTTCTGCGAAACATGGCGGCAATGGAAAATGCATGCGCAGCCGGGCGGCCACCTGCATTTCATCTCCTTCGAACGCTTCCCGATGCACCGGCTGGATATTGGCCGCGCATTGCAAAAATGGCCGCAATTGCTGCCCGAGAGAATGGCGCTTTGTTCCGCCTGGCCTTTGCAGCCCGATGGCATGATCGATCTCGCCATGGACGAGACGACGCAGCTCAAGGTCATTTGCGGCAATGCGACTGAGACTCTTGCCGCCTCGCCCCTGTGGGCAGACGCCTGGTATCTCGACGGCTTTGCGCCGTCGCGCAATCCCGACATGTGGTCACCTGCCTTGATGAATGCGGTCTATGCCCACACGGTGCCGGACGGGACTTTTGCAACCTATGCCGCCGCAGGCCATGTGCGCCGCAATCTGGTTGCAGCCGGATTTGCGGTGGAAAAACGCCGCGGATTTGCAGAA
Source organism: Rhizobiaceae bacterium (assembly GCA_041742335.1). Lineage (GTDB taxonomy): Bacteria > Pseudomonadota > Alphaproteobacteria > Rhizobiales > Rhizobiaceae > Rhizobium_E. The sequence continues at coordinate 76,922 of JBGSIT010000003.1, forward strand.
AAGCGCGAAATGCTGTGCGGCATCAGAAAGGCCGTCCCAACGGCCGCAGAAAACTGATCGCCAGAAAAAGAAAGGCCCCGGCGGGCAGGGACCGCCGGGGCAGGAATTCTGGTCCAAGGCACCCCAACCCGGACAGATTTCCCTTCACAGGAACAAAAGCATTTTCCAGTCCCGCTCTTGGCAGCATCCTTGTCGGAGCGCCATGGGCAAAGGTTCATTTCTGTTCCTGTATCTAGGACGCTCCGTCATATTATTTTATTCGCAGATTCTAAGATAATTTTCATTTATTTTTTTCTGTAATATTTTCAATAACTTACTTGACCCAATAGACAGAATGATTCAATCTGCGTTTTCAGTCTTGCCATATGCCGGGATCATTTTTCCGCCTCAACCAAGGGGAACAGGTCGCCGATTTCATCGGCCTCGATTTCAACCAGCCACAGATCCGGGTCAAACCGGATCTCCTTTTCCATCAGCCGCTCGACGACATCGGCCTCAACCCGTTCCAGACGCCGCTCGAACAGGCGGTCATCGACGGATTTTTCCTCAAAACTGGTTTGCGGGGCCGGACCGAAAAGACTTTCCAGGCCGTCACGAAATCGTTGCCGGATGAAGATGGCGCCCGCCTCGCCCGCTCCCTTGCGTTCGATGGCTGCAAAACCGCCAAGGCCGAAAACCCGGCGGACGATTGCTGATATATAAAATTCGGCTGTCAGGCGCATGCCTAGCGATAGAACGCCGGTGGCCGGCAGGCAAGCCCGGCGCGGCTGAATCTTGGGCCGAACAGGTTTATGCCGGCAGGCGACAATGTATCATTTGCAGGATGCCGGGCGGTAGGTTCAGCCCGATTCATTCCGCTTATAAACCTGCGACCGCAGTCATTTGTGTCGATTTGCTTTCAATCTGATTCAACCGAATGGAAGCCTTGAAACCAGAAGCGCATTGCTTCAAAGCGCGCCGATGGATTCAAGCTTCTTCAGCACTGCTACGCTCGGCTCGCCTGTTACAGGCAGGTTATAGTGCTTTTCAAAGCTTCGGATGGCCGCCCGCGTTTGCTCGCCGTAAATCCCGTCAGGCAACACCGTTTCATAGGAAATATTATGCAGTCCGGTCTGGATTTTCAGCACCAGGCTGTCGGATGCCGGTGCGGCTTTGGGCGTAGGCACGTCGTCATTGGCCTCGATCAGACCGGCCACGGGATCGACGGGCTTCTTGACGCTGGATGTGACATCGCCGTAGCGGTCGGCCGGCACCATCACCGCGATCTCGTCATTGTTCTGGCCATTGAGGCGGGCCAGCACTTCCGCGCTGGGTTCGCCGCTTGGCGCCAGGCCTTCGGTCTGTTCAAAGAAAATGATGGCGGCGGATGTCTTCGGGCCTGTCAGGCCATCGGTCGGTCCGTCATAAAGCCCCTTGTCGGAAAGCGCCTGTTGAATCGACCGGACCAGTTCGGAAGCCTGCGGGGCGACGCGCGCCGTCTTGGAGTCCGCCGCATTGTCGCCCGAAGCATCCTCGCGTTCGATCCTGAAGGTCGTCACGCCTTCGTTTTCAGCCCGTTTCTGCTTTTCGGCCAGAGCGATTTCTGCGCTGGTGGCGCGGGTGGCCAGAAGCGGCGACGGGTGGTGGCCATGCTGGTACCACAAAGCATTTGCGGCAACGAAGGAATAGACCACGCCAAACACCGCCATGCCGCCTATGGCGCGCGGGTAGCGGCCAATGAAGGCGCCGAGACCGGCCATGGCCTTGCCTGCAAGGCCCGGCCCGGCGGCTGCGGCTTTTTTCCTGGAGTCAGGCGCTTTTCGTTTTGGCGCGGACATGCATGCTCTCCTCTTGCTGGCTGTCGGGGGAGGCCGATTTTATCAAACGGGGTGGAAATTCTACCGTGCCGGCGTCTTCGGTCAGCACGTCTTCGCCATTGACCGGCAATGTGATGGTAACCGAAGTGCCCTCGCCCTGCCGGCTTTCAAGCCGGAAGATGCCGCCATGCAGGGCAACAAGGCCTTTAACCAGAGACAGGCCGAGGCCGGTGCCTTCATATTTGCGGGCATATTCATTTTCGACCTGGACAAAGGGTTGGCCGACCAGGCTGATCTTGTCTGCCGGAATGCCGATGCCGGTATCGCTGACGGTCAGGACCAGCCTGACGCCGTCGCTGGCGGCATCGACGCTGACTATGCCGCCCTTTTCGGTAAACTTCACCGCATTGCCGACCAGGTTGATGAGGATCTGCTGGACTGCGCGGCGATCGGCATTGATTTCACCAATATCCTTGCTGGCGCGCGCAGTCAGCACCACGCCTTTTTTCCTGGCCTGCAGCGACAGCATGTCCTCGCAGGCGCGCACAGCGTCGCTGATGACGAATGGTTCCTTGAACAATTCGTAGCGCCCGGCCTCGATCTTGCTCATGTCGAGCATCGAATTGACCACGGCCAGCAGGTGATTGCCGGATTGGTTGATCAGGCCGACATATTCCTCATGGCGCTCGTTTTGCAGCTTGCCGATATAACCGCCCAGCAAAATATCCGAAAAACCGAGAATGGCGTTGAGTGGGGTGCGCAATTCATGGCTGACGGCGGCCAGGAACCGCGTCTTGGTTTCGCGGTTGGACTTGATGTCGTCCTGCAAAGCGGCGATCTCGGCTTTCAAGCCGATTTCCATACCCAGATCCAGCGTTTCGGCCATGAAGCCTTCATATTCGCCCGAATCATCCAGTCTGGCGGCAAGATGCAGGCGAACCGGCAAAAATTGCGCCGATTGCCCGGCTTCCGCGCTGCGCTCAAGGCGCACATCGACTGTGGCGCGGGCTTCGCCGCAGCGCAGGTCGTCGACAGCCTGGAGAAAGTGGATGCGGTCAGAGACATGAATGACATCGACCATGCCAAAGCTGCCCGGCTCGCGCATCCGCGCCATGATGCCGTTGCAATCGCGCCCATGAACGGAAAGCAGATGGCCGGTGCGATCATGCAGCGTAACGAGGCCGGAAAGGCCGTCCAGCATCTGAAGGGGTGAAGACGGCTGCATGGGCGCTTGCTGACGGGACAATGCCGGCTTGCCGGTCGGCAAAGCGAGAACCAGCCCGCCTGCCAGAAGCCCAAAGGCCGCCGCAAGCGCCACGCCGGCCGGCAGCGCCAGGGAGGCGTCCAGGAGGCCGGTCAATGCCGGCGGCAAAATGGCGAAGGCTGACAGCGAGGCAAGCAGAGTCCTGGCCATGCGATAACGGCGCGTTTGTTCGCCCGCGCCCGTCTTGCCCGCAAGGGCAAGGATGGAACCGGCCGTATGATCCGTCATGGATCCAATTTTGTCAGCGACCCTGATCAATAAACGCAATACGATTGACCCTGTGTGATTTCTTCTCGTCTTGTCAGAAACCAAAATCGCATTGCCGGCTTAAGGAAACAATAAAAAGCGCCATTAAATGGGGCGTCCGACCGGCCTGTCATCTTGAAATCGCACACTTCGGAAATCGTGGTTAACAGGGGGTAAGCGCCTGAAAATTCGCTTTAATCGGCGTGAAAGTTAACCAAATCGCGGTGCCCTGACGGCCAATACGCGGAATTTCCAGCATCCGCCTGGATCGGCCCGGTTAACACCTGTGCGCAAAAGGTGGCGGCGCGGTCCAATTTGACCAGCCAAAATTCAGTCTTTCTAATTTATTAATCAAAATTGCAGACATTTGTAGGAAATTCGTCAAAGCCTTGTTTGCTTTATCGCACTAGTTTGCGCTTCAAGCCCAAGGACACGACGGTCGGCTGGATTGCGACCGGGAAGATCGATCCGAAATGGGCAAGGCCCGAATGAAAGACGCTGAGGACTGACTTTACGATGTGGTTTATGATCAGGGGCATATTCTGGTTCTCGCTGGTGCTGCTGCTGCTGCCGATCTTCAGCAAGGCGCCGGAGCCCGATCTTGCGACTGCACCAAAGGTGGATGTCGGCGATGCCGTCAGCGTGGCGAGCGAGGCGCTTTCCTATGTCGGCGCCATATGCAGCGAAAAACCCGAAGTCTGCGTCAAGGGCGCTGAAACTGTGGAGGCCCTCGGTCATCGCGCCAAACTCGGCGCCCGCATCGCTTATGACTATCTCGACGACACCTTCGCCGATGCGCCGCCGGCAAGCGTAGAAAAGGATGTTCTGACCGGATCTGTTCCCGATCCGAAAATCCCCGTTCCGACCCGTCGTCCGCAACCCTGATTTCCGCGCCTGGCCGCGTTTTGCGCCGCCAATGACGATGTCAGCGCGCCTGCAGGGTTTCCTTCCGGCCCGGATCTTCCTATATGCAGGTCAGCACAACAGGAATGACACCGTGACCAGCCTTGAGCAGATAATCGATGATTTTGCCTATCTAGACGACTGGGAAGATCGTTACCGCTACATCATAGAACTGGGCAAGGCCCTGCCGGATTTTGACGAGGCCGACAAGACGGCCGAAAACAAGGTTTCGGGATGCGCCAGCCAGGTTTGGCTGGTCAGCAGCGACGGCGGCGGCGCAGATCCGGTGATGAACTTGCGCGGCGACAGCGACGCCCATATCGTCAAAGGACTGGTGGCCATCGTATTGGCGCTGTATTCGGGGCGGAAGGCATCGGAAATCGCAGCGCTTGACGCATTGGACACCTTTACCGAAATCGGCCTTGTCGAACATCTTTCCGCCCAGCGCGCCAATGGACTGCGCTCGATGGTCAAAAGGATAAGGGGCGAGGCCGCCGCCCGCCTGGCGGCCTGAAGGGAAAGCTCACTTGCCTCTAGATTGCGGATGATAATGGCGGTGCAAGGCCAGCAGGCCGGCGCGCAGCATGACCTTGGCTGAACGGGCAGGCCACTGGCGTTCGCGCTCCACCATTTCCAACCCCTTCATGAAACAGCAGACATCAAGCACCACGCCGGAGAGTTCCGGACCGATTCCGGTTACCGCCTTGCCGACGCGCAACCGCGCAGCCATCACCGAATCGGTAAATTCCACCCCCTGGCCCGGCGCACCGCGTGATCCGGTTTGCAGCTTGGGTTCCCACCGCGCCGTCATCTTCGGCTGAAGGCCGGCCAGATGAAAATCCGAAGCCAGCCGTTCTCCCGCCAGCACCGCATCGCGGCAAAACCAGCGTGAGCCGTCCCTGTCCTTGATCCGCGCCAGGGCCGCCAAAGGTGATTCGGCGAGATTCAGGCGCAGAAGCGAATCATCGACCCGCGTCTTGACGATGTCGCGGTGCTGATCGCCGAAGGCGTGTTCGCGCTCCAGCTTGGCGCGGCGCAGGAAGGACATGGCCTCGCCGGTCATGGTCAGGATGTCGCCTCGGCATTCCAGCAAGCCCCGCGACAGTGCTTCTTGAAGCAAAGCCGGCGGAATGACCGGATCGCCCTTGCAATATTGATCGGCAAGCACCAGGCCGTTTTGCCCCGGCAATGCAGCTACCTTGGCGCCCTGCCGCCCGATCCGGCGCAACAGGGCGATCATCTGATCTTCAGCCGCCTGCGTGGTTTTCAATTCATCCTTCATGCCCGCAGCCCTCCAACCGGGAGAAAACGCCGGGCGCCAGGATTTCAATCCGGTTGACCAAGGCATCGTAGCGCGGGTCATCGCGGCGATCTTCGACCCGGGCGCAAGTATAGCCGATGGTGGACCGGTGCCGGCCGATCGCCCCGGCAATCTCAGTCATGGTCATGCGGAGCGTGACATGGCAGACATAGATCGAGATGGTGCGGGCGTGGGCGAAGGCTGCCCGGTCACCACACCATCGGCCGGGTCTTGCCGGATCAACGGTCATCCGTTCGAGAACGGCCAGTTGCAATTGGCAATGAAGGGCTGCAATCAACAAATTGCGCGCAAATCTGGCGCGCCCATATGCCGGCTGCAACCACCGCGCCCGGCAAAAACCGGGACTCCGCGACGGAATTCTGGTGACTGCGCCCCCGAGGCCTGAAAACGGAACCATGTTGAAGATGGGTGCGGCAAGCTCGCTTGGGAAATTCGACATCTTTGCTAAATCAATATCGGGCATCTAAAATCTCCAATCATAAATAGGATGATATTCCTATACCATAAACTGAAAAGCTGCGATGATAAAGCACCCCACTGCTATTTTTGGTTGATTATCAAGGGGCGTCCCGATGAACCATCGAGATAACAGGTATTTTTTCCTTGTAAATTTTTCTCAGGAGGACTCGTCCACAGCGCATTTTGGCACGCGCGCAGGCCGCATCGGCCGCAATGCCTCCGATCTGAAGGACATCGGGCGGCAGCCAAGGACGAGGAAAATGGCAGCGCTACGAATGGTCTGCCGGCACCCTGACGCGATCCGTCGGATGCAATGCAAAAAGCGGCCCGAAAATTGCGGACCGCTTTTCATGGAAATGAAAGCTTATAAAAAAATCAATCAATCCACAGAAAATAAAGCTTCAATATTATTTCTTGCGCTTGCGACCCTGGCCGAGACCCATTTCCTTTGCAAGCCGTGACCGCGCTTCAGCATAGGCCGGCGCAACCATCGGATAGTCAGCCGGCAGATCCCACTTTTCGCGGTATTCTTCCGGGCTCATGCCGTAATGGGTCATCAAGTGGCGTTTCAGCGACTTGAACTTCATGCCGTCTTCCAGACAGATCAGGTATTCGTGCTGGATCGACTTGCGAATCGGAACCGGCGGCTTCGGCTTTTCAACGAACTGCTCAACGGATTCCGGCGCACCTGTCGTATTCAAGGCGGAGTGAATATCGGAGATCAGTGACGACAGTTCACCGACCGGGACGACATGGTTACTCACATAAGCCGCAACAATTTCTGCGGTCAGCTCGACAAGCAGCTCCTTGCCACCGCCGTATGATAGTTCGGACATTGCAATTCTCCTGTTTCTACAACTTGCCCATGGCTTCGCCTGTGAGGACAGGCCAAGACCAACCCAATGCAGAACCCAATGTCATCCGGTACTTCTGCCCCGCATTTTACTGCAGATCCTACCCCTAGGATCAAGCACAAAGCCCATGAATGGACATTGCTTAAAAGCGATACTCGCTGCCTAATATCCCGTGATGCTGTTTTCGAGTTTGGTCGTTACTCGACAATTCAATACTTGGAAGCAGCACGGAGGTATTCGATACAGATTGAAGCATAACTTTTTCGGCTCTACTTAAATGAATTAACAGCATTTCAAAAAAAGTCTAGTATTAATTTCGTGTTCCTCGATGTTTTCCCAACCAAGTTCTTGTCGGTGAATTAATATAAAACATAGGAACTGCTAAAATAACAAAGCACTTCAGGGGAGATTTAACGGGGATACCGAAGTCAACCATAACGTATCCGCAAATAATCACGACTTTACCGCTATTTTGTTGGGATAGTTTAATTTAGTCGTCCAGACCCGGCCACTATTCCTATAAATGAATTAAACTGAGTTTGATGCAACTGCATTGATATTCAAAGTAATATTTCTGATTATAAACACTCTTTTTTGATTCCGGCCCTGGCGTTACACAAAGCAATAATTGCCCTCTGCCACGACCTGGCGGGCGCCTGATGGCGATTTTCTGCCGCCATTCTTCAAAGATTGCGCAAAAGTGCGCCGGCCTTGCGGGCTGATTTGGCCAAAAGGTGGGCCGATACCGGCGCAGTAAAAATAAAGAATAAAAGAGTGGCGAAGCATTTTATCCAGATTGACGAACCGCCGGAGTAAGTCGCCAGCGCCAGCAGCAAAAATCCCGATCCCACGGTTCCGGCTTTCGAGGCTGCGTGCATCCGGGTAAACAGGTCGGGAAACCGCAGCACGCCCAACGCCGCCAGAAACGAAAAGGTCGATCCGGTAATCATGAACAGGCTGGCAAGGCCAGCGACGAACCAGTCCATCATCGTTTCTTGCCTCGCTGTTTGCCGCGCCGCGGCGCAGGCTTTGGCGGATTGGAATGCTTGCCGACTTTGCGGGCCCCGGATTTGACGGCTTCCGCGCTGGTGGCGATGAAGCGGGCAAAGGCCACCGTCGCCAGAAAGCCCACTGCGCCAAGCGCCAGGGCGATGTCGATATAGAGGTCCTGCCCGGTCCTGATGGCGATCACCGCGATAAAGCCGATGGCCACGGCCACCAGCATGTCCAGCGCCAGCACGCGATCGGCCAAAGTCGGTCCGATCACCACCCGGATGATGGTCAGCAGCAGCGCGACGATCAGCAGCGCCAGCGAGAAGAAAATGGAAGCATGGACGAGATCGGCTGGGGTCATTACCGGAAAGCCTCCAGGATCGCCCGTTCAAATCCCTCGCGGATATCGCGCCGGGCTTCTTCAGGATCATTGCAATCAATGGCATGGACATAAAGTGTCCGCCGGTCTTCGGAAACATCGACGGACAGGGTTCCCGGCGTCAATGTGATGAGATTGGCAAGCAAAGCGATTTCAAAATCGCGGTCGACGATCAACGGATAGGCAAACAGGCCGGAATTGGTCGGCAATTCCGGTCGCACGGCAAGGGCCGCCACTTTGAAGGCCGACAACAGCAATTCCCGGATGAACATCAGGACAAGACGCAGCAACCGCCCTACCCTGCGGCCGTAGCCGATGGGCTGGCGCGCGCCCTTGGCGGCCGAAGGCGCCGGAACCAAGGCGAGGATCAGGAAACCCGCCGCCATGCCGCCGAGAAAGCCCGGCAGCGACCATATTCCGGTCATTCCCATCAGCAGGAAGGCAATGGCAATATTGGCAAGAACCAGCATCATGGGTTTGGACCTCCCGGAAACACCGATTGAAGGTAGGATGACGGATCTAGCAGGCCGCCGGCAGCCTGTCCCGCCAGCACCATCAAAGGTTCAGGCCAAAGTCCGAAAAACACAAGCGGAAGCGTCACCAGTACCATCGGCGCCAATCTGGCGGCGCTGATTGGCGAAGCCGCTTCTCCGTCTTCGAGGCTGCGCCAGAAAACGAACAGGAAAAGCCGCCCGACTGCAAGCATTGTCAGGAAGCCGGAAAGCAGGATGGCGGCGGCAATCAGCGGATGGCCGGTCTTCAGACTTTCCGCTGTCAGCATGGCTTTGGGCCAGAAACCGGTAAAGGGCGGCAGGCCGCTGGCCGCCAGAACCAGGATCAGCGCCAGCGCCGAAAAAGGCGCGCTGACAGTCCACAGGCCTGAAAGCCTGTTGAGCGAAAAACTCTTTCCGGCCTCCGCGGCAATGCCGGCCATGAAATAAAGCCCGCTGACCACCGCCATGGAATGGGCGGCATAAAACAATGTCGCCGTCAGCGCCGATTGGGTTCCCAGCGCCAGGCCGGCCATCATGAACCCGATCCCTGAAATGACGACCTGACCCAGAATTCGCCGCATGTCATGCTGGCCGAAAGCCGAAAACGCCCCCAGCAGCATGGTGACGATGGCAATGGCGGCAATCACCGGGGCGAGTTCCACCCGCTGAAGCGGAAACAGCATGACCAGGGTGCGCAGCAAGGCGTAGACGCCGACCTTGGTCAACAGTCCGGCAAACAGCGCCGACACCGCGATCTTGGGCGTGTGATAGGACGCCGGCAGCCAGAAATTAAGGGGAAAGGCCGCAGCCTTCATCGCAAAGGCCATGAGATAAAGCGAGGCCAATGTGAACATCGGCGCGCCGACAGGCATGTTGGCGGCCTTGCGGGCGATATCGGCCATGTTGAGCGTGCCGAAGATGGAATAGAGATAGCCGGTGGCGACCAGGAACAATGTTGTGGCGATCAGGTTGAGCAGTCCGTATTTCGCCGCGCCGTCAAGCTGCGGGCGTTCGCCGCCCAGCACCATCAAGCCGAAGGACGAAATCAGCAGCACTTCGAACCAGACATAGAGATTGAAGATGTCGCCGGTGATAAAAGCGCCGGTCACGCCGGCCATCATCAGCATCAGGAAGGGGTAAAAGCCATAGCGCCGTTCATTGGCGCTGCTGTCATTGAGCGCGAAGATGCCGCCCGCCAGCGCGACGACGGCCGCCGCCAGCGCCAAAATGGCCCCAGTCAGATCAACCGTGAAGGCGATGCCGAATGGCGGCAGCCAGCGGCCCATGACCATGGTCAGCGGCCCTTCGGCCATGACCCGCATCAGCAAGGCGACGTCCAGCAAGACCAGACCAACAAGCGCGGCAATGGCGATGACCGGTTGCAGGCTGGTGCGGTCGCGTATGATGATCAGCAGGGCGCCGGTCACTATGCACAGCGCCAGCGGCGAAATGATCAGCCAGTCGAGCGCCTGCGTCGGGCCTGCGACGTAGATCGAGTGGAGGTCGGATTGCTCAGGACTGATCGCCATGGGTTCAATATCCTGACGGGGGGAGTGGTTCGTTCTCCGGCTCGGCGAAACGCATGTCATGCGTGTCGTCGGTCTTCAATTCCTGGTAGGACCGGTAGGCCAGCACCAGGAAGAAGGCAAAGAACGAAAAGGAAATGACGATGGCCGTCAGGATCAGCGCCTGCGGCAATGGATTGGCCGCGAAAGCGGACAGATGGCTTTCGTCCGACCCGATGATCGGCGGCACTTCTCGCACCAGTCGGCCTGAGACAAACAGCAGCAGATTGACGGCATTGCCCAAAATTGCCACGCCGAGCAGAATGCGGATGATGAAGCGCGACAGCATCAGATAGATGGCGGTAGCAAATGTCAGCCCTATGACGACGGCAAAAGCGGTTTCCATCAATCGTCCTCCCGTTCTTCAAGCGACAGCAGGATGGAGGTAAACGCGCCCACCACCACAAGATAGACACCGATGTCAAAGCTCTGCACCGTCGAGACCGGGATGACAGAGCCGAAGAACGGCAAGTTGAACCACAGTCCGGTCATGAAAGGGACCTGAAACATGATCGAAACCACGCCGGAAAGGCATGACAGCAACAGCCCCGCGCCGGCTACCGAAAGCGGCGAGACCCGTAGAATGCGCAACATGGCCTGCACCCCGAAGGCAATACCATAGACCGCGAAAGCGGAAGCAGCGATCAATCCGCCGATAAAGCCGCCGCCGGGCGCATTGTGCCCGCGCAGCAGGATGAACAGCGAGAAGATCAGCATCAGGGATGTCAAAAACCGGGCGACGGTTCGAAAGATCAGGGAGTCCATGGCCTATCGCTCCTGATCAATGTCGGGGTTGTTGTCGGCAGGCTTGAAGCGCGCAGGCCTGAGGCGGATCAGCGCCAGGATTGCAAGCCCGGTGATCACCACCACGGCAATTTCGCCCAGCGTATCCGTGCCGCGGAAATCCACGATGATGACGTTGACCACATTGGCTCCGTGCGCCATGGTTTTGGAAAACTGGCTGAAGAAATCGGTCAGCGTGCGATCGAACGGCACTTCCATGGTTTTCAGCAACAGCAGCATGAAGCCCGTGCCGCAGGCCAGTGCGATCACGCCGTCTCCCAGCGTGCTCAACAGGCCGCGATGGTCCACTTCGCCCAGACGAAGTCGGGTCATGACGAGCGCCAGGATAACCACCGACAAAGTTTCAACCATGAACTGGGTAAAGGACAGGTCCGGCGCGCCGAACAGCAAATAGAGCACGGCGACGGCAAAGCCCTGGACTCCGAGCGAAATGATCGCCACGACGCGCGTCCTGGCCGCAATCACCTGGAACAATCCGATGGCGACGATCAGCAGGAATGCCGCTTCGTAAAAATGCAGGTCCGGCCAGCCGAGCGTCAATGAAGGCCATTCACCGGACCAGGCGGGCGCGCCCAGGAGCACCACCGCCAGCGTGATGAATGTCACCGTCATGTAGATTTCAAGCCGGCCCGGCTGAACGATTTGCGTAAGCCTTGCGGAGGCGTGCACCAGGCCGGTCATGAATTGGTCAAAGCCCCGGTCCGGGCCCCATCCGACGGTTGTTTCAATCCGCAGCACCAGCGCCCGCAGCGGTATCATCAGATTGTAGATGGCAAGCCCCAGCGCGACGGTGACCAGCGAAAGCGCCAGTGGCAGACCCCAATGCGGCGTGATGTCGATGGCGACGACGACCGCGTGGCCCCAGACGGAGGAGGCCATCGGCGAAGTGAAATAGTGATGCGTAAGACCGGTCGCTGCCACAGCCGCGACGCCGCAAAGCGCCAATACAAGCGGCCCGGCCATCAGCAAAGCCGGCCCGTCATGGGCCTGGGCGGCAGCTTCCGACTTCTCGCCGATGAAAGGCTTGAGCCCCACGGTAAAGGCGGTGGCAAACATCATGGCGTTTCCGAGCACGGCGGCCACGAGGTAAACAAAGGCTTGCGAGGCAGGATCAGCCAGCGCGGCATAGATTTCTTCCTTGGCCTGGAAGCCCAGAAACAACGGCAGGCCGCCCATCGACAAGGCGGCCAGCAGACCGGCGGCAAAGGTCAAGGGCATGGCCCGCCGCAGGCCGCCAAGCTTGAGAATGTCGCGACTTCCCGCTTCGTGGTCGATGACGCCGGCGACCATGAACAGGCAGCCTTTGAACAGCGCATGGGCCATCAGATAAAGGACTGCGCCTTCCACGGCCAATTCGCTGCCCATACCGGTCAGCATCACCATCAGGCCGAGCGAGGCGACCGTCGTATAGGCCAGCATCAGCTTCAGATCAGTATGGCGCAGCGCCATGGTCGCGCCGAGAATCAAGGTTGCGCCGCCGAAGACAGGCAGGATGATCTGCCACTCCGGCATGGCCCCGAAGACCGGGTTGAAGCGCATCAGCAGATAGACGCCGGCTTTGACCATGGTGGCGGAATGCAGATAGGCCGAAACAGGCGTCGGCGCCTGCATGGCATTGGGAAGCCAGAAGTGAAAGGGAAACTGCGCCGATTTGGTGAAGGCGCCGATGATGATCAGCACCATGGGCAGGATCAGCGCCGGATTGGCAATGTCCGGCCGGTTCAATTCAAGAAGCGTGTGCAGGTCGGTTGCACCCGTCACATTCATCAATACCAGCAAACCGGCCAGCAGCACCAGGCCGCCGCCGCCGGTCACCGCAAGCGCCTGAAGTGCGGCGCGGCGCGAGGATTCGCTCTTGTGGCTGTAGCCGATCAGCAGGAAGGAGGTGATCGATGTCAGTTCCCAAAACACAAACAACATCAACAGATTGTCAGAAAGAACCAGTCCCTGCATCGAGCCCATGAACAGCAGGATGAAGGCGAAAAAGCGCCCCTGCCCCGGATCGCCTTTCAGATAACTGCCGGAATAAAGCACGATCAGCGCACCGATTCCGGTGATCAGCAGGCCGAAGACCAGCGACAGGCCGTCAATGCGGATGGTGAGCCGCAAACCCAGTGACGCCGCCCAGTCAAAACCGCCGACAGCCAAAATGCCGTTTGAAACATCGCCGATGAAACTGGCAAGACAGGCAAAGGCGGCAAGCGGAAAGAACACGAGCACCCAGGCGGCATTGTGCCCAAAAAAGCGCGTCAGCGTCGGCGCAGTTGCTGCGGCTGCAAATGGCAGGGCCAGTGCAACAAAAGCCAGTGTGGGCAACAACGCATTTTCCATCAAGCAGCTAATCCTTTCGCCGGAGGCCTCTTCTATCAGCCAGTCTGGCGAAAATTCAACTGCGAACGGACCAAAGGCTGTTTTGCAACAGGTTTTCAACACATATCGGAGTTGTGCGGTCGAAGTTCAACAGCGAGCGTTTCAACCAGATCCAAAAAGATGAGCGAATAGACTTTTTTAGCCTGCAAATGCATCTGGAAAATGCCGGAAGGGGCGCATTTGCGCCCCGCAAAGAATTATCACAATCATCGGCGCACATCATTCCCTGCGGGAGCGATGCACCTTCAGTTCGCCAATTCTACCTGCCATAAAGCGCGGTAATACTGGCCTCGCCCAATGCATTGGCGCGGGCGTAAAACCCGACCATGGCCCCGGGCGCCATGCTGTCGAGCGGCAGGGAATCGATACCCAGTGCATAAACAGTGAAGATATAATGATGCGGCGTGGCGCCTTCGGGCGGACAGGGACCGCCATACATGCTGGTGCCAAAATCGGTGCGACCCAGCACACTGCCCGCAGGCATCTTGTCGGCTGCGCCGGCGCCGGCTTCAAGACTGGTTACCGTGGCGGGAATATTGAAGGCCGTCCAGTGCCACCACCCCGAACCGGTCGGCGCGTCGGGATCATAGGCCATGATCACATAGCTCTTGGTGCCATCGGGCGGATCCGACCATGTCAATTGCGGGGAAATATTGTCGCCCGAGCAGCCAAATCCGTTGAATACCTGGGCATTGGCCATGGTCTGGCCGTCCTGGATATCGGTTGATTTCAATTCCATCGCATTGACGGCGCCGGCCAGGCCGGCAATCAGGATCGCGGAGACGAAAGCGTTCATCTTCATTGAATTTCTCCTTTTTAGAGCCAGTCAATGATGCCACCACTATTATCAGGATGCGCGCCGCTTTCGATCATTATCGGTGCCGTTTCGATCAACAATGACATCGGGAAGCCGTAATTTTCCAGGTGGAAGTCCGAAACGGTCCCGAAAGCGCACGGCAAAGCGCGAAGGGGACTCATAACCAACTTCCAGCGCGATGGCGGCTATGGTCCAATTGGTGGTTTGCAACAATCCAAGTCCGCGGATCATTCTGGCGTCAGCCAGCAGCGTCAGAAACGATGCTTTCTCACCGGCCAGCTTGCGCCGCAGGGTCGGCTCGCTCATCGAAAGACAGGCTGCGATATCACCGGCAGTCCATGGCCGGGCGATATTGCTTGTGATGATCGAGCGAACACGGTCTGACAGGGTTGCAGGCCTTGCCGGCCCCAGCACGGCCCCGCTTTCAGCGAGCCAGGTAACCAACTCCTGGCAGCGCAACTCAAAAATCCTGACTGGAATTTCAGCCTGACCGGCGATCGCCGACCGCACTTGATCAAAGCTCTCCTCCAGGCCGCGCGATGCGCCTGTCGCCTTGACCGGCCTGAGTTGCGTCCCGCGATCAGCAAGATTGAGCGCCTGATAGGACTGCTCGAAAATTGCCCGGTCGAAAGTCAGCGCCGAAGCCTCGTAGAGACCCCCTTCTTCGGGCCTGTTTTCGATGGTCATCGGCAGGTTTTCCGGCAAGATCACGAAACTGCCCGCAATCGCCTCGATTGCGAAATCGCCGACTTCCACCCGCTTGGTGCCGCGAGTCACCCTGACAATTGCCGGCGACTGGCCGACCAGTTGGTGAAACCGCACGCGTCGCGACTGCCTGATGTCAAATCCCGGCACATCGGCGCTGAATGCTGAAAGAGCCCTGTTCATGCCCGATATTTAACACGGATTGCCATGGCCATGAAGCCTCGCCAGTGCGCCCGGCGCGACCTCAACCACTTCGGTCAGGCAGGCGTCATGCAATTTCTGCAAAGGGCCGCATGCGGCACGCTTTTCAGGCGCTCTTCGGAAATCTCCTCGCCGCAGCGCACACAAATGCCGAAAGTTCCAGCCGCGATCCGGTCAATGGCGGCATCGATGGCGCGCAACTCGGAAATACCGGCTTGCCCCAGGCTCTCCAGCACTTCATCGCCTTCGCGTTCGCTGGCCCGCTCTTCGCTGTCAGGATTGCCCGGCTGGTCAAGATCATTCTCGATCTTGTTCAGCCGCAATTGCAGTTCCTTCTGCCTGGCTTTCAGTGCATTTTCAAAATAGTCTTGATTTTTCATTGCATTATTCCTGATTGAAGCGGCTTAACGGTCCACCAGGACCGAGCATTTGGCGTGGCGAACGACACGGTCTGCAGTCGAGCCCAGCAGATAATTGGAAAAATCCGGCCGGTGGGAAGCGATGAGGACCAAGTCGGCGCCATGATCTTCTGCGGCTGCAATGATTTCGCGCGCGGCGGTGCCAATCCGGACTTCCGTCTTGGCCACGGCTCCCAGCTTTTCCTTGAGCTTCGCAAGGCCCAGTTCCGCCTGTTTGACGGCGTTGTCGATCAGGTCGGCCGGCAAGTCGATGGCGATATAGCCGGGCACATCTTCAGTGACGCTCAGAAGCAGGATTTCGCCGCCGTCATCGAGCAGGGCCATGGCCTTGGCGAGAATTTTTTCGCCGCGCTCCATCTGGCTCATATCAACCGGAACAATGATTTTCTTGTACATTCAACTCTCCCGTCCGGGCCTCATGTCGCCCGCAATAACAAGCGCACTTTCCACCGCAAGCACAAGGGTTGCATTGATTGAAATCAATTCGGCGTCACTGCAGATCAGGCGGCAACCCTGCTTCAGAAGCAGTTTCGAAAAAGCTGATGCCAAGCCCCCGGATGGCGGCCAGATCATCGGCATATTTGGCTTCGAAGCCTGCGAGAAGCGCCGGATCAGTGATTTCCAGGCGCGGATTGGGCCCGTCGAAGGGGAAGTTGCGCAGCAATTTGCCCATCTTGACGCGCTCTGCCTTGGAAAGCGACTTCTCCAGCTTCTGCATGACGTCCAGCCCGCGCAGCGTCAAGGAAGGCAATATGTCCCGTTTCAACTCTTCTTCCGTCACCTTCAATTGGCTGCCCGGGGCCAGCAACAAAAGCAGGCGTGAAGGATCCTGCTTGAACCAGTCATAGGTCCAGACTGTGACGCGATCCTTGCCCGCTGCACCGGCTATGGCTGCCACCGCCTCGGCCCAACCGGGCATGTCCGGTCCAAAGCGGGCGAGAAATGTGTCGAAGGACGGCGGCTTGCCCGTCGCCGCCCATTGCAGATAGGATGACGTCAAATGATCCGCATAGGGCCGGATGCAGAAAAAATAATGGACATCGTGGCCGGAAAACACCGAGCGCAGCATTTTCATCCGTGCCTTCAGGCCGCGGTAGAGGCCGCCGCGCCAGTAATTGGTCCTGATCAGGCCCGCCAGGTTTTCATCTGACAGAATCACCAGCTTCTTGCCGCCATGGGGCTTGAGAATGACCCGCAGCCGCCGGCGCAGGATCCAGCGCGTCACCGGCGCCCAGACAGGATCAAACCAGCCGAGGGTTTCAAAAAGCCGTGTGAACTGTTTTCTCATGACCCACAGGCCGACAAAGCCAGCGCCCGTAGTCGCAAGGTCTGCCCGGTTGTCGAACAATTGACTCTGGATGTAGGTCGTCGCGGTCTTGTGGGCGCCCAAATGCAGGTGAATTTTCATTCTGGTCACGCCACGGCCGTGTTTTCGAACAATTTCATGGAGTCAAAGCACATTTCAACAAAGCAAATGATTTATGGGCAAACGAGGCCCGATGCTTTATCATCCGCATCAGGCACTCACTGCGACGTCGACCTACAGGTTGGCTTACCATAGGGACATGATTTTCTGAACTGCCCGTCAGCCCTATTCGGGCTTCTTGGGCGTGTTTTCACCAATCTCGCCTTTCAATTTCAGCTTTTCGGCCTGCAGCGCCTTGAGTTTTTCCTTCAACGTATTGATCTCTGTTTTCACAGCCTTCAATCGCTGGCGTTTGTTGGCGACTTCTTTCACCTTGTGGCACTCCTTGAAGTTCGCCCCGTTGTGCGGAGCGCATTGGACCTTGCAATATCGGATCGGCATTGTTAAACGCCTCTTGAAACTATTCTAACCGGCCGTGCTCCACAAGCCCTGCACACCGCTCCTGCAAAGAATTGCTTGTTGCATTCAATATGATACAGATCTCTAGAAATCCGCGAAAATCGCGCTGGTTATTCATTTCCCCATCTGCGTCTCGAAACCGTCGAAATTGTTTCGATATTCTCAAATTGCAGCCATCTGATTCAGCCAAGCCATATTGATCGAAATGTCGGAAGAAGCGAAACCAGGAGTATCAATGTCGAAAATCGCCTTTGTCATTTTGGCCCATGAATCTGCTGATCAAATTGCAGGCCTTGCCCGCCTTCTGACGCAAGGCGACCCTCAATGCCAAGTTATCATTCATTACGACAAGAATGCGCCAAGGAGTTCCTTTGCGAAGCTGCGGGAAATCTTGGCGTCGGATTATCGGGTACACCTGGTCAAGGACCGCGTGCGTTGCGCCTGGGGCGCATTCGGTCTGGTCAAGGGCGTGGTTCATGCCCTGCAACTCATCGAGAGTCTGAACCTTGATATAGACCACGTCTTGCTGCTCAGCGGGTCCTGCATTCCAATCAAGCCGATGGCCGAACTCAACCGCTTCCTTGACGCCCACCCGAAAACGGAATTCATCGAAGCCTTTGGGGCGGACTGGATGGTAGGTGGACTGCGCCACGAACGCTACCAATATTGGCATATCTTCAATCATCAGACCCAGTATAAACTTTTCCACTATCATTACCTGCTGCAACGAAAACTATGGCCGAAACGCAAATTTCCTGCAGGCCTTGAGCCGCGCTTCGGTTCCCAATGGTGGTGCCTGACCTGGAAAACATGCGCGGGAATTCTCGACTACATTCGCAAAAACCCGCGAAAGTACCGCTTTTTCAAGACGACTTGGATTCCGGATGAAATGTTCTTTCAGACCATGGTTTTCAAGTTGATCCCGACCCATCAACTCGCCAATCGCAATCTGACTTTCTACCATTTCAATGATTGGGGAAAACCGCTTGTCTTTCTGGACGACCATATCAAGCTCGTCGAAGGCGTGCCGTTCTTTTTTGCCCGCAAGATCGCGGCCGGCGCCCACAAAATCCGCGCCCATTTCCGGGAAGTCGCATTTTCAGATGTCTTGCCCGAACCATTTGAAATCCCTGCCGAGCCATACAAGTTGCCATACAAGGAACTTGTCGCCGCCCAGACAAGGGCGCACCCGCTGTGCTTTCCCCTTTTTCAACATAGAGATTATTTGAACTGGCCGGCGGCCATGGACCAGTTTCCGAAGAGTTTTGTTGTTCTTTATGGCCCACCGAACCTGACAAAACGAGCCGCCGACGCACTTCGCAACGAACCTGGAATGACAGTTCTCGGGCGCATTTTTCATCCAGCGAAAGTGGACTTTGGGCTGGAACGACCTTCATTTCACGGCTTGAAGTCAAACGATTTCGCAATCCGGAACATGGATCGTCCGACATATTTGGGCCGGATTCTTTCAAGGATTGACAATCTCCCGGTCATTGAAATGGCCCCGGGGGACCAGACCGACACCGAAATAGCTTTTATGCAATCTTCAAACGCCATCATTCTTCCGATCGTGCCCGCGCACCGGGGTGAGGCATGGCGTCAATTGTTCTGGGCACTGTGTCTTGAACCGGACAACGAGAGCAAACCGCTTGGAACAGAACCGCTGGATATTTACCGGCACATCCAAGAAAGGACATCGGAGAATACGCCACCTGATTTCCAGAATGCCTTTATTCGGGCGATCATGCCCGAACAAGGCGAGGATTCCATTGATCCGATAATCTGGAAAACGACAATGAGATACCGCCACGGGCATATTGTCGATAGGTTGATGGAAAAATTGGACGACGTGCGGGCTGCCATAAATGCAGTTTCGCTTCAGGAGGCGATCGAACCCCTGCCAGAAGCGCTTAGACGTTCGTTCATCGTGCTCGGTGATACCAAGGGCATATTTCAGCTGCAGACAGGCACAAAACCATTGGTCCTGCCGCCCTTGCCGGAGTTGGAGCCTGAACCCAAGTCGTTCTTCGCAATTTTTGGTAGAAAAAAACCTCCGGCAAATTCAAAGGACGTGCCGGACACACCTGCTGTTGCGGCCAAAAAGGCAGCTTTGGCAAGATATGCGGCCGCCCTCGGGAAATCTCAGAAACCAGCCATTGGGCGCGGAGAAATCTGATGGCATCGCTTTTAAACATGATCCGCACACAAATTGGCAGACAGTTTGTTCTCCGCCGCCATCGCCGTGAAATCAAGCTGGTTGCCGATCGGACCAGAGACATCAAGAAAAGCGACATCCTGCTGGTCTCTTGCCTGCGCAACGAAATGACCCGCATGCCGTTTTTCTGCGACTATTATCGCAAACTCGGCGTCAACCAGTTCCTGTTCATTGACAATAATTCCGATGACGGTTTCCAGGACTGGGCCCGGCAACAGCCGGATGTCTCTGTCTGGTTTACCAAAGCCAGCTACAAGGCATCAAAATTCGGCATGGAATGGTGCAACCACCTTTTAAAGAAATACGGAACAGACCATCTCTGCCTGTCAGTCGACCCGGACGAATTCCTTGTGTATCCGCACATGGAAACCCGCAGCCTGCGTGACCTGGGCGAATATTTGAAAAATGAAAAGAAAGAAGCCTTCCATGTTGTCATGCTGGACGCTTATAGCGAAAAAACGCTGAACGAGACGGTGTACCAATCTGGCGACGATCCGTTTAAGGTCGCCCCCTTCTTCGACCGCGACGGCTATATTCAGATTTCAACCCCAAAGCTGCCGACCTTCACCCGCGGAGGTCCGCGGATGCGGATTCACAATCGACTGGAGCCCTTGAAATCTCCTGCGCTCAACAAGATACCGCTTGTCTGGTGGAAATGGAATTACCGCTATACCAGTTCCATGCATGATCTGCGGCCAATGCGCCTCATGCGGGCCCAGGATGCCTATAACCCGACAATTTCCGGTGCCTTGTTCCATTTCAAGTTTTTTGCAAGCCTTACGTCCAAGGCGGAGGAAGAGATGGTCCGCAAAGAGCATTTTGAAGGCGGAACCGAGTATCACCGATACATGGAAGCTGCCAATCCACATTTTTATGAAGAAGGGATCAGTATTCGGTATGAATCTCCCGACCAATTGATTCGGTTGGGATTGATATCGCCCGGAAGCTGGATATGACAACAAGTTCACATATGAAAAGACCAATCACCTTGCAAAAGGCATCAAGCCGAATGGCGCTGGTGACATTGCTATCGGTGGAAATTCACCAGAATCAGCAAACAAATTTTCTTTTTGCCGTTTCTACATTGCCACTATTCAAAGAGCTGAAATTTCATTGTTAATATCATAATGCGACAGGTTAAAAGAATGAAAAAGCTCACATTGCATATCGGAATCCACAGAACCGGAACCACTGGCCTTCAACGCAACCTTGCCGCCAACAGGCAGGCGCTGGTCGACATGGGGATCAGTTATCCATTCGAGGGGACGAATCACCAAGATATCGCCTGGGCCCTGCATCGCGGCAACATGACCGGAGAGCAGGTTGTGGAACGGCTTGAACCGGTCGACGCCCCCCACATCATTCTCAGCGGCGAGGATTTCTGCATCCACATTGATCTCGGCTGGCTGAAAGCCATCCGCAAACACTATCAATTGAAGGTCGTCGTCTATTTGCGGCGTCAGGATCATTGGGTCAATTCGTGGTACAATCAACATGTGAAATGGCCCTTTTCGCGCGCACATTCCGTCATGACGCCAGACCAGTTTCTCGGTCGCCTGGCAGATTTCTACTGGATCGATTTTGATCGGACGCTGACGCTTTGGGCCAATGCGGCCGGACGTGAAAACCTTGTCGTGCGGGTGATGGAATCCGGTCAGGTCAAGGATACGATCGGCGATTTCCTCGCAATTGCCGGTATCGATGCGGGTAAGCTGGCGCTGGACACCAGCAGCCAGAATGACGCGTTGCCGGTGGAAACACTCGACTTCGCGCGCCAAGCCGGCTTGATTGACGCCCGCCCCGGCCGACGAATGGCGGTGATCAACTTCCTCAAAGAGGTGGTGGCTTCCAGAAGCCACACCGGCAAGACAGTGTATGACCGGCATCAACGCCAGTGGATTCTCGCGCAATTTGCCAAGACAAATCGCAAAGTAGCGCAAACATTCTTCCAAAGGGATGAATTGTTTCTTGAGGGACCGCCGGATGATCGCGACTTTTACCGCCCCGGCTCCCTCGCCGCCAGCCTTTCTGTTGAGGAAATACTTGTCAAAACGGTAGCCTATCTGGCAAAGGATCAAAAATAAGAATTCCGGCCAGTGCGCAGACAGATTTGCCCCGTCGGCGTGCAAACAATTCCCAACGGGAGAATTTTCAATGAGTTTGCCTAACTTCCTTTGCATCGGCGCCCAGAAGGCCGGGACAACCTGGCTTTATGAAATGCTGGTGCAAAATCCGGCCATTTGGTTGCCGCCCGTCAAAGAGTTGCATTTTTTCGACAAGATGGACGCCAGCAAAGCGGCAAAGGAAAAAAGGCGTGCCAAGTTCAGAAAGGCCATCCAGAGGGAAAAGCGCGGCCGGGCCCGCAATCGGGTCGAGACGGTCGATTCCACCTATCTGAAAAGCTTGACCAAAGACGACATTTTGACCGTGGAGTGGTACAAGCGAATATTTACGCATCCTGATGCGGTCAATCGGGTCAGTGGCGAGGTTACACCGGGCTATCTTGATATGGCGGAAGAGAATGTCGCGTTTGCAAGGCAATTGCTCGGAAATGTGAAGCTCATATTGATTGTGCGTGAGGCGCGAGCGCGGACGTTGTCACAGATTTCGATGGGCATTGCCCGTTCGGGCAACAATCCTGAAACGAAGGAAGACTGGGAGCGCTGGTTTGGCAAAGCCGCCTCCAATCAGCGTGGGGACTATCGCACAAGTATCCCCAATTGGCTCAAACATTTTGACCGGGAGAATCTGCTGGTCCTGCCCTTTGGCGATGTCCGCGACCGCCCGGCAGATCTGATACGGCAGATTGAGGATTTTATCGGTGCAGTTCCGTTTGGCGGATACAAGTCTTTGACCGAAACAGTCCACAAGACCAAAAAAGTCGTAATTCCGGATTGGGTTTCCGAGCGGGTCGCTGAAACGGTGGCGTGCCAGAACGAATATCTCGCGGAAACTTTCGGCGAAGAATTTTTCAAGCGCACAAAGTGAATGATGGTGACCTTGCCCCCAAGTTTTATCCAGTTTTGAGTTCGTTTCCGGCGTTTGATGTGACGGGCTTTGGTGCGGAGTTATCCACATTGCGCAGCGCCAAAGCCCGGCGCGTTGCGAAGGTGTCGGCAAATTCGCTTGGAG
>JBGSIT010000004.1:0-27438 GCA_041742335.1 Rhizobiaceae bacterium
CAAAACAGGAATTCCGGACTCGTGTTCCTTCAGTATCCCGATGATCTGCTCTTCCGTGAAGCGGCTTCGTTTCATGTTCTGGTCCTCTCGATGGGCCAAAACGAACTTCAAACCGGATTAGGTCAACGGGGCAAGGTCAACAGGCATGAGGCGGGGCGAACTTCTCAGGATCCAAAGAGACCATATCGACCTTGAACGCTCCCTGCCGGCCATCCCAGTGACGAAGAACGGGGAGTCTAGAACCATTCCTCTCACACCTATGGCAAAGGCCGTTTTGGCTGAAAGATTGGATCAAATCCCAGTGGGGCAGAAACGCTTGTTTAATGTCACGGAAATAGCTCTCAGACTCTCATGGGATCGCATTTGCATCAAAGTTGGCATCAATGACCTGAACGTCCATGACCTTCGCCACGAGGCTATAAGCAGGTTTTTTGAGATGGGTTTGACTGCCCCGGAGGTTGCTTCGATTAGTGGTCACAAGGATATGAGGATGCTATTCCGGTATGCCCATGCCACCCAAAGGACCATCATGGAGAAGTTCAAGGTGGCTGGGAATTCTTGAGGTCTGACCGGCTGTACAGGGGGACGGGGGACGGTATCCTATATAGTACTTATAACATATTGTCCCCTAAGTCAGCGTTCTTCAACAGCCGCTGGCCACTTCATAAGAAACTACGCATAAGAGAGAGCAGCATCCCAACAGCTTTTTGTTTTTCTCCTTTAGCAGTCTCTCAAGTTCTATTTAGTTATTGGTTTAAGTGCACGATACTCCATTATTATTACCTTTCGACCGATTGAAATATTTGCTTCGCTGTTTAGGATGGGCAGTTAAAAGGATCAAGCACGGTTATGGAATCCGATCTGAGAAATTAAGATGTGCCGGAGAAATACCGTAAGCGATGTTCTGCTTCCACCTTGACGTATCGGTCTCTTCTGTGTCGACTGCCGGACCTACGAAAGGTGTGCCAGCTCTCGGTCAAAACAGCCAAGATACGAACCTCACCTGAGATAAGAGAAATCAACGAACACGGAGGTTAGCCGGTGCCCTACGTCAAGATTGAGATCGCCAAAGGAATTGCCACCGTCGATCAAAAGCGGGCCGTTATCAGGAGAATGACTGAAGTACTTGTCGAAGAGTTGGGCCGCAATCCCGAATATATCTTTGTCGTGATCGATGAGGTAGACACTGACAATTGGGGTAGAAAGGGTGTCACCCTGACTGACCTTTGGAAGCAGGTGAAGACAGACATAGACACGCCTTAGTTTGTGACCTTTTGGATACCTTCATTCTCTCGAAATCCACTGCATCGATGGGGTCAAATGACGCGGAAAAACAAATACGTATGAACTTGGGTTTGAAATAATCGATTTTTCCAGATGACGACAATGGTCATGCGCTGCGGAGAATGCAGACCAGTGGGGATGATTTGTCGAAACCCCGAAATGTAGACTTTTCTGTAATCTTTTCTGACGAGAATTCTGCAAACGGCTTCATTGAAGGAATAACATGCAAATTCAGAGCGTCTGAGCAGGTCAGCCACCGCCAACTGGAAGCAGCTTGGGTCATGAAGGTGAAAGTGCCCGTTAGCCGGACGTGCCGATTGTCTTCAGATGGTGATACCTCCATCTATGTTCAGGATCTGCCCGGTGACGAAGCGCCCGTCGTCCGATGCCAGAAAGGCGCAAAGGCCGGCAATTTCATCCGGCCTGCCGAGACGACCTGCCGGCTGGCGGTCCAGAAACACTTTTTCCGCGGCCTGCATGCTTCCGAGGCTTTCAGCGAGCTCCGCCATGCGGCCGCGCAGCGACGGGCTGTCGACCGTGCCGGGACAGACCGCGTTGAAGCGGATGTTTTCGTGCAGATAGTCCGCAGCGCAGGCCTTGGTCAGGCCGATCACGCCGGCTTTGGCCGCGCCATAGGCCGCGCGGCGTGGAAATCCCTTGGTCGATGACGCAACCGAGGCAATCGTGATGACACTGCCGCCATGCTGCTTCATTTTCGGGATGGCGGCCTTCAGCACAATATAGGCGCTGTCGAGGGTAACACTCATGCTCCGCCGCCAGTCAGCGGCGCTGCACTCTTCTATGGTGCCTTGATGCACATAGCCGACGGCATGCACCACTATGTCGATCCGCGAGCGGCCCGCGACCCAGGCCTCAACCGCATCCGGGTCCGTGGCATCCACAACCGTGGTGCTGGCCGCAGCCAGATCCGCCAGCGTCGCCGCGTTCAGATCGCAGGCATGCACCTCTGCGCCATCGCGCACCAGTCGTTCGGCGATGGCGCGGCCGATACCCTGTCCTGCCGCCGTGACCAAGGCGATTTTGCCAGTCAGTGAACGCGGGTTTTCAATGATCGTCACGGTCAACTCCTTTCGTTTGTGCGATACGTTGGTATTTTATCGCCGGCTTCAGAACCATGCCTTTGTCAAATTGGTCGACCATGCCGCGCTGAATTTCCTGCCAGGGCGTCTGGTGGTCCGGATAGGCATATCCGCCATCAGCCAGCATCGCGGCGCGCCGCAGGGAAATTTCCTCCTCGGCTACAAGCATGTTTGCAGTTCCCAGTTCCAGATCAACGCGGACAATGTCACCGGTGCGCAACAGCGTCAATCCGCCCATGTTCGCCGCCAACATAATCCAGAGCGGCGGAATTGTTCACAGTCGAATAATAAACGAAGACGTTGGTTGAAGCTGTCAGGAAAGCCTCGTCTTCTGCCATCCAAGGTGATAGACTGGGCTGACTAACAGCAAACAAACGGGCCGGTGCGACGAACCTTTATGCCGCTCTCCGTCAGCCCTGCTGCACTATTTTTCATTCCGCACCATGATTTGAGCCATGCTTCGAGCCGCGATGCCGCCGGGAATGTCCAGTTTCAAACAGTCCCTGCATGCATCAGCAAACTTGCCCGAACCAATGACCAGCCAATGGAGCGGCCAACCGACGAAGGAATGTCCAAATGGCAAAGTCTAAGGATCGCGGCAACAAGGAAGCACGCAAGGCCAAGGCGCCAAAAGCCCCGGCAACACCGGCAACTGCCGGTTTCGGCAAGGGCGTGACGGCCGCTTTGTCGACCGCCAAGAAAAACTGATCGCTTCCGGCGCATCCCGGTTCCTGTTTGGCAGGCAGCCTTGTCGAGCCGTTCCGGATTGATATCAACGCCCCATCCCGGTGCATCCGGGATTGGGCCTTGCCGTGTTCAATGGGCCGCGGCCGTCGGTCCATTCACATCGCATATGCCGCTCATGGTCTTGGAACCGGCCCGCTGTCAGATAAGCGGAAAAACGCCGCGCTCGTTGAGACCAGCGCCGTTGAAAAGCACTGCCAACGCTTGCTGCGGCGCAAAAGAATAATTTTATTGCTATTGAAATTGGCAAATACATAGATTATTTCATATGTATCGTAATCCAACGGAGAGATCCATCATGTCACTCGAACGTACCGTACTCGCTTTTGCGGGCATCATGACACTGCTATCAGTCGCCTTGACCATGTGGGTGTCACCACTTTTCATTTGGTTCACTGTCTTTATCGGCGCAAATATGCTGCAATCAGCCTTCACCGGCTTTTGCCCAGCGGCAATGATCTTCAAAAAGCTTGGCTTCAAGCCAGGTCACGCTTTCTAGGAAGAAATCAAATGCGTAATGTCCTTTTTCTCATCGGTATCCTGATCGCCGGCCCGGCAAGCGCCGGGACCATGACCCTGTCGCCTTCCGATATTACTGAATGGAAGGCGGTCTATGGTCGGGTTGAAGCCCGCGACATGGTGCCGGCCCGTGCCCGCCTTGGCGGCATCGTGGTTGAACTCACCGTCAGCGAAGGCGATCTGGTCAAGACCGGCGAGAAAATTGCGACCGTGCGCGATGACAAGATCGCATTTCAGATCGCCGCCCTTGACGCCCAGATCCGCTCGGTTCGATCGCAGTTGCAAACGGCCCAGGCGGAACTTGAAAGAGGAGCCGCACTGGTCGCCAAGGGCATCATTACCCCGCAGCGGATCGACCAGCTTCGCACGGCGGTCGATGTTTCGACCAACCAGACCGCGTCACTTGAAGCCCAACGCGCCGTTCTCGTACAACAAAATGCCGAAGGCGACGTGATTGCGGCGACCAGCGGACGCGTTCTGACCGTTCCGGTCACGCGCGGTGCAGTCATCCTTGCAGGTGAAACCGTTGCCAATATCGGCGGCGGCGGCTTCTTCCTGCGCTTGGCCATTCCCGAGCGCCATGCTGCTTCGCTGGTGACCGGCGACACCATCCGCATCAACGCCAACGGCCAGCAATCGACCGGCAAACTGGCCAAGATTTATCCGCAAATCGAAAATGGCCGTGTCATCGCCGATGTCGAAGTCGACAAGCTCAACACCGATTTCGTCAATGCCCGCGTCCTGGTCGAATTGCCGATAGGCCAGCGCTCGGCCCTTCTGGTTCCAAGGGACGCCGTCCAGACCCGGTCCGGCATCGATTTTGTCCGGGTTTCGGGTGCAGGCGGCGATATTGAACGGGCCATTGTCATCGGCGAAACCATAGAACGCGACAATACCACCTTTGTAGAAGTCCTGACCGGTCTTTCGGCTGGAGACAGTGTGAGCCTGCCATGAGCAACGATGATATCCACGAAAATCCGCCCGAAAACGGGTCGGATGACGCTGACGCTGTCTTGGAAAAAAAGAATCTGGGCATTGCCGGCAACCTGACGCGCTTCTTCATCACCTCGCCGCTGACACCGCTGTTCCTGATGGCGGCCTTTGCTTTCGGCCTGATTGCATTGATGACGCTGCCACGCGAAGAGGAGCCGCAGATCTCGGTTCCTATGGTCGACATCATCGTCCAGGCCGTGGGCCTGAAGGCTGATGACGCCGCCAAGCTGGTGACCGAACCGCTGGAAACGGTCGTCAAGGGCATCGACGGCGTCGAACATGTCTATTCGCAATCGCGCGACGACCAGGTCATGGTCACCGCCCGTTTCATCGTCGGCACTTCGTCGGATTCAGCCATCCTGCGCGTCCACGAGAAGATCCGCGCCAATATGGACAGGATTCCGGTGGGCATACCGGAACCGATGATCATCGGACGCGGCATTGATGACGTCGCCATCGTTTCGCTGACCCTGTCGCCGAAACCGGAGGCGGCGGAGCGCATGACCGCCAATGACCTGACCCGGATTGCGCGCGAATTGCGCACCGAAGTCGCCAAGATCGACAATGTCGGGCTGACCTATCTGGTCGGAGAAACGGGCGAGATTCTGCGGATTTCTCCCGATCCTGAAAAATTGGCGCTTTACGGCATCACCCTGCAGCAATTGTCGGGCAAGGTTCAGGGCGCCAACCGGGCTTTTCCGGCCGGCCAGGTTCGTGATGGCGGCCAGCAGATCGACATCATCGCCGGCGAGACGCTTTCGTCTCCGACAGCGATCGAAAACCTGTTGCTGACTTCGCGCGACGGCCGTCCTGTCTATGTGCGCGATGTCGCCAAAGTCTCCTTTGCAACCGACACCACGGAGGCAATCGTTTCCACGGTTCGCCGTGAAGCCGCCGGCAGCGCGCGGGTTCCCTCGGTGACGCTGGCAGTGGCCAAGCGCGCCGGATCCAACGCCGTTACCGTGGCGGATGATATCCTGCACCGCGTCGATATGATGAAGGGTCACCTCATCCCGGACGACATGGAGATGGAAGTTACCCGCGACTATGGCGAAACCGCCAATGAAAAAGCCAATGAACTGCTTTACCATCTGGGTCTGGCAACCCTGTCGATCATCGTCCTTGTCTGGGTGGCGATCGGCCGGCGCGAGGCTCTTGTCGTGGCCATCGTCATTCCCGTCACAATCCTGCTGACGCTGTTTGCCTCCCGCGTGATGGGCTATACGCTCAACCGCGTGTCGCTGTTCGCCTTGATCTTTTCCATCGGCATTCTCGTCGATGACGCCATTGTCGTCATCGAAAACACCGCCCGGCATTGGGCCATGGGAGACGGGCGCAGCCGCAAGCAGGCGGCAATCGAGGCCGTCAGCGAAGTTGGCAATCCAACCATCATCGCCACGCTGACTGTGGTGGCGGCACTACTTCCGATGCTGTTTGTCTCCGGCATGATGGGCCCCTATATGAGCCCGATCCCGGCCAATGCGTCGGCCGCGATGATCTTTTCCTTCTTTGTCGCGGTCATGGTGACGCCATGGCTGATGCTGAAAGTCGTCGGCAATGCGCCGATCCATCATGCCGATGGGCCGCATGGCGGCAGGCTGGGGCAGATCTACACCGCAGTGGCAAAGCCGGTGCTTGCCAGCAAGAGGGCAAGCTGGATTTTGCTGATATCGGTGGGTGTGCTGACGCTTGCCTCCCTCAGCCTGTTTTACACCAAGTCGGTGACGGTCAAACTGCTGCCTTTCGACAACAAATCCGAACTGTCGGTGGTTATCGATCTTCCCGAAGGCTCGTCAGTTGAGGCCACCGATGCTGTCGCGCAGGGCATTGCCCGCATAGCGCTTGAATTTCCCGAGGTCATCTCGGTGCAAACCCATGCCGGAACTGCCGCGCCCTTCAATTTCAACGGCCTGGTGCGCCATTCCTATATGCGCGCCAGCCCCTATATGGGCGATGTCGCGCTCAATCTGACCCCGAAAGGGGAGCGCGACCGCAGCAGCCACGACGTGGCGCTGGAACTGCGCAAGCGGCTTGCCGAGTTGAAAGTGCCGGAAGGCAGCAGCCTGAAGGTCGTCGAGCCTCCGCCGGGCCCGCCGGTCATGGCCACCTTGCTGGCCGAGATCTACGGCCCGGATGCGGAAACGCGCCGCAAGGTCGCAGCCAAGGTCGAGGCCGCCTTCCGGACGGTGCCCTTCATTGTCGATGTTGACAATTCTTACGGGATTGCCGCGCGCCGCCAGCGCCTGACAATTTCCACCGATGATGCCGAATTCTTCAAGGTCGAGGAAAGCGACGTGTTTGACACAATCGCCATTCTCAACAATGGCAAGACCGTCGGCTATTCGCATCGCGGCGGCGGGCGTCATCCGATCCCGATCAGGATCGAGCGCGCCAAGGGTGAAAAGACCCTGGACGAAAAGTTCCTGACGACACCAATACCTGCCAATGTGCTGCCGGGAGACCGTGGCGTGGTGGAACTGGGCGATGTCGTCAAGGTTGGCGCCGAGAACGCCTCCTTCCCGGTTTACCGTCACAATGGCGTTGCCGCGGAAATGGTGACGGCGGAACTGGCGGGTAGCTTTGAAGCGCCGCTTTACGGCATGCTTGCCGTCAGCGAGGCAATCGACGCGCAGGACTGGACCGGGCTCGAAAAACCCGTCATCTCGCTGCATGGCCAGCCGACCGATGAAGCGAAATCCACGCTTCTGTGGGACGGCGAGTGGGAAGTCACCTGGGTGACCTTCCGCGACATGGGTGCGGCTTTTGGGGTTGCGCTGCTCGGCATCTATATCCTTGTCGTCGCTCAGTTCGGTTCCTTCAAGCTGCCGCTGGTCATCCTGACCCCGGTCCCGCTGACATTCATCGGGATTCTGGGCGGCCATTGGTTGTTCGGAGCGCCGTTTTCGGCCACTTCGATGATCGGCTTCATCGCGCTGGCCGGCATCATAGTGAGAAACTCGATCCTGCTGGTCGATTTCATCCGCCATGCACAGGGCAATGGCCGCGATCTGACCGAGGTGCTGCTGGAGGCCGGCGCCATCCGCTTCAAGCCTATCCTGCTGACGGCCCTGGCCGCCATCATCGGGGCTGCAGTCATCCTGACCGATCCGATCTTCCAGGGTCTGGCCATTTCGCTGCTGTTCGGCCTGGCTTCATCGACGCTGCTGACAGTGCTGGTCATTCCGGCGATCTACCGGGTGCTCAGAACCTGATTGAGGCGGATACTCGCAAATACAACCATGGCCGGCATCGAAAAATGCCGGCCATGGTCGTTTTATAGAGCTACAGCGCGGCGCATTCAATTGAACGCGACATGCATCGGACGATCAGGACTTGGCGACATTGACCCCAAGTTCATAAACCAGTTCGCCGCCATAATAGGCTGTCGCCGTGACCATGCCGACGCCGAGAACGGCGACAAGCGGGATCACATAGGACAGACCGCCGGTCAGGCGAACATCGCGCCACCAGAAAAAGATGCGGATAACGGCCCAGATTGTCAGCGACAAGGCAACCATTGCGCCAAGACCTTCATGAATTTCGGCAACCTCGCTGGAAAAGCCCTTCGCCTCGGCAAAGGTCAGCGCCATGCCGCCAAAGTAATAGGCGATCACGGCGAAAACGGCCGCCAGAACGGCAAGGCCGGCGGAAACGTTTCCGAACACCGTGCGCCCGGTCACTCTTTTGCCACGGACGGTGGCGATCAGGTCGAAGGCCGCCAGGCAGAAAATGAAGACGATCGGAAAATGGATGATCATGGGGTGGACGTGCTGGATCGGAATCATGGTGTTTCGCTTTCGTGATTGATGCCCGGCTATGGGGACGGTGTCGGGATGGGTTTTGCAGGATGGGAGGGTTCCGCAGCGACTCAGTCGCGCGGAAGACAGGCTCGCTTCGGCATTCGCAGATGCGGCAGGTCCGGCGATTCCCGGCGAGGTTCAACGGGGAGGCCGGACCGGAGAGAAATTCTGTCTGCTTGTGATTTTGAAATCGACATCGATCCGGGCCATCCGCAGTCCGTTCTGGACAGGGATCACCTTATTGTCGAACCTCTGACATCAAGCTGAGGATGATTGTCAGCTTGATGTCATACCATTGTCAGGTCAGGCGAGCCCGAGCGGGTTCATGCCGCCACGCTGCGTCCGTCACATAATGAAATCGGATGGGCCGAGGTCAGCCTTGTCGACGTGCTTGAGGATCATCTGCGTTCCGTCGCCTGAAATGACAAGGTCGTCTCCCATCTGGCGGACATGATGCTTGAGAAGGTCATGGACGCTGACAATGTCCATGCCCGCCGAAAGCAGGATATGGTCGACACCGTCTTCGAAATCGGTGATGATCTCCTTGCCAAGTCCCGTCGTGAACTGGAAGGTATCGGAGCCGGCGCCGCCGGTCAGAACATCGCGCCCCCTGCCGCCCGAGAGATTGTCGTCGCCGTCCATCCCCCGGATCTTGTTGTTGCCCTTGTTGCCATGGATTTCGTTGTTCAATGCATTGCCGGTACCGTTGATGTTCTTCTTTCCCAGGAGCATGAGGACTTCCAGTTCCTCAGGCTGGTAGTTTTGCGATGAGAATGAAAACGAAACCGTCGACAGCACCCTGTCATAGCCGCCGCCGGCATTTTCATCGATATCGAGCGTGCGGGTATCAACCACGAATGTATCGTTGCCGGCACCGCCATTGACATAAAGCGGCAGGCCGCCGCCCCGCCCGTCATAGCGATCATTCCCGTCGCCCATATTGACTGCGCCATTGATCGTGCCACGGTTGATAAGAGTGTCGTCACCTTGTCCCGCGTAATAGGCCGAACTGGAGTTACCAGCGCTTATTTCGCCATGATTGACGGTCCGCGATTTGTCGCCCATGTCGTTCGCCACATAAACGGCACCGCTGACGATACTGCCGCCGTTCAAGGAAAGGCGGAGATCGGCGGAATCCGCCGTGATTCCACCCTCCACAGTGCCGTTGTTGATGAAGGTGGCCGCAGTCTGGTTGTTGATGGAGACACCCGCGCAATTGAAGTTCGGATTGTTGTTTCCCGAAATCGAACCGTTGTTAACGATGCTGACATTGTCTCCCGTGCTGAGGATGCCGTATTTGTTGCCGAAGATCGTGCCGTTGTTGGTCAGGCTGAAATCAAGTCCGGTTGAGCGCGCCCCGACATCGGACGAGAGAAGACCGGCTGCACCGACGGTCAGAGATGCGCCATCGCCCATGCCGCGAAAGGCGCAGTTGTCGGCGCCGACCCCGCCAATGAGGTTTCCGTTGATGACATAGTTATTGTCGTGCCAGTTTGCGGATTCAAACAGCGCGTCTGTGCTTGAAAAGCGTTGCACACCTTCCTCGAGCATCCATATTTCATAGGAGTTGTCGACATTGTAGGTGCCGGTTGCAGCGGAAATGAAGTTGGTGATCATGAAATGGGTTCCATTATTGGCTTGCCGACGCGGAAGAATGGACTTCGCGACGAACAAAGTTGGATGATTGTCTATATTAGGATTTAGGAATTTAAATTATTCAGTCGCGTCGAAAATTAATTCCGCACGGGTTACCGGCAACCCGTTGACTGGCTCATGCGAATGAAGGCGCCTCTTTTACAAATCCACGTCGCGATTGCGCTGCGGATAGGAAATGATCGACAGGAAGCGGATCGGCAGTTTTGACAGCACTTCGGGGCCATGCGGGGCGTCGGCGTTGAAAAACAGGCTGTCGCCGGGCTGCAAGGTGTAGAGCAGGTTGCCGTGGCGGTATTGCACTTCGCCTTCCAGCAGATACAGGAATTCCATGCCTTCGTGCTGGAAGGTCGGAAAGACGTCGGATTCCTCGGTCAGCGCGATCAGATAGGGCTCGACGGTGACGCCGCTGGAATTGTCGCCGATATGGCCGAGCAACTTGTATTGGTGGCCGGCGCGGGTGCCGCGCCGTTCGATCTCCATGCCTGTGCCGGCCTTGACATAGACGGCGTCGCGGGCCTCTTCAAAACGCCGGAAAAACGAGGTGACGGGAACGCCAAGCGCGCGCGACAGCGATTGCAGCGTGCCCAGCGACGGCGAGATATTGCCGTTTTCGATTTTTGACAACATGCCGATGGAAATCGAGGATGCGGTCGCCAGATCGGCGACCGTCAGTCCAAGTTTCTTGCGGAACGCCCGAACCTCGTGGCCGATGGCCTGCTCGAGATTGTTTTCCTTGGGATCGCGCAGCGCATGCGGGTTCTGGTTGAAAGCGGAATGGGTGATCCATGCCGAATTGTCATTGGGCAAACGTTGCGCCGGCTTGGTTTTCTTGTCAGTCGCCATCTGTTTGCCTCTTGCCATGATCCAAATATCGAAATGTCAGAAAAATATTCTGGGTAAAATAAATCTATATTCAGGAGAAACACAAGGGAAGATAATTCAAAATATATGGTCAAGACAATGCGCATTTCGAAAAATGCGCATTGTCAGTTTTTTCAGGCCCGATCAGGCCGGCAACTGGAAGAACCAGTTGGCCCACAACACCACGGCGAGACCTGCCAGCAGCGTGACATAGGGCAGGATGCCGGCTTTCTTGATGCCGAGATCCTGGCCGGTCAGGCCGAGATCATCCATGGCGCCGGGCGGAAACTTGCCGCCGTCGCGCACATAATGGCGGAAGGCGAAAACCGGCAGGATGAGGGCGGCGAAGATGAAACCGACCCACAAGGCGTTTGAATAGCCCCAGACCTTGGCGCCAGCGCCCAGGAACAAGGCATTGACGAAGGCCAGCAGCGTGTTGAAGCCGATCAGCGCAGTCGGCGCCTTCCAGGGCCGATGGACATGGCTCGAATCCATCCGGTGTATCCAGCCGGCGTTGAGATTGAGGAAGTTGAAGATGATGTAGCCGACATTGGAGACTGCCAGCACGAAGAAGTAGCCGCCGGCATCCGATGCGATGGCCAGCAGGAACAGGTTGAAGCCGAAGTCGGTCCACATGGCGCGGGTCGGCGCGCCGTGTTCGTTGACGTGATCGAGATATTTCGGCAGCCAACCATCCTTGGAGCCCTGGTAGAGCGTCCGCGATGAACCCGCCATTGCCGTCATGATCGCCAGAAACAGCGCCATGATCATCAGGATAACGAGGATCTGGGTGACCACCACGCCGCCATGAATGAGCCCGGCAAGCGCTTCAGCCACACCGGTGCCATCGACGATGCCCGGCGCCAGCATGCCTTCATGGCCAAGGACACCCTGGAAAGCGAAGGGCACCAGGAAGAAGAACAGGCAGCACAGCAGGCCCGAATAGAAGATCGCCTTGAAGGTATCGATCCTGGGGTTCTTGAATTCGGCAGTATAGCAAACCGCCGTTTCAAAGCCGTAGGTCGACCAGGCGGCGATATAAAGCCCGCCCAGGAAAAGCGTCCAGCCGCCAATGCTCCAGTCGCCGTCGATACCGGAATAGCCGGCAGTCGGCGGCACCAGATTGGTGACATTGGCATAATCGATGGTTCCGGTGAAGATCGAATACAGCCCGATCAGCAGCAGCGGCACCAGCACGATGATGGCAAGCCATTTCTGCACGGTGGCGGTGCCGGCAATGCCGCGATGCTGGATGGCGAAGATTACCAGCATCAAAACAGCGCCGATCACGAATGTGGCGTTGATATTGGCATGGGCGAGATAGGGAATTTCAAAGGAAAACAGCGACCAAGTGCGAACGAACGGTGTGAGCGCCGCCACGCCATCCTGCGCAAGCAGCGCCTTGATGGCGGCATCCGGCGTGGAGCCGGCATTGGCGGCCAGCCATTCAACAACCCTGGGGCTGTCGGCAGTCACCGAAGAAGCATGGGTGGCAATCCAGTCCAGCACCATCTGGCTGTCGCCGCCGGGAATGGGAAACAGCGCATTGAGGATATAGCCGGCTGCAATGGCGCAACCCAGTGACAGGACCGGCGACCAGGCAAACCAGTTGCACCAAACCGACAGCGGCGCGATGAACTTGGAGTAACGCAGCCAGGCCGTGGCGCCGTAAACCGAGGCCCCGCCCGATTTGTTGCCGAACATGCCTGCGATTTCGGCATAGGTGAAGGATTGCAGAAAGCCCATGGTCATGGAGATCATCCAGACCAGGAAGGCCAGCTTGCCGGTGGTGCCGGCAATGCCGCCAATTGAGAACAGCACCAGCGGCGGAACGCCGGCGGCGACCCAGAAGGCACCCTTCCAACTCAGGGCGCGATGCAGATCGCCCTTGGCGGCAGCAGCCAGCCCCCCGGTTTCAGTCGAAATCGTCATTGATAAGCTCCTCATCCAGTTTTTGAATTGCGCCAATAAGGCGTCCCCACGCACTCTATGGATCTCAAGCGCCAGCGAACCCGACCGTGCTTCAGCTTTGGTCGCTCCTTCGCAGATTGCGGCACTTGGAACTTGCGCGATAGTGAATTACTTTTCCTTTAAGTCAAGTCCGACTTTACTTTGCGGTAACCCTTTGCAATATGTGTCCGACAGCATAATCTTGTTTCCGGTTCCAAAGCTGCAGGGGGATTTCGTGCAGAACGAAGAAACGACTTCCAGCGGTGTCACAGCACCCAGACCCAGCCTGATCCTGCGTCCCGGAATACCGGTTTTCGGCCCCGGCGTGGAACGCTATCGCGTCAAGGGCGGCGGCTCGACAATCATCAAGGTCATGGCGGGCGACATTGCCACCGTCACGGATCTGGAAGGTTGCCAGCCTTGCGAAGTCAGTTTCATCGACGAGAATGGCCGTTTTGAACACAGCGGCCTGGGCCAGTCGTTTACCGGCGAGGCAACCGGCCTGAAGACATTGCTTGCATCCGGCGAGGCCAGCGCCATTCGCACATTGAAATCGCTTGAGCGCCGCGGTGTCGATCCGGCAGGCGCCAAAGCCGTGACGCTGTTTGGCGGCCAGTCCCTGCCGGGCAGCAAGGCCGAATTTGCCATACAGCGCGACGGCCTGCTGATTGTCGCAGCCCCCGGCGCCGCCATGGAACCGGGGACACAGGAGACCTCAACGCCGATTGAACTGCGCGTCAAGCGCGCCAATATCGAGCGACCCTATCCGTCGCTGCTGCCCGAACCGCTTGCCGACCCGGTGCAGGACCTGCGGGTCAAGGCGGCAACCGCCAGCGCCTATTTTGTCCGCGCCGGCGAATTCATCCAGGTGATCGACGTTTCGGGGCGGCAATGCTCGGACTTTCAGGCTTTTTCAGCCCGCAAGGTCGACAAGGGGCTCGACCGGGCGCTGGATTCAACCATCACCCGCACGCTTCTAGGCCGGTCCTATCCGATGCCGGGCCTGCCATCCAAGGCCTTTGACCGCGATTTCGAGCCGCTGGTGGAAATCGTCCAGGATACGGTCGGCCGTCACGACGCCTTCGCGACCGCTTGCAATTCGCGGTACTACGACGATATGGGCTATCCCGGCCACGTCAATTGCACCGACAATTTCAACCATGTGCTGGCGCCTTACGGCATCGCGCCGCGCAAGGGCTGGGAAGCGATCAATTATTTCTACAACACACATGTCGACCACAACAACCAGCTTTACCTGGACGAACCCTGGACGCGACCCGGCGATTATGTGCTTATGCGCGCCTTGACCGACCTGGTTTGCGTGTCATCGTCATGCCCGGACGACATTGATGCGGCCAATGGCTGGAACCCGACCGATATTCATGTCCGGACCTATTCGGGCGCCGAGAAATTTTCAAAAGCGGTGGCTTATCGCATGACCCCAGACGCAGATGCAGAACTCACCAAGGAAACCGCCTTTCACCCGCGGCTTTCAAACCTCACGCGCGATTTCACCGAATATCGCGGCTACTGGTTGCCCAACAGCTTCGTCAATGAAGGCGTGGTGGAGGAATATTGGGCCTGCCGGCAAAGCGCCGTCGTGCTGGATCTTTCCCCCTTGCGGAAATTCGAGGTTACCGGGCCGGATGCCGAAGCCCTGATGCAATATTGCCTGACCCGCGACATGCGCAAACTGGCGACCGGCCAAGTTGTCTATTCAGCCATGTGCTATGAGAGCGGCGGCATGATTGACGACGGCACCGCCTTCAGGCTCGGCGACAACAATTTCCGCTGGATCGGCGGCGATGACGCCAGCGGCATCTGGCTGCGCCAGCAAGCCGAGAAAATGGGCTACAAGGCCTGGGTGCGCTCTTCCACCGACCAGATGCACAATATCGCCGTGCAAGGCCCGAATAGCCGCGATATCATGAAGGAAATCATCTGGACGCCACCGCGCCAGCCTGAGATCGGGGAACTGGAATGGTTCCGTTTCGCAGTCGGCCGCATCGGACGCTTCGAAGGCGCGCCGGTTGTCGTGTCGCGCACCGGCTATACCGGCGAACTGGGCTATGAAATTTTCTGCCACCCCAAGGATGCCTTGGAAGTGTTTGACGCCGTTTGGGAAGCCGGCCAGAAATACGGGCTGAAGCCGATGGGCTTTGCGGCGCTGGACATGGTGCGCATCGAGGCCGGTTTGATTTTCGCCAATCACGAATTTACCGACCAGACCGATCCTTTCGAGGCCGGCATCGGCTTTACCGTGCCGCTGAAATCCAAAACCGATGATTTCATCGGCCGCGAGGCGCTGATCCGTCGCAAGGAAAATCCGCGCCACATGCTGGTTGGGTTGGACATCGAAGGCAATGATCATGTCGGCCATGGCGATTGCATTCATATCGGCCGGGAACAGATCGGCGTCGTTACCAGTGCCACCCGCTCGCCGATCCTGAAGAAAGCAATTGCGCTTGCCCGCGTCGACATCATGCATTGCGACGTCGGAACCAAGGTCGAGATCGGCAAGCTGGACGGCCACCAGAAGCGCCTTCCGGCCGTCATCGTGCCGCTGTCGCATTACGATCCGAAACAGACCCGGCCGCGCAGCTGAACTTTCCCGAAAGGATAGTGAGCAGCACCAGGCCGGCTGTTGCCGCGTCTTGACTCCAACCGGGTCCTGACGGAAAACCGCGGGCCGTCATTCTTCATGTCATGCTGAAGGTTCCGCACCATGCGCACATCAAAAGTCATTCATGTCGTCTCCTGCCATGCCGAAGGCGAAGTGGGCGACGTGATTGTCGGCGGTGTCGCCCCGCCGCCGGGCGATACGATCTGGGAGCAGAGCCGCTTCATTGCGCGCGACCAGACATTGCGCAATTTCGTGCTCAACGAGCCGCGCGGCGGCGTCTTTCGCCATGTCAATCTGCTGGTGCCGCCCAAGCACCCGCGCGCCCAGATGGGCTGGATCATCATGGAGCCGGAAGACACGCCGCCAATGTCGGGTTCCAATTCGATCTGTGTGGCTACCGTCCTGCTCGACAGCGGCATCTTGCCGATGACCGAGCCGCAGACCCGGATCGTGCTTGAAGCGCCAGCAGGCCTGATCGAGGTGGTCGCCGATTGCAGGAACGGCAAGGCCGAACGGATCACGGTTACCAATGTGCCGGCCTTCGCGGCCCGTCTGGATGCCGCCCTTGAAGTTCCGGGCCTGGGCGCGATCACCGTGGATACCGCCTATGGCGGCGACAGTTTCGTGGTGGTTGACGCAGCCTCGCTCGGCTTTTCCCTGGTCGCCTCCGAGGCGCGTGCTTTGGCTGAAACCGGCATTGCGATCACCCGCGCGGCCAATGAGCAGCTGGGATTTTTCCATCCCGACAATCCGGACTGGAACCATATTTCCTTCTGCGCCTTTGCCGGTCCGCTGATGAAAGAGGATAATGTCCTGACCAGCCGCTCGGCGGTTGCCATCCAGCCCGGCAAGATCGACCGCTCGCCGACGGGAACGGCCATTTCCGCCCGCATGGCCATTCTCCATGCGCGCGGGCAATTGAAAGTCGGAGAAAGCCTGACCGGCATTTCCATCATCGATTCCCGCTTCACCGGCACGATCAAGGCAGAAACAACGATCGGCGGAAAGCCCGCCATCGTCCCGCAGATTTCCGGTCGCGCCTGGATCACCGGCACACATCAACACATGCTCGATCCCTCCGACCCATGGCCAGGCGGCTACAAGCTGACCGATACATGGCCGAAGCTGGGGTAAGGCGTTCTGGGCGCAGACAGGCACGGCGTGAACAAGATTGGGGCCGCTTTCGCGGCCCCTGCTTTATTCATCAAATCCAGATCCGGATCAATTCTTCAGATAGGCTTCCATGCTGTCGTCAAGCTCTTCAAGCCATGGCGTATGGTGTGCGGGCGACATATTGCCGGTCATCAGCGAGCGATAGGCATTGTTGCGGAAGCCCATAATGTCGGCGGCCTTGTGGTGTTCCCACTCCATGAAGGTCTTGTTGGTTTCCTCGATGTTGAAGCGGGGATAATCGGTTTCATCCAGAAGTTCGATGACATAGTCACCCTGGAACCAGATCATCTGTTCGGCATCTTCAAGGGTTTCTTCCCGCGCCCGCCACTTGTCGAAATGGGCTTTCATTTCAGCTGCCGACGGCAGGCCGATCTTGCCCATCATCACATCGCGCGCCCACCAGGCCTGGGCATCGAACATGTTGAACGTATAGAACTGGTCCTGCATGCCGATATAGAAAAGCTGGTGATTGCCTTCATAGACCACGCCCTTGTAGAGGTCGTCGGTCCAAAGCCGGTTGGCGGTCTTCAGGCGCAAATCATCCGGCAGGAAGGGGAAGTGGTGCTGGTATCCGGTGCACAGGATCAGCGCATCGACCTCCTTGGTCGAACCATCGGCAAAATGCGCGGTCTTGTTTTCAAGCTTCATCAACAGCGGACGTTCTTCAAAACGCTCCGGCCATTTGAAGCCCATCGGTTTGGAGCGATAGCTGGTCGTGACCGACTTTGCGCCATATTTCCAGCATTGCGAGCCAATATCTTCGGCCGAATAGCTGCGGCCGACAATAAGCACGTCCTTATCCATGAATTCCAGCGCATCGCGAAAATCATGGGCGTGCAGCACGCGGCCGCCAAAGCTTTCAACACCCTTGAAATAGGGAACATGCGGGGTGGAAAAGTGCCCGGAAGCTACCACGACATAATCAAAAACCTCGTCATACATGACGTCGTTGACCCGGTCATGGGCGGTTACCGTGAAGGTCTTGGATTCTTCGTCGAAATTGACCATGCGGACCGGCGTGTTGAAGCGCACCCAGTCGCGTACATTGGCCTTTTCGACGCGGCCCTTGATGTAATCCCACAACACGGCGCGCGGCGGATAGGAAGCAATCGGCTTGCCGAAATGTTCCTCGAATGTGTAATCGGCAAATTCAAGGCATTCCTTGGGACCGTTGGACCACAGGTAACGGTACATCGAGCCATGCACGGGTTCGCCATATTCATCCAGGCCCGTCCGCCATGTGTAATTCCATAGCCCGCCCCAGTCGGCCTGCTTTTCAAAACAGACGATTTCCGGAATTTCGGCGCCTTTCTGGGCTGCGGACTGGAAGGCCCGCAACATGGCAAGCCCTGAAGGCCCGGCACCGATCACTGCAACTCTGGTCATGTAGTTTTCCCTCTTTTAGCTTTTATATTAAAGACTTGCATATTTATCACCGGCCTGTTGCTCAATCCGGGAAAATGCCCGGACTGGTCGGCGCGCCGTCGTCATGGGGGGCGAGCCAGTCGATGGTCGTTTCCCGATAGCGTGTCAGCCCCTTGTAGTCGATCAGTTCGGGCGGCAGGGTTTTCAGTACCCGGTGGAAGCGGCGCGCCCATTTCGGCACGGTCACGAGTTCTTCCATCGAAATCAGGTAGCAGCGGATGACGAAGAGGATGGCATTGGAGCGCGGCAGACGCCACAGGCTCTGCAACTCGACCCGCAAATGCACCTTGCCGCCGACATTTTCCGGCGTCACCGTCGTCCTGTCCGTACCCCAGATATGATATTTTTCCGGGCTGGTATCGAGCCGCGGATTGATTGTCATGGTCCAGTTGAAGCGCCGCGTCGGCTTGCCCTGCTGCAGGTTGAGCAGGAATTTCAACGCCCGGTCGAACACGCCGATCTGATGGGCCAGCGGCACCGGTCCGTGCCATTCCATAAAATTCATGCCGATGTCGAAATCCAGCGACCAGTCGGCCTGGGTGGTGACCATTCCGGCATCCATCCACAGATTGCCGTCGCGCTGGTCGACAATGCAGAAATCGCCCTGGGACTGGCGCGTGATGTATTCGAGCGGCTCATAGGGCAGCGTCGATCGGTCGCCGAAGGTGAAGGTGTCGTCGATGCCCATCGGCCGGTTGATCCAGCGCCAGCGGTCGCCATCCTTGGTGAGCGAGAAATGCTCGGGATAGCCGGCTGCCTGCTGTTCCATCAGCAGTTCAAGCGTGTCCCATTGCGCCGCCATCATGTGCGGCAACGCCTGGTAGCGCAGCGGATCTTCCTTCAGAACCAGCGCCCGGTCGGCCATTTCCGAGACGAAATGCTCGTCGACATCGATCAAGCTCTCATAAATCGTGTTCTTTGCGCCCAGCACATGCGGTTCCATATTGACCGAATACATATATTCGTCTTCGGCAAAGGGGAACGGAAACCGGCGAATGTTTTCGCGGCTGTTGCGATAGGTAAAATCGTCGCGAAAGGTTTCCTGCCTGAATTTGATAACCATCGTCCTCGCACTCCTTGTCGATTGTTCCGCCCCTGATCAGCACACGGCCCGATGCCTGCGCTAAAGATCAAGCGACAGGGAATTGCCCTTGAAACGGGAAACGCAGATCATGATCTTGCTTCCCGACGCCTTTTCTTCTTCTGACAGATAGATGTCGTGGTGCTCCAATGTCCCGTCGCAACCGGTCACGGCAGTCTCGCACTGGCCGCAGGCCCCGCCCCGGCACATATAGGCAGCGTCAATGCCCGCCGCTTCCACGGCTTCCAGAATGCTTTGGTGCTCGCCGACAACGATCTTGCGGTTGCTTTTCGTCAGCCTGACCTCGAAAGGCTGACCCGGCAAAGGCGCCAGGAAGCGTTCGGAATGCAGGTTTTCCTTGGGCCATCCGGCCTGGCGGGCGGTATTGAGCACGCCTTCGATCATCCCGGCCGGACCGCAGACATAGAGATGGGAACCCAAGGGCTGGTTTTCGACGAT
This sequence comes from Rhizobiaceae bacterium, assembly GCA_041742335.1. Lineage (GTDB taxonomy): Bacteria > Pseudomonadota > Alphaproteobacteria > Rhizobiales > Rhizobiaceae > Rhizobium_E. The sequence continues at coordinate 19,669 of JBGSIT010000004.1, forward strand.
GTCGGCGACCGGGATAAATGTCTTTTCCTCGTCGAAATACAGCTTGATGCGGGTCGGGCCATATTCATCGAGCAGGTATTGCCAATAGGCGCCATGCTCGCGCGAGCGCATCGCGTAATGCAGTTCGAACGGCATGCTTTCATGGGTCAACTGCGCCATCATGGCCAGAAACGGCGTGATGCCGATGCCGCCGGCAATCAGGATATGCTTGCGGCCGCGCCTGTCGACCGGAAACAGGTTGACCGGCTGGCTGATAACCAGTTCGTCGCCTTCATTGACGTAATCATGCAGAAAGTGCGAGCCGCCGCGCGAATTGACCACCCTGAGCACGCTGATCTCATAGCCGGACGGATCGGTCGGCGAGCTCATCAGCGAATAGGGATTGCGCCGGAGCAAGCCATGGTCATGCATGGAGACGACGACATGGGCGCCGCCTGAAAAGATCGGCATTTGTCCGCCGTCGGCCCGCTCGAGGCGGAACCGTTTGACGGTGTCGGCAATTTGCGTGATTTTGGTTACGCGGACTGGAATTTCCGTGTTGATCGTCACAAAAACAGCTCCTCGGGATCGGGGGCAGTCCCCGGTTCTTCGGCATCGATGCACACACCCTGGAATGCGCCAAGGCGGCGGGAATAATGGTCGCGCACCAGAAGCGACAGGCCGCAATGGCTGCAGGTGAACGGGCTGGTCCTCACCTCATCGGTAATGCCCTTGCAGTGAACGCATTGCACGCGACGGACTTCCGAGCCGCGATGCTCGGTGGGAATGGAGTTGAAATCCATGCCCATGTCGAGCGCAATCTGCATGGCCTGGCCGATAAAGCCTTCGGTTCCGGAAATGTAAAAGCGGGTCCCCATGGTCGCGTGCGTCAGCGAACCCTTCAGGCGGAAAAGCAAGGTGGCGACTGTCGGCGCCTGCCAGAACATGTCGGGCTTGAGCGCGGCAAGCGCCTTTTCGTGGTCCTTGCCCGCCGAACTGCCCGCCACATAAAGCACTTCGCTTCTGGCCAGGATTTCCGGCGTCAAGCCTGCCTTTTGTTCCAACAGCGCAAGCGCGCCTTCACCCTGCAACGCAAAGAGATGCCGCTTGGCGAGGGGATCAACGCTGATCCCCTTGTAGACCGGGCGACTTTTGATCCCTTGAACCAGCATGCAGTTCTCCTCAGCCTTGCGCCGTGCGTTTTTTCTTTTCCGGATCGTCAAAAGTGATGGTGTGAGCCATCGCCTTGGCCTTGACATTCTTGCCCCGGACTTCCAGCGGCGCGCCTTGCTTGGCGTGTTCGACATCGACCCGCATGATGGCCATGGAGCGATTGGTCAGCTTGGAATAGCTCGGGCAGGTTATCACGCCAACCTTTTTGTCGCCGGCCCAGACTTCATCGCCGAGATCGGTCGGGCCATCGGCTTCCACCAGCAGGCCGAAGATCTTGAATCGCTCCTTGCCCTTGAGCCGCGCATGTTCTTCCGCGCCGCGAAAGCCGGTCTTTTTCGGGCTGACGGTAAAATCGAGCCCAAGTTCCCACAGGCTGTCACCGGGTTGCTCATTGGCGAAGGGATACATCTGCGAATTGTCATAGGGGTAAAACAGCAGGTAGCTTTCCACGCGCAGCATGTCGAGCACCGAAAAACAGACCGGGATGATGCCCATGTCCTTGCCTTCATCGAGAATGCGGTCCCAGACCATGCCTGCATCCTGTCCGCGCACGAAAATTTCATAACCGCGTTCGCCGGTATAGCCGGTGCGCGAAATCATCACGGGCGCGCCGAACAGGGTTGTCTGCATATGATGGAAATACTTCAGGTCGCGGATGCCCGGCACGTGCTTGGCGAGGTAATCGACAGCAACAGGACCCTGCAATGAAAGATCATGCAAATCGTCGTCAAACAGGACGGCGCAATTGCGGCCGGCGGCCTGCTTGACGATTTCCTCGTGGCCGGAGCCGGAGCCATGCACCAGCATCCAGGAATTCGGGCCGTTGCGATAGACGATGCAGTCATCGGTGAAATGACCGCGATCATTGAGCATGCAGGCATAGACCGACTTGCCCGGATAAAGCTTGTTCATGTCGCGGGTGGTGATGTAGTCGAGAACCTGGATGGCGTGCGGACCGACGAGATGGACCTTTTTCAGACCGGACACATCCATCAGGCCCGCTTTGGTGCGAACAGCAATATGCTCGGCATAGATATCCTTGTCGTAAGTCCAGGCGGTGCCCATGCCGCTCCAATCCTCAAGATTGGACCCCAATGCCCTGTGCCTGTCCCCAAGGACTGAAAATCGCCAGCTAAGTGCCATGAACGGTTCCCCCATTGTGTTTATTGTGTGGAATAATTATTTCGCCCATATATCCATGCTTTTTGTCGCGAAGCAACCCTCCGCGACATTATGACAGTGATATATCCAAACCGATTTCGGTTCAGATATCCAGCGTATTTTCGTGCTCCCAAGCCGTAAAGTGGGATGCGTAGTCGTTCCACTCGCGATGCTTGAGCTTGAGATAGGCTGCCGAAAATTCCGAACCCATGGCGGCCTTCAGGCCTTCATCGGCATCATAATCGCGCAATGCGTCGAGGAGATTGAGCGGCAGGCGCGGCGCATTTGTGACGGTGTGACCAAGCTGGTACATGTCGATGTCATGATGCGGGCCGGGATCGGCCTTGGTGCGGACGCCTTCGATGCCGGCCGCTATGATGATGGCCTGCAGCAAATAGGGGTTGACCGCGCCATCCGGAAGGCGAAGTTCGAAGCGTCCGGGACCGGGAACGCGGACCATGTGCGTGCGGTTGTTGCCGGTCCAGGTCACGCTGTTGGGCGCCCAGGTGGCGCCCGAAATCGTGCGCGGCGCGTTGATGCGCTTGTAGGAATTGACCGTCGGATTGGTAACGGCGGCCAGTGCGGAAGCATGCTTCATGATGCCGCCAAGAAAATTCCTTCCCTGCGCGGACAGACCGAATTCGGCAGTCTTGTCGGCGAAAGCGTTGACCTTGCCGGACTTGTCCCAGACCGAAACATGGCAATGGCAGCCATTGCCGGTCAGGCCCTTGAAAGGCTTGGGCATGAAGGTGGCGCGCAGGCCGTGCTTTTCGGCGACCGACTTGACCATGAACTTGAAGAAGGAGTGCTTGTCGGCGGTTGAAAGGGCGTCGTCATATTCCCAGTTCATTTCGAACTGGCCGTTGGCGTCCTCATGGTCGTTCTGGTAGGGGCCCCAGCCCATCTCCAGCATATAGTCGCAGATTTCGGCGATAACGTCGAAGCGGCGCATCACGGCCTGCTGGTCGTAGCAAGGCTTCTCGGCGGTGTCATATTCATCGGAAATCTGGGTGCCGTCGCGGTTTGTCAGAAAGAACTCCGCTTCAACCCCGGTCTTGACGCGAAGGCCGTCCCTCTCGGCCTCTCCGATCAGACGCTTGAGCACGTTGCGGGGCGCCTGCTCGACCGCGCGGTCTTCCATGACGCAATCGGCGGCAACCCATGTGACATCCCGCTTCCACGGCAACTGGATCACCGAGGAGGCGTCCGGAATGGCAAAAAGATCCGGATGGGCAGGCGTCAGGTCAAGCCAGGTGGCAAAACCGGCAAAGCCGGCGCCGTCCTTCTGCATGTCTGCAATGGCTTGCGTTGGAACCAGCTTGGCGCGTTGGGAGCCGAACAGGTCGGTATAGCTGATCATGAAATATCGGATGCCATTTTTTTTGGCAAAATCCGCGAGTTCCCCTGACATTTGTTTTCCTTTCAACTGCAGAATGATTGATAAGCGCGATGATCCCCGAATGTCTCCCGATCATTCCATATGCGTCGCGCCCATGTGGGACTGATTACAGCAAGCTTGCAAGCCTGCACCGGTTGAAACCGCTGCAGGCCTGAAACCAGATGTCTTCAAAACTGGGTCTTGCCCGGTATCCAGTTGGTTCCGGCCAGTGGAACCTGGGCCATGGCCGAAGCTTCAAGGGTCAGCGCAACGAGGTCTTCCGGTTCGAGATTGTGAACGTGGTTCTTGCCGCAGGCCCGGGCGATTGTCTGGGTTTCCAGCGTCATCACCTTGAGATAATTGGCCAACCGGCGTCCGGCCGCAATCGGGTCGACACGTTTCATAAGTTCAGGATCCTGGGTAGTGATGCCGGCCGGGTCCTTGCCCTCATGCCAGTCGTCATAGGCGCCCGCCGTGGTGCCCAGCTTGCGGTATTCATCTTCCCAATGCGGGTCATTGTCGCCAAGTGCGACAAGGGCCGCCGTGCCGATGGAGACGGCGTCGGCGCCCATGGCCAGCGCCTTGGCGACATCGGCGCCGTTGCGGATGCCGCCGGACACGATCAACTGCACCTTGCGGTGCATGCCGAGATCCTGCAAGGCCTGGACTGCGGGACGAATGCAGGCAAGAATCGGCTGGCCGACATTTTCAATGAACACTTCCTGGGTAGCGGCGGTTCCGCCCTGCATGCCGTCAAGCACGACGACATCTGCACCCGCCTTGACTGCAAGCGCGGTATCGTAATAGGGCCGCGCGCCGCCGATCTTGATATAGATGGGCTTTTCCCAATCGGTGATTTCGCGCAGTTCGAGGATCTTGATTTCCAGATCGTCCGGGCCCGTCCAGTCGGGGTGACGGCAGGCCGAGCGCTGGTCGATGCCCTTGGGCAGGGTGCGCATTTCGGCAACGCGATCGGAAATCTTCTGGCCGAGCAACATGCCGCCGCCGCCTGGCTTTGCGCCCTGGCCGACCACGACTTCAATGGCGTCGGCCCGGCGCAGGTCGCGCGGGTTCATGCCGTAGCGCGACGGCAGGTATTGATAGACCAGCATTTGCGAATGGCCGCGCTCTTCTTCGGTCATGCCGCCGTCGCCGGTGGTGGTGGACGTGCCCGAAAGCGTCGCGCCGCGACCAAGGGCCTCCTTGGCGGGACCCGAAAGCGAACCGAAGCTCATGCCGGCAATGGTGATCGGGATTTTCAGATGGATCGGCTTCTTGGCAAAGCGGGTGCCCAAAACCACCGAGGTATCGCAACGCTCGCGGTAGCCTTCCAGCGGATAACGCGAGATCGATGCGCCCAGAAACAGCAGGTCATCAAAATGCGGGACCCGGCGCTTGGCGCCGCCGCCGCGGATGTCATAGATGCCGGTGGCCGCCGCGCGGCGGATTTCAGACAATGTATATTCATCGAAAGTGGCTGACTGGCGGGGCGTGGTTGGCGGATTGTGGTAAGTCATGATGATCCCCTCAATAGGCTTCGGCGTTATCGATGTTGAAATTGTAAAGCGTGCGGGCTGAGCCGTAGCGGGTGAATTCCTCGGGCTTGACATCAGTAATGCCGGCCTTTTCAAGCAAATCGGCAAGGATGGCGATATGCTCGGGGCGCATGTCCTTCTTGATGCAATCCGCGCCAAGGCTTTGGACCTTGCCGCGCACGAACAACCGGGCTTCATAGAGCGAATCGCCCAGCGCATCGCCGGCATCGCCCATCACAACGAGGTTGCCGGATTGCGCCATGAAGGCCGACATGTGGCCGATATTGCCGCGCACGACGATATTGATGCCCTTCATGGAAATGCCGCAGCGCGACGAGGCGTTGCCTTCTATGACCAGAAGTCCGCCGCGTCCGGTGGCGCCGGCATACTGGCTGGCGTCGCCCTTGACGAAGATGGCGCCGGACATCATGTTTTCGCCGACGCCGGGGCCGACAGATCCATGCACCGTGATGGTGGCTTCGGAATTCATGCCGCCGCAATAATATCCGACGCTGCCGTGGACATCGACACGCACCGGCGCATCGACGCCAACGGCAACCGAATGGCTGCCGCGCGGATTGAGGACTTCAAAGCTTGTCTCATTAGAGCCCGGCTTGATGTTGTGAAGGGCCTGGTTGAGGTCCCTGAGCTCGCTGTGGGCAAGATCGATAGTCGGCATTTTTAGTTCTCCCCGGCATGAAAGGAGCGCGCTTCGGCGCTCCGCATGTGCTTATGTGATCATCAATGTTCCCAGAAATAAACCTTGGCTGGCTCGGGCTCCCAGATACGGGCGTTTTCAATGCCCGGCAGGTTGACCAGCGCCCGGTATTCAGATCCGAAGGCGACATATTGCTTGGTTTCCGCCATGACTGCCGGCTTGCAGGCAATGGCGTCACGCACTACGCCGAAACCCGATTTGGTTCCGACAACAAAAGTGAAGAAGCCGTCAAGATCATCCACTGCGCTATTGAGCGCTTCTCCGAGATCCTTGCCCTTGGCCATTTCAGCCGTCAGATAAGCGGCGGCAACCTCGGTGTCGTTTTCGGTTTCGAAGGTCATGCCTTCGCGCTTGAGTTCGCGGCGCAAATTGTTGTGGTTGGACAGCGAACCGTTGTGGACCAGGCACTGGTCAGGGCCGGTGGAAAAAGGATGGGCGCCCATCGTGGTCACCGCTGATTCCGTCGCCATGCGGGTATGGCCGATACCATGGGTTCCCGACATATGGGTGACATCGAAGCGTGCAGCCACATCTTTTGGCAGTCCGACTTCCTTGTAGATTTCCACACTGTCGCCCGAGCTCATGACCCGGATCGTGGGGCAATGGGCCATGATGGCATGACGGGTCGCAGCAACACGGTCGGGTTCGACTTCGATGACGGCGTGGCTGCTTTTCACGGTGACCTTGCCCGAATTGTCGCTGGCTTCTGCAATCGCCGCCCCAAGTCCGGCAAAATCGACAGTCGGGTTGGCCGATTGAACGGTAATCTTGGCCTTGCCGCTGCGCGGCGCGCCATAAATGGCGATGCCGGCGCTGTCAGGTCCGCGATCAGTCATGATGACCAGCATTTCAGATAACATTGCCCCGAGTTGGGGTTCCAGGCTCTTGTCTTTCAGGAACAATCCGACAATGCCGCACATAGGGTCGACCCTCCGTTTGAGTTGATGATGAAAGCTAGCAGGTTCAAAATATTTTTTCAACTTGGAAGAAATAAATATTCTTAAAAAGCAACAACTTGTTTCGCCGCTGCCCTGACGCGGATTCAAGCGCTCTTGACTGGCACATTGGCCGCCGACGCCTTGCGTGTCGCCAGCGGGACATTTCCATAGGCTTCGCGGTAAAGCCGGGAGAAATGGCCAGGGCTGGAAAAGCCTGTGGCAAAGGCGATCTCGGAGACCGGCAGCGCGCTTTGCTGCAGCAGGCGATGGGCATGTTCAAGCCGCAGGCGGCGATATTGCTCCAGGAAGGTCGATCCGGTCAATTCCGAAAACAGCCGGTCCAGATGGCGCGGCGTCATGCCGGCGAAGCGCGCCATCGAGGTCCGGTTGAGCGGCATTTCGATTGTCGCCTCCATCTTTTCCAGCACAGACAGCAGGCCGGGATGATGAACGCCGTATCTTTCCGCAAGCGAAGCCCGCTGCGGGGCGGCGGACTGGGCCACGTCGGCATGCAGGAACCAGTCACTGACGCGGCGGGCGAAATCGGCTCCCATGCGTTCGGAAATCAAGGCGTGCATCATGTCAAGCGGCGCAATGCCGCCGCCGCAGGTAATGCGGTTGCCGTCCAGCACATAGCGCGCCTGCATCGGCGTGAGCCCGGGAAAGGCCTCGATCAGCGCTGGCGCGTGTTCCCAATGAATGGTGAAACGGCGCTCGGTCAAAAGGCCGGCTGCCGCCAGCAGGAAAGGTCCGCCCGAAATGCCGCCGATCCGGACGCCTTCACGCGAAAGCAGCCGGATGCAGGACAACACCGCCGGCTGTTCCCATTGCCGCGGCTCGCCGCCTGCGCATACGAAGACGGCATGCAGGTCGCCGGCCTGGCGCGGC
>JBGSIT010000005.1:0-37960 GCA_041742335.1 Rhizobiaceae bacterium
GCATCGCCGCTGGCCCGCAGACTGGCCAAAGAAGGCGGACTTGATATTGGCGCCATTTCCGGATCCGGTCCGCATGGCCGCGTTGTCAAGGCCGATGTTGAAAAGGCTGCTGCCGGCGGTACAGCCAAGCCGCAAGCTGCCGGCGCGCCGTCGACTGCGGGTGCGGCGCCTGCTGCCAAGACGCCCGAAAGCGCCGATGCCGTGCTCAAGCTGTTCGAGCCGGGTTCTTATGAACTCGTTCCCCATGACGGCATGCGCAAGACGATAGCCAAGCGCCTGGTGGAATCCAAGCAAACCATCCCGCATTTCTATGTATCGGTGGATGTCCAGCTTGACGCCCTGCTGGCGCTGCGTTCGCAACTCAATGATGCCGCACCGGTCAACGATGGCAAGCCTGCCTACAAATTGTCCGTCAATGACATGGTCATCAAGGCCCTGGCGCTCGGTCTTCGCGATGTGCCGGATGCCAATGTCTCCTGGACCGACGCCAACATGGTCAAGCACAAGCATGCCGATGTCGGCGTGGCGGTTTCCATCCCCGGCGGCCTGATCACACCGATCATCCGCTCGGCTGAACTGATGAGCCTGTCGGCGATTTCCAACGCGATGAAGGATCTCGGCAAACGCGCCAAGGAGCGCAAGCTGAAGCCCGAAGAATACCAGGGCGGCACCACAGCTGTCTCAAACATGGGGATGATGGGGGTCAAGGATTTTGCCGCCGTCGTCAATCCGCCGCATGCCACCATCCTGGCGGTTGGCGCAGGTGAAGCCCGCGTCGTTGTCAAGGCCGGCGAAATGGTCATCGCCCAGGTGATGACGGTCACGCTTTCCACCGATCACCGTTGCGTCGATGGCGCGCTTGGCGCCCAGCTTCTGGGGGCCTTCAAGCGTTACATCGAAAATCCGATGAGCATGCTGGTCTGATCAGGCTGAAGGGGGAGAGCGACATGAAAACAGTGCTTTGCTATGGTGACAGCCTGACCTGGGGCGTGAATGCGGAAACTCGCGGCCGCCACGCTTATGAAGACCGCTGGCCTTCGGTTCTGCAAAAGGCGCTTGGCCATTCGGTCAGGGTGATTGCCGAAGGGTTGAACGGGCGGACGACCATCTATGATGATTTTTCCGCCGACGGCGACCGCAATGGCACCCGTATCCTGCCGACCCTTTTGCAGACGCATGCGCCCATTGATCTGGTGATCATCTTTCTCGGCACCAACGATCTCAAGCCTGTTTATGCCAACAATGCCGTCATCGTCGGTCGCGGCATCAAGCGGCTGGTCGAAATCATCCGTTCGCAGACCTGGCCGTTGGAAACCGAAGATCCGGAAGTGCTGATCGTCGCTCCGCCGCCGCTTTGTGAAACGGATGATCCGGTGCTGGGACCAATGTTTGCCGGTCGCATCGAGGAAGCCCATATGCTGGCGTCGGTCTATGCCGATCTGGCGGACGAACTGGGATGCGGATTTTTTGATGCCGGATCAGTGGCAAGGACGACACCGATAGACGGCGTCCACATGGATGCGGAAAATACCCGCGCAATAGGCAAGGCCCTGGAGCCGGTCGCACGAATGATGCTGGGACTTTGAACTGAATGCGGATTGCTTGATCAAAATCAAGGAGATGTAAATCGGAGTGTTTAACCTGAAGGCGTGAAATCAATGAATGGAGCGCAAATATGTCAAACACACCGCACGAACTGGCCGAAGAATTTCCAGACCATGTCAACAAGATGCATCACCTAAAGGAAAGCGATGCGCATTTTTCAAGATTGTTCAATGAATACCATGAGTTGAACCGGAAAATTCATCGAGCTGAAACCAATATTGAGCCAGCGGACGATTTCCACATCACGGAAATGCGCAAGCAAAGAATGCTGCTCAAGGACGAAATTTTCGGGATGCTGGAACGACCGGAACCCGCCGCCGGCTAAAGCGCGCAGTTGGGTCCATCCACTCCCCAAACATGGAGCAGGAGCGAATCTTCGTTCCCTCCATGCCGGAAAGTCACGAAGGAGTGGAAGTCACCATGTCGAACAGCTATGACGTCATCATAATCGGATCCGGCCCAGGCGGCTATGTGGCGGCCATTCGCTCCAGCCAGCTTGGCTTCAAGACAGCCATTGTCGAGCGCGAGCATCTGGGCGGCATTTGTCTCAATTGGGGCTGCATTCCGACAAAGGCGCTTTTGCGCTCGGCCGAGATGATGGATTATGCCAACCATGCCAAGAGTTACGGATTGGTGCTGGACGGCACCATGACGGCTGACGTCAAGGCTGTCGTCGCCCGTTCGCGCGGTGTGTCGGCAAGGCTGAACGGCGGCATCGGCTACCTGATGAAGAAAAACAAGGTCGATGTCATCTGGGGCGAGGCAAAGATCACCAAGCCGGGTGAAATTGTTGTCGCAGCGCCTGGCAAGCCGGCGGTACAGCCGCAAAATCCGGTGCCAAAGGGCGTTCTGGGCGAGGGCGCCTATACCGCCAAGCATCTTGTCATTGCCACCGGCGCCCGTCCGCGGGCGCTGCCCGGTATCGAGCCGGACGGCAAGCTGATCTGGACCTATTTCGAGGCGATGAAGCCGGAATTCATGCCGAAATCGATCGTGGTGATGGGTTCAGGCGCCATCGGTATCGAATTTGCAAGCTTCTATCGGTCCATGGGCGTTGATGTCACCGTCGTTGAAGTGATGGCCAATGTCATGCCGGTGGAAGATGCCGAAATCTCGACCATTGCCCGCAAGGCGCTTGAAAAGCGCGGGTTGAAGATCATCACCTCGGCCAAGGTCACCAAGGTCGACAAGGCCGCCAATTCCATAACCGCCCATGTTGAAACCGCCGACGGCAAGATCCAGACGATTTCGGCCGACCGGCTGATTTCAGCAGTTGGTGTTCAGGGCAACATCGAAAATCTCGGCCTTGAAACGCTGGGCGTCAAGACTGACCGTGGCTGCGTGGTCATTGACGGCTACGGATTTACCAATGTCGCTGGCATCTATGCCATCGGTGATGTCGCAGGTCCCCCAATGCTGGCCCACAAGGCCGAGCATGAAGGCGTGGTCTTGATGGAAAAGCTGGCCGGGGTTCCCGGTGTTCATCCCACAGACAAGTCAAAAGTTCCCGGCTGCACCTATTGCAATCCGCAGGTCGCCTCCGTCGGTCTGACCGAAGCCAAGGCCAAGGAACAGGGCCGCGATATCCGCGTCGGTCGCTTCTCCTTCAATGCCAATGGCAAGGCGATTGCGCTGGGCGAGGACAATGGCCTGATCAAGACCATCTTCGACAAGAAGACCGGGGAACTGATCGGGGCGCATATGGTTGGCGCGGAGGTGACCGAATTGATCCAGGGTTTCGTTGTCGCCATGAACCTGGAGACCACCGAAGAAGAGTTGATGCACACCATCTTCCCGCATCCGACGCTATCGGAAATGATGAAGGAAAGCGTGCTGGACGCCTATGGCAGGGTCCTGAATGCCTGAATCCGCCTGCGCGGTTGATTTCTGGCGCAAGCTTCGGTTCGTCAAGCCCGGTGGTTGACGCGACGCGGCAATGTCTTACATGTAAACCTTCATGCCTCTGGCTGGCGGAAAGCGACAATGGTAACCATTATTGACACCCTGAATCCTGATCAAAAGCGCATTCGCCACCCTGAAAAGGCCAACCGGCCGGACAGCGAGATCCAGCGCAAGCCGGATTGGATCAGGGTCAAGGCGCCGACATCCAAGGGCTATCTTGAAACCCGCGCCATCGTCAAAGGCAATAACCTGGTGACAGTGTGCGAAGAGGCAGGCTGCCCGAACATCGGCGAATGCTGGGACAAGAAACACGCCACATTCATGATCATGGGCGAGATCTGTACGCGCGCCTGCGCTTTTTGCAATGTGTCGACCGGCAAGCCCAATGCCCTTGATCTGATTGAGCCTGAAAATGTCGCCAAGGCGGTCAAACAGATGGGTCTTTCCCATGTTGTCATCACCTCTGTGGATCGCGATGATCTGGAAGATGGCGGCGCTGAACATTTTGAAAAAGTGATCCTGGCCATCCGCGCGGCTTCACCGGCAACGACGATTGAAATCCTGACGCCGGATTTCCTGAGAAAGCCCGGCGCGCTCGAAAGGGTGGTTGCAGCCAAGCCGGATGTCTTCAACCACAATCTTGAAACCGTGGCTTCCAATTACCTGACCGTAAGGCCAGGCGCACGCTATTTTCACTCGATGCGCCTTTTGCAGCGGGTCAAGGAACTCGACCCGACCATGTTTACCAAATCCGGCATCATGGTCGGCCTGGGCGAGGAAAGAAACGAAGTGCTGCAATTGATGGATGACCTGCGCACCGCAGATGTGGATTTCCTGACGATTGGTCAATATCTGCAGCCCACACGGAAGCATCATCCGGTTATCTCATTTGTCACGCCAGATGAGTTCAAGTCCTACGAAACAGTTGCCTATACCAAGGGTTTCCTGATGGTTGCGGCAAGTCCGCTGACCCGTTCGTCCCACCATGCCGGCGATGATTTTGCACGGCTTCGGGCGGCGCGGGCGGCCAGGATCGCCATTGGCTGAAAGCAATGCCCAAGTTTGAGACACGCCGACCGGTTCCCCACAGCGCTGACGAGATGTACGCGCTCGTCGCCGACGTGGAGAGTTACCCGCAGTTCTTGCCGCTTTGCGAGGCCCTCACCGTGCGCTCGCGCAAGGAGCGCGACGGCAAGACCCTTTTGCTTGCCGACATGACCGTGGGCTACAAGGCCATACGCGAGACCTTCACGACGCAGGTGCTACTCAAGCCTGATGATAAGAAGATTGAAGTTCAATATATTGACGGGCCGTTTCGCTATCTCGACAATCGCTGGAGCTTTATCGACACGCAACCCGGCCATAGCGCGGTTGAATTTTTCATTGATTACGAATTCAAGAGCAGGGTGCTTGGCGTGCTGATGGGTTCGATGTTTGATCGCGCATTCCGGATGTTTTCCGAAGCTTTCGAAAAGCGTGCAGACACAATCTACAAGACCAATCCGGCAGTCTGATATCAGCGGCCCGGCTTGGGTTCGATATGGGCCAGTTCCAGCATCAGTTCCAGCGCTGTCCTGACCGCCGCGAGCCGAATTTCATGACGGCCAAGATCGCCATAGTTCATTTCGCGGTGCACCAATGTGCCGGTATAATGCCGTCCGCCGAAATGCACCAGTCCGACCGGCTTGCCGGTGCTGCCGCCCGAGGGACCGGCAATTCCGGTGACCGAGACGGAAAGTCCGGCTTCCGAACGGCTCATGGCGCCATGGGCCATTTCCAACGCCACATCTCGCGACACAGCACCATATTGGCGCAGGGTAATCGGCATGACGCCCAGCATTTCAACCTTGGACTGGTCGCAATAGGTCACAAAACCCCGCTCCAGCACGTCGGAGGCGCCGGGAATCTCAGTCAGGAAAGCTGACAGAAGGCCGCCGGTGCAGGATTCTGCCGTGGCTACCATCACATTCTGTTGACGGCAAAGATTGATGACCTGCTCAGCAAGATCCAGAATGAGTTCATTGCTCATGGCTTAACTCCCGTAAAGCACAGTAGCGGTGGCGATGGCGGCAATGCCTTCTTCGCGACCTACAAAGCCGAGTTTCTCATTGGTCGTTGCTTTGACGGAGCACCGATCAAGCGTGATTCCCAGCAGTTCTGACATGTTTTCTCGCATTTCTTGCCTGTGCGGGCCTATCCGCGGCGCTTCCGCGATCAGAGAAATATCGGCGTTAAGGACAGTTCCGCCATGATTGGCGACGATCTGGGCCGCATGAGACAGAAATATGCTCGACGCGGCACCCTTCCATTGCGGATCTGAGGGCGGGAAATGATCGCCGATGTCGCCCGCCCCACATGTCGCCAGCAAAGCGTCGGTCAGGGCATGGTAGGCGACATCCGCGTCGGAATGACCTGAAAGCTTCCTGTGGTAGGGAATCTTGATCCCGCAAAGGGTGACACCGTCGCCTTCGATCAATTGGTGGACGTCGTATCCATTGCCGGTTCGCACATCCACCGACCTTTGCTGTTTCAGGCGGTCATTGGCCATGACGATATCCTCTTTGACAGTCAGTTTGACATTGCCGCTGTCGCCGTCAACCAGTTTTACCCTGACGTTCTGCCATTCCGCCAGTGAAGCGTCATCAGTGAAATCCGAGCGCCCCGCCAGCTTTGCCGCGCGATGGGCGCTCAATATGGTCTCAAGCTCGAAACTCTGCGGAGTTTGCGCAGCGTAAACACCGTTTCTCGGAATGGTTTGCGTTACGTAACCCTGTACGGAGCCGACCTTCAGCGTATCGGGAACAGCGGTAGCCGGCAGCACGGCGACTTCACCGCTGCGGTGCGCTGCGTAAATACGCTCCAGCAGCGCCAGGGTGAAGAACGGGCGGACGGCATCGTGAATGAAGACGTGGGTCATGCCGGTTCCCGCCAGCGCCTCAAGTCCGAGGCGTACAGTCTCCTGCCGGGACGGGCCGCCAAAAATGGAACTGATCGTAGCGGTGCTCTTGAAATCAGCGAGGCTATCGGACAGCAGTTTTTCATCGTCGGGATGAATGGCGACAATGATTCTGTCGGCGTGGCCCCAGGCCAGAAAACGATCAATTGCATGGCAAATAACCGGTCGCCCACCGATGCGTCGATACTGTTTTGGACCTTCATGGCTGGAGCCGGCTCTTTCGCCGCGACCTGCCGCTACGATCAAAACTGCGATTTTTGGATCAAATTTGGCGGGCATGAGGGCTGAAATCACCACAAATAGTTTTCACAAAAGCGGTTTATCGTCATCACTGAAGGTTTTCCAGTCAATCTCGGCAAAATACATCAAGCAAATGTTTTCGCTTGGCAAACAGATCGATATTGGCTAAAAATAAAGCACAAGATAGACTTGCCTGAAAGATGAGCAATTTATGACAGTAACTGTAACGGAGCCTCTGCAGATCGGCCGGGTCGAGGTGCGCAACCGCGTGATTTTGGCGCCGATGTCGGGGGTTACGGACCTGCCGTTTCGCAGCCTGGCCTGGAAACACGGCGCAGGCCTCGTGGTAACGGAAATGGTCGCCAGCCGCGAATTGCTTTCAAATACAGACGAATCCTGGGCAAGATTGCAGAATGCCGGCATTTATCCACATGTCGTGCAGCTGGCGGGTCGCCAGGCTGACTGGATGGCCGACGGCGCGCGGGTCGCCGAAGCCAATGGCGCCGACATCATCGACATCAATATGGGCTGTCCTGCCAAAAAGGTCATTGGCGGGCTATCCGGTTCGGCCCTGATGCGCGAACCGGGACTGGCGCTTTCCATCATCGAGGCCGTTGTCAAGGCGGTCAAGGTTCCGGTAACGGTCAAGATGCGGCTCGGATGGGATGAAAACACCATCAATGCGCCGGAACTTGCCAAGCGTGCAGAAGAAGCAGGCGTGCAGATGATCACCATTCACGGCCGGACCCGCATGCAGTTTTACCAGGGCCGGGCCGACTGGGATGCAATCCGCGATGTGCGCCAGGCCATCTCCATTCCCCTGATTGCAAACGGTGATGTGGAAACCGGCGCGGATATTGACGATATCATTGCGCGCTCAGGGGCCGATGGGGTGATGATCGGTCGCGGCGCGCAGGGCAGGCCTTGGCACCCAGGGGTGCTGGCAGGCGAAAGGCCAGCGCCCGAACAGATAGAAATTGCTGAAATATTTGAACAGCATTACCGCGCCATGCTTGAATTTCATGGAGAACAAACCGGCCTGCGCCACGCGAGAAAACATGTCGGTTGGTATCTCGAGCGTCACGCGCCAGGATTGGACGGCCATGCCCGCTCAGCCATCATGACATCGACGGATCCCGAGCATGTGGTGAGTTGCACTGTCCGGGCCGTCCTTGAACAGAGCCAACAGGCGGACAGGAGCCGGGCAGCATGAATTCGCACGGAACACCGGGCCCCAAAAATACTGTGAACGCGATGGCCATGGCGGTTTTGAACGCCATTCAAAATCCTGTCATCATGGTCAATGAAGACGGCTATATCGATTTTGCCAATTGGGAGGCGGAGGCCTTTTTCGGCTCCAGTGCCGTCGCTCTGGCGCGCAATACCATCTATGCCTTCATCCCCTTCGGCAGTCCGCTGCTGACGCTGATCGACCAGGTGCGCGAGCGCCGCGCACCGGTCAATGAATACCGTGTCGATTTGAGTTCTCCCCGCTTGGGGGCCGACAAGCTCGTCGATATTTATGTGGCCCCTGTGCTGATAGAGCCGGGATCGGTTGTCGTGGTGTTTCAGGAACGCTCGATGGCCGACAAGATCGACCGGCAGTTGACCCACCGGGCGGCGGCGCGCTCGGTGACGGGGCTCGCATCAATGCTCGCCCATGAAATCAAGAACCCGCTGTCGGGCATCCGGGGTGCTGCGCAACTGCTTGAAATGCAGGCTTCTGACGAAGATCGCGCTTTAACGCGCCTCATTCGCGACGAGACCGACCGCATAGTCTCGCTGGTTGACAGGATGGAGGTTTTTTCCGACGAACGCCCCGTTGATCGCCAGCCCATCAATATCCATTCGGTACTGGACCAGGTCAAGATTGCCGCCAAGGCCGGGTTTGGCCGGAACATCAAGTTTCTTGAAAACTACGATCCTTCCTTGCCGGCGGTCCACGCCAACCGCGATCAGCTTGTCCAGGTCTTTCTCAATCTCGTCAAGAATGCCGCCGAGGCCGTCGGCGATCGAAGTGACGGCGAGATCATGCTGACGACCGCCTACCGGCCGGGCATCAGGCTTTCGGTCGCCGGTTCGCGCGAGAAGATCTCTTTGCCGCTGGAATTCTGCATCATCGACAATGGGCCAGGCGTAACGGCCGATCTGCTGCAACATCTGTTTGATCCTTTCATCACCACCAAGACCAATGGATCGGGTCTGGGTCTGGCGCTCGTTGCCAAGATCATCGGCGGACATGGCGGCATCGTCGAGTGCGACCGCCAGCACAATCGCACCATTTTCCGTGTCTTGATGCCGGCCTCACGGGGCGCGGCAGTTGACGACACACTGGACTAGAACTTGCAGCAAAGAGGCTGAACCATGGCGAATGCCACCATTTTAGTTGCCGATGACGATGCGGCCATCCGTACAGTGCTGAACCAGGCCTTGAGCCGGGCAGGCTATGACGTCCGGATTACCTCCAACGCGACCACATTGTGGCGCTGGATTTCGGCAGGCGAGGGCGACCTTGTGGTGACCGATGTCGTCATGCCTGATGAAAACGCCTTTGATCTCCTGCCGCGCATCAAGAAGACCCGTCCGGACTTGCCGGTCATTGTCATGAGTGCGCAAAACACTTTCATGACGGCGATCAAGGCATCGGAGAAGGGTGCTTATGATTACCTGCCCAAGCCTTTCGACCTGACTGAATTGACCGGCATTATCGGACGGGCCCTTTCCGAACCCAAGCGCAAGGCGGTGACTTTGGGAGATGACATGCAGGACGGCATGCCATTGGTTGGCAGATCGCCTGCGATGCAGGAAATCTACCGGGTTCTGGCGCGCTTGATGCAGACCGATCTCACACTGATGATCACCGGGGAATCCGGCACCGGCAAGGAATTGGTGGCGCGCGCCTTGCATGATTACGGCAAGCGCCGCAACGGCCCCTTCGTCGCCATCAACATGGCGGCCATTCCGCGCGACCTGATCGAAACCGAATTGTTCGGCCATGAAAAGGGTGCCTTTACCGGTGCGCAGATGCGCTCGACGGGGCGCTTTGAGCAGGCCGAAGGCGGCACGCTGTTTCTCGATGAAATCGGCGACATGCCGATGGATGCGCAGACAAGGCTGTTGCGTGTTCTCCAGCAGGGCGAATATACCACCGTTGGCGGCCGCACGCCGATCCGCACCGATGTGCGCATTGTGGCTGCCACCAACAAGGACCTGAAACAATCCATCAATCAGGGACTTTTCCGGGAAGATCTCTATTATCGCCTGAATGTCGTTCCGCTCAGGCTGCCGCCGCTCAGGGAGCGCACTGAAGACATCCCTGATCTTGTTCGACACTTTATCCAGGAGGCCGAAAAGGAAGGGTTGGCGCCGAAGCGATTCGACAATGAAGCGCTCGATGTCATGAAATCCTATCCATGGCCGGGCAATGTCCGCGAACTCGAAAACCTGGTCAAGAGACTGATGGCGCTCTACCCGCAGGACGTCATGGTGCGCGAAACCATTGAGGCGGAACTGCGGCCCGGCGCGCCGGCGGGCATCAATGACCGGTCTGATCCTTCCAATGGCGATGTCACCATCTCCCAGGCCGTGGAAGAAAACATGCGCAAATATTTCGCCGGTTTTGGCGATGGATTGCCGCCTTCCGGCCTTTACAACCGGGTTCTCGTCGAGATGGAGTTTCCGCTCATCCTGGCAGCCCTGACTGCCACCCGCGGCAACCAGATCAAGGCCGCAGACCTGCTCGGGCTCAATCGAAACACCCTGCGCAAGAAAATCCGGGAGCTTGGCGTAACCGTGTACAGAAGCACCAGAACGCCTTGATATCTCTTGCATGTCCGTTGCATTTTCGCCACAATAAGTTGCTCAAAAGCAACTGCACTTCATTTCTGGCACGAATCGAGCCATTGGCCCGAACGCCAGCGTAGGTGTTGTGAAATGGCTGGCCAAGCATCTTCTTTACGTTAGGGAAGGTGTGGCGGGCGCGGTTGGTCAACATTATGGCCGACGGCAAGAGGGGCGACACGGACATGGTCGGATCGGACATTCCGAATCCAGAGGAAAACTATATCGGCGCCGGCCAGGATCGGCGCGCAGTTTCCACGTTGACAGGCGTGGCGATAGCCGGCGGTGCGCTGGTTGTCGCGATCATTACGCTTGTCATTCTGCTTGGCCTTTCGCCAATCCAGCCCACCGAGCAGGTGATCGTCGCTTCGGCCAGCATCAACGCCCTGTTTGTCATCGCGCTTTTGTGGCTGGTCGGCCGCGAGTTGTTCTCGCTGTTTCGCGCCCGGGCGCGCGGTCGCGCTGCGGCCCGCCTGCATGTCCGTATCGTCACGCTTTTTTCGGTCGTGGCGATTTCACCCGCCATCCTCGTCGCCATCATCGCTTCGATCACGCTGAATGTCGGCCTTGATCGCTGGTTTTCGATGCGAACCCAATCCATTGTTTCCTCATCGATCAATGTTGCTCAGGCCTATGTGCAGGAAAACGCCAGTTATCTGCAAGGGCAGACGGCGTCGATGGCCAATGATCTTGATCGCAACCGCCAACTCTATGCGCTGGATCACATAGGCTTCGCCGAACTGATGACCCGGCAGGCAAGAGGGCGCGGCATGCTCGGCGCCTTCATATTGCGCAGCGACGGCAGCATTGTCCTGAAGGCCGATATCGAGACCAAGAAGCCGCTTCCGCCGGTTCCCGCTGATGCCCTGCAGGAAGCGGTCGGCGGCCGTCCGACGCTGATTCCGCCGGGTTCGACCAATCTCGTCGGCGCGATCATGAAACTCGATCTGATCGACGGCTATCTTTATACGATCCGCGCCGTTGATCCGCAGGTCATGAGCGCCTTGCACCTGATGGAAGAAAATACCCGGGAATACAAGGCGATGGAGGAGGGGCGCTTTACCCTTCAACTGGCTTTCGGCCTGCTCTATCTCGGATTCGCCCTGATCGTGCTTCTGGCGGCCATCTGGGCGGCGATCGCGGTTGCTGACCGCCTTGTGCGACCCATCCGCCTGTTGATCAGTGCCGCCGACAATGTCGCCAAAGGCAATATGAATGTGGTGGTGCCGGTTCGCGGCGAGGATGGCGATGTCGGCAGCCTGTCGCGGACATTTAACAAGATGATCGCGGAAATCCGCTCGCAGCGGGATGAAATCCTGATTGCCAAGGATGAGGTCGATGACCGCCGCAGGTTCATCGAAGCTGTGCTTTCAGGCGTGACGGCGGCCGTTATCGGCGTTGAAGAAGACCGGTCCATCACCATTGCCAATCCTTCCTGCGAAGATTTTTTCATGCTGCCGATCGACAAGCTGGTTGGCCGCAAGCTCAATGACCTGTTTCCGGAAATAGACCAGATCCTGACAGAGGCCGCCGCGCGGTACCGAACCGATTTCCGCAAGCAGATCAGCATGATCCGCGGCGGCAAGGAGCGCACTGTCAATGTGCAGGTGACGCGCGAGGAATCCCATGCCGGCAAGGATTCCTACGTCATCACGCTGGACGATATCACCGATCTGGTGATTGCGCAGCGATCAACCGCCTGGGCGGATGTGGCGCGCCGAATTGCCCATGAAATCAAGAATCCGCTCACACCGATCCAGCTGTCGGCCGAACGCCTGAAGCGTCGCTACGGACGCCAGATCGCCGAGGACGACCGCCAGATCTTCGACCAGTGCACCGATACAATTGTCCGCCAGGTCGAGGACATCGGCCGTATGGTGGACGAGTTTTCCGCATTCGCGCGCATGCCGAAGCCCACCAAGGACAAGTCGGATCTTCGCGACATTCTCAAGGATACCGTGTTCCTGCGGGAAATGGGCAATAGCCACGTTGAATTCATCCGTGATTGGGGAGACGAGCCACTGACGGGTGAGTTTGACGCCAGAATGCTGGGTCAGGCATTCGGCAATATCGTCAAGAATGCGGTAGAATCCATTGAAAGCGTTGCCGATGGCGACAAGCAGCCGGACCTCAAGATCCTGATCCGGGCCCGTCTGGACAAGGAAAATGATCTCTTCGTGATCGATGTGATCGACAATGGCAAAGGACTTCCGGTGGAAAACCGCCACCGCATTCTGGAGCCCTACATGACCATGCGCGACAAGGGTACCGGGCTGGGGCTGCCAATCGTCAAGAAGATTATCGAGGATCATGGCGGCCAATTGGAATTGCACGACGCGCCGCCGGATTTTGACAACGGCAGGGGTGCGATGATCAGGGTTTTGCTGCCGCGCCGATTCAATGCGGAAACAGCGCAAACATTACAAAACAAGGAAGTAGTTCATGGCGTCTGATATTTTGGTGGTCGATGACGAACAGGATATCCGCGAAATTGTCTCCGGAATCCTGTCTGACGAAGGACATGAAACACGCATGGCGCATGATAGCGACAGTGCGCTGCAAGCCATAGGCGACCGTGTGCCTCGGCTGGTTTTTCTTGATATCTGGATGCAGGGCAGCAGGCTTGACGGACTCGGATTGCTCGATGAAATCAAGTCCCGCTACCCTGATTTGCCGGTTGTCATGATTTCCGGCCACGGCAATATTGAAATGGCTGTGTCGGCGATACGGCGAGGCGCCTATGATTTCATTGAAAAACCTTTCAAGGCGGATCGGCTGATCCTGATCGCGGAGCGGGCCCTTGAAACTTCCAAGCTGAAAAAGGAAGTGACGGAGCTGAAGAAGCGCTCCGGCGATGCAGTCGAGCTGATTGGCACTTCAGTGGCGGTGTCGCAGTTGCGCCAGACCATTGAGAAGGTTTCCCCGACAAACAGCCGGATCATGATTTTAGGGCCGTCGGGCTCCGGCAAGGAGTTGGTCGCGCGCCTGATCCATCGCAAGTCAAACCGGGCCAGCGGACCTTTCGTCGCGCTGAATGCGGCGGCCATAACGCCGGATCGCATGGAAATGGCGCTTTTCGGAACGGAGGGCACGCCTGGCAATCCGCGCAAGACCGGCGCGCTTGAAGAGGCCCATCGCGGCATTCTCTATCTGGATGAAGTCGGCGAAATGCCGCGCGAAACCCAGAGCAAGATCCTGAGGGTTCTCGTTGACCAGCAGTTCGAGCGGGTAGGTGGCTCCAAGCGCGTGAAGGTTGACGTGCGGATCATTTCCTCCACCGCCTACAATCTGGAAGCCATGATTGCCGACGGGCGATTCCGTGAAGATCTCTACCACCGGCTTGCCGTTGTGCCGGTCAAGGTGCCGGCGCTCTCCGAACGGCGCGAGGATATTCCCTTTCTGGTCGATTTCTTCATGCGCCAGATTTCGGAACAGGCAGGGATACGAACACGCAAGATCGGCGACGATGCGCTGGCTGTTTTGCAAGCCCATGACTGGCCCGGCAATATCCGCCAGTTGCGCAACAATATCGAGCGATTGCTGATCATTGCACGCACGGACGGACCGGACAATGCGATCACCGCAGACATGCTTCCAACCGATGTATCCGACATGCTGCCCAAAGTATCGGCCAAGGGCGAGCAGCACATCATGACCTTGCCGCTTCGCGAGGCGCGTGAAATGTTCGAACGCGATTACCTGATTGCCCAGATCAACCGGTTCGGCGGAAATATATCGCGCACGGCTGAATTTGTCGGAATGGAGCGTTCGGCATTGCACCGCAAACTCAAGACCCTCGGCGTTTGAGCCGATTACAAGGAAGCAACCGTGTCCAGAATTGCTTATGTGAATGGCCGCTATGTTCCGCATCGCGACGCGGTTGTCCATGTTGAGGACCGCGGCTATCAGTTTGCCGATGGCGTTTATGAAGTCTGCGAAGTCCGCCACGGAATGATCGTCGACATGACGCGGCATCTGGATCGGCTGGACCGCTCGCTGCGTGAACTTGCCATGGATTGGCCGATGTCGCGCAGCGCGCTGACTTTGGTAATCCGCCAGGTGCTGAGACGCAATCACGTCCATAACGGCATGTTTTACATGCAGGTTACCCGTGGCGTGGCCAAGCGTGACCATTTCTTTCCATCGTCAGAGATCGTGCCGTCGCTCGTCATTACCGCCAAGTCGATCGATCCCCGCATCACTGCCCGCAAGAATGAAAACGGCATCAAGGCCATCACCGTTCCGGAGAACCGTTGGGACCGGGTGGATATCAAGACCGTCGGCCTGCTGCCCAATGTGCTGGCCCGCCAGAAGGCCAAGGAAGCAGGCGCCGCCGAGGCAATTTTCGTGGACCCTGACACCATTGTCAAAGAGGGTGCCGCGACCAATGTCTGGATCGTTGACCGGGATGGCGCATTGGTGACCAGGCCTGCTGAACACGGCATTCTGCGCGGCATTACCAGGACCACGCTGATGGATGTTGCCGCAAGGCTTGGATTGAAAGTGCGCGAGGATTTTTTCACCGTTGAACAGATGCTTGCCGCGCGGGAAGTCTTCATCACAGCGGCGACGTCGATCTGCTTTCCTGTCGTGGAAATCGACGGAAAAACAATCGCAAACGGGCATCCGGGCACGGTATCGCAGAAAATCCGCGAGGCCTTTTTCGACATTGCAGAAAAGACTTCTATTTGATAGCGTTCTGTCAAGGGCGGCATTTGATACTTGAAGGATGCCATCGGGGGTATAATCGAAAACAACCGGCCAATGCATGCCGGCAAAAAAGAAAGAAGCGGGCGCCATGGCGGAACGTTCACAAAATTTGCAAGATCTTTTTCTCAATACTGTGCGCAAACAGAAGATTTCACTGACTATATTTCTCATAAACGGGGTGAAATTGACCGGAGTGGTCACATCGTTCGACAATTTCTGTGTGCTGTTGCGCAGGGATGGGCATTCGCAGTTGGTCTACAAACATGCGATTTCCACAATCATGCCCGGACAGCCGGTACAGATGTTTGAAATAGAAGAAGGCGCTGCCTGACGCCCAGATTCTGAAAAATCAAGCCTGTTTGCCTCGGCGCGCCACTTGTGCGCCGGGCTAAAGGCATTATCTGAGGGTAGTTGCAGCCAATCGGGCAAAATGCCCGCCAAATTCTACCAACGTGACAGGAAAAGACCATTAACGACAACGATATCATCGATGAAACCGTAAAGCAGGACACCAGCGGGCTGCGCGACGACATGCGCGCTCTTGTCATCGTGCCCGTTCTCAAGCAGAACCACGGCAGCGATGCCTTGTCCGGCCGGACGGCGGAAAGCCGTCTTGATGAGGCCACTGGATTGGCGCTCGCCATCGACCTGACTGTGGTTGAAGGCCTGATCGTTCCGGTTTCACAGCCGCGCCCGGCAACCCTGATCGGCACCGGCAAGATTGCTGAAATCGGCGAGATGCTGGACCTGCAGGATGCGGGACTGGTGATCGTTGATCATCCGCTGACGCCCGTCCAGCAGCGAAATCTCGAAAAATTGTGGAACGCCAAGGTGATCGATCGCACCGGGCTGATTCTCGAAATCTTCGGCCGGCGCGCCTCCACCAAGGAAGGCACGCTGCAGGTCGAATTGGCGCATCTCAACTACCAGAAGGGCCGGTTGGTCAGAAGCTGGACCCACCTTGAACGCCAGCGCGGCGGCGCAGGCTTCCTGGGCGGCCCCGGCGAAACCCAGATCGAAGCCGACCGTCGCGTCTTGCAGGAAAAGATCGTCAAGCTTGAAAAAGAGCTTGAACAGGTGCGCCGCACCCGGCAATTGCACCGGGCAAAGCGCAAGAAAGTACCCCATCCGATTGTCGCTCTGGTCGGCTATACCAACGCCGGCAAATCGACCTTGTTCAACCGGATTACCGGCGCGGGCGTGCTGGCCGAGGACATGTTGTTTGCAACGCTCGACCCGACCTTGCGGCGCATCAAGCTGCCGCAGGGCCGCATGGTGATCATGTCCGACACGGTCGGCTTCATTTCCGATCTGCCAACCCATCTGGTCGCAGCCTTCCGGGCAACGCTGGAAGAGGTGCTGGAAGCCGATTTGATCCTGCATATCCGCGATATGTCGGACCCCGATACGCTGGCCCAGGCAAACGATGTTTTGCGGATCCTTGCCGATCTCGGCATCGACTCCAAGACTGGCGCCGAGAAAATCATCGAAGTCTGGAACAAGATCGACCTGCTTGAGGATGAAAACCGCGAGGCGCTGGTTCAAAAAGCCGGACAATCGCCAAACTCGATCGCCATTTCCGCCATCACTGGTGAAGGCGTCGGCGAACTTTTGGCGCAAGTCGGTCAAAGGCTGTCCGGTGTGCTGACGGAAGCGACCATCATTTTGCCGATTGAAAAGCTCGGCATGTTGTCATGGGTCTATCAAAACGCGATCGTCGACGGCCGCCAAGACCTGGAGGACGGCACAGTCAGCCTTGATATCAGACTGGCTGCCCATGAAGCTGAAGAATTGGAACGACGGCTTGGCATGGTCGCCCCTTTGAGCGAGGACGATTGGTGAGGTGATGGGCAAATTGCCTGTCATGCCCGCCTTGCGCAAAACGCTGGTATTGACCGGATGCGGGATGCGGTGACGTCATTCACGCTCGGCCGCTATTGCGGATGCATATTTGCCCAGAAACGCTCAAGTGCCGCCGATCCCGTGCCCTGTTTCCGGATTGCTAGAACATTGAGATCCACCCGTGCGGCACCATTGCCGATGACGCAGAGCCGCGCCTGCTCGATCTCCTGACGCGCTGTGCTTTCCGGCAGCCAGCCGATACCTTTTCCGGCAAGGACCATGCGCTTGACCGCTTCTGACATGGAGTTTTCATAGACCGTGTGGAAGGTCCGCTTTTCCCTTTGCATCTCATGCATCAGGCGAGCCTGGATCTTGCCGAGAAAACAATCGGAAGTATAGGCCACCAGCGGAATGTCGGTGTTCTCGCTCCATGTCGTCGGATCGATTGTTGGCAGCCCTTCGGCATTGACCTTACTCACAAGGCAGAACGGATCGATGCCGATGGTTTTCGACCAGAACTGCTCGGTCTGCAGCACCGGCGGACCGAAGGCGTGGGCGTAGCAGAAAGCAATGTCGCACCTGCCGAGCGCCAGCGACTCCACGCAATCATAGAAATTTGTAGCATGCATCCGTGTCACGAAGGGACCGGCGGTCTTTTCGATTCCGATCAACAGATCGGGGAAAATGCTGAGAGCAATCGTATGCAATGCACTGAAGGTGACCATCTCGATGCCGGCGCGGGCCTGCTGGCGGCACTCGTCGCGAACACGGTAGATTTCACGCATCAGTCCGCGGCTCGATTCCAGAAAGACCTCGCCGGCGCTCGTCAGCCTGACCGGGTAGGAACTGCGATCAATCAACTCCGTGCCCATCCAGTATTCAAGGGCGCGAATCCTGCGGCTGAAGGCCGGCTGGGTGACATGGCGCGCCGCAGCGGCCGTCGAAAAATTCCGGACGGCGGCCAATTCCATGAAATCCTCGAGCCAGTTCAGCTCCATCACAGGCCTTATGCAATTTTTGCATAACCTATCAGCAAAAGGCATTTGCCACAACGGCCCCTCGATGCCAGCCTGATCTTCCGGGGCAGGGAGACATTGTCCCGCGAATTTTCAAGATTTTCTTACGACAAAACAAAAGGGTGAACGAAGCATTATGAAAACGATTGTGAAAATGTTGAGCACGGCAGCGCTGATCTGCTCCACCACACTTGGAGGCCTTGCGCCCGCTTATGCCGCTTCCTGCACGAACGATACATGGAACAAGATCAATGAACGCAAGAAGATCGTCGTCGGCATCAAATCCGATGCGAAGCCCTGGGGCTTTATCGACACCGACGGCAAGCTCGTCGGCATGGAAGCCGATATGGCCAGGGAAGTCGCCGATACGATTGGCGTCGATCTCGAACTTGTCGGTGTGCAGTCTTCCAACCGCATGCAGTTTCTGGAACAGGGCAAGATCGACCTGATGATCGCAACCATGTCCGACCGGCCCGACCGCCGCGAGATCATTGGGGTCGTGCTGCCGAACTATTACACATCCGGCACAAATGTCATGGCGCCGAAGGTGCTCGGCATCACCGAATGGGGACAACTGAAGGACAAGCCGGTCTGCGGCAAGCAGGGCGCTTTTTACAACAAGGTCATCGAAGAGCGTCACGGCGCCAAGATCATCGCATTTGAAAACAATGCCGAAGCCAAGCAGGCGCTGCGCGACAAGAAATGCGTCGCATGGGCTTTCGACGATTCCTCGATCGCTGCGGACCTCGCATCGGGTGAATATAACGATTACGAAATGCCGCTCAAGACCGAGGATGACAACCCCTGGGCGCTTGCAGTGCCGCTGGCCGAGCGCGATTGCATTTTCGGCCGCTTCATGTCCGGCATGCAATTCAACTGGCTCCAATCCGGCCACCTGAGCGAACTGGAAACCACTTGGGGCATCCAGCAAAGCGCATTTCTGAAGATCGAGAAGGAACGCTTCAAGGACTGGCTTTCAAAGTAAGCCGTCCTGATGAACTGCCGCCGGCCTTTCTTTGCGGCCGGCGGTCCCTTCGTGGAATTGCGGATAATGCATCATGGTCGAGATCATACAGTCCTTTTTCAGGGAACTGGCCCGGAACCATCCGACATGGAATTTCATTTTTTTCTACGAGCCGCTGCAATGGGCGCGCGTCCTCAACGGCTTGTGGGTGACAATTGAACTTTCGCTCGTCTGTATCGTGCTGAGCCTCGTCATCGGCATAGCGGGCGCATGGGCGCAGGGATCGCGCTCGGCCTTGGTGCGCTGGCTGACGCAGGGTTATATCCAGCTTTTCCGCAATACCCCGCCGCTGATCCAGCTTCTGTTTTTCTATTTCGCCCTTGGCCAATTCACGCCGACAATCGCCGGCGCCGATGGGTGGACTGAGCAGCCGATCATTTCCAATGTCGGATGGGCCATTGTATCGCTGTCCTTCTTCGCCGGCGCCTTCAATGTAGAAATTTTTCGCGCCGGCATCGAGGCCATCCCCCATACCACCAAGGAGGCCTGCGAATCGCTGGGCATGAGCAGGCTGCAGACCTATGCCTATGTCGTGCTGCCGCTGGCGCTTCGCGTCAGCCTGCCGGCGCTCAACAACAACCTTGTCAACCTGGTCAAGACCACAACACAGGCAATCGCGATCGCTGTTCCCGAACTGCTCTACCAGATGGTGTCCATCTGGAACGACTATGCCTCGGCCCAGAACGCGGCAATGACGGTGCTGTTCGTTGTCTATATCCTGTTGGTCGGCTTTGTGGCGTTCGGCATGAACCGGTGGGAACGCGCATTGCACATTCCGGGCTTCGGAGGTGGACGGTGACCCAACCCCGTTTGAAACACGCAAGTCCCGGCACGACAACCGATCTGCCCGTGCTCTTGCCGCCAAGGCTGTCGATGGAAGACGGCCTGGGCCTTACCCGCTGGCTGGCCTCGATGCCCGTCTGGACGCTGCCCTTGATGATTTTTGCCGTCTTATTATGGCCTGCTCATGCCTTCGCGCAATCGGCCTACAGCACCGGACATGTGTTCTCGATCCTGCTGAAATGGATGCCGCTTCTCATCACCAAGGGTTTCGTTCTCAACATCCTGATCAGCTTCCTGACCATGGTCTTCGGAACGATAGCCGGCGTGTTTCTCGGCCTCGGTCGCGTCTCGCATAACGGCATTGTCCGTCGGCTGTCATGGCTGATCGTGCAACTCTTCCGCAATTCACCGTGGCTCGTCCTGCTGTTCATTGTCATGCTGACGCTGCCCTTCGAGATCCGAATCGCAGGAAAGATCATACCGGTTCCGGATTGGATGAAAGCGGTTTTCGGCCTCAGCCTGCCTGTGATGGCCAATATTGCGGAGATCGTCCGCGGCGCGGTCCGCTCGGTGCCGAGCGGGCAGTGGGAAGCCGCCGAATCGCTGGCCTTCAGCCGCGCCCAAACGCTATGGCAGATCATTCTTCCGCAATGCGTGAAGCGGATGATCCCGCCCTGGATGAACTGGTATGCGATCATGACCATGGCGACGCCGCTGGTCTCGCTGCTGGGGGTTTCTGAAATGGTCACGCTGTCGAGGCAGGCCATGGAGGCAGAAAGCAATCATCCCTCGCTGCTGGTGCCCTTTTACGGCTTCGCCCTGATCACCTTTTTTGCCTATTGCTATCCCATCGCCCGCCTGACGCTGTCGCTTGAAAAGCGGTTTGCGGTGAAAGTCTGACAAAGGAACCGCCATGAGCGACACGACCACATGGACCGCAGAACAGCCGATCGTGTCGATCAAAAACCTGCGCAAGGCCTATGGAAATTTCGAAGTGCTGAAGGGCATCTCCTTCGATGTCATGAAAGGCGACGTCATCTGCATCATCGGTCCGTCCGGATCGGGAAAATCAACCCTTATCCGTTGCATCAACGCGCTTGCCGATATCCAGGGCGGATCGATCACGGTCGAAGGGCAGGAGGTCCACCATCCCCATCTGGACAAGCTGGCGCTCCGCCGGAAGGTCGGAATGGTTTTTCAGCAATACAATCTCTTCCCGCACAAGACGGCGCTTGAAAACCTGATGATGGCGCCCGTCAAGGTGCTGGGGCAGCCTAAGCAGGAGGTTGAGGTTCGCGCCCGGGCGCTGCTCAAGAAGGTGCGGCTGGAGGGAAAGGAAGATGCCTATCCGGGCGAATTGTCCGGTGGCCAGCAGCAGCGAGTCGCAATTGCCCGTTCATTGGCCATGCAGCCCGATGTCATGCTGTTTGACGAGGTCACGGCTGCGCTGGACCCGGAGACTGTCAAGGAAGTTCTTGTCACCATCAAGGAACTGGCGGCAGAGGGCATGACCTGCATTCTCGTGACCCATGAGATGGGCTTTGCCCGTGAAGTTGCTGACCACATCTATTTCACCGATCGCGGCGTGATCGTTGAAGACGGTCCGCCTGAATCCTTCTTCGACAATGCCAAGGATCCGAGAACCAAGGCGTTTCTCGGGCAGATTCTTTGAGGCGCGAAAAACAATGATCGAAACACCCTATCTGCTGTTTTTGGGCGATGCGCCGGATCGACTGGCCGCAAAGGTCGCGCAAGGGATCAAGGACTGGCGGCCGGAACTGGCTGTCGGGCAACTGCGCCTTTCCGGCTGCAAGGCCGATCTCGGCCTGCCGGACCTGACGCTCGGCCAGGCGGCTGACATGGGTGTCAAAACGCTGGTCATCGGCGTCGCCAATCGCGGCGGCGTCATCTCGCCGGCGTGGAAATCGGTTCTTCTGCAGGCGCTTGATGCCGGACTCGATCTTGCTTCCGGCCTTCACAATCTTTTACGCGATGAGGCTGACCTGGTTGCCAAAGCGAGGGCGCTCGGCCGCGCGCTGCATGATGTCCGCGTGCCGGAAATTGCCTACCCGATTGCCAATGGCAAAAGACGGACAGGCAAGAGAATGCTGGCTGTCGGCACCGATTGCTCGGTCGGCAAGATGTATACGGCGCTGTGCATGGAAAAGGCGTTGCGCGCGCAGGGACGCAAGGCGACTTTCCGCGCGACCGGCCAGACCGGCATCCTGATCACCGGCGACGGCGTGCCGCTTGACGCCGTCATCGCCGATTTCATGGCCGGATCCATCGAATACCTGACGCCGGACAACGAGCCGGATCACTGGGACCTGATCGAAGGACAGGGCAGCCTGTTCCATGCCTCATATTCCGGCGTGACCCTGGCCCTTGTTCATGGCGGCCAGCCGGACGCCCTGGTGCTTTGCCATGAGCCGGACCGGCCGCATATGCGCGGGCTGCCGGATTATGGATTGCCGAGCCTTGAGGCGCTGCGCGATCTTTCCCTGACAATGGCCAGGATGGTCAATCCGGCCTGCAAAGTGGTTGGCATTTCGCTCAACACCTCCGCCATGAGCACAAAGGACGGGCTGGCGCTTTGCGTTGAAACCGAAAGGCGGATGGGCTTGCCGACGGTCGATCCCTTCCGGCAGGGCGCCGAGCGACTGGTCGAGGCGCTGGAGGGAGCATGACCGGGTTGTCGCTCAGCGCCATTGAAGAACGCATTCCTGTCGTCGGCGCCTTCACGATTTCCCGGGGATCGCGCACGGAAATCCGCGTGGTGACCGTGCAATTGCGGGATGGCGATGCGG
The DNA here is from genome assembly GCA_041742335.1 of Rhizobiaceae bacterium. Classification (GTDB taxonomy): domain Bacteria; phylum Pseudomonadota; class Alphaproteobacteria; order Rhizobiales; family Rhizobiaceae; genus Rhizobium_E. The sequence goes on from JBGSIT010000005.1 coordinate 22,726, forward strand.
TGGGTCGCGGCGAATGCGTGCCCTATGGCCGTTACGGCGAAACGGTTGAGGGGGTGATCGAGACCATTCGATCGATAGAAGGGGATTTGCGCAACGGGTTGGAACGCACCGCACTTCAGGGCAGGCTTGCGGCTGGTGCTGCGCGCAATGCGCTTGATTGCGCCATGTGGGATCTGCAAGCGAAGAAAGCCGGCAAGCCTGTCTGGCAGCTTGCCGGCCTGCGTCCGCCGATCCCCGTCAGCACGGCCTATACGCTTTCGCTTGCCGCGCCGGATGCCATGCGGAAGGCGGCCGCCAAAAACGCGCATCGTCCGCTGCTCAAGATCAAGCTCGGTTCTGACGGCGACGCCGAGCGCATTGAGGCCGTGCGCCAAGGCGCGCCGCATTCCACGCTCATCGTTGATGCCAATGAAGGCTGGACGGTGGAGCAATATCTGACCTTCGCCCCGCACTTCGCCCGTCTCGGCGTCATGATGGTCGAGCAACCCCTGTCTGCGGGGGTCGATGCGGCCTTGGCGGACATACAGCGTAATCTCCCCGTTTGCGCGGATGAAAGCTGCCATGACCGCAAGTCCCTTGCAGGGCTGATGGGCAAATACGACACGATCAACATCAAGCTCGACAAAACCGGCGGACTGACGGAGGCGCTGCTTCTCAAACAGGAAGCTGCTGCCGCCGGCTTCAGCATCATGGTCGGCTGCATGCTGGGCACGTCGCTTGCCATGGCGCCCGCTTTCCTGGTGGCACAGGACGCCCGATACGTCGATCTCGACGGCCCGCTTCTCCTGGCGAAAGATCGGGATACATCCATTCACTACAACGGCTCGTTGATGGAGCCGCCACCAGCATCTCTTTGGGGTTAGTTCAATGCGTCACGTCTATGTCAATGGTGATTATCTGCCTGAAGCCGAAGCCCGTATCTCGATCTTTGATCGCGGTTTCCTGTTTGCCGACGGCGTCTATGAGGTGACGCTGGTGCTGGACGCAAAGCTCGTTGATTTTTCAAGCCATATGGCCCGCTTGCGCCGCTCGCTCGGTGAACTGGATATGCCCTTTTCGCTGACGGAGGAAAACCTGCTGGATATCCATCGCGAACTGGTCCGGCGCAACGATCTAAGCGAGGGCCTGGTCTATCTGCAGGTGACGCGCGGGGCGGCGGAGCGCGATTTCATCTTCCCTGAGCAATCGACGCCCAATACCATTGTGCTCTTCACGCAGAAGAAGGCGATTGTCGACAGCCCGATGGCCGTCCGCGGCCAGCATGTCGTCACCTTCGATGACCTGCGTTGGCGGCGCTGTGACATCAAGACCGTCCAGCTGCTCTACCCGTCAATGGCAAAGACGAAAGCCAAGGCCCGGGGCGCCGATGATGCTTGGCTGGTCAAGGACGGTTTTGTTACAGAAGGTTCTTCCAACAACGCCTATATCGTGACGGCTGACGGAACGATCGTCACCCGCGATCTCTCAACCGATATTCTGCACGGCATCACGCGGCAAGCCGTGCTGCAATGCGCTGGCGATCTTCAGCTGAAGATCGAGGAGCGCCCTTTTACCATCGAGGAGATCGAAAACGCAGCGGAAGCCTTTTCCACCTCCGCGTCCGGTCTGGTGAACCCCGTCGTGAAGATCAACGGCAAGCCGATCGGAACCGGCAGGCCGGGCTCGACTGCGATACGCCTGCGCCAGATCTATGTCGAGCGGTGTCGGGCTTTGGCCGTTTAAATTTGCAGACCGGCTTCAAATCCGGTTTTTGGCAGGCATGACCTTGCGGTCATTTGATATGGTTGTGGCCAGTCCGACCAAACGGGCCGGGCCGGATATCGGCGGCCACTATTGCCCTGCTGGAGGAAGCCCGGAAAAGTCGGACCCGCCGGTGCACTGGCCCGGCAATGGGCCCGTGGACGACCGGAAAATCCCCGTCGCCATCGTCGCGCCCCTTATGGAACCGGCGATGTGATACGTTGGGATGATCCCGGCCCCATCGCCATCCACAGCGAAATGCTGACCCGGCTCAAAGCAAGGCGGTGCTTTCGATGGCGGCGGAAATCGCCCTTACGTCAAACCCCGCGTGAACGGGACAAGTTAAAGTCCATCGGCAATGCCGCCAAATCCGCCAAAGCTTCGCTTTTGGCTTTGCCTGCCCAGACCAATTGCGCCGGCTTGGATTTTCGCCGAATTCAGCAATGAAACCAGAACTTGCCAATGATCAGTCGACCCAGTCTTGACACACCGGGGTGCGCGAGTGTCATTGCGGCCATCGGAGGCGGCCCCCGGAGGAGTCGACAGACCGTGGGTTGCTTCGGAAATGGCTTTGAACCAGCATGACATTGGTGTGACAATTCTATCAAATCAAGCTCGATGCTCTCCGCAATCGACAGTCCTGCAATTGGATCTTCGTAAATGAAGATCCACTGAAGGTTAAGTTGTGTAATTTCTCAGATGTAGCGAGTAATAAAAATTTTTAATAAATAAATATATTGAAACTATAATTTTTGCATCCGAATTGCATTGCGAATTTTTGTCGATCAATTTATTTAATCACCGCATATATTTGAAAATTTGAATGACGCCTTTTCGGCCTTCGGCGCGCTCGCTTCGTATTAACCGTATTGGTTAAAAATTCTTGCTAAAAAAGCAAAACATTAATAAGATAAATCTAATTAAGTATTTTTGCACAGTAGGGGGTGCTTCAGCCAAAAGACCTTGAAACTGCGCATACGTTACCAAAGGTTGTTTATTTTTTTTAATCTCTCGCGTGAGAGGCCAATTCATACAGGAGTTGCGGCCATGTCATTTTCCAGCACGAATCCGGTCACAGTAAATTCCTACACCACCGGTCAGCAGAATACCGCAGTTACAATCGCCTTGGCAGGCGGCGGCTGGGTGACCTTGTTCAATAGTGACGGTCAGGATGGCAGCGGAACGGGAATTTACAGCCAGGCCTACAACGCGTCTGGTGTCGCCGTAGGAGGGCAACAACAGGTCAACAGCCATACCCAGTCCAACCAGGAGGAGTTTTCGGTTACCGCCCTGCCGGATGGAACATATGTCGTGGCCTGGACAGACTACTCTGGTGACACCGACGGCACCGCCGGTATCACCATGCGAAAATACGCCGCGAACGGCACGCCGATTACGGGGGAAATTGACGTCAATTCCACGGTCACGGGCAGTCAGGTAACACCTCAAATCACCTCCCTTGCCAATGGTGGTTGGTTGGTCACCTGGGTGGCCTATAGTCAGACTTATGCCACCGATCCTTTTGACGGTTCGCAATTCCTGGTGAACGACCAGCGTGTCTACCAGCAAGCGTACTCGGCTTCGGGTGTCAAGGTCGGCGGTGAGGTCCTTGTCGGTTCACCCTATCCGGTTCCGCTTGAATGGCCAGTCACCGTGGTCCAGGACGGACAGCAGCAGGTTACGTCACTTTCCGACGGCGGCTGGGTTGTTACCTGGCACCACTTTGACCCGAACGCGCTCGAGCATTCGATCCAGTCCCAAGCATACAATGCCGACGGGAGCCAAAAGGCCGGCCTTGTGACGGTCTCCGACGAGTCCAATCCCGGCAGCCCCTTTACGGAATCGACGCCGCAGATCGTCGAACTCGCCGGTGGCGGGTGGGTCATGACGTGGGTGGCAACACAGTTAGGGGAGTACAAGATAGCCGGCCAGGTTTTCGACGCGAGCGGCACCAAGGTGGGAGGCCAGTTCGAGGCAAGCGACAGTCTCACCGGTGTCAAGGAATCGCCACAGGTCATCGCGCTGGCGGACGGGGGATTTGTAGTTGGCTGGCAGGCCGCGGGCGGATCGGATTCCTTTGGCAAGGGACTCTATGTGCGTAGCTACGATGCCGATGGTACCGCGCGCGATTCCGGTTCCGTACAGGTCAACACATACTTCGCTCATGATGAAATCAACATGTCTCTGGCAGCGCTCGACAGTGGCGGTTTCGTTGCGGTCTACTATTCCGCTTATGACACGATCCAGCCGGACGGGTCCGTTTCAAGTGACGCCGATATTTACCAGCAAGTCTTTGGCGCGGATGGTTCGAAGGTCGACGCGGAAACCTACATCACCGGTGTTCAGGGGATCCAGTATGGTCCTCTGGGCATGGAGCAGCTTGGCGGTGACAAATGGGTGATTACCTATAATACAAAGAATGCCGGTAGCGGCACCGACATCGTCCAGAAGACCGTGACATTTGTACACGCGGCGCCCGAGGGGCAGAGTACCAAAGTCGTTGTCGATCCCACTCTGCAACATGTTTTCTCAATCGCCGATTTTGGTTTTTCTGATCAGGACGGCGATGTGCTGGCCTCGGTAAAAATAGTCTCGGTCGATAATGGCGGTGTTCTGAAGCTGAATGGCGTGGTAGTCCAGCCCGGTACCGTCATCGCCGCCGACCAGATCCCGCAGTTGACATGGGTCGGAAAAGAGGGTGAACCCTTTTCCGGAAAGATCGGTTTTCAAGTAACCGATTCCGGCGGCACCGCACATGGCAGCGCGAATGTCGATACTTCGACGAATTACCTGACGCTGGCGGTGCCCGTCGTTGACGCTAGCGATGAAATCCACGTAGGCAGTCTTACATCCGGCAACCAGCAAACCCCAAATGTCATCGCCTTGCCCGATGGCGGCTATGTGACTGTTTGGAATAGTACCAATGGTTCCTCTTCGGAGGGGATCTATTTCCAGCAATTCGATTCCCAGGGGCAGGCCGCCGGGCAGGAAACGCTTGTAAGCGATGACAAAGGACCCTTGTTTCAATACAACCGGATGCCCTCGATCGCATTGCTCGAGAAGGGGGGATGGGTGATTGCCTGGCAGGCAAATGACGGGGATTTCACCGGCATCTATGCCAAGCAATATGATATCAATGGAAATGCCGTCGGCAACCAGATCGCCGTCAACGCCTTTGTCACCGGCTCGCAAACCAACCCTTTGGTCACCGGGCTGGACAATGGTGGTTGGGTTGTCGAATGGTCGGGAGCAAATTCCACGGACACGAGCGGGGTCATTCAGCGAATATTTGACGAAAATGGCCAGACTGTCGGCGCCCTGAATCCGGCAATGGATCTTTCGGTCAATACCTTTACCACCGGAACCCAGTATCTGCCTGAAATAACCAAATTGACAACTGGCGGCTGGGTATCGACCTGGATCAGCCTGACGCAGGATCCTGATGGATCTTCAGGCGTTTACCAGCAGGTATATTCAAGCGCCGGCGTGCCGGTCGGCCCGGAAACCCGGGTGCACACTTTCACAACCGGCTCGCAAGCCGCGGCACACACCGTGGCCGTGGCGGATGGCGGGTGGGTCGTCGTTTGGCAGACAAATTTGCTGGATGGAGACAAGATCGGTGTTTTTGCCCAGGCCTTTGACAAGAATGGCGGGCCCGTGGGGGCCGAGACGCAGGTCAATACATTTACGACCGGAATTCAATCCCTACCAGTGATTGCCGCCCTGGAAGACGGCGGATGGGTCGTTTGCTGGCAATCATTCGCCCAGGACGGAGATTCCAATGGTGTCTATCTGCAAAGATATGGTTCAGATGGCTTGCCTGTTGGCAGCGAAATTCGCGTCAATTCGGAAACGGCCGGCGCACAGTTCAACCCGATCATCACTTCCTTGTCCGATGGCGGCTGGGTTGTCGTCTGGAGCTCCGACCTGCAGGATGGCGACGGCTATGGTGTCTATCAGCAGGTCTATAATGCGAATGGAAGCGCCGCGGGTGGCGAAACCAGAGTCAATACCTTTACCGCCGGTCCCCAGACGCCGTTGAAAGTCACGGCGCTTTCGGACGGCGGATGGGTGGTGACCTGGAATTCGGACGGACAGGACGGCGACGGCAAGGGGATTTACCAGAAGGTATTCCATCATGCGCCCAATCATGCGCCTTTTGGTGCCGACGTAGAGATAGCCACGGACGCGGGCGCCCCCTACCATTTCAATGCCCAGTCTTTCCCCTTCGCCGACATTGATAGCGACGGGTTGCAAGCCGTTGTCATTGACACAATTTCGGGCGGCGGAACGCTTAAACTGAATGGCGTAGTCGTCGCCGCCGGCCAGACCGTTCTGGCAACGGACCTCGCCAATCTGGTCTGGACTCCGCCTGCCAGCGCGGGTGTCGGGCATTCGACGGTCACCTTCTCGGTCATCGACGACGGCGGCACCGCCAACGGTGGTATCAACAAGGATACGACTCCGAATACCATCACCTTCAATATCAATCCGCAACTGGACAATCCCATCGCGGATCAGGCAGTTATCGTGGGAAACAGCCTGAATTTCGTGGTGCCGGCGGATGCCTTCGCGGATTTCGACAGCGATTCACTGACCTTCGCGGCCACCCTGCCAGATGGCGGCAACTTGCCTGCCTGGCTGTCATTTGACCCGGTGACCAGGACATTTTCCGGTGCGCCGACTGCGGGCAGCCTGGGCACCTTTTCAGTGCTGGTCAAGGTTTCGGACGGTCACGGCGGTGAAGCAAGCGATATTTTTGACATCACCGTAAGTTTGGCGAACAACAATCCAGCCACCATCACCGGTACGTCGACGGCCAATATCGCCGAGGATCAGGTCGGCACCGTCGGAGGTGATCTCGACGTTACCGATCCCGATCCGGGCGAGGCGGTCTTCCAAACGCCGGCCTCGCTCCTGGGACAGTACGGTGCATTCACCTTCGATAATACCACGGGCGCGTGGACTTATGACGTGGATTCAACAAAGGCTGAAGTCCAGGCGCTGAACAATGGCGAGAAATTGACAGATACGCTGATGGTCAAGTCCTTTGACGGTTCGGCCACCCAAGCTATCACGGTAACCGTCAACGGCGCCAATGAAGGCGGTAACAACCCTGCGACCATCACCGGTACCACCCTTGCTTTGATTGGTGAGGATGATTTGAGCATTGTGTCCGGCAAATTGGCTATAACCGACCCGGATCCGGGGGAAGCAATCTTCCAGATGCCGGCTTCGCTGGTCGGCGCGCATGGCACGTGGACTTTCGACTCCGCAACCGGCGACTGGACTTACGACGTTGACAACTCCAAGCCAAGTATTCAGGCTTTGCAGACAGGCCAGACCACGAAAGATGTTCTGACTGTCACATCCCTGGATGGTACGGCCACGCAGAAGATCACCGTCGTCATCATCGGCGCTGACGAGCCAGTCAACAACCCGGCGACCATAACGGGAACTGCGACAGCCAGCATCGGTGAGGATCAGGCCGGCACAGTGGGTGGCGACCTGGACATTTCAGATCTGGATCCCGGTCAGGCCATCTTCCTGTCCCCGCCATCATTGGGCGGCCTTCATGGTACCTTCACCTTTAATACGTCCAGCGGTCTGTGGACCTATGACGTGGACTCGACTAAGGCAGAAGTTCAGGCGTTGAACGTTGGCGAAACCCTGACAGATTCACTGACCGTCAAGTCCTTCGATGGATCTGCCACACAGGTGATAGTCGTCACCATCAATGGTGCTGACGAAATTGGAAACACGCCTGCCACCATCACCGGCACGGCGACGGCCAGCATCGGCGAGGACCAGGCCGGCACGGTCGGCGGCGATCTCAATGTCACCGACCCGGACCCGGGCGAGGCTATCTTCCAGACACCTGCCTCGCTGGCAGGCCAGTTCGGCACCTTCACCTTCGACAGTGTCAGCGGTGCATGGTCCTACGATGTCGATTCCAGCAAAGCCGGAGTGCAGGCCCTCAATGATGGCGAGACCTTGACGGACACATTGACCGTCAAGTCATTTGATGGGACTGCAAGCCAGACAATTACGGTGACGATCGACGGCGCTACGGATGTGGTCAATAATCCGGCCACCATCACGGGTACCGCGAATGCGAATATCGGCGAGGATCAATTTGGCCTGGTCAGCGGCGATCTTGATATTGCGGACGCCGATCCCGGAGAGGCCACCTTCCAGACCCCGGCATCCCTTCAGGGGGCGCATGGCATCTTCACCTTTGACCCGGCAAGTGGCTTCTGGACCTATGATCTGGACAGCTCGAAGGCCGCAGTCCAGGCGCTGAATACCGGCGAAACGTTGACTGATACCTTGACAGTCAAATCTCTTGACGGGTCCGCAACCCAAGTGATCACGGTGACGATCGATGGCTCCACCGATGTCGTCAACAACCCGGCCACCATTACCGGAGTCGCGTCAGCCAATATCGGGGAGGATCAGCAGGGTACGGTCGGCGGCGACCTTGATGTCACCGACATTGATCTGGGCGAAGCAAGCTTCCAGACCCCGGCGTCGCTGCAAGGTGCGTTCGGTATCTTCACCTTCAGCAGCGCGACAGGTGCGTGGACCTATGATGTCGACAATTCCCTGGCAGAGGTCCAGGCGCTGAATACTGGCGAAACTCTGACCGATACTCTGACTGTCAAGTCATTCGATGGCTCTGCCAGCCAGGACATTGTGGTCACGATCAACGGGGCCGACGAGGTGACCAGCAATCCGGCGACCATCACCGGTACCGCGAAGGCCATTATCGGCGAGGACCAGGGCGGTACGGTGGGCGGTGATCTCGATGTTGCCGACGCCGATCCCGGTGAAGCCAAATTCCAGACCCCGGCGTCACTGACCGGTCAGCATGGCGTCTTCACCTTCGACAACTTGACCGGCGTGTGGACTTATGATGTCGACTCCGCGAGGGCGGAAGTCCAGGCGTTGAACACGGGCGAAACTCTGACCGACAGTCTGACGGTCAAGTCATTCGACGGTTCGGCGACACAAGTAATCACGGTGACCATTGACGGTGCCGACGAGGTGACCAGCAACCCGGCCACGATCACCGGGACTGCGACGGCCAATATTGGCGAGGACCAGGCCGGCACGGTGGGCGGCGATCTCGATGTCACCGACGCCGATCCCGGCGAGGCGGTCTTCCAGACGCCGGCCTCGCTGGCCGGACAGTTTGGCACTTTCACCTTCGACAATGTCACCGGTGCCTGGACCTATGATGTGAATTCCGCCAAAGCGGAGGTTCAGGCGCTGCACGATGGTGAAACATTGATTGACACGCTGACCATCACCTCCTTCGACGGGTCTGCCAGCCAGGATATCACGGTGACAATTGACGGCGCCAACGATGCGCCCGTTGCCGACAATCCGTTGCCGGATCACCTTGACCTGCAGGAAGGCGTTGTCTTTGCCTTCACGATCCCCGACAATGCCTACAGCGATGCGGAGGACGACCAGCTCGACATCACGCTGGATCCTGCGCTTCCGGCCTGGATCGATTTCGATCCGGTTACCTGGACATTTTCGGGAACGCCGCCTGCAGGCTTGACCAATGCCCAAATCGCTTTCACGATCGATGACGGCCATGGCGGTCTTCTGCAGCAGTTTGTCGCTCTGGAAATTTCGCCGGCAACCACCAGCAATCCCGCCACCATCACCGGCACGGCGACAGCGATGATCGGCGAGGATGATCCGGGCACTGTCGGCGGCGATCTCGATGTGACCGATCCGGATGCCGGCGAGGCGATGTTCCAGACGCCTGCGTCTCTGGCGGGTCTGTTCGGAACCTTCACCTTCGACAACCTGACCGGTGCATGGACCTATGATGTCGACTCGACCCTGGGCGCTGTCCAGGCTTTGAACACTGGCGACACCTTGACCGATACTTTGACGGTGACGTCGTTTGACGGCTCGGCCAGCCAGGTGATCACGGTGACGATCAACGGCGCTGACGAAACCACCAGCAATCCTGCCACCATCACCGGCACGGCGACCGCGATGATCGGCGAGGATGATCCGGCGATTGTCGGCGGTGATCTCGATGTTGCCGATCTTGATGCGGGCGAGGCGATCTTCCAGACACCTGCGTCTCTGGCGGGTCTGTTCGGAACCTTCACCTTCGACAACCTGACCGGCGCATGGACCTATGACGTCGACTCGAGCCTGGGTGCGGTTCAGGCGCTGAACACCGGCGACACATTGACCGACACTTTGACCGTGACGTCGTTTGACGGCTCGGCCACCCAGGTGATCACGGTGACGATCAACGGCGCTGACGAAACCACCAGCAATCCTGCCACCATCACCGGCACGGCGACTGGCCATATTGGCGAGGACCAGGCGGGCTTCATTGTCGGCGACCTGAGCATTGCCGATCTTGATGCGGGCGAGGCGATCTTCCAGACGCCTGCGTCTCTGGCGGGTCTGTTCGGAACCTTCACCTTCGATCCGGAGACCGGCACCTGGACCTATGATGTCGACTCGAGCCTGGCGGAAGTACAGGCGTTGAACAATGGGGAGATCCTGACGGATAGCTTGACGGTGACGTCGTTTGACGGCTCCGCCAGTCAGGTGATCACGGTGACAATTGACGGTGCTGACGAGATTGTCGGCGGCGCGACCATTACCGGGGTGGCCAATGGGACGATTGGCGAGGACGATCCGGCGATTGTCGGCGGTGATCTTGACATCAGTGATCCGGATATTGGCGATGATGTCTTCCAGACGCCGGATTCGCTTGAAGGCGGCTATGGTGCGTTCACCTTTGATCCGGACAGCGGCGCATGGAGCTATGATCTGGAAAATGCCAATCCTGCGGTCCAGGCCCTGAAGATCGGCGATATCCTGACGGACAGCCTTACCGTGACATCGAAGGACGGGTCTGCCAGCCAGGTGATCACGGTGACGATCACCGGATCCAATGACGCGCCGGTGGTTTCGCTGCCGCTGTTTGACCAGGCTGCAACGGAAATCAACGCTTTCAGCTACACCATTCCGGCCGGTTCGTTCAGCGATATCGATGCCGGCACGGTGCTGGAATTGTCGGCGACATTGCAAAATGGCGATGACTTGCCGCTGTGGCTTTCCTTCAATCCGGTCAGCGGCACCTTTACCGGCACGCCGCCGGAAGGCTCCGCCGGCGCCATCACGGTCACCGTGACGGCTTCAGACGGCGAGACTTCGGTGTCCGATGACATTGTCATCACGATTGTCGATGACAATGTCGGCACCGACGGCAACACGGCGCCGCTGGTGGTCAATCCGCTGGCCGACCAGGCTGCGGTGGAAAACAACGCCTTCAGCTTTGCCGTACCAGCCGGTTCGTTTGTCGATGCCGATCCGGGCGACGTGCTGGTCTATTCGGCCACCCAGGCCGATGGATCGGATCTGCCGGATTGGTTGATCTTCGATGCATCCAGCCAGACCTTCACCGGCACGCCGCCGGAAGGTTCGGCGGGCACCGTACAGGTCAGGGTCACGGTGTTTGACGGCCAGGTCACCACCTCGGATGATTTTGACATCGCCATCTCCGACGACGGCGATGGCGGCGGGGGCGGCAATATTGCGCCGGTGGTCGTCAATCCGATTGCCGACCAGTCGGTGGTCGAGTTGAGCGCCTTCAGCCTGACGGTCTCCAGCGGCACGTTCTTTGACGCCGAGGGCGATGATTTGACGCTGACGGCGACGCTTGCCAACGGCGATGAGCTGCCGGACTGGCTGAGCTTTGACGGCGCGACGTTTACCGGCACGCCGCCGGATGGTTCTGCCGGCACGCTTTCGGTCAAGGTCACCGCCTTTGACGGCACTGTCTCGACCTTTGACAGTTTCGACATCACCATCGTCGACAACGGCAACGGCGGCGGCAACAATGCGCCGGTGGTCAGCCATCCGTTGGTCGACCAGGCGGCCGTCATCGGCAATGCCTTCAGCTTCGCGGTTCAGGCGGGCGCCTTTGTCGATGCCGACGGCGATGAGCTGAGCTATGCGGCCACTTTGGCCGATGGTTCGGAGCTGCCGACATGGCTGTCGTTCAACATCGTGACGCAGACCTTCACCGGAACGCCTCCGGCCGGTTCCGCCGGAACGATCTCGGTGATGGTGACGGCATCGGACGGCCAGGCCTCGGCCTCGGATGTCTTTGACATCGCCATAAACGAGGCGGAAGCACCGGTTGGCGACAATATCGTCCCGGTGGTCGTCAATCCTTTGGGTGACCAGGCCGTGGTGGTGGGCAATGCCTTCAGCTACGACATGCCGTCCAACACCTTCTTTGACGGCAATGGCGATGCGCTGAGCTACACTGCAACCCTGTTCAATGGCGATCCGCTGCCCGCATGGCTGAGCTTTGATGCGGTCAACGGCATCTTCACCGGCACGCCGCCGGACGGCTCGGAGGGCGCGGTGGCGATCAAGGTGACGGCATCGGACGGCCAGTCGTCGACCTTTGACAGCTTCTATATCGCGGTCAATGCGACGGATGTGTCTGTGGGCGGCAATGCGGTTCCGGTTGTTGTGGTTGCGCTGCTCGACCAGGCGGCAACCGAAGGTAGCATGTTTGCCTTCGTCATTCCCGACGGCGCGTTCATGGATGCAGATCCGCTGGACACGCTGAGCTATACGGCCAGCCTTGCCAACGGCTTCGCTCTGCCGGACTGGCTGGAATTTGATGCGGCGACACAGACCTTCACCGGCACGCCGCCGGCGGGTTCTGCCGGCGCTCTCTCCGTCAAAGTGACGGCTTCGGACGGCAAATCGACCACCTTCGACACATTCGACCTGGTGGTGGCGCCGTTCAATGCCGGCAATGTTGCGCCTGAATGGGACAACGCTTTGGAAAACGTGCATGCCCGGATCGACCGGTTGTTTACCTTTGTCATTCCGGCCGATGCGGTCAGCGACGCCGATATCGGCGACACGCTGGCTTTCTCAGCCAAGCTGATCAATGGCGATCCGCTGCCGGACTGGCTGCATTTTAATCCTGCAACAAAAACCTTTAGCGGCACACCGGCCGACACTGACGCCGGGGTTCTCGTGGTGAGCATTACAGCCACCGATTCCGGCGGATTGACCGCCACAGAGGAGTTTTTAATTATGGTTGATACTTTGAACGGCGCACCGCATGGCTCCAACACCACCATCAAGATGCTTGAAGACACGGTGCATGCATTTACGGTCGATGATTTTGGCTATTGGGACACCGATGGCGACGTCTTTGCCGGCGTCATCATCAACACGCTGCCCACCAACGGCGTATTGGCCTATGACGGCGTGCCGGTGGTGCTCGGCGAAGATCCCTTTACGGTGCTGGCGGCCGATCTCGGCAAATTGACCTGGACGCCGTCGCCCAACGGCGCGGGCAAGGGGCTGGCCGGCTTCATGTTCCAGGTGATGGATGACGGCGACACCGGCGGCGGCAATGTCAATATCGACCAGTCGCCCAACTTCGTCGTGTTCGACGTGGTGGCGGTCGCCGATGCGCCGACGGTCGGCGCAGGTATCGCGGATCTGGCGATTGCCACAGGACTGGACTTCAGCCTGACCATTCCGGCCGGCGCCTTCATCGATCCGGATGCCGGCGAAGTGCTGACCTATGCCGCCGAACTCGTCGATGACGAGGGCAACAGCAGTCCGCTTCCGGGTTGGCTGCAATTTGACGGCGCAACCGGCACCTTCTGGGGCAAGCCAGACGCCGAAGCCATCGCCACCCTGAACATCAAGGTGACGGTCACCGACTCCACCAGCCAATCGGTCTCCGATATCTTCGTGCTGGCGGTCGGCGACAACAAGCCGCTCGGCATCAATACCACGATCACCCTGCTGGAAGACGGCTCGCACGCCTTCACCGCCGCCGACTTCGGCTTTGAAGACGTTGACGGCGACCTGCTGGACTCGGTGATCATCGACACATTGCCGCTGACCGGCACGCTGACTTTGGATGGCGAGGCCGTGGTGGAAGAACAGGTCATCCTTGCCGCAGACATTGAAAAACTGATGTGGAAGCCGGCCGACAATGCCAACGGCACCGGGCTCGACAGCCTCAAATTCGTGGTGCAGACCATGAACGCCATCGGAGAGCTCGGCACCGATCCCAAGGCCAACACCATCACGTTTGACGTCACACCGGTCAATGATGCGCCCGATGGCGGCGACAAGGTGCTGACGGCGATCGAGGAGACGGCATATCACTTCAAGGCCGACGACTTCGTCTTCCTTGATGCAGCCGACAACAATGCCTTGCTGTCGGTGGTCTTCAATACCCTTCCGACCAAGGGAGTGTTGCAGATTGTCGACGACTCCACGGCCACACCGACGATCACCAATGTCGTGATGGGCCAGGAGGTCGCAATCGCCGATCTCGAAAAGCTGGTCTGGACAGGCGGCGACAAGGATGCGGTCGGCAAGGCCTATACCAGCCTGACCTATTCCGTGCGTGACAATGGCGGCACCGAAAATGGCGGGGTTGATCTTGACGGCCTGTTCAACACGCTGACCTTCGATATTGAGGATGTCGTCGATATCTTCAGGGGCACCAAGAGGAACGACACAATGCTCGGCACCGACGGCAACGATGTCTTCTACTCAAAGGGCGGCAGGAAAGACACCCTGACCGGCGGCGGCGGCAGCGACACCTTCTTCTTCAACACAAAGTACAAGAAGGACATCATCACCGACTTCGACGCCAAATTCGATCCGAATGTGGAAGGCGACACCCACGACATCATCAATCTGCACGGCCTCAAATCGGTCAAGAACTGGAACGATCTCTCAAAAAACCATATGACCCAAAAGGGAGACGATGTGGTCATCAACGGCAAGAACGGCGATGTTCTCACCCTCAAGGGTGTCGATATCCAAGACCTCGACGCAACCGACTTCATCTTCTGATCCTGAAAAATCACCAAAACAAAACGGGCCGCTAAAAAGCGGCCCGTCATCCCTGAAACCACCCGCCAAAACCAATCAACCAACCCAAACCCGCAAACATCAGGCCCAATACCCAAACCGATCCTCTTCCCGCTTGAACCATGAATTGCAAAAACTGAAAATCGGCGAGGGGTGGGAGAATAACGGGTTGATCAGCTGAGTCTTGGTACCCGTTTTAGGCTCTGTCGCAGGAATGCTTTTTCAAAGACGAAGAGCTTGCAACTGCCAGCGGCGAAATAGATCATGGGTCGCGTTCCGGCCTTGATAGCGCATTTGCGCATGGCCGTGAAAATCGAATTGAAACGGATAGTTACGCGAGCCAATATCTTGCGTCTGTCGTACTCTGGCCCTTCCGCCTGCTGTCAAGCTGCGGCACTGAATGGCGTCTCTGTCGTGAAAAGCAATGGGAAGTGACCTTGCCCCCAAGTTTTATCCAGTTTTGAGTTCGTTTCCGGCGTTTGATGTGACGGGCTTTGGTGCGGAGTTATCCACATTGCGCAGCGCCAAAGCCCGGCGCGTTGCGAAGGTGTCGGCAAATTCGCTTGGAGTC
>JBGSIT010000006.1:0-17281 GCA_041742335.1 Rhizobiaceae bacterium
GGCCCGCGCCCCGGCTGGAACGACTGGGCGTCCCGCTTCGGAATCCCCACGACACCGGTCCCGCATTTGCGGTTTGATACATTCCTTTCGGCCCTGGGCGCGGCGCGCGCCGGCATGGGCGTGATCCTGGGATCACTCCCGCTTTGCGCGGCAGACATCGCGGCCGGCCGGTTGGTGGTTCTTGGGGAAGATGTTTTGCGCCACCACGAAAGCTATTGGGCCATTGCCGCCCCTGCCGCTGTCGGGCGCGCTGAATGGGACCTGATTATTGAGGCCTTGGGCTAGCAAGGTGGCATGACCGGCGTTTGCTGCGGAAGCGTTGTCTTGATGAGGATGATGCGCGAGCGGACATTCAAAATGACTTGCCCGAAACACGGTGAATTTTATCGCGGGGGCGCAACCGAGTTCGCCTCCAGCTGCCGGGCAGCCTGACGAAGGCTTTCAACGAGCCGTGCCGCGGCAGGGGACATGACGTCGGCGGCGCGGGTTGAAATGCCGATAGGCCGCTGCGCGCTGGGCAGCGGGATCTGCAGAGCGACAATGGCCCCGTCCCGAACTTCCAGCTCGGCAAGTTGATCCGGCCAGACCGCCAGGTAATCGGTCTGGCGCAAGAGCCAGCGGGTTGTAATAAAGGAAACGGTCTCGACCGAATGGGTGGGAGGTTCCAGGTTTTCATCCCGAAAGGCCTTGTCGATCTGGCGGCGCAGCGTTGTCGATTGGCCTGGCAGGATCCAGTCGTAAGCCAGCAAATCGGCCAGCCGCAGATTGCGTTGCAAGGCCAGCGGATGGCCACGCCGCACGACAATCTGGGCGGAATCATCTATCAGATACTCCTGCTTGAGCCCTTCACGGTCGCGGAATTCCGGCAGACGGCCCAGCACAAGGTCAAGTTCGCCGGAGCGCAAGGCCGGCATGAGAATGTCATTGGTGCCCTCTTCGACCCTGACCACCAGATCTGGCTGATCGCGCCTGAGACGCATGATGGCCTCGGGCAGCAACCCCGCCGAGCCTGCCAGCAGCGTGCCGATGGTCACTTGCCCGGCAGTGCCATCACGCAGATGCGCCACTTCCTGCTCTGCCTTGTCGATCTGGGCAAGGATCAAGCGCGCATGAGCGGCAAGTTTGCTGCCGATTTTTGTCGCCACAACGCCGCGGTTGGTTCTTTCGAACAAGAGCACGCCCATTTGCGCTTCGGCGTCTTGCAAGGCTTTTGTCACCGCGGATTGGGTCATGTTCAGCGACGTTGCCGCCCGCATCAGGTTTCCTTCGGCTTGAATGACCGCAACGACACGCAGGTGGCGCACGGTCAGCCGGTGTGCGGAATGAGCCAGATTCATCGGGCGCCCCTTGCTGCAAATCAGGGAGAGGAAACATCATTTTATATATTCCATATTGGAATATATAAAGGCAATCAATTCATTTGTCTGCATATCGATTTGTCTCCATCATGATACCCAAAGCCAGCAGGGAATTTGAGAAACGCATGCCTGATTATCCTGACCTGAACCTCTATATTGGTGGAGCGTGGCGCAAGACGGGGCAATCGCTTCCTGTGCTGAATCCCGCCACCGAAGAGGTTATGGGTCACGTGCCGGTGGCGCGGGTTCAGGACCTTGACGACGCGCTGGAGGCTGCCGATCGCGGCTTTCGCATCTGGCGGGCGACATCGCCGCGCGGCCGCGCCGAGGTTATCCTGCGCGCCGCCGCCCTGATGCGCGAGCGCGTCGACGAGATCGCCCGTTCGATCACCCTTGAACACGGCAAGCCGTTGCCGCAGGCGCGGTTGGAAGTGATCAGGGGATGCGAGTTTTTTGAATGGGACGCGGGTGAGGCGCAACGGCTTTATGGACGGGTGGTGCCGAGCGCGCCGGGTATCCGCTATCTGGTGATCCAGCAGCCTGTCGGCACAGTGGCGGCCTTTTCTCCCTGGAATTTTCCGATGAGCCAGCCCGCGCGCAAGATTGCCGGGGCGCTGGCTTCGGGCTGTTCAATCATCATCAAGGCCGCCGAGGAAACGCCTGCCGGCGCGTTGCATATCGCGCGCGCCTTTCACGATGCGGGCCTGCCTGCAGGCGTGCTCAATCTGGTGTTCGGTGTGCCGTCCGAGATTTCCTCTTATCTGATCCCGCAAGATCAGGTGCGGCTGGTTGCCTTTACCGGATCGACGGCAGTGGGCATTCATCTGACCGAAATGGCCGCGCGCTCGATGACGCCGGTGCTGATGGAGTTGGGCGGCCATGCGCCGGTGATCATTTGTGGTGATGCGGACCCGTTGGCGGCGGGACGGATGTCGGCGGCGCGCAAGGCGCGCAATGCGGGTCAGGTTTGTACCTCGCCCACCCGGTTTTTCGTCGATCAGAAGATCTATGCGCCCTATGCGGCAGCCTTTGCGGAGCGTGCCGCGGCCGTCAACATCGGCAACGGCATGACGCCGGGCGTCGAAATGGGCCCGGTTGCCAACCAGCGCCGCATCGAGGCGATTGACGCACTTGTCGAAGACGCCCGTTCCAGGGGGGCAAAAGTGCTGACCGGCGGCGTCCGCCCGAACGGGCCAGGCTATTTCTATCCTGTTACCGTTCTTGCCGAGGTTCCCGCTGACGCGCGCGTCATGCGCGAAGAGCCCTTTGGCCCGCTGGCGGTGATCAACCCCACCGCATCGCTGGACGAGGCAATTGCCTGTGCCAATGCGGTGCCCTTCGGCCTGGCCGGCTACGCCTTTACCCATGACGCTGCGACTGCGGACCGGTTGATGAACGAAGTCGAAGTGGGTAATTTCTCGATCAATACGCTGGAGGCTTCGGTGGCCGAGGTGCCCTTTGGCGGGGTAAAGGCAAGCGGGCAGGGGCGCGAGGGCGGCATGGAGGGCATGCAGCATTATGTCGAGGTCAAGACGATCTCGCACCGGATGGAATTGGAACACGAGCCCACCGTGTCAGGAGCGAAGGCATGAACTACGACCGCAAATCCGCCAAATCCCACGCCTTTGCGCATATGCGCGGCATCTGGGCCGCCGCTTTGATGCCCTTTGCCGAGGACCTGTCGATCGACGAGGCAGGCTTCCGCGCCAATATCGATCATTGGATCGATGGGCTTGGAATCGATGGCTTTTTCATTGCGGGCAAGCAGGGCGAGTTCTTTGCCATGTCGGTGGAGGAGCGCAAGCGCAGCTTCGATCTGGCTGTTTCGGCCTGCGACGGGCGGGCCCAGACAATCATGTCCTGTTCGGACCAGAATATGGATGTGGTCATAGATCTGGCGCGTCACGCCCAGGCTTGCGGCGCCGATTACATCGTCGTCCATGCACCGATCTTGCACTTTTACAAAGCGCAGGACGAAACGCTGCTGCGCTATTACGAGACCATCGCCAGCAAGGTTGATATCGGCATGGCGTTATGGTCGCACCCGGACAGCGGCTATCTCATGAGCCCTCAGCTTTGCAATCGCCTGGCCGACATCGAAAACGTCGTCGCCATCAAATATTCCGTGCCGCGCGATATGTATGCCGAACTGACCCGATTGGCGGGCGACCGGATTCTGGTCTCGACTGCGTCGGAAGCGGAATGGCTGGACAATATCATAGAGTTGGGCTGGCAACTCTACCTGTGCTCTTCTCCTCCCTATCTCCTGCAAACCGCCAAAGACGGCAGAATGCGCCAATACACTGATTCGGCTTTTGCGGGACGCCTTGACGAGGCCCGCGCGATCCGCGATTCGCTTGACCCGGTGCGCCGCGCGCTGAGTGAGACGCGACCGGCTGAAAAGCCGCATGCCCATCAGAAATACTGGCAGGGCCTTCTCGGGCAGACTGGCGGGCATGTGCGTCCGCCCTGCCTGGAATTGAACCAAGCCCAAAAAGCTCAGACGCGCGCCGCCTTTGAAGCCTGCGGCCTTAAACTGTAAGGGAGTGAACCATGTCACATCTTGCCGCCTTCAATTTCCAGAAATGGATCGACGAGCACAAGCACCTGCTCAAGCCACCCGTGGGCAATCAACTCGTGTTCAAGGATGCCGTTCTGATGGTCACAGTGGTTGGCGGGCCGAACAAGCGCACCGATTACCACGACGATCCGGTCGAGGAGTTCTTCTACCAGATGAAGGGTGACATGCTGCTGAAGTTGCATGACACGGCCAGCGGCGAGTTTTACGATGTGCCGATCCGCGAGGGCGATATCTTTCTGCTGCCGCCCCACATGCGCCATTCCCCGCAGCGTCCACAGGAAGGTTCCATCGGTCTGGTGATCGAGCCGGCACGTCCTGAAGGTGCGCTGGATGCGATTGAATGGTACTGTTTTGAATG
Organism: Rhizobiaceae bacterium; assembly: GCA_041742335.1. Taxonomy (GTDB): domain Bacteria; phylum Pseudomonadota; class Alphaproteobacteria; order Rhizobiales; family Rhizobiaceae; genus Rhizobium_E. The sequence goes on from JBGSIT010000006.1 coordinate 4,298, forward strand.
CCATAGCCGCGTTCACCGCGCAGAGGTCGACCTGGAAAGCATCGTCGATGACCTGCCGCCGATCTATGCAGCATTCTATGCCGATGAAAAATTGCGTACTTGTCCGAAATGCGGCACGTTGCATCCCGGCAAAGAGCCCCCCGAAGGGTGGGTCAAGCTCTAGCGTTTGACTTCAAAAGTTTTACGCTTGAAATAAAAAGCAGTCTGCATAGTGTGGAAAAAGATACAAAACGGAGCTTCAAAGAGGGATTTCGACAATGAAGAGATTATTGACTGTTGTCAGCCTGCTCGCGGTGACGAGCCTGCCTGCATTTGCCGAGCCGGTGAAAATCGGCATGATCACCACTCTGTCCGGCCCGCCCGGCTATCTTGGCGAACAGATCCGCGACGGCTTCCAGCTTGCCGTTGATATGGAGGGCGGCAAACTGGGCGGCGTTGACGTCGAGGTTGTGGTTGAGGACGATGGCCTGAAACCCGGCAGCGGTCTGCAGATCGCAGACAAATTCATGAACGAACAGGGCATCAAGCTGATCACGGGGATCGTGTTTTCCAACGTGGCCGGCGCGGCAGTGCCGGAGATCGTTGACAATGGCGCGATCTATGTCAGCCCCAATGCGGGCCCGTCCGGTCTGGCCGGAGAAGCCTGCAACAAGAATTATTTTGTTGTAAGCTGGCAGAACGATGCGCTGCACGAAGCCACCGGTGTGGCCGCCAAGAAGCTTGGCTACAAAACAGCCGTGGCTTTGGCGCCGAACTATCAGGCGGGCAAGGATTCCATTGCCGGTTTCAAGCGCGAATTTGGCGGTGAGGTGACAGAAATCTACACTGCGCTTGACCAGACCGACTTTGCGCCCGAAATGGCCCAGATCCGTGCCGCCGCACCGGATGTGGTGTTCCAGTTCCACCCGGGCGGCCTCGGGATCACCTTCCTCAAGCAGTACCAGCAAGCCGGCCTGCTGGGCCAGATCCCGATGGTCCTGTCCGAGCCTTCGCTGGATTCGGTGATTCTGGGTGCGGTCGGCGACGCCGCAATCGGCATCAAGGGCACGACCCATTGGGCCGCTGATTTCGACAATCCGGCCTCCAAGGAAATGGTTGCGGCTTGGACTGCGAAATACCCGGATCGTCCGATCACCACCTATGCGGAGCAGGGATACGACACGGCCAAATTGATCGCTTCGGCTTTTGCGACAACCGGCGGCGTCGATGACATGGACGCGCTGCAGGCGGCGCTCAAGGCTGCCAAATTCGATAGCACCCGCGGCAGCTTTGCTTTCGGCGCCAACCAGCATCCGGTGCAGGATTGGTACCTCACCGAAATCGTGGCGGATGCAAACGGCAAGCCGGCCATCAAGACGGTTGAAAAGCTGCGCGAAGCGGCCGGCGATATCTACGCCGCCAAGTGCAAGATGTAATGCAATCGGGGCCGGGCTTTGCAGTCCGGCCCCTCTCCTGACCCATTAACCGCACAACCGGTGGGCGATGATCCTCTTCCTCGAGCAGGTATTGAACGGTCTGCAATATGGCGTGATGCTGTTTTTGCTGGCCGCAGGCCTCACCTTGATCTTTGGCATCATGGGTGTGATCAATCTTGCCCATGGCTCCCTCTATATGATCGGCGCTTATGCCGGGACCTGGGTGGCGATGGAAACCGGCAGTTTCTGGCTGGGCATTCCCGCAGCGCTGATTGCAGCCGCCCTGACAGGGTTTGTCATCGAGACCGTGGTCATCCGCAGGCTTTACGCCCGCAACCATCTCGATCAGGTCCTGGCCACCTTCGGCTTGATCCTGATCTTCAACCAGAGCGTAACCCTGATCTTCGGGCGTCAGCCGCTTTTCACCAAGCTTCCGGAATTCTTCGAGGGCTCGGTGGAAATTGTTCCGGGCCTTCCATATCCAACCTATCGTGTGCTGATCATCGTTGTGGGTTTGCTGGTTGCACTGGGGCTCTACCTGCTGATTAACCGCACCCGGATCGGGATGCTGGTGCGGGCGGGGGCCACCGACCGCGATATGGTGCGGGCTTTGGGGGTGGATATCCGGCTGCTTTATACGGTGGTTTTCGGGCTGGGCGCGCTGTTTGCCGGACTTGCGGGCTTCATGGCCGCGCCGATTTTGGCGGTGCAGGTCGGTATGGGCGAGCAGATTTTGCTGGCGACCTTTGTGGTGGTGGTGATTGGCGGGGTCGGTTCGATCCGCGGCGCTTTCGTTGCCGGAATTCTACTGGGCGTTACCGATACATTGCTGCGGGCGTTTCTCCCGGGACTGCTGCGTCAGGCGATGACAGGTCCGCAGGCAGACGCCCTGGGCGCAGGCATCGCCTCCACCGGAATTTATTTGCTGATGGTGATCGTGTTGCTGTTCCGGCCCAAGGGTCTTTTTCCGGTGGGGTCATGATGCATCGCAATTACATATTTGCAGGTCTGGGTCTGGTCGTCCTGATCCTGATGCCGATGTTGACGGATGTGACCGGGCACTCAAGCCTGTTGTCGCTGGTGACGCGGGCGCTGATTTACGGTATCGCCGCAGCCAGCCTCAACCTGGTGTTGGGCTATGGCGGCATGGTCAGTTTCGGGCATGCCGCCTTTTTCGGGATCGGCGGCTATGCGGTCGCTATCCTTTATCAGAATTTCACCGACGAGACGCTGTTTCTGGGTTTGGTACCCGGCAGCAACCAGATGCTGATTACCCTGCCGGTCGCCATGATGGTCGCAGGAACGCTTGCCGCGATGATCGGTGCGCTTGCGCTGCGCACGGGCGGGGTGCAGTTCATCATGATCACCATGGCATTTGCGCAGATGCTGTTTTTCCTCTTTGTTTCGCTCAAGGTCTATGGCGGCGAGGACGGCCTTATCATCCGGCGCACCAATGAAGTGCCAATGCTCGACATGAGAGACAAAGCCACGCTTTACTGGGTGGTGCTTGCCGTGACGATCATCTTTTTCATGGGCTTGCGGCAGGTCGTCAATTCCAGTTTTGGAGCGGTGCTTGCGGGAATCCGGCAGAACGAGCGGCGGATGGCGGCGCTGGGAATTCCGGTGTTTCGCTACAAGCTTTACGCCTTTGTGCTTTCCGGCATGGGTACGGGCCTGGCCGGAGCGCTCATGGCCAATACAATGCGCTTTGCCAGCCCCGACATGATGCATTGGACGAAATCGGGCGAGTTGATGATCATGGTCATCTTGGGTGGCGTCGGCACCCTGCTTGGCCCCTTCTTCGGTGCAGCCACCCTGTTGGTTCTGGAAAGCACCCTGTCATCATGGACCGAGCATTGGCAGCTTGGACTCGGCGCAATCCTGCTGGTGCTGGTGCTGGGTTCGAAAGGCGGATTGTCGGCGTTGCTCAGGAAGATAGGGGTCCGGCAATGACCGCAATTCTGGCGATAGAAGGCTTGCGCAAGCATTTTGGCGGATTGGCTGCGACCGACGGGGTCAGCCTTGAGGTGCGGGCTGGTGAAATTCACGCGCTGATCGGGCCGAATGGCGCGGGGAAATCGACGCTGATTAACCAGCTTTGTGGCGAACTGACCCCAGATGAGGGCAAAATCCGGCTGATGGGGCGGGATGTGACAGAGGCCACGGTGCCCGAACGCGTGGCGCTGGGGCTGGGGCGCACGTTCCAGATCACCTCGCTTTTGGAAGACATGACGGTTCTGCAAAATGTCGGAATGGCGCTGCAAGCCCGCGCCGGCGGCAACTTTCGTATTTGGGACCATGTCGCCAAGCGACGCAAAATCTGGGCGGCGGCGGAGCGGATCATCGCCGATTGTCAATTGCAAGGACGCGAGACGGCTCTGGCGGCGGACCTTTCGCATGGCGAAAAAAAGCAGCTGGAGTTGATGATGGCGATGGCCCTGGAGCCCAAGGTGCTGCTGCTGGATGAGCCGATGGCCGGGCTTGGCCATCTGGAAAGCCAAACCATGATCGGGCAGCTGCGCAAGCTGCGCGAGCATGCCGCGATCCTGCTGGTCGAACATGACATGGAGGCCGTCTTTTCGCTGGCCGACCGCATTTCCGTGCTGGTCTACGGACGCATCATCGCCGAGGGCACGGTTGAAGACATCCGCAACGACCCCGCCGTGCGCGAGGCCTATCTGGGCGCAGAGGATGAATTATGCTGAGCCTGCGCAATCTTTCAGCCGCCTATGGCGCAAGCCGCGTTCTGTTTGATGTTTCCCTTGATCTGCGCGATGGCGAAGTTGTCACCCTGATGGGCCGCAATGGCATGGGCAAGACGACGACGGTTCGCTGCATCATGGGGTTGCTGGCGTCAACAGGCGGCGAGATCGACTTTCAAGGCCAGCAGATTTCCGGCTGGGTCCCCGAAAAGATCGCGCGGTTGGGAGCGGGGCTGGTGCCTGAGGGACGGCATATTTTCGCGACATTGACTGTAAGGGAAAATCTGGTGGCCACAGCGGCAAACCGCGGCAAACGCGCCAACCCATGGACGCTGGAGCGGATTTATGAGCTGTTTCCACGCCTGAAGGAACGTCATGCCCAATCGGCGGGCACGCTGTCTGGCGGCGAGCAACAGATGCTGGCGGTCGGGCGCGCGCTGAAGACGAATCCGAGCCTGTTGATCTTGGACGAAGCTACCGAAGGCCTTGCCCCGGTAATCCGCACCGAAATCTGGCGCGTGATTGAAAAACTGAAGGCTGAAGGTCAGTCGATCTTGCTGATCGACAAGAACCTTGCCGTGCTCAAACGCCTGGCCGACCGCCACTATATCATCGAGCGCGGCCGGACAGTCTGGAGTGGCGGGCAGGCCGAGCTGGAACGCGATGTGACACAGGTGCAAGCCTATGTCGGGGTCTGATCTGCGGCTGGCCCTGATCGGCTGGGGCGCCATTGGCCGGCGGGTGGCGACACTGCTGGACGAACGGCGCGCGCCAGTGCAAATCGCCGCTGTCGGCCTGCGCGATACGAGCTACAAGCGCGATCTTCCGCAGGGGGCGGAGGTATTGACCGATCCTCTAAAATTGGCGGCTGTTGGCGTTGATCTGGTCGTTGAGGCGGCCGGGCGCGGCTCCGTTGCGGGCTGGGGGCGCGCAGCACTGGCCGCAGGCGTCGATTTTGCGGTCTCCTCCACTTCGGCCTTTGTCGATGAGATGCTTCTTGCCGAATTTCTGGCTCTGGCGAAAACCAAGCGCGCCCATCTCATTATCCCGCCCGGAGCCTTGGGTGGCATTGATGCGCTTTCGGCTGCATCGCGTCTGCCGTTGCACTGGGTTCGGCACGAAATTATCAAGCCGCCTGCCGCCTGGGTGGGGACCGGGGCAGAGTTGTTGTGCGATCTGGACAAGATTTCGTCCGCGCATACTTTCTTTGAAGGCAAAGCACGCGCGGCGGCGGATGCCTTTCCGCAAAACGCAAATGTATCGGTGATTTCTGCGCTCGCGGGGATTGGGCTCGACCGTACGACGGTCGCCTTGGTCGCCGATCCGGCCGCGGCAATGAACAGCCATTCCGTCACGGCAGAGGGCGATTTCGGCCGAATGGCGATCCGGCTGGACAATCGGCCTTTGGCAACCAATCCGAAATCTTCGGAAATGACGGCGCTTTCCCTGGTGCGCCTGATCGAGACGCGCGCAGGAGGGCTGATCATATGAACATCGCTGCAGAGGCCAATTGGTCGCGGGCGCGTTTGGACGCCGATTATACCGCGCGCAGCAGTTGTTCGGTGGAGGATTTCGAATTCACGATCGCCGCTTATCTGGCGCGTTCCCAGGCTGCCCTCGACCTGCCGAACGCGCGGACGGATCTGGTTTTTGACGCAGCGACTGGGCTGGCGCTGGACCTTTTCGGCACCATGCCCGGCGAGCTGCGCCCCCTGGTGATCTTCATTCATGGCGGCTATTGGCGCGGGCTTTCGAAAGAGCATTCGGCCTTTCTGGCGCCGATGCTGGCGGCGCGAGGCATCGCGTGTGCTGCCCCCGATTACCGGTTGGCCCCCTCTGCAAGAATGACCGATATCGTCGCCGACACACGCCGCGCCTTTGCATATTTATGGCACCAGGCGGAGGCGCTTGGCATCGACCGGCGCCGCATTTTGGTGACCGGCTCTTCTGCGGGCGGCCATCTTGCCGCGACTTTGCTGCAAGGCGGCTGGCAGGCCGAGTTTGGCTTGCCTGAGCAGCCAATCGCCGCCGCCATGCCGGTCAGCGGCCTGTTTGATCTGGCGCCGATTGCGGCAAGCCATGTGCAAGACTGGATGCAGCTGTCGCCCGTCGAGATCCGGTCATTCAGTCCGCTGCGCCATCTGCCCGGCATTGCGCCGCGCCTGAGTGTGGTTGCCGCTGAACGCGAGGCGGCGGGCTTTCACCGCCAGAGCGAGGCCTATGCAAAGGCGGTTGGCGCGCCTTGCATGATCGGCAAGCGGCGGCACCATTTTGATGTGGTCTTCGATCTGGCAGATGCTGACCATCCGCTTGGCCAGGAATTGTTGCAGCTTGTGAGGGGGTGATCTGGTTTCCCTGTCGCCCCGGCTTTGGCGCATGCTCCGCGTCACCAAACGCAGGAAAGGCCGGACGTCAGGCTCTGGACCTGTAAACAGGCAGTTTCCGGGCTTTCTGCGCAGGCGCGATCCCGGTATCGACAAACGCAAACCCGGCGACACCGGCATCGAGATAAAGCCCATTTTTATACTGTCGTACTCCGGTGAGGGCTGATTGCAGAGACGGTTTCGATCGTCATTCAGCGGCCGGGCAAGAGAGGAAACGAATGGTTCTCGGGAACTTGTAGAGGGGGCACTGGCGCATGTTTTGGGAGACGAAACAGAGCGAGCCTATCGTCGCCGGGATGCGCTTGAAAAAAGACGGGCGTTTATGGATGCCTGGGATAGATATTGCAGGAAAGTTGATTGACGCCGATCGACTGCTTCTGCCTGCTCGTTGAAGGCGGCTTTCAAAAAGGACGGCATTGCGCCTTCATTTCAGCCATTTATTTTCGCCTTCAGTGATCACAGAATCGGACAATTTGATTGCCTGGGGCTAATATCCAATCAGGGCGGAGAGTGGACTTTGGCTGCCGGGCGAACTTCTATCTGAATGAAGCTGCCGTTCAGGATCCCTCAGGCGAGGCCCGCGTCCGGCCTCACGAGATCGGCCCTATCGCAGAGTGACAGCCTTTGCGGCGAGCATGGCCATGGTTTGCTTGGCCGCCGCTTGATTTGCGGACAAGGTTGCCTCGGTGACAATATCAACCTCATATCCTCGCTGGCGCGCTGCAAGTGCCGTCTTGGCCACGCAATATTTCATGTCCAACCCGACAATCCGAATCTTGCCCACATCGAGCCTCTCAAGAAGCCTATCCAGCTCTCCCGTTTCGAACGCATCCTGAACTCTCTTGATGAGAATATGGTCAAAAAGCCTGTCAAAAGGCCCCGCGATCTCGGTTCCCGGGGTTCCTTCCACCCCCTGACCTTTCATTGCCAGCCGCGCGATGATCTTTGTCGAAGGGATGGACCACTCCTGAAGCACGGCGACGACCGGTATCTTATCAGCCTTTGCCGCCGCCACCTCGGCCAAGATGGCCGAGGTGGCGCTGGATTTCGCTTTTTCGTCATATGGTCCATGATCCCAGAACACAGTCTGAAGATCGATCAACAGCAAAGCCGTTCCATTACGATCACTGATCGGCGTTCCCCTGCTGACTGCGCCGATCTGCCTCATTCCATTCGCGAGCCATAAGATCGCGGCAAAGGCTGCAAGAGCGAGAAGGTAGCCTGTCATTCCAAATATTCCCCTTCATGACTCTTCAACTTCTCGATCAACGTCATGACGACATCGAACGCTGTGGCGACATCCGCCGCGTCGATTTCCGCACCCATGAACGCCACAAGTCTTTTCTCGCGCGCTACAACGTCTTCGATCAGCCTGCGGCCCTTCTCGGTCAAAGCAATCATTGTCGAAGTCTTGTGGCGAGGGTTCGGGCGACCGATCGTCAGATCTTCGGAAAGTGTTTCATTGACCATCAGCTGCACATATTGCCGTTTGATTTCCAGCTTCATGGCAATATCGGGAACGGTCGCGCTCCCATGTGCGTGAAGGATTTCGAGAACGGCGCGCATTCTGACCGTCAGGCCAGTGCCGTCGAGGCCCCGTTCAACGCGGGTCTCCGCTGCTTGCATGAGCGGGCGCGACATCCAGATGAGACGATAAAGCTGCTCGGTTTTTTCCATGACAATATACATGTCATATTGACATTTATGTTGTCAATATGTGCTCAAAACCGGCCTGCGCGTTCTCGCATATGGAGAGCTTTGAACCCCGCATTATGCAGGTTATTGGCTTTCTCGCTTCGTCCGGGATATCGATCGACGTGATCAGGCATATAGCCTCGTCGACGACGCGTTACGTCGTGTTGGCACGTTCGCTCCACACCGCAGGATAGAGCTGGTCAATCCACAGCCGACGGTTCGATCGACGGCTGCCGTCGATCCGACGCAATATACCTTGCACCCCTTTTCGGGCCTCACGTTTTGAAGTCTTGGTTTTCCCGGTCGGCGTTTTTCAGCAACCGGAACAGCCAAACCCGCAAATGGCTGAATATCCGGCGCAAACGATCTCAACATCATATCAAGTAAATGCTATATACCAAGCGATCAATGGAGGTTCACATGCCAAGATATTTCGTAGCGGGATTTGCAGCGGTTGGCGTGGCGATATTGGCGCTCGTCGGAACTGGCGTGGCTGAAGAACTGAAGGTCGGAATCACATCCGGGATGAAAAGCGTGACAGTGGAGACCGATGACGGCCCGGTGGAGATACGCCGCATCCAGGATCAGAGCCACGAGATCACCGGTGAATATGCGAAGACTTCGCGGGCGTGCCCACCTTTCTGCATTCAACCATTTACACCGGCAGAGGGCGTAACGACGATCGGAGAAATTGAGCTGATCGAAATGCTCAAGGATCCGGCCGCGATTGTCGTCGACAGCCGCACGGTTGACTGGTTCCGGGGCGGAACGATTCCCGGTGCCATCAGCCTGCCATACACGGAGGTGGGCGACCGGCTCAACCGCCTTGGCTGCGAGCCGGATTTCGACGGATGGGACTGCACCGAGGCAAAGCGCGTGGCCTTGTTCTGCAACGGTCTATGGTGCGGCCAGTCGCCGACCGCCATTCGCGCCATGATCGCCGCAGGCTACCCGGCGGAACGTATCTTCTACTATCGTGGCGGAATGCAGAGCTGGCGCATTCTCGGCCTCACCGTAACTGGTGAGAGCCGCTGATACGACAATCCGGTGACCGCCGCCTGAGCTGGAGGTCCGAGACGCTCCGCTTCAACAGTGGGCGATTTTGTCAGGTGTGGTAACCTGCTTGATCGGCTGACCTGATCGGCGTCTTTGTGATGTAGAGCTTGGCATGGGCGACCTTGCTATAGGTGTCCACATAGGTTTGCTGATAAACCCGACCCACGCCCCCTTGAGGGTGCCGAGATAGAATGTGTCCTGGCTTCCCAAATAACCAGGATGGGCGGTTTCGATCTCACCGCAGGCCTCATCGTCCAGCTTTTTGTGCTCCAGAGCCTGAACCTGTGCTTCGGTGAGGATAATGGCGTTGTCCTTGGCGATTTCGTCTTCCAGTGCTTTCAGCCGCTTTTTGAGGTTGGCAAGATCATGCCGGAGCCAGATGGAACGCACACCCGATGGCGAGACAGATCAAGTCGAGACTTTTACAACTTATAACATAGTGTCCCCTTGGTCTGGCGCACTTCTACAGACTCTCGTGAAATAAACGATTGTATTGTTGGACAAAAAAAGGAACCACTCCTCTGCGCTTGGGTTTTACAACACTAAAGAATTTTTCCAATTGCTGGATACCAAAAAGACTATTCATATGAAAGTTTTCATCATCCGGCCGATCCTCTTCGATGTCGGGCCGCCACCGTTTTGTTCCCACGCTAAATTGAACATCGGTAAAAACATCGTCAACGATTGTGCTGTCATTCTGAAAAATGGGTTCAGCTAAATTCGACAGGATTTCGCTGCAGGCACTTTCAAAAATTGCTCGCCACTCCTTTGTATACCCTGCTTTTTTCACAATCTTGAAAACGTCCCATTTTTTATGATCCACGACACGCGTATCTGGATAGGGGTGAGGCATGCAATAGATAGGAGTAGACACCTCGCTTCGGATTCTCTCAGCCAATTTGAAAGCTACGCTTCTGCGAAACCTATGACTCAAAATCTCTTTGATAAACAATTTGGAAACCAGCTGCTTTTTGCACCGAGGTGTCTTAAAAAACAGATGGTCCCTTGTAATTTCAGGGAGCGAAATCTTGAGTGAGCCGCCGACGATCAAGAAAGAATGATAGCGAGTCAAGTCTATCCGGTCTGTGCCGCCAGTGAAAATCAAAGCTTTCTGAAGTTCTGGATTATTGGTACTCAAGATGCCGTCTTCAACGAAGGTATCTGCCAACGCAACTCCAGGCGCAGCAAAGAAATCTAGATTCCATTCCGGGTGGTCGCGGCTGATTTCGTCCCAACCCATCTTAATTGCGCCAACATGCGAGTTTCCGATAACGCAGACATCAAACGTCATCGTGAAAAGGCCTCTAGCAACGCTTCTTCACAAACTACGTCCTCCTTGTTCCTTCCCCCACGATTGGCACCTTTCCGCTTGTTCCCGTTTCTTCGTTTGTTTCCTTGTCCTTCCGTAGATTCGGCGTAATGCGAATGCTCTGTAAAGAAGACCTTCATGACAGTATCTACGCCCATTTCCGTCACGCTGCGCATGTTTGCTTCGTAAAAGAAGCCCTTGGAAAATGGTGATGCAATCAGCTCGTAGGACGGGAAGTAATCAACGTCTTCGAATGATTTCGACAGGGCGCCGCATACAGACCTCAAAGTCGATTTTGAATAGGTGGTAGCAACCAGGACATGTTCATTCGCCATTGTCGCCGTTAGAGGAACTGGCGATACCGTCAGCAGGATTCTGATATTGGGATTGTGGCTCTGAAGCAACTCACGAATTTCGATCATTTTGGAATGGATCTGGAAGAAGTCGAAATTAACAAATTCGAATAGCTCCGGGTCAAATGTTCCGGCGATCACGCCTGGGCAAGTGGGGTAAACCGTGCCCGTGGCCTTATTGCGCCACCCCTCGGTAAGACCCAAGGTAAAGACAAAAACATCCATGGAATCGAGCAATATTCGTACGCGCTTGAGGTGTTCAACTCTATGGCTCAAAACCTCCTCAACCGACTCAAGCCCCTCTGGCTCGACACTTGGCCTTATAGCGTCAAAAAACCGTCCATTGCGTTCCCAGACATCCTCTCGGCGGGTTTCAAGCGATGTCGCGTCCTGAAACAGCTGATACAATTGCTCGACCGTATATATGTTTCCATACCGACCAGAATATAAATTGTAGCCATATTTCTTGGCTATATCATCGGGGATGTTTTCGACTGATGGCTCGACATCCAGTATTGTGAAACCGCGTCTAGACATGTGACGTGCTACATGCTGCGCAAAACAACTTCCCGCAGTGGCAACCCGGTCTTTCGGTAAGATTTCAAATTTTTTTTGATATAGTTTTTCCACAGTGGAGGGGTGCTGTTCCGCAATTCCAGATCTCCAGAACCTCTCGGGAGGCAGTTCAGAATATGGATTGGTCAAATTGGTAACCCCTCAGTTGAAGTCAGTCAGATGACCGTCACCGGCTGGTCCGAGTCTACGTTTATTGAGGAAATAGTCTTGCCTGAGAAAATTGCAACTGGCGAGATGATAAATGACCTTGCCCCCAAGTTTTATCCAGTTTTGAGTTCGTTTCCGGCGTTTGATGTGACGGGCTTTGGTGCGGAGTTATCCACATTGCGCAGCGCCAAAGCCCGGCGCGTTGCGAAGGTGTCGGCAAATTCGCTTGGAGTCATCCAGCCAAGCTGCGAGTGCGGGCGGTCTTTGTTATAGTCTTCCCTCCATTTTGAAAGCGTCGTTCGGGCATGGTTGATGGACGAGAACAGTGTCTCGTTGAGCAGTTCATCCCTCAGTCGACCGTTGAAGCTTTCGATAAAGCCGTTTTGCATCGGCTTGCCCGGAGCGATATAGTGCCATTCGACATGCGCCCGGTCGGCCCATGCCAGAATGGCGTTGCTGGTCAGTTCACTTCCATTATCGCTGACAATCATGCGCGGTTTGCCCCGCTCGGTGACAAGGTGTTCCAACTCCCGCGCAACCCGAGCACCGGACAAGGACGTGTCAGCGACAAGCGCCAGGTTCTCGCGGGTGCAATCGTCGACAACGGTCAGAATACGGAACCGCCTTCCATCGGTGAACTGGTCCGAGACGAAGTCCAGAGACCATCTTTCATTGGGCTGGATGGGAACCAGCATGGGCGCTCGGGTCCCGATTGCCCTTTTGCGGCCACCACGCTTGCGCACGGTCAGCTTTTCTTCCCGGTAGAGCCGGTAAAGCTTCTTGTGGTTGACGGCATGCCCCTCGCGCCTCAGCAACACGTGAAGCCGCCGATAACCGAACCGGCGACGCTCGCGGGCCAGCGCCGTCATGCGCTCCCGAAGATCTTTGTCATCGGGACGCGTGGAATTGTAACGGATGGTCATGCGGCAAGAGCCGATGGCTTTACACGCCCGCCGTTCACTCATCTCATGTTGACCCATCAGATGCGTGACAGCTTTCCGCTTGGCTGCGGGCGTCACCATTTCTTTCCCAAAAGATCCTTCAGCGCCACATTGTCCAGCATGGCATCGGCAAGCATCCGTTTCAGCTTGGCGTTTTCATCCTCAAGCGCCTTCAGGCGCTTGGCTTCGGAAACCTCCATGCCACCATATTTGGCTTTCCATTTGTAAATGCTGGCATCGCTGACACCATGTTTGCGGCAGAGATCCAAAACAGGAATTCCGGACTCGTGTTCCTTCAGTATCCCGATGATCTGCTCTTCCGTGAAGCGGCTTCGTTTCATGTTCTGGTCCTCTCGATGGGCCAAAACGAACTTCAAACCGGATTAGGTCAACGGGGCAAGGTCAT
>JBGSIT010000007.1:0-23998 GCA_041742335.1 Rhizobiaceae bacterium
GTATGGCAACGATGCAACCAGCGTGCGTCGGCCTAAGCACGTTGTGCTGGCAGACACCATCAACCTGCTCAAGGCAATGTTGATTGCCGCCGCGACCACGACCGCCGGCCTGCATGATCTGTTGCATCATGTCGCCAGCGCCCTTGCGCAGCGCCTCAAGCGCGCGCCCCTGACTGTCAAGCGCCCTCTGGCCCTCCGACTTGCCAAGCGCGCCGGCGGCATTCTTCATTTCCTTCTTGCCTTCGCCGAAACCGGGAACCGGCTTCATGCCCAGTTCCGACAGTTTCTTTTGCAATTCGCCAACGCCTTTTTCCAGCTCGTCCTGTCTTTTCTTCAAATCGGACAGGGCCTGTTTCAATTGCTCGGCTGTCATCTTGTCAAACGGCGATGCATCCTTTTCGCCGGGTTGCTGGCCGTCTTGGGCCTGCTCGTCGCCATTCGGCTGCCTGTCGGGCATGTTCATGCCGTCCTCGCCAAATGGATCTTCCAGCGGTGAAAGGCCGTCGTCGGGGTTTAGCGGATCACCGCGCTGCTGGCGGTCGCGCAGGGCCTGTTCGAGCTTATGGGTTTCCTCCATCAGCTTTTCCTGATCCTGCAGGATCTGGCCAAGGCGGTCGATCTGCTGGCGCACCGGATTGTTCCGGTCATTATTGCCATCGCGCGGCCTTGCGGTATTGAGATTGTTCATCAACCGCTGCATGTCGTTGAGCAGCTTCTGGGCCTCGTCGCGCGCGCCGGAACGGGCGAGATTTTCCAGCTGGTCAAGCATTTTCTGCAAGTCCTGGCTGCGAATCACATTGCGGGCCATCTCGCTGTTTTGCTGTTTGCCGTCCTGCTGGTTGCGCTTGGCAAGCTCCGCCAGATAGTCCTGCATGGCCTGGCGCAGTTCTTTCATCAATTTCTGGATTTCAGCATCAGGCGCGTTGCGCTTCAAAGCGTCGGCCAATGCCTGCTGGGCGTTCTTCAAATTCTTTTCGGCAACCGAAAGATCGCCATCCTCAATGCCGCGCGCAATGTCCCAGAAATAATCCGCCGTCTCCTTGAGCGTTGCGGGATTGCGCGACAGCTTCAGGCGGTTGGCGGCCGATTGCACCAGCAGGTAATGGGAAAGATTTTCTATCGTTTCTTCGGGGCGCAGCGTTGAAGCCGCATTGAGATCCAATGCGCGGCGAACCTTGCGGACATCAAGCGAAAAGACCTGCCTTTGTTCGGCGATGGAGGCAGCCAGCGGCTCGCTGAAAGGACGGGCTGGCAGGATGATGTCGCGCGGTTCGCTTCTGCCGATCTGGCCCAGCGCATCGGTGGCCACCAGGGTCATGCGCACTTTCTTGCCCGACAGGGGATGCTTGGTCAGGTCGCGGCTGGATACGGCCTTGATTTCGCCCTTGCCGCTGCCGGGAATGTCGAGGCGATATTCGGGCAGGTCATAAAGCGTGACCGCGCCTGCATCGCTCTCCAGCGGCACGATCTCGGCATGGGCTTCCGTCACGCCATAATCGTCTTTGGCCGCAAACGAAATTTCCAGCGCGCCGTTGACGGTGGCCGAAGGCTCCTTGTCATAGGCAATCTCGGGGACCTTGTCCTTGACCAGATTGAAGGCGAAGGACTTTTCGCCAAGCTGGAAAGTCCCGTCCTGTTCAAGCTTCAAGCGATAACCGTGGGCCGCCAGTCTGGACTCTGTCTGGCTGGAAGCCTGGCTTGTTTTGGCCGGTCCATCGGTTTTCTGCAGCGCTATCGGTTGGCCGTCCTTAGCTGCAATGTAGTCAAGCGCCCGATCTTCGCCGGACAGCCGGACCGTCAGTTCGGAAAACTGCGGCACGGAAATTGTCTCGACATCCTGCGGATTGTCCATCAGCAGGAAAACCGGCGCCCGGCCGGTATAGGCCGGCGGCGTCACCCAGGCGTCAATCCGGGTGCCTGCCGCGAGATTGGATGTCTTCATCGTCGGAACGAAAGCGTCGCGAATGGTGCCGCCGGAGCCGGAAAAGGAAAAACCCCAGCCGACGAACAACAGGCAAACGACCAGCGCCCGGATCGCCAAGGGGTCATGGCGGGCAATATCGGGTGACGGCATGCCTGCATCCAGTCCCTTGACCTTTTCCGCCATCCGGGTCTGGTGGGCATGCCACAATATATCGCCATAGGGATCATGGCCGGTCGGCTTGTCGCCCATGACGCGGATGGCCTGGTGGGCCAGGCCGCTGTTGATTTCAATGCGTTCTTCGGCTTCCTGCGCGCGCGGCAGCTTGACGCCGCGAAACGACAGCAATGAGGCAAGGCCGGCCACCACCAAGGCTCCCAGCGCGCCATAGCGCACCAGATCCGGCATCTGGCGGAAAAAGCCGAACCAGCTCAGGATCAGGTAGAGGCTTGCCACGCCCAGCAGAGGCAATGCGGCAATCCAGACCCGTTCGGCCATCATCGCCCATTGCGCCAAGCCGCGCTTGAACGCAATCCGGCGCCGGAGCGCCGTCAGGCGGCCATCGTTTTGCAAATGGCTGTCCAGCTGGCCTGTTTTGGTCGTCTTGCTCATCCGCTCTCACTAAACCCGTTTAAGAGAGCATACCATTGTTTGTGGCGGATGCGAGGTCAAATGGTGATCATTTCAACCAGTCGGGCTGACTGTCCAGTGCTATCAGCTCCTCGATGGTCTGGCGCGGCCGTATGACATGGAACGCGCCATCCTTGACCAGGACTTCGGCAATCAGCGGCCGGGAATTATAGGTGCCCGCCTGAACGGCCCCATAGGCGCCGGCTGATCCCACCGACAGCAGATCACCGGGCCTCGGCATCGCCATTTCCCGGTCAAGCGCCAGATAATCGCCGCTTTCGCAAACCGGGCCAACCACATCGGCCTTGATCCGCGGCGCATTGGCCGCCGAGATCACCACCGGCTGGATTTCATGCCAGGCCTCGTAAAGCGTCGGGCGGATCAGATCGTTCATGGCTGCGTCAACGATGACGAAGGTCTTCTGGCCGCCATCCTTGACATAGATGACTTCGGTAACGAGGATTCCGGCATTGCCGACGATCAGACGCCCCGGCTCGCAGACGATGCGGCAATCAAGGTCCTTGAGCTGGTTCTTGACAATGGCGGCATATTCGTCGGGCAAGGGCGGGGGCAAATTATCAAGCTTGTAGGGAATCCCCAGCCCGCCGCCAATATCGACATGCTCGATATTGTGCCCGTCCGAGCGCAGGCTGTCGACCAGTTCCTTGAGCAGCGCAAAAGCATCGGCGAAGGGCTGCAATTCGGTAATCTGGCTGCCGATATGCATGTCGATGCCGGTCACGTTTATGCCGGGCAAAGTCGCCGCATGCCGGTAGACCGAACGCGCCCGCTCAAAGGAAATGCCGAATTTGTCGCCTTTTTTGCCGGTGGAAATCTTGGCGTGGGTGCGGGCATCGACATCCGGATTGACCCGGAACGAGACCGGAGCGCGCGTTTCCATCAGGACGGCGCGCTGGTTGAGCACTTCCAGTTCGGGCTCGCTTTCGACATTGAAGCAATAAATGCCGGCCGCAAGCGCCCGGTCCATTTCACGCGGCTTCTTGCCAACGCCTGAAAACATGATCCGTGAAGCTTCGACACCGGCCGCCAGCGCGCGCGCCAACTCGCCTTCCGACACGACGTCAATGCCGGCGCCCGCTTGCGCGATGGTCTTCAGCACGGCCTGGTTGGAATTGGCCTTCATGGCATAGCAGACAAGCGCATCCATGCCGGCAAAGGCGTCATTCATGACCTTGACGTGACGCACCAGCGTTGCCGTTGAATAGCAGTAAAATGGCGTTCCGACGGCCTTGGCAATATCCGGCACGGCAACGTTTTCGGCGTAAAGAACGCCATCGCGATATTCAAAATGATTCAAGGTCGTGGCCCGTCAAAGAATTGGATCAAGAAAAAACGGCCTGTCTTCGACAGCCGGTTTCGGAGTGGTGGTGGTTTGTTTGGCTGGCGTCGCCCCCGGCGCTTCCGGGTCCCCCTTGCGACCGCAAGCAGTGAGCATTGCCGCCGAAATGAAAAGGGCAAGCAGCAGACGGGTGTTTTTTGCAGGCAGGCGCATCATGGATTTTCCTGAACCGATCGTAGAACTGTCATAGCGAAATAAGCACGGCTTGTGCAGCCTGATTTTTTCAATCCGGCAATGCGCGCCGCAAGTTGATCAATCACAACAACCGGCAGATCGTTCTATGTCCCGGGCAACCCTGCAAGGCCCCGCAGCCCTGCATCATTGCGGCGCTTGCCGCCAACAGCAAGGCAAGCATTAACAAATTGAGTATTTTCAATGCAACATTCCTGTCAAACCCGTTGCCGCCACCAGGCGATCTGCTTGCGGACTTCGTCCGGCGCCGTACCGCCGAAGCTTTTGCGCGAGGCAACCGAGGCCTCCACCGTAATGACGTCGAAGACCTTGTCGGTGATGGCAGGATGGATGGCTTGCAATTCGGCCAGCGAAAGACCGGAAAGGTCAACCCCTCTTGCTTCCGCTGCAGCGACCACGCGGCCTGTTACATGATGGGCCTCGCGGAACGGCAGGCCGAGCGCACGGACAAGCCAGTCGGCAAGGTCAGTGGCGGTGGAATAGCCCGATCCGGCGGCAGCCTTCATCCGGTCGACATTGATGGTCATGTCGCCGACCATGCCGGTCATGGCGGCCAGCGCCAGCTCCAGGCTGGCGGCGGAATCAAACACCTGTTCCTTGTCTTCCTGCATGTCCTTGGAATAGGCCAGCGGCAGCCCTTTCATCACCGTCAGAAGCGCAATCAGCGAACCATTGATCCGACCGGTCTTGGCCCGGACAAGCTCGGCGGCATCGGGATTTTTCTTCTGCGGCATGATCGACGAGCCTGTCGAAAAGGCGTCTGACAGCCTGATGAAACCGAATTGCGGCGTCGACCAGATGACGATCTCCTCGGCCAATCGCGACAAATGGGTCGCGGCAATGGCGGCGATCGCCAGGAATTCCAGCGCGAAATCGCGGTCGGACACCGTATCGATGGAGTTGCGGGTAGGCTCCCGGAAACCGAGTGCTGCGGCCGTCATGTGGCGATCAATCGGATAGGGCGTGCCCGCCAGCGCCGCAGCACCGATCGGGCATTCATCCAGACGCTCGATTGCGTCACGCACCCGCGACCGGTCGCGCCCGAACATTTCCACATAGGCCATGGCATGGTGGCCGAATGTCACCGGCTGGGCGGTCTGCAAATGGGTAAAGCCCGGCATGACGGTTGCGGCATGCTCTTCGGCGCGATTGAGAAAGGCCGTGATCAGGCCGGTCAGGGCGGCATCGACACGCATCAGTTCCTGTTTGACCCAAAGCCGGAAATCCAGCGCCACCTGGTCATTTCTTGACCGCGCCGTATGCAGCCGGCCGGCCGCAGGGCCGATCAGGACGGCAAGGCGGGCCTCAATATTCATGTGAATGTCTTCAAGTTTGCGTGAGAAGGCGAAACTGCCGCTTTCAATTTCGCCCCGGATCTGGTTTAGACCCTCAATGATGGCGGTCTTGTCCGCCAACGCAATAATGCCCTGACGCTCCAGCATTGTGGCATGGGCTATCGAGCCCTCAATGTCCTGGGCGAAGAGTTTCTGGTCATAACCGATCGAGGCATTGATTTCTTCCATGATGGCATCGGGGCCTGAAGCAAAACGCCCGCCCCACATCTGGTTGGAAGAAGAAGTATCCGAAGTGCCGTCAGCCATGATGCTATAACCCGTGAGATGGAAATGCAGGAAAAAAGAAAATCGGTTCTCCCTTCCCTCAAACTGGTGGTGATTGCCGCCATTGCGGGAACCATTGCCGGTGCGGCTGGGGTTTACATGAATCTGATGGGGTCTGGCAATGGCAGCGACGCCGTTGTTGCAGAAATCGATTGCTCCGGCGCTGCCGTCAGGGCGGCCGCCGCCAAGCCTTTTGCCAAGGGTGAAGTCGCAGCCTTCGCCTTGAGCGACGAACCGAAACCGCTCAAACTCGGCGCATTCAACGGCCCTGACGACAAGACGATCAACCTTGATACGCTTGCCGGACATATGCGCCTTGTCAATCTCTGGGCGACCTGGTGCGTTCCATGCCGGGAAGAGATGCCGGCCCTGGACCGCCTGCAAAAAGACATGGGCAGCGACCTTTTCGAGGTTGTCGCCATCAATATAGATACCGGCGATGTGGAAAAGCCCAAGGCGTTTCTTGCCGAAACCGGCGTGGCCAGTCTGGCTTTTTACCGGGACGCCACAATGGGCAGCTTCAATACATTGAAGAAGCAGGGTCTTGCCTTCGGGCTGCCGGTCACGGTTCTGGTTGATGAAAAAGGCTGCATGCTGGGTTCGATGAACGGCCCGGCCAAATGGGACAGCCCTGACGCCAAGGCGATGCTTGCTGCAGCGCTGGGGCCGTCAGCCGGCTCTTAACAGCTTGACCGGCGCGGGTTCGACCCGCCGGTGCACGGTTGCCGCCATCGCCAAGGCGATTTCGGCCGGAACCGGTTTTGAATAGACATAACCTTGGCCTTGGTTGATTCCGAGACTTTTGAGGATTTCGATCTGTGCATCGGTTTCGATGCCTTCGGCGACCACCGTCATGCTGAATTCGCGCGCCAGTCCGACCAGCATTTCAATCAGGCTGGAAGATCTCTTGTCCAGCAGCAGGCCGTCAACGAAATATTTGTCGATTTTCAGATATTGCGCGCCAAGGCCGTGAATGGCCGACAGCCCGTTGTGACCGGTGCCGGCGTCGTCAATCGCCAGGCTGATGCCCGATTCCAGAAGTTTGGCAGAAACGGCCGCGGCCTTTTCAAGATCGGCTATCGCCTGCCTTTCCGTGATTTCAACAACCATTGAAGCGGTGGGAAGCCCGAAACGCACCACATCGGAAAAAAGCTGTCCGGCAAAGCCTTCGGTCAGGAACTGGTCCGGCGTGACATTGAAAGTCAGTTTCTTGTCGGGATGGGCATGCAGAAAGGACCCGATTTGCTCGCCGGCCAGGCGCAGCAGTTCCTGGGTGACCAAGGCTATGCGGCCTTCATTTTCCGCAAGAGGGATAAATCCTGACGGCGCAATCACGCTGCCATCCGGCTTGACCCAGCGGGCCAGCATTTCATACCCCAGCAGCTGGCGACTGCCGAGATCAAAGATGGGCTGGAAATAGGGGCGGATTTCGCCATTCGCCAAGGCATGGTCCAGTTCCCGCAGCAAGGATGGCTCACGGACAATCCCGCGCGCCGCAAGAAAGCCGATGATGAGCGTAAGCGCAAGGGCGATCGCCACAAAGCCGCCGGGCGGATCATTGTTCCAGGCGGCGACTGCCGCATGGTCGAGACGCAACGTGAAATGAATGGGAAAGCGTTTGGATTGCGCCTGGAAGGTGTCCACCTCAGCCAGTTCAGGCACGCCGGCGCTCTCGGGTCGATAAGCGGCAAAGACGCTGCCATCTGAAAGTTCCATGTCCATCGTGGCATGATCGCGCAAATGGGCGGGCAACAGGTCAAACAGCATGTTGTGGGTGGAAATGACTTCAATAATGTTTCGGCCGGGCGAATGATTCCAGCCAATGCCAAGGCCCTGCCAGCGATCGGCGTTGACAGCAAAAAGCTGGTAGCTGCGGTTGGCCGCCGGATTCTTGTTGGCGGCGGCGATTAATTGGTCGAGCCCCTCTTCCGCGCCCGCCATGCCCCAGCAAGTCACATTGCCATTATCAATACGGATGTCCTTGGCGTTGCTGGCGGCATAGATCGCCTTGCGCAACCCGATCTTTTCGGCTGGCCAACAGCCGGCCGCATCAACGGCGACAATGCCGCCCATGCCGATTATGGCGAAGTCAACGGCAAATTCGACGCGCTGGATGGCGCTGCGGCTCATGGATTCAAGCCGCGATTGGTTCCAGCGGGATCGGATCGAATCTAAACCCAGCCAGAAACATCCCGCCAACAACAGCGAAAAGACCATGGTCGTGACCAGGAGTTTCAATCGATGGGAAAATGCCATTCTCGGGGTTGCTCCAACCTCAAGGAAAATGGAACAGTTTCTTTAAGATAGGATGAACCGAAGATGGTCAGATTCTGGGTAAGGGACCGGACTTTACCGCGTGGGAACAGGAACCGGTCCGCGATAATCATAAAAACCGCGGCCTGCCTTGCGGCCAAGCCAACCGGCTTCGACATATTTGACCAATAGCGGACAAGGCCGGTATTTGGTGTCCGCCAAGCCGTCATGCAGCACCTGCATGATCGAAAGACAGGTATCCAGACCAATGAAATCAGCCAGTTGCAAAGGCCCCATCGGATGATTGGCGCCAAGCTTCATGGCGGTATCAATCGCCTCGACCGAACCGACGCCTTCATAAAGCGTGTATATCGCCTCGTTGATCATCGGCAACAGGATCCGGTTTACGATAAAGGCCGGAAAATCTTCGGCAACGGTAATGGTCTTGTCCAGCTTGGTCACGAAGGCCTTCGCCGCAGCGAAAGTCGGCTCGCTCGTGGCAATGCCGCGGACAAGTTCGACCAGTTTCATCACCGGCACCGGGTTCATGAAATGAATGCCCATGAAGCGCTCGGGGCGATCGGTGGACGACGCCAGCCGGGTGATCGACAGCGAGGATGTATTGGTCGCCAGAATGGCTTCCGGCTTCATCACCGGGCAGACCTGGCCATAGATCTTGCGCTTGACGGCTTCGTCCTCGGTGGCCGCCTCGATGACGAGATCCATGGCCGCCAGATCATTGATGTCATTTGAGCCGCTGATGCGTTCAAGAGCCGTCTTGCGCTCTTCGTCAGTCATCTTGCCGCTGGTCACCGCGCGGGCAAAATTGCCGTTGATGGTGGCGAGTGCGGTTTCAATCTGTTCTGCGCTCAAATCGTAGAGTTGGACACGATAACCAGCCATTGCAGCCACGTGAGCGATGCCGCAGCCCATCTGGCCGGCGCCGACCACACCTACATTGACAATTTCGATGGCCATTGTTTTTCCCGTCTGTTTTTTTGATTTGGCGGCTTTGAAGAAAAATAATCAACCGGGCGCTTGGCAGCAAGCCCGGCCTGACTGCTTATTCGATCATTTTTCCATTCATTTCGCAACTGCGAAATGACCATGGTCGTTGCAACCATAGTTTCATGCCCCGGCACGGCTGGAATTGTGCCGGGGCATGGTTGGCCTACAAGGCCTTTTCAAGTTCCGGCAGGGCTTCGAAGAGATCGGCCACCAGGCCGTAATCGGCAACCTGGAAGATCGGGGCTTCTTCGTCCTTGTTGATCGCCACGATCACCTTGGAATCCTTCATGCCGGCCAGATGCTGGATGGCGCCGGAAATACCGCAAGCGATATAGAGATCGGGGGCGACGACCTTGCCGGTCTGGCCGACCTGCCAATCATTGGGCGCGTAGCCTGCATCGACAGCTGCGCGCGAAGCGCCGACGGCCGCACCCAGCTTGTCTGCGACCGGAAGGATGACTTCACGGAACTTTTCAGCCGATCCCAATGCCCGTCCGCCGGAAATGATGATCTTGGCCGAGGTCAGTTCCGGCCGGTCCGATGATGACAAGGCATCGCGCACATGGGCCGAAAGACCGGGATTGCCCGCGCCGGAAATGCTTTCGACTGCAGCCGAACCGGTGGGTTCTGCAGCGGCAAAAGAGGCGGTCCGGATCGTGATAACCTTCTTGGCTTCAGCGGACTTTACCGTCTGGATGGCGTTGCCCGCATAGATCGGACGCTTGAAGGTATCGGCCGAGATCACTTCAATGATTTCGGAGATCTGCATGACATCAAGAAGGGCTGCCACGCGCGGCATGACATTCTTGCCGGTCGCAGTGGCTGCGCCGACAATCGCATCATAAGCGGGCGCCAGCGACACGATGAGAGCTGCGAGGGGTTCGGCAAGGCCGTTGGCGTAATCAGCGCCATCGGCAAGCAGGACCTTGGCGACACCGGCAAGCTTGGCAGCCTCGTCGGCGGCAGCCTTGGCGCCGGAGCCGGCGACGAGCACATGGACGTCGCCGCCCATTTGCGATGCCGCAGAAAGCGCCTTGGCGGTCTGGTCGGAGACCGACGCATTGTCGTGGTCGGCGAGAAGAAGAATGGCCATGATCTGTTTTCCTGTCTTACAAAATGCCGGCTTCGGTCTTCAGCTTTTCGACAAGCTCGGCAACCGACTTTACCTTGACGCCCGCCTTGCGGCCGCTCGGCTCTTCCGTCGTGACGACCGTAAGGCGCGGAGCGACATCGACGCCGTAATCAGCCGGGGTCTTCTTGTCGAGCGGCTTCTTCTTGGCCTTCATGATGTTGGGCAGCGAAGCATAGCGCGGCTCGTTCAGGCGAAGATCGGAGGTCACCACGGCAGGCAGCTTGACGTTGATCGTCTGCAATCCGCCATCGACTTCACGGGTGATGTCGGCCGACCCGTCCTTGATCTCGACCTTCGATGCGAATGTTGCCTGGGCCCAGCCAAGCAGCGCTGAAAGCATTTGGCCGGTCTGGTTGGAATCGTCATCGATGGCCTGTTTGCCGACGATGATCAGGCCGGGATTTTCTTCGAGCGCCACGCCCTTGACGATCTTGGCCACGGCAAGCGGCTCGATGCCTTCGGGGGTTTCCACCAGAATGGCGCGATCGGCGCCCATGGCCAGAGCCGTGCGCAGGGTTTCTTCGCATTTGGCCGGACCCACCGACACGACAACGACTTCCTCAGCCTTGCCGGCTTCCCTGAGACGAAGCGCTTCCTCGACGGAAATTTCATCAAACGGGTTCATCGACATTTTCACATTGCTGAGTTCAACGCCGGAGCCATCGGGCCTGACGCGGATTTTGACGTTGTAATCAACAACGCGCTTGACGGTCACAAGAATTTTCATGGGTCCCTTCCCTTTGCATCAACGAGCCAGACCATGACCTATCCGGCCGACGTCTGTTTGCCATTTGGCGACATGGATACGCTATTTTGCTCACATTTCAACGTCCGAGGCGGCGCATTTTGACGCGTGCGGTCATTTTTTCACCCCGAGCGCCGGTATCAGGCAATGCACCGGGCGCCAGGCGGCCTTTACCGGCCCCAATGCGGCGTCTCTTTGGCAGGCGCCGGCGCATCCACGCCTTCAAGGGGCACCGCCTGGACATGGCGGACGGCCTGCGGGGTCACCAGCGTCCGGTCAAGCAGCGGCACGCCGCGCCGCCTGAGTATGATCACCAGCAGAAGCCCGGTCAGGATGCCGCCGACATGGGCCGCCCAGGAGACGGAGCCGTCGCCATCAACGACCAGCATGTAGAATTGCTGGCCGATCCAGAAGGCAAGCGGAATGGCCGCCGGCAAAGGCAGAGGCAGGCGCCAGAGCACAAGAACCCAGACCCGCACCTTGGGATGGAGCAGGAAATAGGCGGCAACGATGCCGGAGATGGCGCCGGAAGCGCCGATCAACGGGCCTTCCGAAAGCGGCATCAGCATTCCATGAAACAGGGCCGCCGCCGCCGCGCAGGCAAGATAGAAAAACAGGAAGCGGATATGACCCATGGCATCTTCGACATTGTCGCCGAATACCCATAAAAACAGCATGTTGCCGCCCAGATGCATCCAGTCGCCATGCAGGAAGGCATAGGTCAGGAATGTCCAGCCTTCCGGCACGATGACCAGTTGCGGCGCCAGCCTGGCATGATCGAAGACAACGGCCGGGATGAAGCCCAGCCCCATCGCCGCAGCCTTGGAAAAGGAATCGGTCGCTGCCAGCGACGTTGCCAGCCACACCAATATGTTGATCGCAATCAGGGTGATGGTGACATATTGCAGCTTGATATGCTTCAGACCGTTGGTGTCATAAAGCGGTATGAACATGCCGTTTCCCCGTCTTGCCATGTCCCGGTCTGGCCGGATCACCGCTGCGATCATTGCAATCGGCAATCTGCGGTCGGGCCAGTCTAGCGGTTTTTTCCCGGAACCCACAAGACATCCGCCGCGCCATTTTTGTTGGCGTGACGCGAGGCGACAAAGAAGAAATCCGAAAGCCGGTTGATGAATTTGAGGGCCTGGTCGCTGACGCGCTCGGCGGGTTCATCCTTGAGCGCGACCATCAGCCGTTCGGCACGCCGCGCCACGGTGCGGGCGAGATGCAGATAGGTGGCCAATGCGCTGCCGCCGGGCAGGATGAAGGAATTCAATGCGGCAAGTTCGCCGTTGAGCAGATCGATATCGGCCTCGATGCGGGCGACCTGCGAGGCAATGATCCTCAGCGGTTCCCAGGCAAGGTCCTCGCCGGTGTCAGGGGTCGCCAGATCGGCGCCAAGGTCGAAAAGATCGTTCTGGATCCTGAACAACATGCCGTCAAGCAGCGGGAAGGCCTCGGCGTGCAGCCGGCACAGGCCGACAACGGCATTGGTCTCGTCCACCGTTCCATAGGCCTCGACGCGAAGATCGCTCTTTTTCCGCCGCGGACCCGTCACCAGGCCGGTCGTGCCGTTGTCGCCGGTCTTGGTGTAGATCTTGTTGAGCTTGACCATGGTCAGCGCCCGCCGCCGGTCAGCCACAAGGTCAGCATCAACAGCGCCACGGCCACGGCCTGCAGCACGATGCGCCACTGCATCAATTTGTTGGAAAGGTTGGGGCTGCCGCCCTTCATCATGTTGAACAGGCCGCGCAGCAGAACGGCGACAACGGCGAACATGACGATGATGGCGGCGAAATAGGTAAAGGTGGACATGGGATTTTTCCGGTTTCAGTGGGCAGGACAGTTCGTTTTGGCGATTTGTCGGCGCGTCTTTCCTAAAGCCTGCCGATGAATTTGTAAAAGAGCACCGCCGGCAGAAGTTTTTTCAACAGGGCTCCGGTTTTCGCCGGTCTTGTGACCAGATAATGCGGCTTCGGCTTGGCAGAGGTCAGCGCATGCTTGAGCACCGCATAGACCGCTTCCGGCCCCAGCTTGCCGCGAATGCCGGGCGATTCGCCTCTCAATCGCGCCAATTGCCTTGCATATTCAACCCGGTGCACCGACGCTTCGAGATCAATGTTCTTTTCGATATGATAGAGCGCATTGGCGGTGAATTGCGAGCGGATCGGGCCCGGTTCGATCAGGCTGACATGGATTCCAGTCCCCGCCAATTCCATTCTCAGGGTGATGGTCAGCCCTTCCAGCGCAAATTTCGAGGCGGTATAAGCGCCGCGCCAGCGAAACGGCACCAATCCGAGGATAGAAGAGCATTGCACGATGCGGCCGCGGCCCTGTGCGCGCATCACCGGAATGACCAATCGGGTCAATTCATGCCAGCCGAAGAAATTGGTTTCAAACTGCAGCCGCAAGACATCAGTGGAAATATCCTCGACGGCCCCCGCCTGACCATAAGCGCCGTTATTGTAGATCGCGTCGAGCGTGCCGCCGGTCCGCGCCATGACCTCGGTGAACATGGCATGGATCGAGGCGGTGTCGGTATAGTCCATCAGCAAGGCTTCCACGCCGTCGCTTTCAAGCGGGGCCATGTCCTCCGGCTTGCGCACTGTGGCAAAGACGCGCCATCCGTCCCTGTTCAGCGCACGGGCGCAAAAGGCGCCGATTCCCGTTGATGCGCCGGTCACAATAATGCTCGGTCTTTCCGCCATTCGTCCATTTCCTGTACAAATCGGGTTTTGTTTCCCATATTCAGGTCGCCGACACAATCGATGAACGGTGTCGGCTGATTCCGGAGTGCAGATGCCGCCTATCCTACGCCTGACATTCAAAGTGATTTACGACGCGCTTTACCATTTCGCCGACGATGACGGCTGGGCAATGGCCAGCCATGTGGCGCTGTCGACATTGCTGGCGATCTTTCCCTTCCTGATTTTCGGCACGACTCTCGCCACCTTTCTGGGCGCCGACCAATTTTCCGAAACCGCAGTCCACCTGATTTTCGATACCTGGCCTGAATCCATCGCCAGTCCCATTTCCAAGGAAGTCATCCAGGTCCTGACAATTCCCCGCGGCGGCCTTCTGACGATTTCGGTCATGGCCGCCGCCTATTTCTCCTCCAACGGCATTGAAGCCCTGCGCGTCTCCCTCAATCGCGCCTACAGGGTGGCTGAGAAGCGCCCCTGGTACGTTACCCGCATCATCAGCCTCGGTTATGTGCTGGCGGCCGTGCTGGCCCTGGTGGCGCTCTCCACCCTGCTGGTGGTCGCGCCTCTGGCCATGCGCTTTGCCGATAAATGGTTTCCCTGGCTCATCGACCTTTTTTCCGTGCTGGACAATTGGAGCATCTGGGGCGCACTGGGCGTCATCGTCGTCGGCCTGCTGATCACCCACCTTTACCTGCCGTCGGGTCAGCGCAGGCTGATTGATGTCCTGCCCGGCATCGTGATGACCGTGCTGGCCTGGGTCGCCGGCGCCGTGGGCTTTGCCTATTACCTTTCCACCTTCGCCAATTACGCCGCCACTTATGCCGGCCTTGCCTCGATCATGATCGCGCTGGTGTTTTTGTACATGATCGGGGCGATCTTCATCATCGGGGCGGAAATCAACGCGGCAATGATGAAGTACCAGGTCTACAAGGCCATCGCCGGCAAGCTTGCGCCCGGCGGCAAGGCGCGCAAGACGCCGGCATCAAAGACCGACGAGCCGACGAATGTCTGAAGGCGTCGCGCCTTCGGCCCGCAAAGCGCCAAGGCTCTTGGATTTCTCGCTTTTGGAAAGTTTCCGCCCGTCCGGACCGAGAACCAGCCGATGGTGGAAATAGACCGGCTCTTCCAAGCCCAGCAGCACCTGCAAAAGGCGCTGCACGGATGTTGCATGGTACAGATCCATGCCGCGCACGACATGGCTGACACCTTGCAGGTAATCATCGTGGACAACGGACAGATGGTAACTGGAGGGCGCATCAGACCGCCACAGGATGACATCGCCCCATGATGCGGGATCGGCGGCAACCCTGACTTCCTGGCCAGTGGAAATTTCCCTCCAGAAAAGCGGAGCTTCAAGCATTCCGACTGCCTGTTTCATGTCAAGCCGCCAGGCATGTTTGACACCCGCATCAATCAGCGATTCCGCTTCTTCCCGGCTGCGCTGGCGATCATCGCCCGGATAGTGAAATCCGCCGTCCGGATCGCGCGGCCAATCGCCTTTTTCAGCCTGCAGACCGGCAATCTTCGCCTTGACCTCGCCCCGGCTGAGAAAGGCCGGATAGACAAGTCCCAATTCCTTCAGCCTGTCGAGACGATTTTGATATTCCGCGATATGCTCGGACTGCCGGCGTACCGGCTTTTCCCATTCCAGCCCCAGCCACGCCAGATCATCATGGATGGCCTGCTCGTTTTCGACCACTGACCGGGCCGGATCAATATCCTCGATGCGCAACACAAAGCGGCCGCCGCTCTTTGCCGCCATGTCATGATTGAGAATGGCCGACAAAGCATGCCCCAGATGCAGCGGTCCATTGGGGCTGGGGGCGAAACGAAAGAGCGGCTGCGCCTGGGTCATCGGTCCGCCATGGTCACGCCCGCTTCGGCCGCATCAGCGAATCGCGCGCGGCAAGCACGGCGCCGCCGGTAACCAATACGCCGGCCAGCAGAATTCGCGGTGAAGCTTCGGCAAATCCGGCTGCCACCAGCACCAGGATTGAAAGTATGGGCGCGGCATAGCTGGCAACGCCGAGGAACTGGATATCGCCCTTTTTGACGCCATGGTCCCAGGCATAGAAGGCAGCACCCACCGGCAGCAATCCGAGGCCGGCAACGGCAAACCATTGCGAGGCCCTGTCCGGCCAGACCGTGGTTTCCAATCCAAGATGGCACAGGGCTGACAGGATGGCGGTTGCCAGGCAAAAACCGGTGACGACATCGGTGGAAACGGCGTGGAAACGGCGTGTCGTCAGCGAATAGGCCGCCCAGGTGAATGCGCAGGCAAGGGCCGCGCCATAGCCCAGCAGATGACCGCCGCTGAAATCCACCCCGTTGCCGCCGACGATCAGCATGGTTCCGGCCAAACCTGAAAGGGCGCCGGCAACATGATGAAGCTTCAGCCTTTCTCCCGGCAGCAATGCCGAGCCGACCACAATCAGCAGCGGCCAGAGATAGGCAATCAGGCTGGCTTCGGCTGCAGGAGCATTTCTCAGCGCCGTGAAATACAGAAAATGGTAGCCGAACAGACCGGCAATTCCGACGACCCAGACCCTGGCGGGTTGGCGCAACAGTGCAAAACGCTGCGGCCGCAACGCCAGCACGATGATGCCGGGCAGCGCGCCGATCGAAAAGCAGATCGCAGAAAGCTGGAATGGCGGCATGGCGCCCGAGGCCGCCGTCATCAAGGCCAGGAGCGACCACATGAGAATGGCCGAGCAACCGATCAGCGTGGCCCGAAATTTCATCTTTCATCCCTGCTTGCGCAATACCCCATCGATGGGAAATATCCGAAACCGGCCTTGCCGCGCAATTGCTAAATTCCGGCCAGGGCCAGATTCTTACTGGTCGAAGCGGTTGGCGACGATCCGCAACTCGCCGATCTTGGTGGGAACGGAAATGACGACCGGCGCATAGGCATTGATCCGGGCGGATTTGGCAAACCAGATCTCGATTCCCTTCAGTTTGGTGATGTAATCAAGATCGCTGCGCCCCTTGCGAAAACCGGATCGCGGCTGAAAGCGCACGGCGCAGACATTGGCGGTTCCATCAAAGCCCGTGGCTGAAAACGGCTTGTCCTTCTTGGGCGTCAGAACAAGATCGAAACGCATTTCGCCGTCATAGACGGGAAGCGTCGCCTCGCAAGGCGATTTGTCACCCGGACGGATCAGCGCGACAAGCGGGTCCATGACGGCCTTGAGATCATCTGCGCCAACCTCGATCCAGTTCTTGGGCCGCTTCTTTGGCGCCGGATCTATGACTGTCCGGGTAACATCGCCTTCGGTAAAGCTCACATCAAAACGACGGCTTTTCTTGCCGCGTCGAAAGGTCAAAAGGTAATTGTCGGGAACCGGACGACCGGCGACCAGACCGCCGGCGGACTGGGTCAGCGCTTCCATTTCCGAAATGACATGCGCCAGCCCCTCCGAATGGAAATGCGACTGCATCTTGTAGCTGTCGCGATAAAGCGTGGTTTTGAGACTGGCGCTGGCCACGGGCAAGCCTGCCAATGTGATATTGTAATTGCTGCTCTGGCTGACTTCGCCGCCTTGCCCTGCCGCCGCCGTCATGCCCGGAATGATAGACGCGCCGACAATCGTGAGAATCGCAATGATATTGCTGGCCCGCATGCTCTTGTCCTGTTGTTGATGACCTGATTTAACCGATAGGGATTTCGAATCTGTTGGTGTCCGCGCCGGGGTCTACCGGCTTGATCGCGGCCCCGGCAGATTGCTTGTCGTCGCCATAAAATGCCAATATCATCTTTAGACGGCAAAAAAAGCCAAATTGCGCCAAGACAATGTCAGGAAATCGCAGGATTGGCTTGACGCGGCAAGTCTCACTGACTATAGAACCGCGACTTCCAAAAAAGGCCAGAGGGAATGCGGGCCGGGTTTCAAGCCCATAAAACGCGTTGACTGCTGGCAATAAGAAATAGGTGTATCCATGTCCCGTAAATGCGAATTGACTGGCAAAGCCGTCCAGTCGGGCAACAATGTGAGCCACGCAAACAACAAGACCCGTCGCAAGTTCCTTCCGAACCTGTGCCAGGTAACGCTGATCTCCGATTCGCTCGGCCAGCGCTTCCGTCTGCGCGTTTCGGCTGCAGCCCTGCGCTCGGTTGAAAATCGCGGCGGTCTTGATGCCTTTTTGCTCAAGGCTCGCGAGACCGAATTGTCGATGCGTGCGCGTCTCCTGCGTCGCCAGATCGTCAAGAAGGCCGTTGCCTGATTGCAATTGGCGAGTGCCATGATTTTTGAAGGCTTGAACCTGAGGTTCAGGCCTTTCGCCTTGTGTCGCGCCCATGGTTCGCTATACCGCTAGACCAGCCTGCCGCTAAATCACCCTGAATGCCATCTGGTTCCATAACCCAGGATAAAAAAATGCAATTCAATCGCACGACTCTTTTTTATGTATTGATGATGACCGCCGTCGTGGTGGCATCCAATGTTCTTGTCCAGTATCCGCTCTGGGGAACCCTGGCCGGGATCAATCTCGGCGACCTGCTGACATTCGGGGCTTTTACCTATCCCGTTTCCTTCCTGATTACCGATCTCACCAATCGCCAATACGGGCCGCGCCGGGCGCGCCAGGTCGTGGCCGCCGGATTTGTCGTCGGCGTCGGTTTTTCATGGCTTGCATCAGATCCGCGCATTGCCATGGCTTCAGGAACCGCTTTTCTGGCGGGCCAACTTCTCGATATATCGGTTTTCAACCGGCTCCGCGCCCAGACATGGTGGCGCGCGCCGCTGATTGCCTCGCTGATCGGCTCGGCATTGGACACGGTCCTGTTTTTCTCCATCGCCTTCGCTCCGGCCTTTGTCATGCTCGGGCCCAACGATTCTTTTGCAATTGAATCAGCCCCCGTCTTGGGTGTATTTGCCGCCATGACGCCGCGCTTCATATCTTGGGCCTTGGGCGATTTTGCGGTCAAGATCCTGGTGGGCCTGGTCATGCTGCTGCCCTATGGCGCATTGATGAATGTCATCAAGCCGATGTATCCGGCAAAGGCCGAATAAACACTGTGTTTCCCACCAATATTGGTATAAGGCGCGGCGCATGATGGGGGATCATGCGCAGCCGGCAACAGCCCGACTGTTCTTTAAAAAACCGGTCTGCTTGATGCCTGCCTGGCCCTCCTTTCGCGATGCGGAGGGAGGGCCCTTTCATTTTCCAGCCAATGGCTGATTGCGGGATTGCCTACTCAACCAGCCTGAATTCCAGCATCAGGTTGCGTTCCAGAAGGGAATGATTGTCGTCACTGGTCAAAATCAAATGTGTGCTGCCGTCCGGGCCGGCGAAAACATCCAGCCCTTCCATATTGTCGATCTGGTAGGAAAAATCGGCTTCGAATATGGTTTCGCCGTCAATGGTTTCGCCCTTGCCCTGAATGTCGCTTGATTTGAAGCGGCGTATGCGCGTGCCTATGCCGTCCTGCAAGCCAAAGCGACGCTCCAGCAATAGAAGGCTGCCATCCGGCAGGAAGGCGCCGTCCGTCACATCATATGGCGGCGTTCGGTGAACATAGAAATTCCCCTTCTTCGGGCCGTCCTGCACACCGGCGATAAAATCGCCCGCCTTGTTGTAGGAGCGTTCGGCGACAAACAACAGGCTGCCCGCCAGATCGGTGTTTTGCGGCGCCACAAGGACAGTCTCCATGCCGCCATTCGGCTTGAGCCTGGTATGGGGCGGCAACAAAGGCTTCTGGCTCTTGATCGGCCCTGCAGCCGCATAGTTTTCAAGCGGATAGGTGTCGATGCGATGTCTTTCCTCGAAACTGACATAGATCGCATCGCCGGTCACCGTCAGCCCCTCGGCATCCACATCGCCTTTCCGGTCGCTGCGAACGCCGGAGGGGCCGATCATCTCGGCAATGCTGAAATCGGCAATCCCTGAAAGGGCGCCGTCGGCGTCGCGTACCAGCTTGCCCTTGGCCCAGTAGCCGGTATCCATTACCGAAAGAAAATGCTGGCCGTCTGGCAGGATGCGGATGGAGGAAGTTGCCCCCATTTCGCCGCCCGCAGTCGCCATGACCAATCCGCCGACAAATTCCAGCTTGCCGAACAGGCGCTGTTGGGAGCCGGATTTGAAGGCGTCGATCTTCAGCGATCTGACCGGCAGAACGGTCCCGTCAACAACTTTGGACTGGGTGCCTGCGGCCAAGGGGAAAATCCCCGCCAGCGCCACGACGGGCAGGAAGGCGAGAAGTGCCAAGCGTTTGGAAATGGTCAAATGGATCGGTTCCTGTTGGTCGGCGCCCGAAATTCCGGGCTGATCGTCAAGCCTCCGGTCGGTTTCACGCCCTGTGTCTGGATTTCGGCTGTGCGCTATGCGTTTCATCGGCAAAGAGCGAAGCCAATTGCTCGGTCATCGCACCGGCAAGTTCATCGGCATCGATGATGGTCACGGCCTTGCGATAATAGCGCGTCACGTCGTGGCCGATGCCAATGGCCAGAAGCTCAACCGGCGAGCGTGTTTCAATCTCCTCGATCACCGCCCTGAGATGGCGTTCCAGATAATTTCCCGGATTGACGGAAAGCGTCGAATCATCGACCGGCGCACCATCGGAGATCATCATCAAAATGCGGCGTTGTTCGGGCCGGCCCAGAAGTCTGTTATGGGCCCAGATCAGCGCCTCGCCGTCGATATTTTCCTTCAGCAGCCCTTCACGCATCATCAGCCCGAGATTGCGACGCGCCCGCCGCCAGGGCTGGTCGGCGGATTTGTAGATGATGTGGCGCAAGTCGTTGAGCCGGCCAGGTGCTGCAGGCTTGCCGTTTGCAAGCCACTTTTCACGCGCCTGCCCGCCCTTCCAGGCCTTGGTGGTAAAGCCGAGGATCTCGACCTTGACGCCGCAACGCTCAAGCGTGCGCGCCAGTATATCGGCGCAGGTGGCCGCCACGGTGATGGGCCGGCCGCGCATCGAGCCGGAATTGTCGATGACGAGGGAAACGACCGTATCGCGGAACTTGGTGTCGCGCTCCATCTTGAAGCTGAGCGGCTGCATCGGATCGATGATCATCCGGGTCAACCGGGCCGAATCGAGATAGCCTTCTTCCAGGTCAAAATCCCACGACCGGTTCTGCTGCGCCATCAGCCGGCGCTGCAGCTTGTTGGCAAGCCGGCCGACCGCGCCCTGCAAATGCGCCAGCTGTTTGTCGAGAAAGGCCCGGAGCCGGTCCAGTTCGGCCTCGTCGCACAATTCCTCGGCCGGGACAATTTCGTCAAACTCACCGGTGAATATCTTGTAATCGACCTTGTCTACCAGATCGGACAGGGGGTGGTTGGGCCGCTTGACCTCGCCGGGAGTCTCGCTGTCATCTTCGCCGTCATCCATCTGGTCGTCGTCGGAAATTTCCGCGCCGTCCATTTCGCCGTCTTCCATCTGCTCGTCGGAAGACTGGTTTTCTTCAGATGGCGCAGCGTCGCTGCCGGCTTCCTCGTCTACGCTGTCCTGGCTTTCTTCTTCCGAACGCGGCTGGTCTTCGTCATTGTTGTCTTCATTGTCCTGACTGTCGCTTTCATCGTCGCCGATATCCTCGGCAAGATCCATGGCTGCCAGCATGTTGCGCACAAGGCGGGCAAATGCCTGCTGGTCTTCCATCGCGCCTTTCAGATTGGCAAGCTCCTTGCCGGCCTTGGCCTCAAAGAAGGGCCGCCAGACATTCAGAACTTCCCCGGCTGCCTTGGGCGGCTTGCGCCCGGTCAGCGCCTCGCGGACCAGAAGCGACATGGCCTCCTCGATCGGCGCTTCCTCGCGCCGCGATACGACGGGAAAATTCGACTTGGTGTATTTGTCGGCCAGCATGCCTTCCAGATTGGCGGCCATGCCGTCCATCCGGGTGGCGCCGATTGCCTCGATCCGGGCCTGTTCGACAGCATCGAAAACCGCCCTGGCGTCAGGCGCCATCGGCGCCAGGCTCGTATGGATCTTCTGGTCATGGCAGGCCAGGCGCAGCGCCATGGAATCGCCCAGGCCGCGGATCACAGTCAATTCCTCAACCGTCGGGCGCTTGGAGAGTTCCGGCAGGCGAACCCGGTCGCCGGCAAGGCCCGGACGCTCGTTGGCAAAGGCGACCTCGACTTCGGCATTGCCGGCAACCGAGCGGATACAGCCGGTTACAGCACGGCGAAAAGGTTCAGCATCGACAAACCCGCCGGGTCGTGGCTTTGAATTGTCACCTTTGCCAGCCATTCGCAAACCGCTCCGAAATCAGGCCCCCAGGACCATGTTGGCAGCACTTTCCTTCAATTCAACGCCGAAGACGCGCTGATATTGCTCAGCCACCAGCGAGCGCTCGAGCTCGTCGCATTTGTTGAGGAAAGTGACGCGGAAGGCGAAGGGCACGTCGCCGAAGATGGCGGCGTTTTCAGCCCATGTGATCACCGTTCTCGGGCTCATCACCGTCGACAGGTCGCCATTGATGAAGGCGGCGCGGGTAAGATCGGCGACGCGCACCATCTTGGCGATCGTGTCGCGACCCTTGCCGTCTTCAAAATTCTTGACTTTTGAAAAAACGATATCGACTTCATGATCATGCGGCAGATAATTCAGCGTGGTCACGATGGACCAGCGGTCCATCTGCGCCTGGTTGATCTGCTGGGTGCCGTGATAAAGCCCGGTCGTATCTCCCAGACCCACCGTATTGGCGGTGGCAAACAGCCGGAAGGCGGGATGCGGACGAATGACGCGGCTCTGGTCGAGCAGCGTCAGGCGGCCGGAGGATTCCAGCACACGCTGGATGACGAACATCACATCCGGGCGGCCGGCATCATATTCGTCAAAGACCAGCGCGACATTGTGCTGATAGGCCCAGGGCAGGATGCCATCCTTGAACTCGGTGATCTGCATGCCGTCCTTGACGACAATGGCGTCCTTGCCGACGAGATCGATGCGGCTGACATGGCTGTCGAGATTGACGCGGACGCATGGCCAGTTGAGGCGGGCTGCGACCTGTTCGATATGGGTCGATTTGCCGGTGCCGTGATAACCCGACACCATGACGCGCCGGTTGTGGGCAAAGCCTGCCAGGATGGCCAGCGTGGTTTCCCGGTCAAACAGGTAATCGGGGTCGATATCCGGAACATGGGCGTCGGATTTCGAATAGGCCGGCACGCGAATGTCGCTTTCAATGCCGAACACCTCCCGGACCGAAACCGTTGTGTCAGGAAGGTTGGATATATCGAGGTCGATCTTGCTCATCATGTCTCCAAAGCGACCGCTCCTACGGTCGCAATATGTCATTGCTGCTGTCCTATCGCGAGTGGCTAACAAAAACCAGCCTGTTTTAACAGCTGATAGGCCTGAATCACCGCGCGGAAGCGTTCCTCCGAGCCGCGATCCCCTCCATTTGCGTCAGGATGGTGCTTTTTGACCAGTTCCTTGTAGCGCGTCTTAATGTCACTGGCCGTCGCATTGGCCTTCAGGCCCATGGTTTCGAAGGCCTTGCCTTCAAGCGGCTTGAGCTTGCGCAAACGCTCCGGCATGCGCTCGCCATTACGGCCCTGCTCGACAAAACCAAAGGGATCGCGGACCTTGCTGGTTCCCGATCTTGCCTGCGTGTGCGAGGGAGCGTGCTTGGCATTCTTGTTCACTCCGATCGTCCAGGTCGGCCGGTTGCCGGTCACGGCTTCCTTCTGGTAACGCGCAACTTCGGTATCGGAAAGACCGGAGAAATAGTTATATCCCTTGTTGTAATCTTTGACATGCTCAAAGCAGAACAGGAAATACTGGCCTTCGGCGTGTCGGCCGACCGGCGCGCGATGCAGACCGCCCTTCTCGCAACCGTCCCATTGGCAAACGGGCTTGGCGATGTCTTCGATTGTCTTGGGTCGCCGCTTGGTGCGGATCGAGTCGAATATTTTGGAATCAAGTTTCATGGTGTAATTATGAGGCTTTCGTGCGTGAACAACAAGAATTGACAAACCGGAATGTTGCTGGCTTTGTGGGAACCCTTTTTTGGAAGAACTGTCAGGGGTAATAGCATGAACCGTCAGGATCGCATCCGGATAATCCTGGAAAAAGCTTTCAGGCCGCAATCCCTTGATGTTATTGATGAAAGCCACATGCATTCCGGCCACCAGCCCGGCTTTGACGGCTCGGGCGAGACCCATATGAGAATTCGGGTAGTGGCTGAGGCTTTTACTAATATGAGCCGTGTCGAACGTCAACGCGCCGTGACCGACCTCTTAAAGGCGGAATTCGACGGCGGTCTGCATGCGCTTTCCATTGATGCGATACCGCCTGAAAAAGCGTGAGGGGCGCAAAGCTGCGCCCCAAGCGGGAATAGTCTTCTGTCCCCTAGGCCCTGTTGACAAAGTATGGCAGCCAAATCTTTGTTGAAGCGATTGCCAGGAATGCGGCGAATGATGCGGCGGTTTTGTCGAAGCGGGTTGCGATGCGGCGGAACTGCTTGAGTTTGTTGAACATGCGCTCGATG
>JBGSIT010000008.1:0-6554 GCA_041742335.1 Rhizobiaceae bacterium
CGAGCGCATGTTCAACAAACTCAAGCAGTTCCGCCGCATCGCAACCCGCTTCGACAAAACCGCCGCATCATTCGCCGCATTCCTGGCAATCGCTTCAACAAAGATTTGGCTGCCATACTTTGTCAACAGGGCCTAGTCCGCGACCGCCAAGAAAGATCCGTATGTATGAAAAAGACCGCCCTTGATGCCGCAGATATACGGATCCTGAGTGCGGTTCAGCGATACGGGTATCTGAGCAAGTCCAAACTGGCGGAACTTGTCAATCTTTCGCCGACACCCTGCTGGGCCCGCCTGGAGAGGCTGAAAAAGTCTGGGCTGATACGTGGATATCATGCCGATATTGCTTTCGAACTTATTGCCGATGTGACCAAGGTGGTTGTCACTCTTTCTCTCAATTCACACCGCAAATCCGACTTCGAGCAGTTTGAATCAGTCATTCGTTCGAAGGACGGGATTGTCGACTGCATAGCAACGGGCGGTGGCATGGATTACGTCATGAGGGTCGTCACGCCCAATCTGGCGGCATTTCAGGAATTGATGGATGGTCTGCTGACAGCCGAACTCGGGATCGATCGATATATGACCTATATCGTCACACGCGAGGTCAAATCCACCCAGCCAAATCTGAACCGGTTGCTTGCGATTGGGTAGATTTGAAAGTAAAGGCCGGCCCTATCTCCTGCGGGTACAAATGGACCAAAAATGGTCTGTAAAACAGCCCGGACAGTCCGCGCGGGACAGCTTCTTCAGACCACTTTGAAAATCCGCCAATGCTATCAATATGCCGAAATTCAGTGGATCGCGGCCAGCATCAAGGCTGCGGAAGAAAGGGCAGGCACAATGGCAAATACTGCAAATTTCGGCTTTGGCACCCAGATCCGGAAGTCACCCTATTTCGACGCAACAGTCCGTTGGGGAGCGACAGCATTTTCCGTTTATAACCACATGTATATCCCGCGAGACTTTGGCGATCCGGAACAGAACTTCTGGAACCTCGTGAATGACGCCATCCTCTGTGATGTCGCCGTTGAACGACAGGTGGAGATCACCGGCCCCGACGCTGCGCGATTTGCCCAGATGCTTACGCCCCGCGACCTGGCATCCATGGCCGTCGGCCAATGCAAATATGTGCTGATCACCAATGCCGATGGCGGCATCCTGAACGATCCCATCATGCTGCGGCTGGCGCAAAACCACTTCTGGATTTCGTTGGCCGACAGCGACATCCTGCTTTGGGCGCAGGGCGTTGCCGTCCATTCCGGGCTGGAGGTTACGATCAGGGAACCCGATGTTTCGCCGCTGCAACTGCAGGGGCCGAAATCGGGAGAGGTCATGCGGGCGCTGTTTGGCGACAGCATCATGGACCTGCGCTATTATTGGCTCCGCAAGGTCGAACTGGACGGGATACCGCTGGTCGTCTCGCGCACCGGCTGGTCAAGTGAACTGGGCTATGAACTCTATCTGCAGGACGGCGCCCGTGGCGACGATCTGTGGGAAAAAATCATGGCGGCAGGCAAACCCCATGGCCTGAAGGCAGGTCACACATCATCGATCCGCCGGATAGAGGGCGGGATGCTTTCCTATCACGCCGATGCCGACATCAATACCAATCCTTTTGAGCTGGGAATGGACCGGCTGGTCAATACCGAGATGGAGGCCGATTTCATCGGCAAGGCTGCATTGAAGCGTATCCGTGCAGAAGGCGTTAGCCGAAAGCAGGTTGGCCTTCACATCGACAGCGCCCCGCTCAAAGAGCCAAACACCACCTTCTGGCCGATCAACATCGGCGACGAGACGATCGGCAAGGTCACTTCCGCCATCTATTCGCCGCGGCTGAAGAAGAACATAGCCTTGGCCATGGTTGCTGCCGACTACGCCGAAATCGGAACTGCGATGCTGATAACGACAGCATTTGGGCCAGCGCAGGCAACAGTGGTTGAGCGCCCCTTCTTTGACCCGAAAAAGAAAATCGCGGTCGCCGCCTGAAGATGAGGATAATAACATGTCTGATCTGTCTATCGATCTGCACTGGCAAAGAACTGAACCGGAGATGAAGCCGGGAAAATTCTCAAGCGCCCACACTGTGGTTTACAATGACCGCCATGAAGTGGTGGCTGACGCCGCACCGGATTGGGGCGGCGACGCGGCCAACACCAATCCGGAACAGGCATTGGCAGCGGCGCTTTCGTCTTGCCATATGCTGACCTTTCTGGCCCTGGCAGCCAAGGCCGGCTGGCCGGTCGCCAGCTTTCATGATCACGCCGTGGCCCATCTCGGGAAGAACCCGAAAGGACAAATGTCGGTGACGCGGATTGACCTTCATCCCGTCGTGCGCTTCGATACCGGCTTCTCGGTCGAGGAGCCCAAGCTGGCAGAGATGCAGGACCGGGCCCATCGCTACTGCTTCATCGCCAATACCTTGGCCGACAGTGTAGAAATCAATATCCTCTAGCTGCATAAATGGAGACACAGCCGTGCCGGAAACCGCCGCCGATATCCTGCTCAGCGAAATGGATCAAAACGGCGTCCTTCGCCTCACCCTGAATGATATTGGCAGGCGAAACGCCTTGTCCGAGAAAATGCTCGCTCGGCTGGCTGCCGCCTTCGCCGCAGCTTCAGCCGACCCGGTCGTGCGTGTGGTTGTGCTGGCCGCAAACGGGCCTGCCTTTTGTGCCGGACATGACCTGAAGGAAATGACTGCGGGCCGCGCCGGTGCAGATGGCGGCAGGGCCTATTTCACCCATGTGATGGGCCTGTGTTCAGGGGTCATGCAGGCCATCGTCGCCTGCCCCAAGCCGGTGATTGCCGAAGTGGCCGGGGTCGCCACCGCAGCAGGCTGCCAGCTCGTCGCAAGCTGCGATCTGGCCCTTGCCTCAGAGACAGCGCAGTTCAGCACGCCCGGTGTCCATATCGGGCTGTTTTGTTCGACACCGATGGTCGCCCTGTCACGGAATGTCAGCAATAAGCACGCCATGGAAATGCTGTTGACCGGCGAGATGATACCGGCATCACGTGCAGCGGAGATCGGATTGATCAACAGAGTCACCGCGCTGGAGACGCTGCGTCAAGACACGATGGCTCTGGCACGCAGGATTGCGTCGAAATCCAGTCTGACGCTCGCCATCGGCAAGCGCGCCTTTTACGAGCAACGTCAGATGCCCTTGTTGGAGGCTTATGAATATGCCTCCCATGTGATGGTGGAGAATATGCTTGCCCGTGACGCCGAAGAGGGCATCGGCGCCTTTATCGAAAAACGCGCACCCAAATGGCGGGATGAATAGAGCCAATATGACAAACCCCTACAACCTCAACCTGGATCGCAACCCTGCAAACCATCAGCCGCTGACACCACTGACCTTTCTGGAGCGCGCAGCCTCGGTGTTTCCCGAACACATCGCAATTATCCACGGTCGCTTGCGTCGCAGCTATGCCGATTTTTATGCGCGGTCCCGGCAGCTGGCCTCGGCGCTGGCGCAATTGGGCATCCGGCGCGGCGACACGGTCTCAGCACTTTTGGCAAACACGCCGGCAATGCTGGAATGCCACTATGGCGTTCCCATGTGCGGTGCAGTCCTTCATTCAATCAATACCCGGCTGGATCCGGCAATCATTGCTTTCCAGCTCGATCACGCGGGTTGCAAGCTCGCCATTGTCGATAGCGAGTTCATGCCATTGATGCAGGAGGCAATCGCCCTTGCCAAAGTCAGGCCGATCCTGATCCAGCATGATGACCCCGAATTCGGTGGGGTTGTGGATCCAAGCGTGACGTCGGCATTCCCGTTTCAGGATTACGAAGCCTTGCTGGCGCAGGGTGACCCCGCCTTTGACTGGCTGCTGCCCGAGGACGAATGGGATGCCATTTCGATCAATTACACCTCGGGCACTACCGGAGATCCAAAGGGCGTCGTGTCCCATCATCGGGGCGCTTATCTTCTTGCGCAGGGAAATGCGCTGACAACCTCCATGGGCAAACATGCGGTCTATCTTTGGACACTGCCAATGTTTCATTGCAATGGCTGGAGCTTTCCCTGGACATTGTCTGCGATCATCGGAACCCATGTCTGCCTGCGTCAGGTCAGAGCCGAACCAATCTGGAACGCAATGGCCGAACTTGGTGTGACCCATCTTTGCGGCGCCCCAATTGTCATGTCACTGATCATTGCAGCGCCCGACAACGTCAAGCAGCACCTGGCTCAGCCGGTTCAATTCTTCACCGCCGCCGCACCGCCACCCGAAAAATTGCTGGCAGATATGAAAAATGCCGGTTTCGAGGTCACCCATCTCTATGGCTTGACAGAGACCTACGGCCCCGCAGTCATCAACGACTGGCATCATGATTGGTTTGAACTTCCAGCCGCTGAGCAAGCAGCGCTCAAAGCGCGTCAGGGGGTTCGCTATCTCCCTCTGGAAGGATTGGACATCCTGGATCCCGAGACTATGCATCCGATCCCGCGCGATGGCAAAACGCTCGGGGAAGTAATGTTTCGTGGAAACGTGGTGATGAAGGGCTATTTCCGCAATCCCGAAGCAACACGGCAGGCCTTCGCTGGCGGCTGGTTTCATTCAGGGGATCTGGGTGTCATCCATCCCGACGGCTATTTGCAACTCAAGGACCGCTCGAAAGACATCATCATTTCGGGCGGGGAAAACATATCCTCGCTCGAAGTGGAAGAGGCGCTCTATCGCCATCCCGCCGTTGCGGTCACAGCAGTGGTTGCGATGCCGGATGAAAAATGGGGTGAAACCCCCTGCGCCTTCATTGAGCTTAGGGACGGACAGACGGCGACCGCAGAGGAATTGCACGAATGGTGTCGCAGCCTGCTGGCAGCCTATAAAGTGCCCAGGAGATTCATCTTTGCCGCCATCCCGCGCACCTCAACCGGAAAGATACAGAAGTTCCTGCTGAGAGATCAGGCCAGGAATCAGGAGGAGTAGGCTCCTGGGCGTGCGTCACACTTGGCCTGTCTTACACCGCATTGAAGCAGGCCTATAACCGAAACAGACCACATTCTTCGCTGGGCAACATCACGCCCAGTGAATTCGCCATGAAAATGGCACTGGAAAAATGGGCCGCATAGGGCCAAATTATGAACCCGGGGCTCTCTCAAAGGTCGGAGGAAGACGCGGCTCAAGTCAATTTGAATGACGAGGCCCTGCGCGATCAGGCGGCCGTGGCCATCAGACCGCTGTTGACCGAGATCCTCCTGATCCCGGAGGACGGTAGCCTTGTCATTCAACTTGTTTGGGAATTTGCCGGGATATTGGCGTTGGGTGCCGAATCAAAGCGCCCTCCCGGGGGTTCCGGAAGGGCGCGACAGATGATTTTGGTTGCAGGGGCAGGATTTGAACCTGCGGCCTTCAGGTTATGAGGCCCACCTATGAGACCCGAAAAATCTTGTAGGCTCAAAGACTTATCATGGTCTTGGATGTGCAACGTCGGCGTCGTGTCGCACGGAACTGCCGCAAACCGTTGGGAAGGAACAGGAATCCTCTCAGGCCGGATCCCAGATGACTTTGCCACGTTCACTCTCTGGAAAAATGCAAATCACAGGGCGTTGGGAGATGAGCCTGGCGCTGTCGGTCCGGCCGCCTCGGAGCCATTCCAAAACGGAGTCTTGAGAGGATTGGTCAGGGCTGCGCGTGATTGATCGGCCAATGACGTCAACGCGACGACCCTGAAAACCGATGTCGTTGGGATGGCGTCCAAGGTGTGAGGGGCCGAAATCTTGGATCCCGCGACGGCGGTACGGAAATGGCCGCGTAGGATGTTCAGAGAAGAAGGCCCAGACGTCGAGATCTTTGACGCCACGCCTTTGCCGAACGAAATGCTCGGCACCGCCCTGGCAGAGGCAGATCATCATCAGCCGGTCCCGGTAGAGTTCGCCCGTCTCCGGCCGCCTCGCGAATAGATGCTGCAGGTCAGCCTGAGCCAGTTCTGACAGCCGATTGAGGTCGGCAGCAGTCAGCGGTTCGAATGACCGCTCGGATACAGATGACGGTGCGGCTGCATCAGTCATTGTCCGACCAGCTTAGCCGAGGAGCTTCGCCTCCACCATCGCCATCGCCTTCTGGTGATCTGGCGAGGGGAACAGGTGGCCGTAGCGTTCCATGGTCATCTGGATGGAGGAGTGACCCGCGAACGTCATGATCTCCTTGATCGAGAAGCCCTGCTCGATCCAGAGCGAAACGGCGAAGTGGCGCAGATCATGCCAGCGCATCGTCACCTCGACATTTTCCAACAGCTTGCGGAACCGGTCCTGCGTTCGGGTGTGCTGCAGAATCCCGCCCTGCGGCGCGGGGAACACCAGCCCCAACTCGCTTTTCGGGCAGCGCAGTTTCCAGCGACGCAGGGCGTTCAGCACCATCGGCCCGGCAGGAATGTCGCGGAAACCTGCTCGCGATTTCGGTTCGCCCATCTGGTTGTAGGCGTCGGCGCGCTGGCGGATGTGTAGGAAGCCCTTGTCGAAATCGACGTCCTGCCAGCGAAGACCCCGCAGTTCGGATGCGCGCAACCCGCCCAGCGCCGAGACGATCAGGTGCGGCTTGAAATCCTC
>JBGSIT010000009.1:0-6040 GCA_041742335.1 Rhizobiaceae bacterium
TCCTCTTGCTCGGGGTGCGCCCCTTAACGTCGGAATCGGGGTCGGTAGCTGAACGGCAGCTTTTTTCTGAAAACCCCAGATTACTGCCCGTCCGGTTTCAGGTGCGCGCAGGGCTACCGGGAATGTCTGATTATGGGTGGAAACCTGAAGGGCGGCTTTGCGCAGGTCTCCGTTTTGATCTGAAAAGCGAACGGCTGGCTATTGCGCCATTTCGCCG
The DNA here is from genome assembly GCA_041742335.1 of Rhizobiaceae bacterium. GTDB lineage: Bacteria > Pseudomonadota > Alphaproteobacteria > Rhizobiales > Rhizobiaceae > Rhizobium_E. Next base: position 218 of record JBGSIT010000009.1, read on the forward strand.
CCGAAGGTTTTCGCGAAGAAATCACCGGCGTTCCAAACAGGCTTTTCGGCCATGTTGGCGACGTTGCGGATAATCGCGTGGTTCACATCCGTGAACCGGCCCAGCTGCTCGAAATCGATCAGCTCGACTTCATCCGAAACCTTGTGGTAGTGGTTCCATCGCTTTCCCGGCGCTTTGTCTCTGTTGGCTCGCCGTGGCACCAGGAAAATAGAAGGAACCCCTTGCTGGACGAAGCTGTATTGGTCCGACCGGGTAAAAAGCCCGCTTTGCGGCATTGGGTCTGGGCTAAGTGTGATACCATGCCTTGCGGCTGCCGCTTGCACTTGGGGAAAGAGTGTGGAGCGTTCTGCGCCAAAAGCGATGACATCGGTGAATTCATAAGCCACGACTGGCATATCCAGATTGATATTAGCCACGAGTTCGCCGCGAACAAGCGTCGGGTTACGGGCGAAATAATCGGAACCGATCAGACCCTTTTCCTCTGCGGTCAGAGCAACAAAAACAACCGGACGGCGGCCAGGATTGTCTTTGAGTAGCCGGGCTGCCTCAATCATGGAGGCGACCCCGGTTGCATTATCCATCGCCCCGTTAAATATCTCGTCGTCACCGTCTTCAGGTGTGGGGACCATGCCGACATGATCGAGGTGGGCAGTGACCACGACATATTCGTCCGCCACCGCGGGATCAGTGCCGGGGATCATGCCGATGACATTGGGGCTGGTGAGGGTTCCGACTGTGGATGCGCCCATAATGCGGGCCTGCAGGCCCATGGCAAAGGAGGGCAGGGCAGCGCGCTTGCCGGACTGATACGCATCGACGTCTTCAAAGCTTACCGGCTGACCATCGAACAGCGCCTGCGACAGCTCTAAATTCAGGATCGCATGACCCTGAATGCCGGGAGCCTGCGAAAACACCGTGCCGTCGGGCTGGGCCCATGACATGTGCGTTCCGCGCATGTAACCGCGAAGGTCATCGAACGTGTAACGCTGCGCGTCGGTGGGCGTAAACAGGGTGATAAATCCAACCGCCCCGCGCTCTGAAAGGCGCTGCAGCTTGGTGTCACTATAATAGGCCCGCTCTTCCGAATTGAGCGTGGGCGGTGCGCCATTCACCACTACAGCGATTTTGCCTGTGAGATCGATCCCGGCAAAGTCGTTCTGTTCGTGCCCGTCGGCTGCGAAACCATACCCGACAAAAACCAGTTCGCCTTCGACCTCTCCGACAGACTTGCCGCTTTTGGGAAATGTGAAGTAGTCAACACCTGCAGCGCTTTCCGGCAGAACGGTTACGCCCCGCGCGTTGGTGATCTGCAAAGCTGACTGGTCATCAAACTCCAAACGCATGCTGACCATCGGCACGGATTGAAAATACGTCCCGCCATTACCGGCAGGATTGATCCCCAACGCCGCGAATTGCCCGGCGACATAGCCTGCAGCCAACGCATAGCCAGTGGTTCCCGCCTCGCGCCCTTCGAGGCTGTCATGGGCAAGATAACGCACATCTGCTTCCAACCTTGCGCGATCGGATTTCACTGACGGCGTTTCGCTTTGCCGTTCTGTCGCTGGCCCCTGGGGTGCTGCAGTCTGCCCATAGACCGGCACAGCGGTTAGCGTGGCCGCCGCCCAGACAAAAAACATTCTCTTCATTTGTGATCCTACCTGCCAAGCGGATGCCGATTTTTAGCGACCGCAGTGCCGAGCAAAATATGCCGACATTTGATTGCGGCGAGCTTGATGAATGCTGCTTGCCCGGTCAATCGCGCTTTCGTCAAAAAAGCGTCAATTCGTCAAAACTCAAGGGCTCACGGCGGCATTGTTGGCAATGGTGGACAAGGCCGGGCTAAAGGCAGAAAGCGTTCGACGAAATGTCCGATATGGGGTCGATTTGAGAATTTCCACTGCTGGCGAGAAACTGGCTGAAGCTGCCCGGCAGGTATCGGGAGCGCACTTCGGCCCCGCGAATGGCCGCATATGGGTGGAAACCCGACATTCGCAGATCGAGAGGTTGCTACTTCGCAATGGCGTGACTGTCGCAATATCCCAGGTATCGCCCTTTGAAAGCGGGCAGTTCTTGAAGTCCCGTCAAGGTCAAGTGGAAATTCAGCACCACCTAATCAGCAAAATAAGCAGGGAGACTACAATCAGAAATTGAGATAATGTTTCATCCATGGGATCTGGGTATCAGCCGTTCGCAGGGCAACATCTTAGCCATTTGGCAGACCACGCGCGGTCATTGCAGAGCGAGGCAGAAGCAGCCTTGAAGGTCGGCGATTGCGAGAGGGCTGAAGCACTGATCGACAGCGCGCACATGCTGGCGAGTGAAGTTGGTAGCCTGATTAATGAGCTGGAAGCTCGTCAGACCCAAGACTATCTTCGTCTCCTCGCTGATGAGCAAGCGACGGTGGATCGGTTCGCCAGAAGGAAACCGGCCTCCGCTAGACTGCTCGTCAACCGGGTCAAACGGTTCGGTCCAGCGATTGGCTTGGGCCTGGCCGTCAGCTTCGCCCTGATTGAGTGCTAGCGAATGTCTGCGTTGACCGAACTGACATGCTGAGCCGATAATTGCAGGCTTGGCGTGGAGCAGTAAAGCCGATCTTGTTTTTTGCGTGGCAATAGCTGACCATCAACCATGGATATTGGATCATGACCCGCTTTGGCTACAGTCCATACGATCCACAACTTGTCCCCATCAAACAGTCGGAGAATATCTGGACCGTCGAAGGGCCTGAAGTTGGCTACCGATTGGCAGGCGTGACCATTCCATGCCCAACCCGTATGACGGTTGTTAAGCTAACAGATGGCACGCTATGGCTGCATTCACCGGTTGCACACACGCTTATCCTTGATGAGGCGTTGGTGGAATTTGGTCCGATTTCTGCCTTGATCGCACCCAATAGCTATCATTATCTTCAACTCGGTGCCTGGGCAGCCTTGTATCCTAATGCCTCCGTTTACGCTTCGGCGGACATCACTGAAAAGACAGGTGTCGCAAACAGCATCCCGCTCGGTGGCAGCATGCAGGCAAGCTGGCGCGAGGATTTGGACGAGCTTTTAGTCGATCTGGGCAAATTTTCTGAAACAGTTTTCTTCCATCACGCTTCGGGCTCACTAATCGTCACCGACCTGATGCAGACCTTCGAGGCTTCCCGGGTTCGCAGCTTCCCGATTAAGCTGCTCTTGAAGGCTGGAGGCGCCACAGGGCCAAATGCAAAACCATCGATCGAGATCAGGTTGGCAGCCCGCCAGCATCGCGATGTGCTGCGAGCAGGCGTGCAGCACATGATCGACTGGAACCCAAAGCGCATCATCCTTTCGCACGGCCAGTGCATTCAAGATGATGCGGTGGGCGCCATCAAACGGGCATTTGAATGGATCAGTTGAATTAAGAACCATACGGCGGTGAGGAAACATCTGCCGCTGCTTCCGCTTTGGGTCGGGTTCAGAGTTTCGGCTACTGGCAAAAATTACGTTAAAATTACGCTAAAGCCGCCATGCCGCTTTCGGGATCGCACATCAGCCTCACTTATGACCGATCATGGGTGGTTTACTGCCGGTTTCCGAGCCACGGGTGGAGCGCCTGGGATTTCGTAAGGGGAGACGACTCCGACAGGATAGAAGCGCTCGAATGCCACACCGACCTTCCACGCGCCCAACATCAAAGCCGGGCGCATCCCCGCATTGTGTTGCGCAGCGCCGCCGCAGAATTGTCGAGGGAGGCTTCCCCTTCCAAACGACCGTTGATGCGGAGCATTACTGTGCCGCGTTGCTGCATTAACAGCGGAAGCAATTGAGTGCCGGTCAGTCCGCCGATCCATTGCGTGCCGCCTGAATTGGCGCGCTGGACGGGAATGTTGACGAGGCGGCCGGAAAAATTCCAGGTCATTGTCATTGCGGTCACAGGAGCGGGCTTGTTGAGCAGCACCGCCATGAACGGCTTGCCACTTTCGCAATAGAGGCTGAGCGCCTCGATGTTTGGCGACGCGGCAGCGCTCACATATGCAATGGGAGCGCGCCCTTGCACAGCCACTACTTCCCACGGGGTTCCAGGCAAGGGCACCGCAGTTTCAGGCGGACTATTATCCAACATCTTCTTGATCTCCGGCGCCACGGACAACCGTGTCCCGCTGGCCGGAGAGTAGACGGTAAGCTTGCCTCGCTCCCAAAGGCCCACCTGCACCTCCCGTCGTGCTGGATCGATCATGAGATAGGCTTGCTCAACTCCCCCTTGATGCGGGGCGTTGCCGGAAAGATAGAAATAGCGTCCCGCACGCTGGAGGGGCGAGACGGCCGAAAGGTTTCTCTGAAATATAGCCATTTTCGGCCCGAGCAGCATCTTCAGGGTGGCCGCCACGGCGCCTTTGTCGAAGATGTCTATGTTATCTTTCGAAGACTCTCCCGGGTATTTCCCAACGAGATTGGCGAGATTGTTCCATTCTGCCGGGATACCTTGGACCGTGACTGCCGCTTCGGGTTGCGGCGAGGGGGGTGTCGCGGCGGGAGCACTGCCCTTGCACAGGGTGAATGGGCCGCCGTTGGTAAAAGCAGCATGGAACCGATCAGGGCGCTCACCCCGCGGGAGATCGGAATCAAAACGGATGACGCCGGCTTTCTCGTCGTCATTCACAAACATTATGACTCGGCCATAGTCGTTGCTGCTGACTGGGAAGGGAAAGAAGACGGCCGTAATGCCGTCGTAGCTTGGGCCTAGAAAGGTGAGAGCATACTCCACCCTCTCCGGCCTCACCTCGCGACCATTGGCGCGAAACAGCATGCCATTCTGGCCAATGACGACCCGTGGTTCCTTCGAGCAGTCTCCGCCCGGTGCATAACTGCCGAAGATGTGATCGACGCCCTGTCCGTTAAGGTTCGATAGAGGGAGCGCCTGGGCGGCTACGATTGCAAAAGCAGAAAGGGTGGTGCCAACCAAAGCCAGTCGGATCCGGCGAGCTTGTGGCGCCTCAAAGCGTGACGATCGCATATCAACTCCCCCTGACGCGGTGACTCCACATCCAATAGTCTTGAAGCTGCTCGTTGAATAGCCCCTAGTTTTCTAGACGCCTTGCTGTCTCATTGCCTGCTGTCGTTCGAACTCGACGGGCATCGACTCGCCGGTCAGCATGCTTTCGTCCAGCGACGAGCGGCCGTCGATCACCGTCCCGTCCACCGGGACCGCATCGCCGGGACGCACCCGCAGCCGGTCGCCCTGCATGATGTTCTCGAGCGGCGCGTCGTATTCGGTGCCGTCCGACAGGATGCGCCGCGCGGTCTTGGGCGCGAGGTCCAAAAGTGCGCGGATCGCGTCACCGGTGCGTTCGCGTGCGCGCAACTCCAGGACCTGGCCCACGAAAACCAGTGCGACGATCACCACAGCCGCTTCGTAGTAGGTGCCGACACCGTGGCCCATCCTGTACTGTTCCGGAAACACACCCGGCAGAAAGGTAGCGACGATCGAATAGAGGTAGGCTGCCGCCACGCCAAGGCTGATCAGCGTCCACATGTTGGGGCTGCGGTTCACGATCGAATCCCAGCCGCGCCGGAAGAACGGCAAGGCAGCCCAGAGGATGATCGGCGTCGCCAGCACGAACTCGAGATAGCTGGCGGTCTGATGTCCGATCCAATCGCGCACCGGTAGCGCCACCAATTCCCCCATTGTGAGGATAATGAGCGGCACCGCCGCGGCAGCCGAAATCCACATCCGGCGCGTGAAGTCGGTCAGTTCCTCGCTGGGCTCATCGGACGGGACAATCGGCTCGAGGGCCATGCCGCATATCGGGCAGCTTCCCGGCGCGTCGCGAACGATCTCCGGGTGCATCGGACAGGTGTA
>JBGSIT010000010.1:0-9198 GCA_041742335.1 Rhizobiaceae bacterium
CGCTTTAAATTGAATTTGAATTTAATGGTGAGAAAGATAGTCCGGTTACAGGACCAAACATTCCTGAGGACCCAATGGTTGCCAAACTTGTGCTCGAACCGGTCATTGCAAACTACCGGATTAGTGGGTCCTGACCCTAATGACGCAGGTCTGGAGCAATCCGCCTGCGACAGCAACCGGCAATCTGGGCATGCTTTTTTCGGTAAAATATGCGCCGGACAGTGAAAATGCATGGGGTTCATTGATAAAGTACTCTGCCGGCGGCCACGTTTCCGACGAAGACGCTGGGACAATCGATTACAACGCCCTGCTGACCGAAATAAAGACCGGAACCGTCACTGCCAATGTAGAAAGGGCCAAGCAGGGCTACAAAAAAATCACCATGGTCGGCTGGGCTTCCCCGCCCTTCTACGACAAGGACCTGCATGCATTTCATTGGGCGCTTCACCTGCTGTTCGGAAACGACGCCAGCGGCGAACATGTGTTAAACTACCAAGTGCGCATCCTGGGTCGCGAAGGCGTGCTGGAACTGAATTTTGTCGCTGGCATGTCGCAACTGGCGGAAATCAAGGCGGCCATTCCGCATACACTCGCTATGGTCAAGTTCTCGACCGGCAACAGCTACACCGACTTTCAAAGCGGAGACAAGGTGGCAGCTTACGGTCTTGCCGGGCTGATTGCTGCGGGCGCCGGAGCCAAAATAGCCGCGAAAGTGGGCCTGTTGGCCGGAGGGCTGATATTCCTGAAGAAGTTCGCCTTTATATTCGTGATCATCTTTGCCGCGATCGGGCGGTTTTTCTTCAGCCTGTTCAAAAGGAACAAGGACCCGTCAGCCTGATTATTGCGTCTGGGTCTCGTCCGGCGCCGGCACGTCGGATGTCGGCTTGCAGCCGGTCAGCCAGACATCATAGACCGGGTGGTCGACGGCATTGAGGCCGGGGCTGTCAGCAAACATCCAGCCGTCGAAGATGCGGCGGATCTTGCGGTCCAGCGTGATTTCATCGACCTCGACAAAGGACGTGATTTTCTGTTCTTCGGTATCGTCACGGGTGTAGCAAACCCGCGGGGTCACCTGCAGCGCGCCGAATTGCACCGTCTCGCCAAGATAGACATCAAAAGATGTCGTCCGCCCGGTGATCTTGTCCAGGCCTGAAAACACGGCGACCGCGTTTTCCAGGCGCTCGGCCCTTGCATGCACAGCCGGCAAAGCCAGAAACGACAACAGTGCAAGCGGCAGGGTGAACCCGGCCTTGAGGATTACTGATTGTCTTGGCTTCTTCACGCTAATGCGCCTTTCACGATGGGCAGTGTTGAGACTGCTACCGTCGAAATGTGGCCGGAAAGGGATCAGGTGCGCGGGGTCCACGCATCATAGTCGCCAGTCACCGTGGGACGATGCCCGCCTTCGCTGATCGAACCCGGCGGCCTGTAGGCGGCAGCGCTGCCGGTCAGGTTTTGCTTATGGCCGATTTCCCAGGCATGCGGCTTGTAGCCGTCCTTGGTCGGAGGAACATCCGTGCGGTGATGCATCCAGCCGTGCCAGCCCGGCGGAATGGCTGAGGCTTCGGCATAGCCATTATAAATCACCCAGCGGCGCGTGCGGCCTTCAGAATCGGTGCCGCCCTCATAATAGACATTGCCCGCCTGGTCTTCGCCGACGCGCGAACCGTGACGCCAGGTGTGAAAGCGGGTGCCGAGCGTTTGTTCGTTCCACCAGGTAAAAATCTGCAAGAAAAGCTTCATGACGTCCATTCCCTGACCACCGCTTCGAACTGCTTTGGCCGAAACGGAATTGCTCTCCCTCTATGGCGCGACACAGCCGGATTGTCCAGTGATTCGATCAGGTAAAACCGCTCTTTCATGCGTCTGCGGCTTGGCCGCGCCGCGGCAAAAGCGTTCAATGCGCCAAACTTCCCGCTTGCAAGCTTGCCGCGCGCCAACCACACTGAGGGCAGCCCGCCGGAGGATTGTTTGATGCACCGCTTCCTGTCCCGTTTCGTCTTCATTGCCGCCCTGCTCGCATTGCCGGGCCTGCTCATCCTGCCGCCCGCAATCGCTGCCGCCAACGGCGTCGCAGTTGTCCAGGCCGTGGAACAAAGTGCTGGCTACTGCGCCGGCAAAAATGCCGCCGAGGCTTTTGAATGCGCCAAGAAACAATGCGTCGCAGGTGGTGCTGCCAAGCAGGATTGCGTGGAAATGTCTTACTGCTACAGCGGTTGGACCGTGGATGTTTTCATGCAGAGCAAGGAAGGGCCGCATTGGCACGAATATTTTTGCGGCTGGCGGGACAGACAAACCGCCCTCGCCGCAGGCAAGCTTGCCTGCAATCCGGACCGCATGGAGCAATTGATCGAATGCATGCCCGTCCAGTTGATCGACACCGCCGGCAGGGTGACCGAAATAGTGGGAGACGAACAACAATGACAGAGCTGGCAAAAATGTCCGCCAAGGCATTGGACGAATTGCAGGTGAGCTTGGCTGCGATTGATCCATCCAGCGTTGACGGCCTGCTGGATATCATCACCGGCGCCAAGCGCATCTGCCTGTATGGCTGCGGCCGCGAGGGCCTGATGATGCGGGCCTTCTGCATGCGGATGTTTCACCTGGGACTTGATGTCCACATGGTCGGGGACATGACGACGCCGCCGGTCGGGCCCGGCGACCTGCTGCTGGTCAGCGCCGGTCCGGGTGCGCTGTCAACTGCGGAAGCGCTATTGGGCGTGGCCCGCAAGGCCGGCGCCAAGACCGCCTGTTTCACCGCCGAACCGGGCAGCCCGGTAACCCGCCTGTCCGATTTCACATTCGTCATTCCGGCCCAGACCATGGCGCGCGATACCAGCGCACCGACTTCGTTTCTGCCCATGGGCAGCCTCTATGAAGGCGCGCAGTTCATCCTGTATGAAATTTTGATCATGGAATTGACCGGGCGGCTGGGCGAGACCAGCGACACGATGCGCCGGCGGCACACCAATCTGGAGTGAGCGGCGAGCCTCAAAAATCCAGTGTTTTTTCCAAAACCAGCGCCGGGATACCGGATTGGCCGTCGCCGCAATTTTCCGTCCTGCCGATCTCGTTGAAGCCCAGTCCTTGATAAAATCGGATGGCAGCCACATTGCCGGGTTCGACCTGCAACACCATTGTCTCGGCATCGGGAAAGCAGGTCTCAAGCTCGGCGAAAATATCCTTGCCGATGCCCTGGCGCTGAAAATCCGGACGCACATAGAGCTGGTGCAGAAGCGCGGTCTTCGGCTTTTCCTTCGACATTCCGGCATAACCCATGCCGCCGATGGCCTTGCCATTGTCGGCCACCAGAAATTCCGAACCCTTGGCGTCCAGCCGCGCCTGCAACGCTTTCACCGAATGCCAGGCGCGCGTCAGTTGCTCCACCTTGTCCACCCCGTAAAGGGAATCATAGGTGGCGTGCCACGTCGTCCGCAGCAATTCGGAAACGGTCTGCAAATCGCGCGAGGAGGCTGAACGGATGAAAAACATTATTCGTCGACAATTCCGAGCTTGGCCTTGACCAGTGCCTGCAGCGCCTGCGGATTGGCCTTGCCGCCGGTCGCCTTCATCACCTGGCCGACAAACCAGCCTGCCAGAGCCGGCTTGAGCTTTGCCTGCTCGACCTTTTCCGGGTTGGCGGCAATCACCTCGTCGACAGCCTTTTCAATGGCGCCGGTATCGGTCACCTGCTTCATGCCGCGCGCTTCGACGATTTCAGCCGGATCACCGCCCTCGGTCCAGATGATTTCGAACAGGTCCTTGGCAATCTTGCCGGAGATTGTTTCAGCCTTGATCAGGTCGAGGATGCCGCCCAGTTGCTCCGGCGATACCGGTGTTTCGTCAATGGATTTTCCCGCCTTGTTGAGCGCGCCCAGCAGATCGTTGATCACCCAGTTGGCGGCTGTCTTGCCATCGCGCTTGTCGGCAACCTTTTCGAAATAGTCGGCAATCGCCTTTTCCGAAACCAGCACCGAGGCATCATAGATCGACAGGCCCATAGCGGCGACAAATCGCATTTTCTTGTCGTCGGGCAATTCCGGCAAATGCGCCTTCAGCGCCTCGACATAGGCATCGTCGAATTCGAGCGGCAAGAGATCGGGATCGGGGAAATAACGGTAATCATGCGCATCTTCCTTGGAGCGCATCGAACGGGTTTCGCCCTTGGTCGGGTCAAAAAGCCGCGTTTCCTGATCGATGGAGCCGCCGTCCTCGATAATGGCGATCTGGCGGCGGGCTTCATATTCAATGGCCTGGCCGACAAAGCGGATGGAATTGACATTCTTGATTTCGCAGCGTGTCCCGAATTCCCCGCCCGGCTTGCGCACCGAAACATTGACGTCGGCGCGCATCGAGCCTTCATCCATATTGCCGTCGCATGTGCCGAGATAGCGCAGGATGGTGCGCAATTTGGTCAGATAGGCCTTGGCTTCGTCGGAGGAACGCAGATCCGGCTTGGATACGATTTCCATCAGCGCCACGCCGGACCGGTTGAGATCGACATAGGACATTGTCGGGTGCTGGTCATGCATGGATTTGCCGGCATCCTGCTCCAGATGCAGCCGCTCGATGCCGATCTCGACATCCTCGAACTGGCCCTGGCGGTCCGGCCCGATGGAAATGACGATCCGGCCTTCGCCGACGATCGGGTCCTTGAACTGCGAAATCTGGTAGCCCTGCGGCAGATCGGGATAGAAGTAGTTCTTGCGATCAAACACCGAACGTTTGTTGATCTGCGCCTTCAGGCCCAAGCCGGTGCGCACCGCCTGCGCCACGCATTCCTCGTTGATCACCGGCAGCATGCCGGGCATGGCCGCATCCACCAGGGACACATTGGAATTCGGCGCCTTGCCGAACGATGTCGAAGCGCCGGAGAACAGCTTGGAATTGCTGGTCACCTGGGCGTGGACTTCCATTCCGATGACAATTTCCCAGTCACCTGTCATTCCCGAAACAAAGCGTTTGGCATCTGGTATGCGTGTATCTACAAGGGTCATTCTGAAACTCTCGACTGCGGCAAATCTGATCCGGACTGGGTAGAACAATTGCCACGCCGGCGCAAGTATTTTGGGGTAGCGCGAAAACGGTCGCAATGGCCAGTCACCGGCAGGTGACCGGCTCCGAATGATTGCATTAGCCAGCTATCCATCGCTTTACCTTATGGTCGGTGTCGCATATCCTGTCAGCAGATAATTTTTCTTCACAAAGGACATTTCGTGACCGAAAGACCCAAGACCATGTGCGCCGTTTTGTTGACCGGCCACGGAGACTTCGACAAGCTGGAATATCATCAGGACGTGCCGGTGCCCGCGCCGGGTCCTGACGAAGTGCTGGTGCATGTCTCGGCCTCATCCGTCAACAATACCGATATCAACACCCGGATCGGCTGGTACGCAAAAGGCGACAGCGAAGCGACTGACACAGGGGAAACCGCCATTGAGGGCGCCTGGACCGGCGAACCGATCAAGTTTCCGCTCATCCAGGGCATCGATGCTGCCGGAACCATTGTGGAAGCGGGTCAAAATGTCGATGCGCGGCGCATCGGCCAGCGGGTAATCGTGCAAAGCTGCCTGAATTCCCTGCAGCAGGACGAAATTTCACCCTTCCTGGGCAGCGAGCGCAATGGCGGCTTTGCCGAATATGTCGTGGTTCCGGCCGCCGACGCGCACAAGATCACCTCCGAAATCACCGATATCGAACTGGGCGCGGTTCCCTGTGCTTACGGCACGGCTGAAAACATGCTGACGGAGGCAAACCTGAAAGCCGGCGAACAGGTACTGATCACCGGCGCAACGGGCAATGTCGGGCTGGCTGCGGTGCAGCTGGCAAAATTGCGCGGCGCGCAGGTGCATGTCGTGGCGTCCCCGGCCAAGCAACAAGCGCTCATGTCGCTCGGCGTGGCAAGCTGTTCGGACCGCGACCTTGCCGAACTCAAGGCAAAAAAAGCCAGTTTCGACGTGGTGATCGACCTGGTCGGCGGCGAGCATTTCGGAACCCTGCTCGACCTGATGAAACCTTTTGGCCGGCTGGCGATTTCCGGCGCGGTCGGCGGCGCCATGGCCAATATCGACCTGCGGACGGTTTATCTCAAGAACCTGAAGATCATCGGCTGCACCGAGCAAAGCCGGGAAAGCTTTGTGCGGCTGGTGGGCCTGATCAACCAGGGCCGGCTGAAGCCGCCAGTCCACACCGTCTATCCGCTGGCTGACCTTGTATCGGCGCAGAAGGAATTCATGGACCGGAAACATATCGGAAAGATTGTCATCCGCATTTCATGACATGGGGTAGGTGCCGTCGCTGACGAGGTCGAACAATTTGACCATGCCGACAGTGTCGATATCGCGATCAAGCTTGGATGACCATGTGGTTGTCAGGGAGCGGATCGTATAGCCGTGCTTTTTGAGAAAGTTGATGGCGATGGTGTTTTCGCTGTGGGTCTCTATCAGGATCTCGTCATAGCCGAGATCCCTGACCTCGAGTTCCAGAAGGTTGAGCAGCATGCTGCCGGTGCCCATCCGCTGGAACAGCGGATCCACCCAGAGATCGGTGATCGCATTGTCGAGCTTTTCGCGCGCCGCCCAGCCAACCGCCTGCCCGCCTTTTTCGGCCACGTCGATGGCCAGCCAATGGTTCTGGGTGAAGGACAGAAAGGCATTTTCCGCACTGGCCCGCATTTCATCCGCATCCGCCCAGCCTGCAAGCGCGGTTTCCCAGGCCCGCAGCCCGATGCCCGCAAGCGTCATTGCCTCGTCTTCCCGGGCATTGCGAATGATCGTCATGAACCACTCTTCTCGCTCTTGTTTGAGACATCGGCCAATGATTGAAATTATGACGTGGCGCAGGGTCTGCATTCAAGGAAAAAAAGTCCTGCCCGCCATCAATCGGCGAGAAACAGGTGGTTTCATGCGGTAAAGGCAATTTGAGCCGTCAAAAACAGCGGCCTCCGGTTGGACTCCAGGCCGGGCGGGCGCCGGCAATCATCCCTCGCGCAACCGCACCACATCATTCAGCAAGCCGTCCGTGCCATTGTGGATGGTGAGTTTTTCAACCTTTCCGGCAATGGACTCAAGGGCTTCAAGCTCCTTCAGCCGCAGCATGACCGGGTTTTCAGCCATCACTTTCGCGGTATTCAGCAATGAGCGCGTGGCATTGGTTTCCTCGCGGCGGCGAATGATATTGGCTTCGGCCTGCTTGGTTGCCGCAACGACCTGGTTGAGCATCTCGCGCACCTCGCCGGGCAAAATGACGTCCTTGAGTTCAATGGCGTTGACTTCGACGCCATAGGTCAGCATCTCGGCGCGAACCCCGGCTCCGGCCTCATCGCTGATTGCTTCCTTTTGCTCAAGGATCTGATCGAGCGTCATGGCGCCCAAAGCCCGCCTGAAGACATATTGCAGCAACCGGTAAAGACTGTCGGCATAGTTTTCCGAGCTGGCGGCCAGAACCGGATCGACCAACCGGTATTCGGCGGAAACATTGACGCGAATGGTCAGGCGGTCGCGTGTCAACAACTCCTGTCCGGTCACATCAATGTTCTGGCGCCGAAGGTCGACCACCTTGACCTGAACCATTTTGCCGACACTCCAAAAACCGTGAATGCCGGCCGGCAGCGACTTCTGGAAAACACCATCGATGAAAAGCAGGCCGACATGACCCTCAAAGACCGAATGCACGCTGATCTTGTCGGTCTTCTTGAGCTGGCCCAATCTACGCAACAGCAAAGGCTCAATCGCCAATTCCTGCGAAATATCGATCCGGGTTTCGCTCCAGGGACCTGCATCCTTCCAGAAAGCGAGTTTGGTGCTTGGCGGCAACGCCGTGAGAATGGCCCCGTCCCTTTCGATGACAGAGACTTCCTGCGGGCCGGTTTGAAACTGGGTCAAGTGACGCGAAGCAATTTCCGGGATCTTGTCGAACAGGATCTTTTCAAATTCCGACGTCAAAACCGGCTGCGTCAAATAATGACTGGAGAGTTCCAATTCTCCTTTTTCATTGGGCAGCTTGTGAATACCGGGACCGTAAATGCCGAGAATCTTGCCCTGATAAAGTGCGATGACCCGCTCGTTCTCGTTGATGCGAATGCGCTTGCGGCTCAGTAAACCAAATAATGCCACGATCAAATAACTCCAAAAAATTGAAAAAAGATCCGGAGACCGGTGACAATCCCGATGCGGACGTGCGGGAGCGGATCGCGAGGCCTCCAGGCGGGCCGAACGGACACATGCCGCCAGGTTGGCCGGGAAACGTCTTGACCTTCACCGCCAGCCTGGCGATCGGCAATCGGCATTAAACTTTCCCCGAACGCCTGCCCGAAGGCCGGCAATTCAGGTCCGCTTTCAGCATTCCGGTCTCCGAACCCGATGGTTAGTCTGTGTCGGAGAAGGGTTTGAACCTCCTACTTCGGAACCTTAATCCGATGCTCTACCAAATGAGCTATCCATGGTGGGTGCAGCGGGAGACGAACCCGCGACCTCAGGCGTGTTCGGCCTGCGCTCTACCACCTGAGCTATGCCCCCGAGCCCGCTTGCGTCATGCCAACCGCATACAAATTCCGGCAAAGCCGGCTTGCACGGGAGGAGTATCGCAACTCCATCCATAGTCGCCATTCCGCTGAACAAGCGGAATATTAGAAATACATGATACACTTATGTCTGGCAAGGGGTGTCACGTTCAGAAAGGATGCAACAAATCCGGAGATTTATTGGAACTGACCTTGTTGCTTCAGCCATTTTTAGCGGAATCGTGATTTGCTGAAACGATGAGTAACAGTCTGTTCTATTATCTGGCCGCCATCAATGTCCTGACCTTCATTGTCTATGCGAAGGACAAGGAGGCGGCGATTCAAGGGCGTCGCCGGGCTTCGGAAGCCAATATGCTGGGCCTCGCCTTGATCGGCGGAGGCATCTCGGCGGTCATCGCCCAGCAACTGCTGCGCCACAAGACGCGCAAGCAACCGTTTCGCACGATTCTGTGGCTGATTGCGGGGCTGCAAGTCGTTGGTTTTCCGGTCTGGTTGTTGATCCACCAGACCGCCTGATCAGGCCTCTGCCGCCAATTATACCAATGTTCAATGATAATGACCCATGGCGCCGGGGCGAATTTGTCTGCCGGCTAGGAGAAACCCGGAAATGGACCCATAGGTCCATTGAGGATTTTCGACGACGCCGGCAGACAAATGCGCCCGGCCCTTCGGGTGGG
>JBGSIT010000011.1:0-33487 GCA_041742335.1 Rhizobiaceae bacterium
GTTTCCCTCGCAGGTGAGAGCCTGCGGCTTGGGTCAGCCATGCAAGCGTCCGGTCTCCGGCGTGCAGCGAAACAGGTCTTCCGGACAAACGGGGTTTCCCCGGCAAACGCTGCTGGTCACGCGAAACGCGGAGCCAAAAAACTATATAAAAGAAGGCGATGCGTTTCGCGTGGTCCTCCTTTAGCCCATCAATCCGGAGCAGGTCTGCTTGCGGAACGTCTTTTTGCGCCCGTTAAAAGCCGGGGGTTGGAACGGCTGAACGGAATGGCGCAGGCACGAGGTCCGGCCCGATTGGCAATCAGGCTTGCCATTTCTCTCATATCTGAATAGATTATTCATATAAGAATTTTTCATTCAGAGATCGAACCGGGAGAACGCAGCCAATGCCGACACAGAATGAATTGCCGCTTGCCGGCCTTGTCGTCGCCGATATGAGCCAGTTCCTCTCCGGGCCCTATTGCTCGCTGCGGCTGATGGATCTGGGGGCGCGGGTGATCAAGATCGAGCGGCCCGACGGCGGCGATCTTTGCCGCCGGCTCTATCTCAGCGACACCGAAATCGGCGGGGATTCCACCCTTTTCCACGCCATCAATCGCGGCAAGGAAAGCTTTGCCGTCGATTTGAAGAACCCCGATGACATTGCCGCGCTCAAGCTTCTGCTCGGCAAGGTCGACGTGCTGATCCAGAATTTCCGCCCCGGCGTGATCGAACGGCTGGGGCTGGATTATGATTCAGTCAGGGCGATCAACGACAAGATCGTCTATGCCTCGATCAGCGGCTATGGCGAAGAAGGCCCCTGGGTGAAATTGCCGGGCCAGGACCTGCTGGCGCAATCGCGTTCCGGCTTGATGTGGCTGAACGGCGACGAGGACCAGGGCCCGGTGCCCTTCGGCCTGGCCGTCGGCGACATGCTGGCGGGAGCAGCAGCCTGCCAGGGCATTCTGGCCGGCCTCGTCAAGAAGGCGATTTCCGGCAAGGGCAGCCATGTCGAAACCAGCCTGCTGGAGGCTTTGGTCGATCTGCAATTCGAGGTGCTGACCACATACCTCAACGACGGTCGCCGCCTGCCCAAACGCTCCAATGTGCGTTCGGCGCATGCCTATCTCGCCGCCCCCTACGGCGTCTATCCGGCCAAAGACGGCTATCTTGCCATCGCCATGACGCCGATTCCGAAACTGGCCGACCTGCTGGGACTGGACGCATTGCAGCCTTGGCGCGATGATCCCGCAAGCTGGTTTTCCGAGCGCGACGCGATCAAGGCGATCATCGCCGGGCGGATCGCCACCGGCACGATTGCCGAATGGCTGGCAATCCTTGAACCCGCCGACATCTGGTGCGCCAAGGTGCTTAACTGGGAGGAACTGATGGCAAGCGACGGATTCGGCGTGCTCGACATGCTGCACAAGGTCGAGCGCTCCGATAATGTATCGATCATGACCACCCGCTCGCCCATCCGCATGGACGGCGTCCGGCCGGCCGGCAGCATCGCCGCTCCCCGGATCGGCCAGCACAATGAGGCAATCCGCCGGGAGTTCGGGCTGTGAGCGCAATCCAATTGAAAGGCATGACCTGGAGCCATCCGCGCGGCCATGATCCGATGGTTGCCTGCAGCAGGCTCTACCGCGATGAGACCGGCGTCGACATCAGCTGGGACAAGCGCTCGCTGCAGGATTTCGAGAGCTACCCGGTCGAAGATCTGGCCCGCGCTTATGACCTGATCGTCATTGATCATCCGCATGTCGGCCAGATCACCAAAGAGCACTGTCTCGCCCCGCTGGATGAAGAAAGCCGCTCCAAGCCGCTCGCCGAAATGCAAGCGGGCAGCGTCGGACAGTCGTTTGCGAGCTACCGGTGGCAGGGCCGGCAATGGGCCTTGCCAATTGATGCCGCAGCCCAGGTTCTCGCCTGGCGGCCGGACCTGATCGATCATCCGCCTGAAAGCTGGGCGGAGATGATGGATCTGGCGCGCCGCGGCCACGCATTGATCCCGCTGCGCCCGCCGCATTCGCTGATGAGCCTGTTCACGCTGGCCGCCAATCTCGGCCATCCCGCCCGGATCGACGGCACGGCCCCGATGCTTGACCTCGATACCACCCCGGCAGCCTATGCCATGCTGGCCGAACTTGCAGCTCTGCAACCGCGCGCGGGCTTTGCGATGGACCCGATCGCTGTGTTTGAACTGATGGCCGAGGCTGGCTCGAAAATCGCCCTTTCGCCGCTGATCTACGGCTATGTCAGCTATGCGATGGAGGGATTCCGCCCGCACCTTTTGGCCTTTGCAGATATTCCGGCCGCAGGCAATTCAGGCCCGGTCGGCTCGGCCCTGGGCGGCACCGGCATTGCGGTTTCGGCTTTTTGCAAAGAGCGGCAGGCAGCCATTGATTTCGCTTTCTGGATTGCCGGCGGAAAAATCCAGCGCGGGCTTTATGCCAGCGCCGGCGGCCAGCCCGGCCATGCGGCGGCCTGGTCTGATGAAGCGGTCAATGCGGCGGCCGGCAAATTCTATTCCAATACGAGAAAGACGCTTGAAAGCGCCTGGCTCCGTCCCCGCCACAATGGCTACATGCACTTCCAGCAACAGGCCTCGGAGCGGCTGACCGCCGCCCTTGAAAGGAGAGAAGACGGCCGGATGGTCATTGCCGGTATCAATGCGATGTTTGCCGAAAGCTTTGCGGAAAGCTGATCTCAGCCCGGCAGCGACCATAGCTTTTTGGCATTGGTGCTCAAAAGCCCCGCCTTTTCGAAAGAACTGGCGCCGGCAATCAGCGCATGGGTGGCGCCGACCCAGGTTGAAAGGCTTCCGGCAAGCGTGCAGACCGGCCAGTCGCTACCCCAGACCACCCGGTTCCAGCCGAAGGAACTGATCGTATGCTCGACCCATGGCCGCAGGGTTTCAACGGTCCAGTTGTCCGAATCGGCATAGGCGCAGACGCCGGAGATTTTGCCGACGACATTCGGACGGCGGGCAATCTCGGTCATGTGCTCCTTCCAGGGATGCATGGCCCCGCCCTTGATATCGGGGACGCCGCAATGGTCGAGCACGAATTGCACATCGGGTGCGAGATCGACAAGCGCCATGGCCTGGGGCAATTGCCTTGGCAGCACGACGAGATCGAAAGTCAGGCCGGTGCCGGCCAGCCGCTTGATGTTTTCGCGAAACAGCGACTGCTCGGAAAGCCCGTCCGGCATGATGTGAAGAACGCGGCGAAAGCCCTTGACGATCCGCTTGGACCGGACCTGTTCCAGATAGGCGGCAAAACCGGCGTCCTCCGGCCTGCAGGCGGCGATGGCGCCAACCACGAGGCTGTCGGCAAGGGCTGCAATGGCGGTGACATTGTCGATTTCCTCCGCCATCTGGCTCTCGGCGACATCGACTTCCATATGGAGTGTGGAAGTAATGCCAAGCCGGCGGGCCTCGGCGGCATATTCCCGGTAGCTGAAATTCCGGTTCAGCGCCGGTGCATCCGCAAGCCAGGGATAGCTCAAACAGTTCTGGTCAACGACATGAAGATGGGTATCGACAATCACAACGCTCTCCTCCTGCAACCTGACGGCGGTGCAAGGCTGGCACAGAAGCCGGGATCATTCAAATAAAAATGCTTGCTTCAAATAAGAAATCAGAAAGCGGATTTCACGTCGAGACCCGCAGAAACCGACAATTGGTGGGCGGCCTGCTTGAGATGGGTGATTGTTTCCGACATGTCCGGCGCCTGGGAATTGATCAGCGTGATGAAGGGAATCGTCAGCGCCGCAATGGCCCGGCCGTCCGGC
The DNA here is from genome assembly GCA_041742335.1 of Rhizobiaceae bacterium. Taxonomy (GTDB): domain Bacteria; phylum Pseudomonadota; class Alphaproteobacteria; order Rhizobiales; family Rhizobiaceae; genus Rhizobium_E. The sequence continues at coordinate 3,772 of JBGSIT010000011.1, forward strand.
CCCAGCACAGGAGCGGAAAGATTGACGACGCCGGCGGTCTGCATGCTCGGCATCATCTCATAGCCCCGCGCCCGGATCTGGTCGAGCCGTTCAAGAAACTCCCGGCTGGCTTCGATCTTGTGCTCGCCGCTTCCTTGATATTCACGGATCATCACCATCCGCTCCTCATGCGGCCGGAAGGCCAGGAGAACATGGCCGGAACCGGTATCAAAAAGGCTGATATGCGAACCGACCCGGATGGATATGCCCCAATAGCCCGGCGATTCCTGCTGGGCGATCACCACGGCCAGGCCACGGTCGAAAACCACAAGCTGGTTGGCCTGCCGTGTGGTTTCGGCAAGCTGGCGCATCAGCGGCGTGGCATAGGACGCCAGTCGCCGGACCGGGGCATGCAGTTGCGCCAGCCCGAACAGCTTCAGCGTCAGGCAATAACGGTCGCCCTCAAGCCGGGTAACGTAACCGCGTTTGACCAGCGTATCGAGCATCCGGTAAAATTCATTGGGATTGCGGCCCATCCGCTTGGCGATTTCCGCCTGGGTCAGTCCGCCGTCTATGCCGCTCAGCAGTTCAAGGATATCCAGTCCCTTGTCCAGCGCCGGCGCCTTGTAGCGATCTGCATCTTTGTTGTCCAAATCATTTTCTCCATGAATAACTTTCTTCATATACGAAGTAGGTAATCAGCAACAGCACTAAAGGTTTGACGAACTTCCTTCAACTGTTTATATATGAATTTATCACTCATTGATGAGAGTAGCCGGTCAGAGAAAAAGCCGTCACCATGGCTTTGCTTCGTTGACCCCTGCCCGTTGGCGGTAGATTGTAGGTTGCTGGCGGACAGGTCCGCCACGACGCAAACAGGGAGAATTCAAGTATGCAGCGGATGGGTATGATGATCGGCCTGAACGCCGAAAAAGTGGCGGAATACCGAAAACTGCATGCCGCCGTCTGGCCGGAAATCCTTTCGATGATTTCCGAGTGTAACATCCGCAATTACACGATTTTTCTTCGCGAACCGGAGAACCTGCTTTTTTCGATCTATGATTATGTCGGCGACGATTACGAAAGCGACATGGCCAAGATGGCCGCCGACCCGAAGACAAAGGAATGGTGGGCCGTTTGCATGCCTTGCCAGAAGCCGCTTGAAACCCGCAAGAAGGGAGAATGGTGGGCGATGATGGAAGAGGTATTTCATCTTGACTGAGCAGGAAAAGCTGCCGGCCTACGGGAAGAGCGTGACATGAGTTTTGACCCGTCATCACTGAGCCAATCCTGGGCAATGCCCGCCGCGCCGCGTCCCATTGTGACATTCGGCGCCGGGTCGATTGTCGGCGATGCGCATTTCCCAGCCTATCGCAAGGCCGGCTTTCCTGTTGCCGGGCTCTACGACCCCGATCACGACAAGGCCGAGAAACTTGCAAAGGCATGGAACGTGCAGGCTTTTTCCAGTGTTGAAGAAGCTGTTTCGGTCAAGGACGCCATCTTTGACCTCGCCATTCCGCCAGCCGCCCATTTGAGCGTCCTGCAGGCCCTGCCGGAGGGATCCAGCGCATTGATCCAGAAGCCGATGGGCAGTGATCTGTCCGCCGCCACTGACATTCTCAAACTGTGCCGGTCAAAAAACCTGGTTGCCGCAGTCAATTTCCAGCTTCGCTTTGCGCCGATGATGCTGGCGCTGAAGGATGCAATCGCCAAGGGCCATCTCGGCGAAGTCGTCGATTTTGATGCATTGCTGGCGGTTGCAACACCCTGGACCCTGTGGCCGTTTCTCAAGGGATTGCCGCGCATCGAAATCGCCATGCATTCCATCCACTATCTCGACCTGATCCGGCAATTGCTCGGCGACCCGAAAGGCGTACATGCCAAGACCATCGGTCATCCCAACCACGATGTCGCCCAAACCCGGACCAGCGCCATTCTGGATTATGGCGAAACGGTTCGCTGCGCCTTGTCGATCAATCATGACCATGATTTCGGCCGCCGCCACCAGGCTTGCGAATTCCGCATTTGCGGAACCAAGGGCGCTGCCTTTCTGCAGCTCGGCCTCAACCTGAATTATCCGGCCGGCGAGGAAGACATTCTTGAAATCCATCCCGCCGGAGGCGATGGCTGGGTCAAGGTTGACTTGGCCGGCCAATGGTTCCCGGATGCCTTTGTCGGCCGGATGGCCAATCTGCAGCGCTTTACCTGCGGCGAGGACAGCGAACTCGTATCGTCCGTCGAGGATGCCTTCAATACGATGGCGCTAGTCGAAGCGGCCTATCTTTCCAGCAACACGCCTGCAACGCCGCTGCAACCAAGGCCCTGACATGCAACAGACGATCTATTACGAAGACTACCAAATCGGTGACCAGCGCCTGACGACAGGGCGAACGATCACCGAGACGGATTTCGTGGTCCATGCCGGCCATACCGGTGATTTTTTCCCCCACCACATGGATGCGGAATTCGCCAAGACCTTGCCCTTCGGCCAGCGCATCGCCCATGGCACAATGGTGTTTTCCATCGGCGTCGGCCTGACTGCCAGCGTGATCAATCCGGTGGCATTTTCCTATGGCTATGACCGTTTGCGGTTCATTCGACCCGTCTTTATCGGCGACACGATCAAGACGCGCGTCACCATCGCATCCAAACAGGACGACCCGAAGCGAAAAGACGCCGGACGGGTTGTCGAGCGTTGCGAAGTCATGAACCAGCACGGTGAGGTCGTTTTGGCGGCCGATCACATTCTGATAGCAGAAAAACACCCCGCCTAGACATCCGGCGGCGCCACTCCCCTCTTCCGGCCATGAACGGCCGTCACCAGGACCATGCAAGGATCACAGCAATGAGCATTAATCTTGAAGGCAAGACCATTTTCGTGACCGCCGCCGCCCAGGGCATTGGCAGGGCGATTGCTACCGCTTTTGCCGCCGCCGGCGCCAAGGTGCACGCCAGCGACATCAATGAAGCGGCGCTTGCTGAAATCGCCGGCACTGCCGGCATTACTACGCACAAACTGGATGTGCTCGATGCCAAGGCTGTGCAAGATACCATTGCGGCCTGCGGGACAGTCGACGTGCTGGTCAATTGCGCCGGCGTTGTCCATTCAGGCTCGGTGCTGGAAATGAAAGATGAGGATCTCGATTTTGCAATGAACCTCAACGTCAAGTCGATGATCCGGACCATCCGTGCAGTATTGCCGGGAATGCTTGCCCGGAAGGAAGGCGCCATCATCAACATTTCGTCAGTCGCTTCTTCGATCAAGGGCGTTCCCAATCGCTTCGCCTATGGCGTCAGCAAGGCCGCGGTGATCGGCCTGACCAAGGCCGTGGCAGCAGATTATGTCGCCAACGGCATCCGCTGCAACGCAATCTGCCCGGGCACAGTGGAAAGCCCGTCCCTTGAAGGCCGCATGCGGGCCCAGGGCGATTATGAGCAGGCGCGCGCCGCCTTCATCGCCCGCCAGCCGATGGGCCGTCTGGGCACGCCTGAGGAAATCGCCGATCTGGCGGTCTATCTTGCCGGAGCCACCTATACCAGCGGTCAGGCCTATGCCATTGACGGTGGCTGGACCATCTAGAATTTCGGGATTTATGGAAAGGAAACACCAATGAAACTTTTGCGTTATGGAGCCCCTGGGAACGAACGCCCGGCCATGCTGGACAAGAATGGCGGTATCCGCGACCTGTCGGGCCATGTCAGTGATCTCTCCGGCAATCAGCTTGATCCGGCAGCACTCGCTGCCCTTGCCGCTATCGACCCGGCATCCTTGCCGCTGGTCAGCGGCAATCCACGTTTGGGGCCTTGCGTTTCAGGGACCGGCAAATTCATCTGCATCGGACTGAACTATTCCGACCATGCCGCCGAAAGCGGAATGGCCGTGCCGCCCGAACCGGTCATCTTCATGAAAGCCACGTCAGCAATCTGCGGCCCCTATGACGATGTGCTGATCCCGCGCGATTCGAAGAAAACCGATTGGGAAGTCGAGCTTGGAGTCGTTATCGGCAGCCACGCAAAATATGTCTCGGAAGCAGACGCGCTCAACCATGTTGCCGGCTATTGCGTCGTCCATGATGTTTCCGAACGCGCTTTCCAGACCGAGCATTCCGGTCAATGGACCAAGGGCAAATCCGCCGATACATTCGGCCCCACCGGCCCCTGGCTGGTGACCAAGGACGAAGTCGCTGATCCGCAAGATCTCGACATGTGGCTCAAGGTCAACGGCCAGACCATGCAGTCCGGTTCGACCAAGACCATGGTCTATGGCGTGGCATTCCTGGTCTCCTACCTGTCGCGCTTCATGAGCCTGCATCCCGGCGACATCATTTCCACCGGCACGCCTCCGGGCGTCGGCATGGGCATGAAACCGCCGAAATATCTGGTCGCCGGCGATGTGATCGAACTGGGCATCAACGGTTTGGGCAGCCAGAAACAGACCGCCAGGGCGGATGCCTGAATTTAACTGACAGGAGCAAGACGATAGTGACAAAGATTATCGGACTGAAGACGTTCGATCTCAGGTTCCAGACATCGCAAAGCCTTGACGGCTCGGATGCGATGAACCCCGATCCCGACTATTCCGCAGCCTATGTCACTTTGCAGACCGATCAGGCCGGGCTGGAAGGTCATGGCCTGACCTTTACGATTGGCCGCGGCAACGAGATCTGTTGCGCGGCCATCAAGGCCATGACCCATCTGGTGGTCGGCCTTGATCTCGACTGGATTGCCGAGGATACCGGCCGCTTCTGGCGTCATGTGACCTCCGACAGCCAGCTGCGGTGGATCGGCCCCGACAAGGGCGCCATGCATCTGGCCACGGGCGCAGTCGTCAACGCCGTCTGGGACCTTCTCGCCAAGCGGGCCGACAAGCCGGTCTGGCGGCTTGTGGCGGAGATGAGCCCTGAACAGATCCTCTCCATCATCGACTTTCGCTACCTGAAGGATGCCCTGACACCGGAAGAAGCACTGGCCATATTGAAAAAGGCTGAAGCAGGCAAAGCCGAGCGGATCGCTGAACTGACCCGTCGCGGCTACCCATGCTATACGACTTCGGCCGGTTGGCTTGGCTATGACGATGATAAACTCAGGCGTCTTTGCCGCGAAGCGGTCGATGCCGGTTTCAACCATATCAAGATGAAGGTCGGCCGTGATCTCCAAGATGACATCCGTCGCTTGCGCATTGCGCGTGAGGAGATTGGTCCCGACCGCTTCCTGATGATCGACGCAAACCAGGTCTGGGAAGTCAACGAAGCAGTCGACTGGGTCAAGCAACTGGCCTTCTGCAAGCCATTCTTCATTGAAGAGCCGACCAGCCCGGATGACGTTGCCGGACACAAAGCCATCCGCGAGGGCGTTCGCCCGATAAAGGTGGCGACGGGCGAAATGTGCCAAAACCGCGTCATCTTCAAGCAGATGATTGCCGGCGGCGCCATCGACATCGTCCAGATCGACGCCTGCCGCATGGGCGGGCTGAATGAAGTTCTCGCAGTTCTGCTGATGGCGGCAAAATACGGTCTGCCGGTCTGGCCGCATGCCGGCGGCGTCGGCCTGTGCGAATATGTGCAGCATCTGTCGATGATCGATTTCGTCGCCATATCAGGCACGATGGATGGCCGGGTGATTGAATATGTCGATCATCTGCACGAACACTTCCTCGATCCGGTTCGCATCGAGAATGCCGCTTACATGCCGCCTGAATCCGCCGGCTTTTCCATCGAAATGAAGCCGGAATCCATCGTCGCCCATCTCTTCGAGGGCTGAACAATCAGGTTCAGTGCGGAACCGATTGTTTCGGCCCGGAGGGATGCCTGGGAAATGAAATGATGAAATCCGCTCCGCCGAGATCGGACGAGGTGATCTCGATGCGACCGGAATAGGCCGTGACGATGTCCTGCGCGATGGCCAAGCCAAGTCCGTGGCCGGTGGATTGGTCATCGACCCGATGGCCGCGCTTGAGCACGTTTTCACGCTCGCCCTCCGCTATTCCCGGACCGTCATCGGCGATCCGGATAGTAGTCGTGTCAATGCCGTCTACAGCGGTGACCCGGATGATGGAGCGCGCCCATTTGCCCGCATTGTCGAGAATATTGCCGGCCACTTCCGCAAAATCCGCAGGATCAATACCAATGTTCAAACCATCCGGGACCATGATTTTCCAGTTGATGTTCTTTTCGGCGGTGACCGGCCGAAGGACCTGAACAAGCTTCGAAATCAGACCGGAGACTTCAAAGGTCGCCATTTGCTCGACCCCCAGCCGGGCCGCCTGCAATTGCCGGTCTGATCGCTGCCGTATCAATTCCACCTGCTTGAGTGCCGTGTCGCGTTCGGCAGGCGGCAGGGATTCGGCCAGATTTGACAGCACCGTCAGCGGGGTCTTCAAGCCGTGCGCCAGGTCGCTGGCCCTCGCCCGCGCCCGGGACAAAGCTGTCTCGCGCTCCTCGATCAGCATGTTGATTTCATTGACCAGCGGACGAACTTCGCTCGGACCGTCATCACCGAGATTGCGCAAGCGGCCGGAACGGATGTCGGCGACGTTTTTCTGCAACCGGGCCAGCGGCGCCAGGCCAAGCGCGCCTTGGAGAAAGGCCGCACCAAGCAGCACGCCGGCGGTGGCAATCAACATCCGCCGCATTTCATCATGAAACGAGGTCAGGGCAGCTTCCAGTTCGTTCTTCTCGAACCCGGTGTGAATTGTGAATTGGTAGGTCTTGTTGTTGTCTTCCAGGCTGAGATCGCGCTTCAACACCAGTATCGGTGTGCCCGCCGGCCCCTGCATCTGGAAAAATTCGCCATTGTTCGTCTCTGTCAAGAGGGCCGGCGTGATTTCCGTATCCCAGAGCGAACGTGACCTGACACTGGGGCCGCCTGCGGTTGAAAGCTGCCAGTAACGACCGCCTCCAGGCAGATCAAAGCGCGGGTCAGCAGGTTCCTTCTGCAATTCCATCCGGCCATTTGCAAAGGATACCCGTGCGGCAAGGCTGTCGGTCAATACGTTCATTTCGTGGGCATATTGCGCCGTGACATAGGCCGTGAAGAGACCGCTCAGAGTGTACCAGACCATGAAAATCGAGACGCCGACAGCAATGACTGCGCCGATGGTCAGGCGCAGCCTCAGGGATTTCATCATGGGGTTTGATCCGGCACCAGATAGCCGAAACCACGCCGGGTTTCGATGGCCGCCATATCGGTCTTGCGTCGCAACCGGCCGATCATGGCCTCAACTGCGTTCTTCGCCGAATCGTCGTCGCGGCCCTGGACATGATTGGCGAGATCAAGCGGCGCCACCACCTCGCCCTTGCGGTCAATCAGGTAAGAGACAAGGCGATATTCATGCGGACTGAGTTCTATATCCGAACCGTCAAATGTCACCCGACGGGTGGATTCATTCAGTGTGAAGCGTCCGGCGGATCGCACCGTCGGCCGATTGGAACGAGTCCTGCGCAGCAATGCCTTGAGGCGCGCCAGCAGTTCTTCGGTGCGGAACGGCTTGGGCAGGTAATCATCCGCGCCCGCTTCAAATCCGTCCACGCGCTCCATCCAGGAACCGCGCGCCGTCAAAATCAGGACCGGAGTCTCGAGACCGCTGCCGCGCCAGCGCTTCAGGATGGAAAGCCCGTCCATGCCGGGCAGGCCGAGATCGAGAATGATGGCGCCAAAATCCGAGGTTTCGCCGATTTCCCAGACATCAGGGCCGGTGGCAAGATGGTCAACCTGATAGCCGGCTTCTGTCAGCGACTTCTTGACATGCTCGGCAATGGCCGGATCATCTTCCGCGAGCAAAATGCGCATGCGCCCTCCTGTTAAAGCCCCAAAAAGCCGGTCAGCTTGCCAGTTCTTGCGTCAATCCTGACAGACTTGATCTGACCGGATTGATCAAGTCGAAACTTGATTGCATAGTATGGACGGCCAAAGGATGTCGTCAATTTGACATCAATGACCCTGCCCACATAGCGGCCATTGGCGATCGCCAAGGCTTTTTGAAGTGAAATGATCTTGCCTTGCTTTAGGGCGTCGAGGGCCTCGTCCTGATCCGCCCTGTCGCTTTTTTCCCTGCCGCCTGCATCGTGGCCATCATCGCCGCCCTTGTCATGACCGCCATCGTCGCCGCCTTCATGGCCGTCATCACTCGCAAAACCCAGCGCAGGCATGAAGACTACGCTGCCGCTGGCAAGCGCAGTTGCCATGACAAGACCAAGAAACATGCGACGATCAATGACCATTGATTTTCCGTGTTCAAGCAGCGACAATTCAGATGACTGCCGGGAAAGGCCGAAGCGGAGAACAGGCTTCAGGTGGTTTTATAGGCGACATGACCTGTGCTCTGCAACAAGAACCGACATTGCAGTTTCCGCGCCCCGAAGACAACGTTTCGTTGTTCTCGCCAATGCAACCTTGAATCTCCACGATTGCCGCGCGGACAGACTTGACGATAGAATTTCGCTCCTGACTTCCGCAGTGCGCGCGAGGCTGTAATCAGGGGTAGATCGCTCGTTCGCATCAATGGGCGGAACGGAAATCAGGAGCGAAGCCTTAAAACCCGGCCATGAATTGGCGGGCTTCAAGGGGGCGGGTCGTTAACGGCAGAGCAGTCGAACCAAGATGCCTTGACACCTGAGGACCGATTCTGCACCTGCACTGCCAAGGGCATGATTGAACAGTTTCCCTATCGAACCATTTTCGGCTTCTCGACATGCCCTGTAACTTGAAGAAGTCTCTTTTGTTGTTGAAGGGCATTATGCCAATAGAACGCTGACAGAATGCTGACCCGGTCCGTCAGTCTTCTGTCAGTTTCGCAATTTCCAGAATCGGCAGGTCGAACGGCCGCCGATTGCCAGTTTGTCAGCGCGTTGCTGCATTTTCATCAAGCGCCGCAATCGCCAAACTGACGATCTGGTCCATTGATCCGTCGATGGGTATTGTCAGGACGCCAGGTTCACCAGTCGGATTCTCCAGTGTCTGCAATTGGCTTTCCAGAAGTGAAGCCGGCATGAAATGGCCCTTGCGGGCCAGCATGCGTTCCGCCAGCAATTCAGGCGAACCATGCAGATAGATAAAGGTCAATTTGCCGCCTGCGCCGCGACGCAGCAGGTCGCGATAGGATTTCTTCAACGAGGAACAAGACACGATGATTCCGGAGCCCTCCGCAAGCCGGGTCTTGATTTCGGCGCCGATGCGTTCAAGCCAGGGCCAGCGATCATCATCGGTCAGCGGCGTTCCAAGCGACATTTTTTCGACATTGGCAGGCGGATGAAGACGGTCGCCTTCCATGAAAGGCAAGCCGAAATGGGCGGCCAGACCCTCGCCAATCGAAGACTTGCCACAACCGCTCACGCCCATCACGACGATGGCCTGCGGCACTGGGGTTGATGAAGCAGCGGCCCTCGGTTCCACGAAATTTCTCCCCTTCAACACCCCGCCTTAGAGGCAGGTGGTAATGCCGCCGTCGACAAACAATGTATGCCCGTTGACGAAAGAGGAAGCGCCGCCAGACAGGAAAACGGCGGCTCCCACCAATTCATCAACATTGCCCCAACGGCCCGCCGGCGTGCGCTTTTCCAACCAGCCGGAAAATTCCGCGCTGTCCACCAGCGCCTGATTCAGCGGCGTCTTGAAATAGCCCGGCGTGATGGCGTTGATCTGAAGCCCGTATTTGGCCCAGTCGGCGCACATGCCGCGCGTGAGATTGCGAACCGCGCCTTTCGTGGCCGTATAAGGCGCGATTCCCGGCCGCGCCATTTCGCTTTGCACTGAAGCAATATTGATGATCTTGCCCTTGCCGCGCGCAATCATCCGCTTGGCGACCGCCTGGCCGACATAAAATATACTTGAAATATTGGTGCTCAGCAAAAGCTCCCACTTGTCGGCGGGAAAATCTTCCAACGCTGTGCGAAACTGCATTCCGGCATTGTTGATGAGGATGTCGATTGGCCCGACCTCGGCCTCGATCCGGGCAATGCCGGCCTCGCTGTCAGCCTGTTTTGTCACGTCGAAAATGGCGGAGGTGGCGGTATGACCGTTCGCAGTCAGGGTCTCGACGGCAAGATTGACCGTTGCTTCGGTGCGCCCATTGATGACGACGCTGGCGCCATGCTGGGCCAAGCCTTCGGCCAGCGCATAGCCTATGCCTTGGCTTGAACCCGTCACCAGCGCCCGCAAGCCGGTCAAATCAAACAGTCCCGTCATTCGATACTCCTCATTCTGGTCAGGCAAACGCGGCAACAGGATTGCCATTCTTGCACTGCGTGCATGTTATCGACAGCAATTTCAATCCCGCAATACGCTTTTTCCGTCTGGTAGAGGATCGCGGCAACTGACATCGACAGTCGCCAGCCTTTGCCCTTGCCAACAGAATTTATAGTATCCCAACCTTGGAGATATCGATATCAGCCAACAGCATCATAACGGAGCGGCAGCTTTTTCGACCGGGTCACCGCTAAGGAAGTGAATATTCACCGCATGCAGTGGTTGATGCCGTCACTTTGGTTTGCCAAAGTCAGGTCTTCGAGTTCACGACGAGGAGGAGTGGATGCAAGCCCTCTTTATGTTGCCGATCGCGGCGTCTTCGCCCCCTGGACCGGCGACCCGTTTGACAGTTTTCGCCCTGACCTGCAGGGCAGGCTATGGACAAGCAATGCCGACGGCGTACATGATCCCGATGGAACGCTGATCGGCAAGATCCGAATTCGGGCGGTTTCAAACCTCACCTTCGGCGGGGCCAAACGCAACAGGCTGTTTATCACCGCCACTTCATCGCTTTACGCTGTCTATCTGAAAGCCAATGGCGCCAGCGCCGGCTGATTTTGAAAGGAATGTCCGTGGACCGTTTTCAGACTACAAGATCTCTGACCCATCGCGCCGTCATGGAGATGCTGGCCGCCGCCGTCGCCAAGGCGGAAGATATGGGCCAACCCCAATGCATCATCATTGTTGATGCCAGCGGCGAAGTTCTGGGCGAAATCCGGATGACCGGTTCGCGGTTCCTGAGCCGCAAGAGCGCCCGTTCAAAGGCGCTGACAGCCGCTTCCATCGGCGCGCCGAGCAGCACGGTCAATGAGGCTTTCAGACCCGCCATCGCGGCTGCCACCCATGGCAATGTCACCGGCCTGGACGGCGGGCTACCGATCCGGGTCGATGGTCACCTGATGGGCGGCATCGGCGTCGGATCAGGCTCCGGCGAACAGGATGTGGTCGTTGCAACTGCCGCACTTGCCGCCATTGGCGCCGATACCAGCTTTTAGATCGATCAGGAAAACCCGATCTGCACCTTCATTGCTACGCTGCGATCATTGGCGGTCATGAAGGCGGCCTCGGCCTGGGAAAGCTCGAAAGTGTGCGTGATCAGCGGCTTGAGATCGACCAGGCCGCTTTTCATCATTTCGACAGCCAGCGGAAATTCCTCATGAAAGCGGAATGAGCCGCGCAGATCCAGTTCCTTGGCGGTGATCTGCATCATCGGAACGACCATGTCGCCGCCCAGACCAAGCTGCATGATGATCCCGCGCGGTCGCATGGCTTGAATTGCCTGGGCAAGGGCCGCCGGACTGCCGGAACATTCGTAGACGATGTCGAAATATCCCTTGTCGGGCGAATATTCCGCCAGGGCTTGCGGATCCCCGGCAACATTGATGGTCCTGTCGGCCCCGATCCTGCCGGCGATGGCCAAGGCATTGGCGGCAATGTCGGTGGCAACGATTTCTCGCGCGCCGGCGCGGCGCGCCGCAATGATCGCCAGAGTTCCAATCGGGCCGCAGCCGGTAACCAGCACCCGTTTTCCCATCAGGTCGCCCGCCCGCCGCGTCGCATGCAGCGTGACGGAAAAAGGCTCCGCCATAGCCGCTTCGCCTGGCGTAAGCCCGTTGGCGTTGACGCATTGCACGGCTTGGCAGGTCAGGATTTCCCGAAAAGCGCCCTGGATATGGGGAAAGGGCATGGCCGATCCGTAATAGCGCATGTTGAGACAGTGGTTTCGCAAACCTTCGGCACAATAGCTGCAATGGCCGCAGGGCCGTGACGGGTTGATGGCGACAAGATCGCCTTTCGCCAGAGAGGTGACGCCCTCGCCCACGTCCATGACATGGCCGGAGACTTCATGACCAAGGATCATCGGCTGCTTCAGGCGAACAGTGCCGAACCCGCCATGATTGTAATAATGCAGATCCGAACCGCAAACGCCGCCGACCGCCATGCGCACCTGCACCTGGCCCGCCTTGGGCGCTTCAAAGGCGCAGGCTTCAATGCGAAGGTCTTTCTCGGAGTGAATGACAATAGCTCTCATCGTGACCTCACAAAACCGGCGTCCGCAGCGCCCGCCCAAAAAAAGCGCCATCAGGATATTGTGCGACAACCAACCCATGGCATTGCGCCTTCAAAGGCGTCCGCACCATGATGGGGCCGCGACAACACATTGTCGAGGGCGAGACGAAGGTTCAAGTGCGTCCGGGCGGAGATTGCAAAAGGCTGCACAGCTTGGAAAATCCGGCGATGACGGCCGGTTCTTCCACGGCGGCATATCCAAGGATCAACCCGTTTTTGCCTGGCGCGTGCCGGAAATGCCGCGACAGCGGCCCGATGTTCAATTGCCGATCGGCTGCGGCTTCAGCCAATGCGATGTCGCGCCACTCGCTTTCAAGATGCCAAAGGGTCTGGATGCCGGCGTCGCTGGGCTGAAGTTCAAGCCATTGGCCGGCGGTTTCCCTGGCAATTTCGATGAAACGTTCGCGGCGCTTGGCATAGAGCCGCCGCATGCGCCTGAGATGGCGGGCGAAGAAACCCCGGTCCATGAAATCCGCCAGCGTGGCCTGGAGGACCAGCGGCGGATATTGACCCGTGATATTGATGGCGCTGCGCATGCCGTCAGTCATTCCCGGCGGCAGCACGACGAAACCCAGCCGAAGGGCGGGAAACAGGGTTTTGGCGAAAGTCCCCACATAAATGGTCTTGCCGTTGGGATCGCTGCCCTGCATGGCGGGTATCGGCTGGCCGACAAAACGGTATTCGCTGTCAAAATCATCCTCGATCACCCAGATATCGCGTTGACGGGCAGTTTCCAGCAGGCGCAACCTCTGCTCCATGCGCATGGTCACGCCCATGGGCAATTGGCAGGACGGCGTGAGATAGAGCGCCTTGATGGGAAGATCGGGAATGTTGTCGAGATCCCAGCCGCTGCTGCTGACATGGAGCGGATGCAGTTCCGCCCCTGCCGCCAGGAAACTGCTTTGGGCCCCCATATAACCGGGTTCTTCCATCAGCACATGATCGCCCGGATCCAGCAAAAGCCGCGACAACAGATCGAGCGCGGCCTGTGCGCCGGTTGTGATGACCACCCGCGACGGATCGCAATCGACATTGCGCGATGACCGCAGATAGGTGGTGATCGACTCCTTGAGCGCCGGATAGCCGCTGATCGAGTGGTAACCGAAAATATCCTCGCGGACGGATGCCACGCGGTTTGCCATCAGTCGCCGCCACTGGTCGAAGGGAAACTGGCGGATTTCGGGCGTGCCTGGATGAAAGGCAAACTCGCCGGGTATGCTGCGCTGGCGCGGTTGGCTGCACATGAGTTCGCCGCGCTTTGACAGCTTGCCGCTGGGGGCCTGATGTATCGGTTGACCGATCGTCTTGGGCTTGGCCAGCGCCAGATTGGCCACCGTGCTTCTTGATCTCTCGCTGGTATCGAGAAACCCTTCGCTCGCCAATTGTTCATAGGCGGCAATCACCGTATTGCGGCCAATGCCGTGATCTGCGGAAAAGTGCCGCGTCGATGGCATGACGGTTCCCGGCCGCAATGTCCCGGTCAGGATCAACTGCTTCAACTCTTCGTAAAGCTGGCGTTGCAGAGGCGCGTCTTTTGCGGCGTCAACGATCACCGCATCCAGCAGGACATGCTGGATCTTGTTTCTGGTTCTACCATTTTTTACATTTCTGGCCCTTATCATGGTGCCAATTATTGCATAATCTGGACCTAATGTAAATAAACGCAATATACGGACCAGGGAACCAGATCATGCCTAAACCCGTTGTCAGGATTGCCCTGATTGGAGCCGGCTTCATTGGCCGCTCACATGGCCTCGCAGTTGCGGCGGTCAACGGCATTTTCTCCGATCTCCCCGTGACTGCCGAGGCGCATGTATTGTGCGACCTGGACCTGGAAAAGGCACGGGCGGCCGCCGCCGCCATGGGCTTTTCCCACGCAACCGATAGCTGGCAGGGCGCTGTTGACAGTGCCGATGCCGTCATCATTGCGGTGCCAAGCCAGTATCACGGGGCCATTGCGCGCCATGCAATCGCCAGCGGCAAGCCGTTCCTGTGTGAAAAGCCGGTCGGGCTTTCAAGCGACGAGGCTGAAAGCCTGGCCAAGACGGCGCAAGCGCGCGGCGTGGTCAATGCGGTCGGATTTACCTATTTGCGGGCGCCCATGGTGGCCTATGCAAAACGCCTGGTGGAAAGTGGAAAGCTCGGCAAGCCGATGCATTTCTACGGACGCCATTTTGAAGATTATCTCTCATCGCCGACAGCCCCCTTCAGCTGGCGGCTTGATGCCGGGATCGCAGGGCGTTGTGGCGCGCTCGGCGATCTCGGCTGCCATATCCTGTCCATTGCGCGCGCCTTGTGCGGGCCGGTGGACAGCCTTTCGGGCATATCCTCAATCGTCCATCCCCTCCGCCCGACCTCCGACCCTGCAGCTCCGTTCAGGCAGGTGGAAAATGAGGACTATGCCGGCGCCATGCTCACCTTCCGGAACGGATTGGCGGGGATGGTCGAGGTCAGCCGGGTGGCGCTGGGCCGCAAGATGGATATCAGTTTCGAACTGACCTGCGAGCGCGGAACCATCCGGTTTGAGGGTGAGCGCTTCAATGAAATCGGGCTCTATCTCGCTGACGAGGCCGAAAGCGGCGTGCCCGGCTTCAAGCAGATCCTGATCAACACCGATCATCCGGATTACAGCCACTTTTTGCCTGCTCCGGCCCACGGCCTCGGCTTCAATGATCTCAAGACAATCGAGCTTGCCGGCTTCCTGCGCGCCATCGTTGCAAACAAGCCGCTTTATCCGGACCTGTTTGAAGCGGCAAGGATCAGCCGCCTGTGCGAAGCCATACTGGATAGCGCCGAAAGCGGCCAGCGGATCAACAACCCTGAACAATTGAATGAAAACAGAATGGAAACGGCATGACTGTCCGGATCGGCATCAACCCCATTACCTGGTCCAACGACGATGTTCCCGAACTTGGCGGCCAGATCACCCTTGAGCAGTGTCTGAGCGAAACCCGCGCCGCAGGCTATGCCGGCACGGAACTGGGCGGCAAGTTTCCACGCCGGAGCGACACATTGGCCGAAGTGCTCAAGGCCCATGATCTTGCCCTGGTTTCCGGATGGTTTGACGGTCGCATTCTGGAAAAGACGGTCGATCAGGAATTTGCAAGTCTTCTGCCGCATCTGACGCTTTTGCGCGATTGCGGCGCGCGCCATGTGGTTTACGCCGACACGTCGCGCGGTCGCCATGACGGCATCTTCCAGCCCATCTCCATTCGCCCTAAGCTGGCGGAAGACGAATGGCAGCCCTATGGCAAGAAGATCACCGCGCTTGCCGAGCGCATGGCCGAATTCGGCGTCGCCATGGCCTTCCACCATCACATGGGCACGATCATCGAGACCGACGACGAGATCGACCGGTTGATGAACCATACCGGCAAGGCGGTCGGTTTGCTGTTTGATACCGGTCATTGCCTGTTTTCCGGCGGCAACCCCGACGCCTTGCTGGCGCGTCACATTGATCGCGTCGTGCATTTTCACTGCAAGGACGTCCGTCCTGCCATGCTCAAAAAAGCGCGCGACGAAGACATGAGCTTCATGGCCGCGGTTCTGGAAGGAATATTCACGGTGCCCGGCGACGGCCAGGTTGATTTCACCGCCTTGCTTCGCCGGCTCGCCGGGAGAAACTATGAAGGCTGGCTCGTGGTGGAGGCCGAACAGGACCCGGAAAAGGCCCATCCCCTCACTTATGCAACGATGGGTTATCGCAATTTGCTTGCGATGGCGCGTCAAGCCGGCCTGCCGGTCGACGAAAAAGGAAGTTAGAGATGCAGGACGCCCCTGACGCCAATGCCACCCGGCTTGTCATCAACATCGATGACCTCGGCATGTGCCATGGCGCCAATCAGGCGTTTGCCCAACTTTCCCGCATGGGGCGATGCGACTCCGGTTCCGCCATGGTGCCCTGCCCCTGGTTTTCCGAAATCATCGAGATGGCGACTGCCGATGCTTCGCTGAAGATCGGCATTCATCTGACCTTGAACGCGGAAAAGCCGCTCTACAGATGGCGACCCTTGACGGGTTCTCGGCAATCCTCCGGGCTTGTCGATCACGACGGTTATTTCTGGCGGAGCGTTCCCGAATTGCGCTCCCATGCCAATCCCGATGCCGTCGAGGCCGAATTGCGGGCGCAGATTAATGCCTTTCTCTATACCGGCCTGCAGCCTTCCCACATGGACGCCCATATGGGCGCGGCGCTGGCGCCGGAATTTGTCGGCATCTATGTCAAGCTCGCAGACGAATTCAACCTGCCCGTCCTGTTTCCGCGCTCGTTGGCGGCCTTTGGCGCGCGCCACAATCTCGGCATGGTGGCCGCCGACTATCTGGACGGTGCGGCCGTCAGCCGGGCGCAATCCGGCAAGGCCGTTGCCAATCAAGTGCTCGAAACGCCGTGGCACTTGCGCCAGCCGGTCGAAGACCGTTACCGGGCGCTGCTCGGGGCCATCGGGCCGGGGCTCAATTTCATGGCGCTTCATGCCAATGTGCCCGGTGAAATAGAACTCATTGAACCCGGCAGCGCCGCCATCCGCACTGAAGAATTCAACTATCTCGCCGGTGACGCCTTTGGCGCATGGCTGGATAAACAAACGTTCCTGCGAGGAACTTTGCCTGCCTGAACGGGGCGGGGGAACTGCCCGGCTGCGCGCTTTGTGCGACCGGGATATTACAAACGGTATAACCTTTAAACGATACAATGGGAGCAGTATGATGAGCAGTCCAATGATCAGTTTGCAACGTTTCATTCTCGGCCTGTTTGCCGCAGTGGCAATCATGTTCGGTTTTTCCAGTCTGCCTGCGGCAGCACAGGCCAAAGAGGCCAAGGATGTCCGCATCGTCTTTGTCACGCACGGTCAGGCCAATGACGTCTACTGGACGGTGGTCAAGAACGGCATGCTGGCCGCAGCAAAGCAGTTCGGCGTCACCGTTGATTACCAGGCGCCTGAAACATTCGACGTCGTGCGCATGGCGCGCATGATTGAAGCGGCAACGGCCTCCATGCCGGACGGCCTGGTCGTTTCCATCCCTGATGCAACGGCCTTGAAAGAGCCGATCCTGGCCGCAAAGGCGGCAGGCATTCCGGTGATCGTCATCGATTCCGGCCTGGACCAGGTGGGCGAATGGGACCTGGATCTCTATGTCGGCGGCGGTTCGGAATATGACAACGGCCTGAATGCCGGAAAACTGATGGGCAAAGCGGGCGTCAAGGAAGGCGTTTGCATCAACCATGAAGTCGGCAATGTCAGCCTCGACCAGCGTTGCGAAGGCTATGCCGTGGGATTGGGTGAAACCGGTGGAAAATCTTCCGTGATCGCAGTCACCATGGATCCGACCGACGCCACGCGCCGCGTGGAAGCCTTCCTGACCGCCAATCCCGGCGTCAGCGGCATCCTGACTCTCGGACCGACAGTCGGCGCGCCGATTCTCGCCATGCTCGAAGAACGCGGCATGACGGGAAACTACAAGCTTGGCACATTCGATCTTTCCCCCGAAGTGCTGCAAGCCATCACCGACGGCAAGATGATGTTTGCCATTGACAGCCAGCAGTTCCTGATGGGCTACTATCCGGTGGCCTTCCTGACGCTGAAGGCAATGTACAAGACATTCCCGACCAGCGCTGTCTGGACCGGCCCGGCCTTTGTGACACAGAAGGACGCCGGAGCCGTTCTGGATCTCAGCAAGGCCGGCATTCGATAAGCGACGAGGACGGCGGCAGCGGGAATGGAAACCATGGTCGGTCAAATTGACAAACGGATGATCCTGCTCCCCCTGCCGTCTTCCAACCACAGGGTTCCAGACACGCAAAGGAATGCGGCATGGGGTACAGCGACGCAGATGCCGGACCATCACCGATGATGGATTCCGGCAAGAAGGATAGATCGGGCCGCAGGCTTACAAGATTGTTGCGGCGTCCCGAACTTGGTGCGCTCAGCGGCACGGTCATCATCTATCTGGCCTTTGCCGTATTTGCCGGCGACAGCGGTCTCTTCAGCATACCGGGCATTGCAAACTTCCTCCAGGTTTCAGCCCAACTGGGAATTCTCGCTGTCGCCGTCGCCCTGCTGATGATCGGCGGCGAGTTCGATCTTTCGGTCGGTTCGGTCATCGGCTTTGCCAGCGTCACCATCGGTCTTTGCGTGACCGTAATCGGCCTGCCGATCTGGGCGGCGATCTGCATTGCTTTCGTGATGGCCGTCCTGATTGGAACCATGAACGGTTTTTTGGTCGTCAGAACCGGATTGCCGTCCTTCATCGTCACTTTGGCAAGCTTGTTCACCTTGCGCGGCCTGACGCTTGTGATGACCCGGCATTTCACCGGACGGACACAAATTCCCTACATTACCGAAGGCCACCAAACCGATTGGTTCGTGACCCTTTTCGGCGGCAAGTTCCTGCAACCCCTTTTCCAATGGATGGGATCGCTGGGCTGGCTTGCGCTTCGCCAGGACGGAACGCCGATTGTGGCGGGCCTCTCGATGTCGGTGGCCTGGTGGCTGGGCCTGACGGCGATTGCAACCTGGGTCTTGTTGAAAACCCGGACCGGAAACTGGATCTTCGCGGTCGGCGGCGACGCCAACGCCGCCCGCAATGTCGGCGTGCCGGTCAACCGCGTCAAGATCCTGCTGTTCATCCTGACGGCCTGCTCGGCCACGCTCTTTGCCACCATCCAGGTGCTGGAAGCAGGTTCGGCCGACACGCTGCGCGGCTTCCAGAAAGAATTCCAGGCCATCATTGCAGCCGTTATCGGCGGCTGCCTGCTGACTGGCGGCTACGGCTCCGCCATCGGGGCAATGTTCGGTGCGCTGATTTTCGGTACGGTCGAAATGGGGATTTTCTATACCGGCATTGATACCGACTGGTTCAATGTGTTTCTCGGAATCATGGTGTTGCTGGCGGTTCTGGTCAATAATTATGTCCGCAGAAAAGCGACGGAGGCACGATGATGGAAAACAAGCCGCCGATCCTCGAAATGAAAAATGTCGGTCGCACCTTCGGTTCGGTCGTCGCCCTTGACGGCATCAATATCGCTATCAGCCCGGGCGAGGTCCATTGCCTGCTGGGTGACAACGGCGCTGGCAAATCAACCCTGATCAAGATGCTGTCGGGCGTTTTCCAGCCGACCAGCGGCCAGATCCTTTATGATGGCGCGCCGATCAGTTTCACCTCGCCGCGCGACGCGCTCGATCACGGAATTGCCACCGTCTTCCAGGACCTGGCGATGATTCCGCTGATGAGCATCACCCGCAATTTCTTCCTTGGCCGCGAACCGACCAAGGGCGCCTTTGTCACGCGCCGGATCGACATGGTCAAAGCCGATGCCATCGTTCAGGCCGAAATGGACCGGATCGGCATAAAGCTGCGCGATCCGCAACAGGCGGTCGGCACCCTGTCGGGCGGCGAACGCCAATGCGTGGCGATTTCCCGCGCCGTCTATCACGGCGCGCGGGTGCTGATCCTGGACGAGCCGACATCGGCGCTTGGCGTGCACCAGGCTTCCATCGTGCTTCGCTACATCCAGCAGGCCCGCGAAAGCGGGCTGGGCGTGATCTTCATTACCCACAACATCCACCATGCTTATCCGGTGGGCGATATCTTCACGCTTCTCAATCGCGGCCGGTCGGTCGGCACCTTCCGCAAGGATGAAATCACCGAAATGGAAGTGCTCGACATCATGGCCGGGCGGCGCGAATTGCAGAAATTGAGCGAGGCAGTCTGACTTTCATGCTGCTGTCAGGGGACGGTCGCAAAAGGCCGGGGAGCGATGAACTGCCCCCCGGCCTTTTCTTTGCACCAAATCGGCAGGATTATTTCTGCCAGCTTTTCACCAGCTCATCATAATCGATGGTCTGGGGTGTTTCCTTCTCGTTTTCCAGCTTCAACTGCGGCGCAAGGTTGCCCTTGGCGACAGCATCGGCATTCCAGTAAGCCAGATCATGCTCTTCGGCCAGTTTCGGACCGATATCGCCCTGGACGCCAGAACGTTCGATGCGGTCGAGCACTTTTTCCTGCTCGGCGCACAGGGAATCCATGGCTGCCTGGGCGGTTTTCGCGCCTGACGACGCGTCACCGATATTCTGCCACCACAATTGCGCCAGCTTCGGATAATCAGGCACGTTGGTGCCGGTCGGCGACCACTGGACGCGGGCCGGCGAACGGTAGAACTCGATCAGACCGCCGAGTTTCGGCGCACGTTCCGTGAAGCTCTTGTCCTGTATGGTCGATTCACGGATGAAGGTGAGACCGACATGGCTCTTCTTGACGTCCACAGTCTTGGACACCACGAACTGGGCATAAAGCCAGGCGGCCTTGGCGCGGTCATCCGGGGTGGATTTCATGAATGTCCATGAACCCACATCCTGATAGCCAAGCTTCATGCCGTCTTTCCAGTAGGACCCATGCGGAGATGGAGCCATGCGCCATTTCGGCGAACCGTCTTCATTGACCACCGGCAGGCCGTCTTTCACCATGTCGGCGGTGAAGGCGGTGTACCAGAAGATCTGCTGGGCAATGGCGCCCTGGGCGGGAACCGGACCAGCTTCGCCAAATACCATGCCTTCTGCTTCCGGCGGGGCATATTTCTTCAACCAGTCAATGTATTTGACGATCGAATAGACCGCTGCAGGGCCGTTGGTGTCACCACCGCGCGCCACGCAGGAGCCGACCGGACGGGAATTTTCATCAACCTTGATGCCCCATTCGTCGACCGGCACGCCGTTTGGAATGCCCTTGTCGCCATTGCCGGCCATGGAAAGCCAGGCATCCGTGAACCGCCAGCCGAGGGACGGATCCTTCTTGCCGTAATCCATGTGGCCATAGACTTTCTTGCCGTCGATTTCGCGACCGGTGAAGAATTCGGCGATATCTTCATAAGCCGACCAGTTGACCGGAACACCCAGGTCATAGCCGTATTTCGCCTTGAAGTCGGCCTTGCTCTTTTCGTCGTTGAACCAGTCATAACGGAACCAGTAGAGGTTGGCGAACTGCTGGTCAGGCAACTGGTAGAGCTTGCCATCGGGCGCAGTGGTAAATGAACTACCAACGAAATCAGCAGTATCAAGCATCGGATTGGTTACATCCTTGGCGTCACCTGCCGTCCAGTCACTCAGGTTGCGAACCTGCTGGTAGCGCCAATGGGTGCCGATCAAATCGGAGTCATTGATGTAGCCGTCATAGATGTTTTCGCCTGACTGCATCTGGGTCTGCAGCTTTTCGATAACATCGCCTTCGCCGATCAGATCGTGGGTGATCTTGATCCCGGTGATCGCGGTGAAGGCCGGGGCCAGAACCTTGGATTCGTACTCGTGGGTCGTGATGGTTTCCGACACGACCTTGATCTCCATCCCCGCAAAGGGGGTGGCAGCGTCGACGAACCACTGCATTTCCGCCTCTTGGGCGGCGCGGTCCAGCGTCGAAAGTTCGCCAATTTCGGCATCAAGAAAGGCTTTCGCCGCCTCGATGTCCGCCCAGGCAGGCGCGCCCAGGGCCATCAGCGCAAGCGCCATGGCGGTTGTGGAATGACGCAATCTCATATGATTCCTCCCAGAATGTTGAGACTTGTTCAGGCTTTGCGGGAAGTCGCGCCCCGCCTGCGATGTTGCCCGGTCACACCCAGCGGAACACCCCCGCCGCATAGACAAGACAGACGATCAGCGCGATCCACACGGGTGCGCCGAAGGTGGCGAGATAGGCGATACAGATGAACGCCGATCCCAAAAGTGAAATGAACAGCCGATCCCCGCGCGTCGTTTCAATCCGCAGGATGCCCGTGCGCGGCGTTTCGGGATAATTGATCGCCAGGATGGTCATGGTCACCAACAGGCAGGCGATGATGTAGAAAAACAGCGACGTGACCAGTGTCCACGCCATCCACCCACCGGGCACCATGGGCGAAAACAGATCAATCCCGGTATCCGTGCGCGGGGCCACCGCCAGCAGGGCGGCCAGGATACCGGCCATAACGGCGATGATCCCGATGATCGTACCCTTGCCGATCGGGCGGCGGGGTGTGGTGACGCTGTCCATGATCACACCCTTCCCAGGGCAAAGCCCTTGGCAATGTAGTTGCGCACGAAATAGATCACCAAGGCACCGGGAATGATGGTCAACACCCCCGCCGCCGCCAGAACCCCCCAATCCATGCCCGATGCGCTGACGGTGCGGGTCATGGTGGCGGCGATGGGTTTGGCGTTCACCGATGTCAGGGTGCGCGCCAGCAGCAGTTCGACCCAGCTGAACATGAAACAAAAGAACGCCGCCACCCCGATGCCACTCGCGACCAGCGGCATGAAGATCTTTACAAAGAACCGCCCGAACGAATAGCCGTCGATATAGGCGGTCTCATCAATCTCTTTGGGCACGCCGCGCATGAAGCCTTCGAGGATCCAGACCGCCAGCGGCACGTTGAACAGACAATGCGCCAGCGCCACCGCGATGTGCGTGTCAAACAGCCCGATCGACGAATACAGCTGAAAGAATGGCAGGGCGAACACCGCAGGCGGGGCCATGCGGTTGGTCAGCAGCCAGAAAAACAGGTGCTTGTCGCCCATGAACGAATACCGGCTGAACGCATAGGCCGCAGGCAGTGCCACGCTGATCGAAATGACCGTGTTCAGACCCACATAGATGATCGAGTTGATATAGCCGTTATACCAGCTGGGGTCCGTCAGGATCGTGGCGTAATTGGCAAACGTCAGATCATCGGGCCACAGGGTAAAGGTCGATGTGATTTCGGTGTTGGTCTTCAAGCTCATCATCAGCAGCCAGTAGATCGGCAGCATCAGAAACAGCAGATACAGTGCCATGACCACCGCGCGGGAATTGACACGCATCAGAACGTCTCCTGCTTATCAAGGTTGGTCATCACGGTGTAGAACACCCAACTGACCAGCAGGATCACCAGGAAATACATCAGGCTGAACGCGGCCGCCGGGCCCAGGTCGAACTGCCCGGTGGCCATTTTGACCAGATCAATCGACAGGAACGTTGTCGAATTGCCGGGGCCCCCGCCGGTGACAACAAAAGGTTCGGTATAAATCATGAAACTGTCCATGAACCGCAGCAGAATGGCGATCAGCAGCACCCCCGCCATTTTCGGCAGTTCGATGAACCGGAAAACCGACAGACGGCTGGCCTGATCAATCTTGGCCGCCTGATAATACGCCTCGGGGATGGATTGCAGCCCGGCATAGGCCAGCAGCGCCACCAGCGACGTCCAGTGCCACACGTCCATCATCACCACGGTAATCCAGGCATCCAGCGCGTCGTTGGTATAGTTGTAGTCGATCCCCAGCGCCGCCAGCGTGTGCCCCATCAGGCCGATGTCCACCCGGCCAAAAATCTGCCAGATCGTGCCCACCACGTTGAACGGGATCAGCAAAGGCAATGACATAACCACCAGACAGAAACTGGCCCAGAACCCCTTTTTCGGCATGTTCAACGCGATGAAAATGCCAAGCGGCACCTCGATCGCCAGAATGATGGCGGAAAACAGGATGTTGCGCCACAGCGCCTCGTGCATCCGGTCGGACGCGATGGCATCGGAAAACCATTCCAGCCCGGCCCAGAAAAACTCATTGTTACCGAACGTGTCCTGCACCGAATAATTGACTACCGTCATCAACGGCAGCACCGCCGAAAACGCGACCAGCACCAGAACCGGGATGACCAGAAACCACGCCTTGTTGTTCTGTGTCTTGTCCATCAGGCGGCCTTTCCGGTGGGGGTCACGCGCCAGTCGTCGGCATAGACGTTGATCCACGCCGGATCGAACGCCACACGGGTAGCGTCGGTCGGAATGGCGGCACCTTCGGCGGCGATGATGTTCAGGGCCGTGCCGGCGACTGTGCCGCGAATGATGCGGTGGCGGCCCACATCCTCGACCCGTGTCAGAGCAAACGGCAGGCCGGGGCCAGTGGTCAAATGCGCAAATTCGGGCCGGATACCGATTTGGGTGCGGCCCTGCACGGTGCCGTAAGCCGCGCCCAGCGCCACCTCGCCCCCGGCAAGGGTGGCGCGGGTGCCGTCAACCTGCGCATCCAGCAGGTTCATGCCGGGCGACCCGATGAAATAGCCCACAAAGGTATGGGCGGGCGTCTCGAACAGTTCCTGCGGTGTGCCCATCTGCACCACGCGCCCGTCATACATGACCACCACCTTGTCGGCAAAGGTCAGGGCTTCGGTCTGGTCGTGGGTCACATAGATCATGGTGTGCCCGAATTCGCGGTGCAGCGATTTCAACTGCGTGCGCAGTTCCCATTTCATGTGCGGGTCGATCACCGTCAGCGGTTCGTCGAACAGGATGGCATTCACATCCTCGCGCACCATGCCGCGGCCAAGGCTGATCTTCTGCTTGGCGTCGGCGGTCAGGCCACGGGCCTTGCGGTCCAGCTTTTCTTCCATCCCGATCATGGCGGCGATATGGCCCACGCGGGCCTTGATGTACGCCGCATCCATACCCCGGTTGCGCAGCGGAAAGGCCAGGTTGTCGCGCACGGTCATCGTGTCGTAAACGACCGGAAACTGGAACACCTGGGCGATGTTGCGTGCCGCCGTGGGGGCGTCGGTCACATCGGTATTGCCAAACAGCACCCGCCCCTGACTTGGCCGCACAAGGCCCGAGATTATGTTCAACAACGTGGTCTTGCCACAGCCCGATGATCCCAGCAGCGCATAGGCCCCGCCGTCCTGCCAGACGTGATCCATTTCCTTTAGGGCAAAGTCGCCCTCGCCCTTGGGGTTGGGGAAATAGCTGTGGGCCAGGTTTGAAAGCGTGATCTGGGACATCAGGCGGCCATCGCATAGCTGGCAGGGGCCGCAAGGCGCCCGTCTTCGGTGAACAGATACAGATGCGCGGGGTCGATCCACACGGTCAGGTCTGCGCCCGGGGTCAGGGTCTGCACCCCGTGCACCAACCCAACCCAGCGATCCTTGCCGTAGTGCAGATGCAGGAATGTTTCAGACCCGGTGATTTCCGTCACGCCCACGCGGGTGGTGAAGGCCACAGCCCCCGGCCCGCCCGCGTTCAGGGTCATGTGATTGGCGCGGAACCCGGCCAGATATTGCCCATCTGTCAGCGCGGCCAAGGTGCCTGTCGCCGGGGCTGCGGCAGCGCCCAGCATGATCTTGCCGCCCGATTTCACGCAAGGCATGAAGTTCATCGGGGGGTCGCTGAACACGCGGGCCGTCGTCGCGTCTGCCGGGTGGCGATAGACGTGCGGGGTCGGCCCGAATTGCGTCACGCGCCCCTGCCACAAGGTTGCAGTATTGCCGCCCAGCAGCAGCGCCTCTTCGGGTTCCGTGGTCGCATAGACGAAAATCGCGCCCGAAGCTTCAAATATCTTGGGGATTTCCACGCGCAATTCCTCGCGCAGCTTGTAGTCCAGATTGGCCAGCGGTTCATCCAGCAGCACCAGTTCCGCCCCCTTGACCAGCGCACGGGCCAGCGCACAGCGTTGTTGTTGCCCACC
The DNA here is from genome assembly GCA_041742335.1 of Rhizobiaceae bacterium. Lineage (GTDB taxonomy): Bacteria > Pseudomonadota > Alphaproteobacteria > Rhizobiales > Rhizobiaceae > Rhizobium_E. The sequence continues at coordinate 29,523 of JBGSIT010000011.1, forward strand.
CGACAGTTCCAGCGGCTTGCGCGTCAGCATCGGCGTAAGCTTCAGCATCTCGGCGGTGCCACGTACGGCGCGGTCAACCTCAGCCCGTGATTTGCCCATCAGGCGCATCGGAGACGCGATGTTGTCATAGACCGACATCGCCGGGTAATTGATGAACTGCTGATACACCATTGCCACGCGCCGGTCCTGCACCCGCATTCCGGTCACGTCGGTGCCGTTCCAGAACACGCGGCCAACGGTCGGCACATCCAGCCCCGCCATCAACCGCATCAGGCTGGTCTTGCCCGATGACGTCGGCCCCAGCAGCACGTTCATCGTGCCCTTTTCCAGCATCAGGTCGGTGGGATGGATTTGCACCCGCCCTGCCACCGTCCGGGATACGCCCTTGAATTCCAACGCCATGAACGCCCCCTATTCTGCGGCCGGGCGCGCGGCCCGGTCGGCATTGTGCGCCATGAAATCATCAATCGCGGCAATCTGGTCGGCGGTCAGCCGCAGGCCCAGTTTGGTGCGCCGCCACACCACATCCGCCGCCCGCCGCGCATATTCGCGCGTCATCAGCCAGGTCAATTCGGCCTCGGTCAACGTGGCGCCGAAATCGCGGCCAAGGTCGGCGGGGCTGGTGGCGTGGGCCAGAATCTCACGCGCTTCGGTCCCGTAGGCGCGGATCAGGCGGCCAGCCCAGTAATCGGACAGGAACGGATAATCCAGTTGCAGCCCGACTATCAGGGCAGGCACGCCATCATGCGGGAAATCGCCCCCCGGCATCGGCACCCGCGCGGTCCAGGGGCCACGCGCTTGCGGAAAGATCGGGGCCAGTTTTGCCAGCGCGCTTTCCGCCAGCCGCCGGTAAGTGGTGATCTTGCCGCCAAACACGTTCAATAGCGGCGCGCCGTTCTGATCGAGCGACAGGACATAATCCCGCGTTGCCGCCGTGGCAGACTTTGCCCCGTCGTTATACAAAGGCCGCACGCCCGAATAGGTCCAGACCACATCGGCGGCGGTCACGGGTTTCTTGAAATACTGGCTGGCGAATTTGCACAGGTAATCCTGTTCTTCCGGCGTGCAGACCGCGTCACCCGGTTTGCCGGTGTGGTCATGGTCGGTCGTGCCGATCAGGGTGAAATCCTGTTCATACGGAATGGCAAAGATGATCCGCCCATCGGTGCCCTGAAAGAAATAGCAACGGTCATGGTCAAACAGCCGTTTGGTCACGATATGGCTGCCGCGCACCAGACGCACGCCTTCGGATGAATTGATCCGCAGGGTGTTCTGGATCACGTCCTGCACCCATGGCCCACCGGCATTGACCAGCGCACGGGCGGCATGAACGGCCCGGCCATCGGGGCCATCCACCGTCACCAGCCAACGGTCGGCCTGCCGTTCGGCGGATACGACCTTTGTTCCCACCATCACATGCGCGCCGCGCGCTTCGGCATCGCGGGCGTTCAGCACGACCAGACGCGAATCCTCGACCCAGCAATCAGAATATTCATAGGCATGTTTGAACTTGGGGTTCAGCGCCACACCGGCATGATCGGTGGTCAGATCAATCGTGCGCGCGGCGGGCAGAATTTTGCGCCCGCCCATCGTGTCATACATGAACAGCCCCAACCGGATCAGCCACGCCGGACGCCGCCCCCGCATCCAAGGCATGATCCGCGACAGCAGCCGCGACGTGGGCGTATCGCTGTCGAACCGCATGTCGGGGTGATAGGGCAGCACGAACCGCATCGGCCAACTGATGTGCGGCATGGCCACCAGCAGGGTTTCGCGTTCCTCCAGCGCCTCGCGCACCAGGCGAAACTCGAAATACTCCAGATACCGCAGCCCACCGTGGAACAGTTTGGTGGAAGCGCTGGACGTTGCCTGCGCCAGATCGCCCTGTTCGGCCAGCACGACGGAAAGCCCACGCCCCGCCGCATCGCGCGCGATGCCACAGCCGTTGATCCCGCCGCCAATGATGAACAGATCAGCCAAAGCCGACCCTTCACGGTCTGCGCGCACGTCCAACCCCTCCCGTCGTCGTTGCAGCGTCCAACTGACGCAGGATTCACAAATCTGTCAAAGGAAATCTTCGCTTTTGCGCGATTTTTGTTTTTCCGAACTTTTTCGCTGCATTGCGGCAAAGGTTTCGCCCGGTGGCCTGCCCGTCTATTTTCCTTTTCGCCTGATGGGTTTGGTCGCAGCGATCAATAATTTCCGATGACGGCACGCATAATCTGTGCAACGACAGTCCATTGGTCTTTCACCGGGGATGCCCGTGGCGCTTAGTTTTCGGCAATCAGAAATTTTGGAAATCGCGCGTTCCGAAGGGCGCGTGGTGGTCGAAGGGCTGGCCGAACGGTTCAACGTCACCTTGCAGACCATCCGCCGCGACCTGACCGATCTGGCCGAGGCTGGGTTGCTGGACCGGGTGCATGGTGGGGCGGTCATCCGCACCGGCGTGTCGAACATCGGGTATGAAGAACGCCGCCGCATGAACGACATGGCCAAGGCCGCCATTGGCCGGCTGTGCGCGCAGGCGATCCCCGACAACAGTTCCATGATCCTGAACCTGGGCACCACGACCGAAGCAGTGGCCCGCGAATTGCTGCACCACCGCAACATCACGGTCGTCACCAACAACATGAACGTGGCCAACATTCTGGTTGCCAACGAATCGTGCGAGATCATGGTGGCGGGCGGCGGGTTGCGGCGCACCGATGGCGGGCTGGTGGGCGATCTGACCACCGACTTCATCGGCCAGTTCAAGGTGGATTATGCAGTGATCGGCACCTCTGCCTTGGACCCCGACGGCGACCTTCTGGATTACGATCTGGCCGAGGTGCGGGTGTCCAAGGCGATCATCCGCCAATCACGCCAGACGTTTCTGGTGTGCGATGCGTCGAAACTGACAAGGTCGGCCCCTGCGCGGCTTGCGTCCTTGGGCGATCTGGACGCCATCTTTACCGATCAGCCCCTGCCATCCAAGCTTTCCGAACGCTGCGACGGCTGGGGCACTGCGGTGCATGTGGCGGGTGCTGCCGCAACCTGAGGGGACGACCCATGTCGAACGATCCGCTGTTACAGCCCTACACGATCCGGCACCTGACGCTGAAAAACCGGATCATGACCACGTCGCACGAACCCGCCTATCCCGAAGACGGGATGCCCAAGGATCGCTACCGCCTGTATCATCTGGAACGCGCACGCGCCGGGGTCGCCATGGTGATGACCGCAGGATCCGCCACCGTGTCGCGCGACAGCCCGCCGGTGTTCAACAACGTGCTGGCCTACCGCGACGATGTGGTGGGCTGGATGCGCCGTCTGACCGATGATTGCCACGAACAGGGCTGCGCGGTGATGATCCAGTTGACGCACCTTGGCCGCCGCACCCGGTGGGACAAGGGTGATTGGCTGCCGGTCGTGGGCGCGGGGCCATCGCGTGAACCCGCGCATCGCGCGTTTCCCAAGGTGATCGAAGATTGGGACATCGCCCGCATCATCACCGATTTTGCCGATGCCACCGAACGGATGCAGGCGGCGGGGTTGGATGGGGTGGAATACGAATGTTACGGCCACCTGATGGATCAGTTCGCGTCGCCCCTGACCAACGCGCTGGACGGCCCCTATGGCGGCAGGTTCGACAACCGCATCCGGTTCGCGATGGACGTTCTGGCTGCCTGCCGCAAACGGGTGGGGCCAGGGTTCCTGCTGGGCATCCGCTATACCGCCGATGAGGTTGAGGCTGGTGGTCTGACCCCGGACGAAGGCGTGGAAATGGCCCGGCGGTTCCGTGACAGCGGGCTGGTGGATTTCGTGAACATCATCCGCGGGCGCATCCATACCGATGCCGCCCTGACGGGCGTGATCCCGTTGCAGGGCATGCCATCGGCCCCGCATCTTGATTTCGCGGGCCGCATCCGCGCCGAGGTAGGCCTGCCCACGTTCCACGCCGCCCGCATCGCAGATGTGGCCACAGC
>JBGSIT010000012.1:0-29590 GCA_041742335.1 Rhizobiaceae bacterium
CAGAAAGCGCCGGTTGTCTTGAGCAGGGCGCGACTTTCTGCCCCGCTCTGACGGCAATAGTGTCCCGATAATCTTCCATTCAGCGTCAGTAAGGTCACCACGAGCCATATCAGCCTCCCAAAAGGAAGCTTTGAATCAGAAGTCAGATGATTTGGGAATCCACTTTGTCAACAGGGCCTAACCCCCGAAGTTGTACATCAACTTCGGGGGTTTTTGTTTCACCCGGTCGTCGGCAAGTGACACTCCACCTCCCGGTATAGCGCCAGGATCGAAGGACGGTCCGGCCAATGCTCGTGAAAGACCAGTCTGCTTAAGGGGATTTTCTGTCGCCATCCTTTGACTGCCAATTCCGGCCGGTCGTAGAGCTGATCGACATGGCCGACGCAGAGATAAGCGACAATCTCGACATGGTCCGGCATTCCCAGCAGATCCTTCAACTCATCATGATCGAAGATTGACACCCAACCGACGCCGATGCCTTCCGCACGCGCCGCAAGCCAGAAATTCTGGACGGCGCAAACAGTCGAATAGAGATCCATGTTCTTGTTATGGCTGCGGCCGAGGACAAATTCACCGCCGCGGGTCCGGTCGGCGGTAATGCAGATATTGACCGGAGCCTTGAGAATGCCCTCAAGCTTGAGACTGGTGTAGAGTTTCTTTTGTGCGCCGGCCAATTGGCCGGCGGCTTCATCGTTGGCTTTCGCAAACAGGCCGTGAACCGCCTTGCGACGTTCGGCATCGCGGATGACCGTGAAATTCCACGGCTGCATCAGTCCTACGGACGGGGCTGCATGGGCCGCTTCCAGCAGTCGCATCAGCAATGCGTCATCTATCGGAGTTGGCAGGAATTCGTTGCGCACATCCCTGCGGGTGAAAATCGCCTTGTAGACGCCGTCGCGCTCAGTTTCGCTAAAGGACTTGGCCGGCTGCAAATGCCGGGCATGATCAGTCTGCATTGTTATATCCCCAACAACGGCAGCGCGCCCTTGCGGCTGTCCGTGCCGGTCGGGCTATCATGTCTGGCCGGTCTTCTGGCTTGGCTTCATTTGAATGCGCATGCCTTCCCGGTTTCCCAGTGGCTCGGAGACTGCGGGTCTCCGGTTTGCGCATCATCTGCCTTACAGCGTTGGGCACGCGCCGGATTTGCACCGGCTTCCCGATTCTCCCGCTTGTTGAACGGGCACCAGACGGGAGATTCATAGGGCGTCGGTGGGCTTTCCGCAAGATAGTCAACTTTGCCGGCGCTACTCTTGTCGGATCGGCCGGAAACTCATGCGGTGAAGCTGGCACGGGCCGTGGATTTTCAATGCGGCAAGGTGCTGCGCGGTTCCATAGCCGGAATGAGCGGTAAATCCATAGCCGGGGAAAATGTCATCGGCAGCGTCCATCATGCGGTCGCGCGTCACTTTGGCGATAATGGAAGCCGCCGCAATCGAAAGGCTTCTGGCATCGCCTTTGATAACGGACTTGCCCATGCAATGCAGGCCGTCCGGTACGTCGCGTCCATCAAACAGGCCGAAGTCTGGCCTGGGCGCGAGGGCAGCCATGGCGCGGCGCATGGCATCAAGGCTGGCTTTGCGGATATCCGTGCGGTCAATGCTGGATGGGCCTGTGGAGGCGATTGCGACAAAGGCGGTGGCCATGATTTCCGCATACAGCGTCTCCCGCTTCGCCTTGGTCAGTTTCTTGGAATCATCGAGGCCTGGGGGAATGGCCTTTATATCAAGAATGACGGCGGCCGCCACGACGGGTCCGGCCAGCGGGCCGCGGCCCGCTTCATCAGCGCCGGCCACCAGCTTGAAGCCGGACTTGTTTGCCTCCCGTTCAAATCGAAGATCCGGGCGGGCCGGCGAGAAATCGAACAGAAGCGAAGAATCGGGGGATGTGCGACGTGACATGGGCGGAAAGTCGCACATCCACCCGATTCCCTGCAAGACCCGGAGACGAGGGAAACGGGGGTTTCCCATGGGCGGTGTCTCCGGGAAAAACCGGTGCGGACAGGGCGGAGCACCGGTTCAATCTTCACAGCAGCGAAAGCTGCACGCTGGCGGCGCCCGGGGCTACGAACAGGTCGTTGTTGAGCGGCCGGCGGGTGGCGTTCATTGCCAGCCTTTTCAACGTCATGTCGAAACGGCGGCTGATCTGCCAGGCATAGGGGCCGCTGCCTTTCATTCGCTTGCCGAATTCAGCATCGTAATCCTTGCCGCCCCGCATGGAACGAACCAGCGACATGACATGGCGGTAACGGTCCGGATAATTTCTCAGCAACCAGTCGCGAAACAGCGGACTGACCTCAAGCGGCAGCCGCAACAAGACATAGCCGGCTTCGCGGGCGCCGGCCGCATGGGCACCGTCCAGTATCCGTTCGATTTCATGATCGTTCAGACCGGGAATGATCGGGGCGACCATGACGGATGTCGGGATGCCTTCCGCTGACAACGCCTTTATGGCCTCCAGGCGTTTGGTCGGGGTCGCCGCCCTCGGTTCCATCAGGCGGGCCAGCCGCCGGTCCATCGTGGTTACGGAAAGGGCGACCTTGGCAAGTCCGCGCTCGGCCATCTGTTTCAAAATATCCATGTCGCGCAAAACAAGGGCGGATTTCGTGACAATGGCGACAGGGTGGTTGGCCGCATTGAGCACCTCAAGGATCTGACGCATGATCCGCCATTCCTTCTCGATCGGCTGGTAGGGATCGGTATTGGTGCCTATGGCAATGGTTTTGGGCTTGTAGCCGGGCTTTGCCAGTTCGCGTTCCAGAAGCTTCGGCGCGTCCGGCTTGGCAAACAATCTGGCTTCGAAATCAATGCCGGCTGAAAGGCCCATATAAGCGTGCGTGGGCCTGGCAAAGCAGTAAATGCAGCCGTGTTCGCATCCGCGATAGGGATTGATCGACCGGTCGAAGGGAATGTCGGGCGAATCATTGCGGGTAATGATGGTTCGGGGCCTTTCCACCGCCACTTCGGTGCGGAAGGGCGGCAATTCTTCCATCGATTGCCAGCCGTCGTCAAAGACGTCGCGCTGATGGGCCTCGAAACGGCCCGTCGGGTTGAGCCCGGCGCCGCGTCCGCGCCGCCTGTCAATCTCGATGCGCAGGCCGGACCTGGTCACCAGGGCATCGGCGCGGTCTACAGAATTGGCGGGCGCAAATGCGTCTTGCCCGGAAAAGGACAGATCAGTCATTGGTTTCTCCCGATGGAAGGGCGAATCCCCTCCGTTCTCGATGATTATATTCCTATCCATAAAAAGAGAACATTGCAAGAACAAAATAGAGATTTGCGCTTGATTTGGAACCTTGCCAATCGCCAAACAGCGCTGGTATTGGCGGAATTGATCCTGTAAACACGGTTATGCTCAGTGTTGTTATGGAATGTCGCAATGAGGAACCGATGCTGGCCCAGACCCTGTCCGGGCTGGTGGCCGGCGCTGTTGACGGGCTGGTGAGTGATGTCATCATCCTCGATCACGGCTCGGTCGATGGCTCGCGGATTGTCGCCGATGCCGCCGGTTGCCGCATCTACCAGCAATGGAACCTGCCCGAAGTGCTGACTGCGGCGCGCGGCACATGGCTGATGGTGCTGGAGACTGGCGCCAGGCCTCAATCGGGCTGGGTCGAGGAAGTCACCGAATATCTGACATCCAGTCATAAGCCGGCGCGGTTTTCACCCTCGAAAACCTTTCGCAAGCCGATCCGTCATAAGCTGTTTGGTCCGCGCATTCCGCTGGAGGCGGGCTTTATCATTCCCAAGGCTGCGGCATTGGCTCTGGCCCGCGACGGCATGAAACTGTCCGAACTTGCAGCCAATACCAAGTCAATGCGGCTCCGCAGCGAGATCATCCCTGCATGGGTGCTGAAGTCTGCGATCGACAGAGTTCCGGCCTGAATACAAATCTCCGTGTCGGCTATTTGCCGCTGCGCCGGAGATGTTCATCCAGCCTGGGCATGATCTCGATGAAATTGCAGGGCATATGGCGATAATCGAGCTGGCCTTTCAATATTCCGTCCCAGGCATCCTTGCAGGCGCCCGTGGAGCCGGGCAAGACAAAGACATAGGTCGCGTTCAGCACGCCGCCCGTCGCGCGGGACTGGATGGTTGACGTCCCGATCTTGTCATAGGATATCCGGTGAAAGACCGCTGAAAAACCATCCATCCGCTTTTCAAAGATCGGCTCCAGCGCATCCGGCGTCACGTCGCGGCCGGTAAAGCCGGTGCCGCCGGTGGTGATGATCACATCTATATTGTCCTTCAGGCTCCATTCGGTGACCTGGCTGCGGATAGCGTCGACATCGTCAGTGACAATGGCGCGCGCCTCAAGCCGATGGCCCGCCTCCAGGAGGCGTGCGACAAGGGTGTCTCCGGATTTGTCGTCAGCCAGGCTTCTGGTATCGGAAACCGTCAATACCGCAATGCCGACAGGAATGAATGGCCGGCTTTCGTCAATTCGCTCCATGTTAAGCGCCTCCCACGGTTTCTCCGGTCAGAAAATACCAATCCGGCCTTTTGGTCGCAAGTTGACCTTTTGCCGCTTCGGCATCGGCAATGGTTTCATAAAGTCCGAAGCAGGTGGCCCCTGATCCAGACATGCGGGCAACAATGGGTCTGGTGCTTTCCAGCAGATGCAGCGTCTCACCGATTTCAGGTTCAAGCGATTCCGCAGGTCCTTGCAAATCGTTTCGCCAGGTCTTGATCTGCGCTATCCAGGCCTGGCGCGAAGACGGCGTTGCCGGCAGCGCCAAGGCCAGATTGGTTTTCCGTGCCAGCGCCTTGAATACAGACGGCGTGGAGAGCTGCAAAAGCGGGTTGACGAGCAAAATTGCAAATGACGGAAGATCGGGACGCGGGGTCAGGCGTTCGCCGATGCCTTCGGCCAGCAGCGGCCGGTTTTGCAGGCACATCGGCACGTCGGCGCCGATGTCGATACCCAAATCTTCCAGCGCGGAAAGCGGCAGATTGGCATTCCAGAACCGGTTGAGGCCACGCAGTGCGGCTGCCGCATCGGCCGATCCGCCACCTATTCCGGAAGAAATCGGCAAGTTCTTTTCAAGATGGATATGCACGGGCGATACAGGCGCATCGAGGATTGCGGCAAGCTCGTTGCGAAGCAGATCGCGCGCGACCACAACAAGGTTGGGCTTGCCGGATGCATCAGCCTGCAATGGCGATGCGAAACGACCTGAAATCGAAAATTCATCCTGATTTGCAGGCTCAAACCGCAGCAGGTCGCCGGGGCCGGCAAAGGTCACCAAGGATTGCAGGAGATGATATCCGTCAGGTCGCTGGCCGACGACATGCAGGGCAAGGTTGATCTTGGCTGGCGCGTTTTCGACGATCATCCTGCAGCGATCCGTCCAAGATGCGGGCTGGTCGTCTCATCCGGCCACCAAATGTCCAGTTCTACCATTGCTAACGGACATCCTGTCCTTGAGTCCCGCCGTTGAAACAGCCGCCAGTCAGTTTTGCACCGGCGGCAACTGCAGAATGTCGTCGGGACGAAGCATGTCCGGATTGCGCTTGATGGCGGGATTCAGCGCGATGATCTCGGCGAAGCGATGCCCGTCGCCAAGATTGTCGCGGGCGATATTCCAGAGCGAGTCGCCTGCATTGACCTTGTGGGTGAAGGGCTCGATCATCGTGGGATCAGCGGGCAGATCCTGCTGGGTCTTCGGGCTGCCGTCAATCGCGTTGCCTTCCTTGATATTGGCAGGAACCGGCTTGATGTCCAGCGGCGGCAAACCGTCCTTGATCTTGGCTTCAATCTTGGGGATTTCCGTTTCTTCCGGCTTCATGGTCAAAGCCCGCTGCCACTGATAAACGGCTTCCAGCTTGCGGCCCACGCGCCAATAGATATCGCCAAGGTGATCGTTGATGGTGGCGTCGCCCGCCTTGAGTTCGACAGCGCGCTCCAGTTCGGCGGTGGCATCGTCAAACCGGCCAAGCCGGTAATAGGCCCAGCCGAGCGAATCCACGATGTAACCGTCGTCGGGCCGCAGGTCGACGGCGCGGCGGATCATGTCCAGGCCTTCTTCCAGGTGGATATTCATGTCGACCCAGGAATAACCAAGATAATTCAGCACCTGAGGCTGGTCCGGATAAAGCTCCAGCGCCTTTTTGAAGTTGGGTTCGGCCAGGGGCCATTTTTTCAGCCGCTCATAGGCAATGGCGCGCTGAAAAAACACGTTCCAGTCGCTTTTCTTCGGAACCGGGCCAATGACGTCGACGGCCTTGTCATAGACCTTTGCCATTTCCTCATAGTTCTTGTTGTCGGACAGGACGCTGCCATAGGCGACATAGCCGCGAACATCATCGGGATAGGTCTCGATCAGTTTCTTGAGGTGCTGCTTGGCTTCTTCCACCTTGCCGGACTGGGCGAGATTGAGACCCAGTTGCATCTCCGAAATCCGCCGCAACGGCGAGCCTTCCGGGACCTGGCTGTAAAAATCGATTGCCCGCTGCGACTGGTTGAGCGATTCGGCCAACCCGCCCAGCAGCACCAGCGTGTCGGCGCTCTTCGGGTCAAGCGCATGGGCGGTTTCGAGGTAGAAAGCGACGATATCCTGTCCGTTTTGGCGTTCCGGCGCATTGGCCAGCGACTGGTTCAGGGCGCCGCCAACCGAAAATAGAACTGATGCGGCGCCTTCAATGGCGGTGCGCACGGTGACATTGATCTTCTCTCCAGCCTCGATTTTTTGGCGCAAGGATTGAAGCGGCGTATAGGAAGGCGCAAAGCTTTCACCAGTGGAAATGGCGTCCAGCGCCTTTTGCTTGTTATCGGCATTGGCCTCCATCACGGCAAGCGCAATGACGGAGCGCATATAGGTGTCGTTGGCCGCCGACCCCGCCTGCCTGTCGGCCACAGCTTCGTTGAGTTTGCGGCGGGCAGTCGAGAAATCCCCGGTAGCCGCTGCAATGATGCCGGCATGATAGTTCTTGAAAATCGCAAACCATTCGGGCCCCTGCATCTTGTCGATGACCTGGATAGCCTCCGCACCCTTTCCTTCGCCCATCTTGCCCCAGGCTATCAGAAGCGTATTGACCATCCGGTCGAGATCATTGGGACCCTTGTAGGTCAGGATCTTGTAGGCTTCGCTATTGTTTCCCTGGCGAATGGCCTCGATGCCGCGGGCGATCGTCGTCAACCGCTCGATGGATGGATCATCCTTCAGGGTTTCGGCAAGCTTGACGCCTTCATCAAAACGGCCCGAGAGAAACAGGCCCAGCATCAGGCGTTCCTGGACTTCAATATTGCCGGGATCAAGAGCGAGCGCTTTTTGGTAAAGCTTCACGGCCATATCGAAATCAGAATCGGTATCGGCCGTGCGGGCGGCCAGAAACGCGCCGGAAAAAGTATTGACCATATCCGGATCGAAAGGCGCTGCTTCAACAGCCGCAACTTCGGCGGGTTCTTCAGCCCAGGCCCATTGGCCGCCGCTGCAGGCCAAGATCAGCGAAAGCGCAACGCCTGCGAGATAGGATCTGGCAAATTTCTGCCGCATGAAAACGCCTTTCGTTCGGATTAAATCTGAAGTGAAGGATAAAGAAACGCCATCGTCCTTGGCTTCGGAATCAGTGGTCAAGAAAATCACATAACACCTTCACCCACAAGACAATGGCTTTTTTGGGAGTCTCGAGGCGCATGGCAAGCCGCCATGCTTAATTGACCCGGCCGATGCAGAAGTCAATGACATCCATCAGCGCATCTTTCCAAGGGGAAGCCGGCAGTATCGCCAAGGCGTCGCGCGCTATTGTTCCGTAGTGGTTTGCGCGCGCGATCGTGTCGTTCAGCGCGCCGTATTTGGTAATTAATCCGAGCGCCTTTTCGAGCGATTGGTCGTCATTGCCGCCATTTTCGATCGCATTGCGCCAGAACTGGCGCTCTTCAAGTGTCCCGCGCCGCCAAGAGAGGATGACCGGCAGGGTAATTTTGCCCTCGCGGAAATCATCGCCGATATTCTTGCCAAGCTCTGCGGAATTGCCGCCGTAGTCCAGCGCGTCATCGACCAACTGGAAAGCAAGGCCCAGATTCATGCCGTAGGATTTCAGCGCATTGCGGTTTGTCCGGTCGGATTTGGCAATGATCGGGCCAACTTCGGCTGCAGCGGCAAAAAGCGCGGCAGTCTTGGCGCGGATGACCTGGAGATAATCGTCTTCCGTCGTCTCCATGTTCTTGGCGACGGACAATTGCAGCACTTCGCCCTCGGCAATGACCGTGGCGGCAGTGGACAGTACATCCAGCGCGTCCAGCGAGCCGACTTCGACCATCATTCTGAAAGCCTGGCCAAGCAGGAAGTCGCCGACAAGGACGCTTGCCTGGTTACCCCAGATGATGCGGGCGGTGGATTTGCCCCTGCGCAGATCGCTTTCATCAACGACATCATCGTGCAGCAGCGTGGCGGTATGCATGAATTCCACGCTGGTGGCGAGCTTGACATGGGCGTCGCCGGCATAGCCGAACATATTGGCGCCGGCCAATGTCAGCATCGGCCGCAGCCGCTTGCCGCCCGAGGAAATCAAATGATTGGCGACTTCAGGGATCATCTGCACGTCTGACCCTGCTTTTGACAAGATCAGCTGGTTGACACGCTCCATGTCGCCACGGGTAAGATCCACCAAAGGCTTGATCGATGCCTGTTTGTTCTTATTTTCATCAATCGGTATGACAACGCCCAAAGGACCGGCTCCTGTTCATTTCTGTGGTAGACAATAAAAACAGCCTGCGGCAGGAGCAAGAGGCGAATTGTCCCTCATGTGCCAAATTGATAAAATTAAGGTGAGATATGCACGAAATCATGCGTACCAACGACCCAGTGGCACTCTCTTATGCTCAAAGCCTGATGAAGGACGCCGGTATCTATTGCATGGTAGCCGATCAGGCCATGAGTATCCTGGAAGGGTCGATCGGTATTTTGCAGCGCAGATTGCTGATTGATTCCGAAAGCAAGGCCGAAGCAATCCGAATTCTGACCGATGCGGGGCTGGGCGAGGAATTGCGTCCATGAACATCGATGCCGCTGAAACAGTGGATGCCTTTCATTTTGGCAGGTTCCATATTGTACAGCCGGTCGGACGCGGGCACCGGGCGGGCATGGACGCCATGCTGCTGGCCTCCATGGTTGTCGCCGACAAGCCTTTCAGACTGGCCGATCTTGGCGCAGGCGCAGGCGCTGCCGGATTGGCCGTGGCGTCACGCTTGCCGCTGGCGGCTGTGATGCTGGTGGAAAAGTCCGCCCATATGGTCGGTTTTGCCGACAAGACTTTGGCGCTGGAGGGCAATGGATATATGCGCGATCGCATCGGGATCATCCATGCCGACGTGACATTGACCGGCAAGGCGAGGCGGCTGGCAGGGCTGATGGATGACCATTTCGACCATGTCATCATGAACCCGCCTTTTAACGACGGCGCCGACCGGCGCGCTCCCGACGACATGAAGGCGGAAGCCCATCAAATGCCTGAGGGAATGTTTGAAGCCTGGATCCGGACAGCCGGCGCCATCATGAAGCCGGGCGGGCAATTGTCATTGATTGCGCGCCCGCAATCCCTGGCCGATGTCATTGCGGCATGCGGCAAGCGATTCGGCGGCCTGCAGATCACGCCGGTCCATGCCCGGCCCGATGAGGCGGCCATCCGCATTCTGGCCAGCGCCGTCAAGGGATCGCGGGCGCGGATAAGTATCCGTCCGGCGATCATCTTGCATGAAAACGCCTCGCATCGTTTTTCCGCCCAGGCCGATGATCTCAACAATGGCAGGGCCGCTTATGGCCGCGCGCCTTGACTGCGCCCCGAAGATCCAAACCCGTCGCCGCTTGTGTTTGCCGGCAGGATGCCTACATCTGCTGGGATAATTCGATCAATTCAGGACTTTCAAATGAATAAATACCTCAATCGCATTTTACCCAAGCGGTTCCGCAACAACGACATCACGATTCCGGTCGTCAGGCTGCAGGGTGCGATCATGGTCGGCGGCAGTGCGTTTCGACCGGCGCTGAATATCCAGAGCGTCGGGCCGCTGCTGCAAAAAGCCTTTGACTTCAAGTCTGCGCCGATAATCGCCATTTCCATCAATTCCCCCGGCGGTTCGCCAGTCCAGTCACGGGCGATCTTCAGCCGCATCCGCGAACTTGCCCGGGAAAAGAACAAGAAAGTCGTGGTCTTTGTCGAGGACGTCGCAGCCTCCGGCGGCTATCTGATCGCGCTGGCGGGCGATGAAATCATCGCGGATCCGACCTCGATCGTAGGCTCCATCGGGGTGATCTCCGGCGGGTTTGGATTTCCGGAGATGCTCAAGAAGATCGGAATTGAGCGTCGCGTCTATACGGCGGGCGAAAACAAATCCGTGCTCGATCCGTTTCTGCCGGAAAAAACAAGCGACATCGACCATCTCAAATCGCTGCAAAGCGATGTCCATGCCGTTTTCATCGACATGGTCAAGCAGCGCCGGGCCGGCAGGCTGATTGAGGACGAAACAGTGTTTTCCGGCCTGTTCTGGTCAGGCGAACAGGGATTGAAACTCGGCCTGATCGACGGCCTGGGCGATCTCTATGCGACGCTGAAATCGCGTTATGGCGACAAGGTCAAGCTGGAACTGGTCAATACGCCAAAGGGCTTTTTCTCCCGCTTTGTCAGGGGTACAAGTGGTCCTTCGGGAATGGGCGCCGATCTTGCAGCGTCCATGGCCGACAGTCTGGTCGGTGTCGTTGAGGAGCGGGCGCTTTGGGCACGCTACGTATTATGAACAAAGCATTGATGCAGCGCCGACATCAACTTATCGGGACGCAGGGGAGGGTGTGATGCCGCAACTGATTTTCTTTGCCTTGGTGGCGATCGCCGGCTGGCTGCTTTACAGCAAGTTCGTCAATGACGCCAAAAAGCTCAGCAAGAAGAGCCAGGCCGAGCGCAAGGAGCGCGAAACAGGGGCCCAGGGGACGCTGGTCGAGGATCCGGAGACGGGTGAATATCGACTGAAAAAGGATGAGGAATAGGCCAACGCAAAAGCCAAAAGCCTTGACCCTCCCTGTCGCCCATGGCACTGACGCCCCTAATGTTTTCAATCGCCCGCGGATATTTCCATGACCAGCAAATCCCTGCCCGCCCATATGGATCCGGCCCGTTCTTTTCAGGCGCTGATTCTGACCCTGCACGCCTATTGGGCTGACAAGGGATGTGCGGTGCTGCAGCCTTACGATATGGAAGTCGGCGCGGGAACCTTTCATCCCTCGACAACCCTCAGGGCGCTCGGCCCCAAGCCCTGGCGGGCAGCCTATGTGCAACCGTCGCGCCGCCCTTCTGACGGTCGCTACGGCGAAAACCCCAACCGGCTGCAGCATTATTATCAATACCAGGTCATCCTGAAGCCCAATCCTTCCAACCTGCAGGAACTTTATCTGGGCTCGCTGGTGGCCATCGGCCTTGATCCGTTGCTGCACGACATCCGCTTTGTCGAGGATGACTGGGAAAGCCCGACTTTGGGCGCATGGGGTCTTGGTTGGGAGTGCTGG
Source organism: Rhizobiaceae bacterium (assembly GCA_041742335.1). Classification (GTDB taxonomy): domain Bacteria; phylum Pseudomonadota; class Alphaproteobacteria; order Rhizobiales; family Rhizobiaceae; genus Rhizobium_E. Next base: position 11,495 of record JBGSIT010000012.1, read on the forward strand.
TGCGACGGCATGGAAGTCAGCCAGTTTACCTATTTCCAACAGGTTTGCGGCATCGAATGCGCGCCGGTTGCCGGCGAACTGACCTACGGGCTGGAACGGCTCGCCATGTATGTGCAGGGCGTCGACAATGTCTACGACTTGAATTTCAATGGCCGCGAAGGCGACGAAAAGATCAGCTATGGCGATGTCTTCCTGCAAGCCGAACAGGAATATTCCCGCCACAATTTCGAATTCGCCAATACGGAAATGCTGCATCGCCATTTCATTGACGCCGAGAAGGAATGCCTGGCGCTTCTGGCGGCAGGCGCGCCTGCCGCCAATTCCAACCATGCCTTGCACAAATGCGTTCTGCCTGCCTATGACCAGACGATCAAGGCATCGCATGTCTTCAACCTGCTTGATGCAAGGGGCGTGATTTCGGTGACTGAGCGCCAGAGCTATATCTTGCGGGTGCGCACTTTGGCCAAGGCCTGCGGCGAGGCCTATTTGCTCACCGATGCGGGTGGATATAATTTAGCAAATAATAATTGAATAATATTGCATATATAGATATTTTGGGCAATATACCGGCAAATTAATGCCGGGATTTGGCAATGAATGTTTTGATTGCGCATTTGAACAAATATCCGAAGTTGAAAAAGGCTTTGATTGTTCTGGTGGCCGCATGGCTGGCCACCTGGCTCATTTCCGTTGGTGTCCAATGGTTACTGATCGACATGCTGATGCAGGGCTCGCCGTTCAAGATTGGCGAAGAGAATGACACCGTGCGGCTGTTGGACCGGATTGAAATATTCATGGCCGTGCTTGTCTCGATCCGTTTCGTAATCTCGATTGGATTGATCGGCCTGGTTTTCACTTTGCTGCTAAAGCCGCGTTAGGCCACGTCGCTCCATTTCACGTGAAGTGGCAAACCGGCCTGTGGTCGTAAAAATTCTAGTCGGCATTTGCCCGGAATTGGGTCGGGTTTGGCGGCTGACAACAAGAATGTGCTGCGTCGTTTCAAATAGAAATTGCATTTTTAACAATTGGTTTCATGGCGGTGTTTATGGCTTCGGATATTTCTGGCCTTGCTTTGCGTCAGCGCCGCATCAGGATATTGCTGTATTGGATCATGGCATTGGCCGCAATTTCGGTCATCGTCAGCTTTGCCTTTGACATGGCGGAATTGACGTTGCTTTATCAAGCGAGGGATCAGACCTATGCGTCGATAGAGCAATTCACGATTGAAGCTGACAAAAGTGACCAGCGGCAAAAAATCGTCGGTTGGTACCTCATAATCATATGGGTCGCCTTGATCGTTTCATGGCTGTTCTGGACCTATCGAAGCAGCAGGTTCGCACATTCGCTCGCAGCCTCTGTGCCAATCTCGTCACCTGCTGTGTCAGTGGCCTGGTATTTCGTTCCATTTGCCAATCTTGTCATGCCTTACAAGGCTTTACGGCAAATTATCATGGCGACCCGCAATCCGACTGACTGGAAGCAGGCCCAAATTGGTTATTTGCCGTTGCTCTGGTGGCTGGCCATGATCGGCAATAACGTCTTGGACCGCATCACATTTGCAATTGCCGTCAAAGCTGAAAAAATTCCCGAATTGCTCGTGGCAAACGGTCTTTCAATGGCCTCGAATTTAGCTGGATTGATTTATCTGGTTCTCACTTATGTGCTGGTCAAAAATATGTATGCGGACCAGTTAAATGCGGCCAACAGACTGGCCGGGGCGCTTCAGAAACCGGTTTGACAGCCTGCTCACGCTTTACGCCACATCGCTCCACTTGACGCCAAGTTCCCAAACCGGCTTGCGGGTCGGGAAAGTCCCGGTCGGCAACTGCCCTGAATAGGTTTGCAGCAGGCGGCGGACGCCTGAAATGTGGTGTTCGCCGGTCGGAACCGCATAGACGGCGAGAAGGGCGGAAAAGGAGATGACGTTGATGAGGACAAGAGCGGTTTTCATGACAGTGGCCGGTGGTTTGGTTGATGACCAGACCTTTCTCGCTCTTTCTGCGGCATCAGACAGTTTCCGGGGGAACAGGGCGGAATGATTATTCCAGGGAAAGGCCGTTTCCAGCGTGGATTTATGCGCCGGAGGGTCGCAAAGTCCGTTTGTCGCGACCTTGTTGCTTTGCGATTGGTCTCAAGAAGCCGCGCGTTCCGGTTGTTGCGCCCCGTCCAGGCAAAAGGCAATAATCGCCCATGACTTTGGCTTTGTGAATCGGTATTCTCCTGCTGGACAATCCAACCGGAGAGACCTCATGTATTTTGCAATTGTCGCCGCTGTCATCGCTGTTGCTGCGGTCCTGCTTTATAACGGCCTTGTCAAGGCGCGCCAGGTGGCGGAAGAGGCCTGGTCGGGCATTGATGTGCAACTCAAGCGCCGTGCGGATCTCATTCCGAACCTGATCGAAACCGTCAAAGGCTATGCCGCCCATGAAAGCGGAACCTTTGAAAAGGTCGTTGAATTGCGCAATCGCGCCCAAGCGGTTCCCGCTGCCGATGTCGAGGGCAGGGCGGCCGCTGAAGGGCTTCTCGGACAGGCCCTGGGCCGGATATTCGCGCTAGCGGAGGCCTATCCCGATTTGAAAGCCAACCAGAATTTCGTGGAACTGCAAAAGTCGCTGGAAACGATTGAAAGCGAGATCCAGATGTCGCGGCGCTACTACAACGGGGCAGTCCGCGATCTCAATGTCAAAGTCGAAAGCTTCCCCTCAAATCTGCTGGCCGGGCCCTTCGGCTTTGTCAAAAAGACCTATTTCGAGATAACCGATGAGGCCGACCGGGTCGTCCCCGCCGTCAAGTTCTAGAAATTGCGGCTATTGGATCATCGCATGCGCACCATAATTGCCTTCCTGCTGTTTGTCGTCCTTGGCCTTTGCGGCCCGGGCATGTCCGGAGTGCGGGCCGAAGAGGTTATTACGCATTTTGATTCTGTGATCGACGTCAGCAAGGACGGTGTCTTGACGGTCACCGAAACCGTCTCGGTGATCTCTGAAGGCAACAAGATCAGGCATGGCATTTATCGCGACTTTCCGTTGACCCAGCGCAAGGATGACGGAACCATACTGCATGTCGGTTTTTCAATAAAATCCGTGCTTCGCGACGGAGAAAAGGAAGACTATGTCACACAATCCATTCCCAACGGCATCCGGATTTTTATTGGCAAACCGGATGTCTTCATCAATGCCGGACCACACCAGTTCCAACTCACCTACACGACAACGCGGCAGATCCGCTATTTTGACGACCATGAGGAACTCTACTGGAACGTGACCGGCAACCAGTGGGCGTTTCCGATCGATGAAGCGACGGCGACGGTCAATCTCCCCGATAACGTCAAGGCCGAAAAGGCAGCGGTTTTTACCGGTCCGGTCGATTCAACTGAGCGAAATGCCTCGGTTTCGAATTTGGCCAGTGCGCCGTTTTTCAAGACAACCCTTCCACTCGACCTGCATGAAGGCATGACGATCATCGTCGGGATGCCCAAGGGATCCATCCTGCCGCCGGGAAAACTGGCGCAGTTTTTGGGCATGCTGCGCGACAATCGCAATCTCGTGCTGGGTTTGGGCGGTTTTCTTGTCGTATTGGTCTATTACAGCCTGGCCTGGATCCGGGTCGGCCAAGATCCCTATGGCGGCGTGATTGTACCGAGATGGGATGCGCCGGACGGTTTGTCGCCGGCCATGGTCAATTACATTCATCGCCGCGGTTTCAGCGATGGCGGCTGGACAGCCCTGTCCGCCGCCTGCCTTGATCTGGCCGTGAAGGGATATATCGTCATAGAGGATATCAAGCAATCCATAGGCTTGACGCGAACCGACAAGGCTTTGCCCGAGCGCTTGCCGTCGGGCGCCCAATCCATTCTGGCGGTCATTCCATCGGCAGGGCAGACCTTCACAATTGAAAAGGCCACCGGAAAAAAGGTCCAGGCGCTTGGAAACGAGTTTCGCGCAGCCATCGACAAAGTCGGACGTGGAAAATACTACCGGTTCAATCTCGGATATGTTGCCTTCGGCATTTTTCTGTCAGTCGCCGCCTATGCCAGCCTGTTGATATTTGGCGACACCACCGAGGAAATGATTGGATTCCTCATCGCGCCGGCATTTGCGGCGATCTTTTTCGGTGTCATGCTCACTGCCTTGGCAAAGGTTGTCTTGCAGGGCAGCAATCTGGCTGGGAAAATCGTCCAGCTGGTGATGCTTGTCGCCATGCTCGCAACCGTCGGGGTCATCGCAACCTCCACTTTGGTCAGTGTTTTGGGGTCAATGGCGGCTATGGAGGATTGGGCGCTGATCATCGGCGCCATTGCCATTGTGCTCGTCAACGGGATCGCCATAACCATACTTGGTGCGCCGACCCGCGATGGCGCGCGGTTGATGGCCGGTATCGAGGGCTTGAAGCGATATCTGACACTTGCCGAAAAGCAGCGGATGAACATGCAGGGAGCGCCGACCATGTCGCCCCGGCATTTTGAAACGCTTCTGCCCTATGCCGTGGCGCTCGGCGTCGAAAAGCCTTGGTCGGAAACTTTCCAGACCTGGTTGAAATCAGCGGCCGCCGGCGCCGCCGCAGCCAGCTACCAGCCCGTCTGGTATCATGGCAATCGATTTGACAGCAATACATTCGGCCGGCAAATGTCGGGCTTTTCAAATTCGATGGCCTCCGCCATGAAGTCATCGCTGCCGGCACCTCCCAAAAGTTCATCATCAGGATTTTCGTCGGGAGGTTCCGGCGGTCGCTCAGGCGGCGGCGGTGGAGGCGGGGGCGGGGGCGGATGGTAACGCCTTGGGCTGGAAGGTCTAATATGAGCTTTCAGGACGGAAGATCAATTCAGATCAGAATTTCAGAGATTTGAAGTGTATTTAATGTAAATAAACTATGATCTATGTATATAGATTGTTTTTAATTAAGAATTATAGAATAAATTTCTGAATAGTAAATGTAAATAAATAAAGAAAGGCAGATTTACTGCCATTGGTAAAAAGTAAAACTTTTATAATTATAACAATAGTGATTGGGCTTTTTGAATGTCGGCTTATAATGATGATCGCGGCTCGTTTGCCGAACTTTATGAAAAGATTGAGCGTGCAACGAGCGTTGACCAGTCCATCCGTCTCTTTGCCTGGCACTATGGCACGCCTTTCGTCACATATCATCTGGCCCAGGCGGTGGCGCCGGGTTTCGACGCGCCTTTTGTCCGCACAACCTATCCAGATGCATGGGTAGCGCGCTACTTGCTGCGTGATTATGTGAAGATCGATCCGGTCGTGCGCGAAGGGTTCCAGCGCATGCTGCCTTTTTCATGGCATGAGATCGCCATTGATGACCCGGCAATCGCCTTGATGCAGGATGCGGTCGCCCATGGCTTGTCGGCCCTCGGATTTTCCATTCCGGTTGTCGATCGCGTCGGCAGGCGGGCGCTGCTGTCGATCAACGCCTTGCGCGATTTCATCACATGGCAGGATTTGCTTCGCAGCGAGCGCGAGCATTGGCAGGAACTGGCCCATCTTGTCCATCGCAAGGCAATCACCGAATTGTTTGGCGTGGCCGATCCTGCGCCAAGACTTGGACCCAGGGAAATAGAGTGCCTCAATTGGGTGGCGCTCGGCAAGGATTACAAGGCAATCGCCATCCTGCTCGGCCTGTCGGAGCATACGGTTCGCAACTATCTCAAATCCGCCCGCTTCAAGCTGGGTAGCGGGTCCCTGCCGCAGGCCGTCAGCAAGGCGATCATGCTGCGGTTGATTTCGCCCTGAGCCGTCATCCCAAGATGGTGCAATCCATTTGCGCATCCATTTGAATGCGCAGCACGCCGAATCGCTCGTGTCGGCCCATATGGGTCTATTAGCAAATGCTTTCATTCGTTTCATTCTGTCGCCGTATTGATCAAACTCAGGAGACAGAGATGTTTTTCGCCGTTCAAGCCAACCAATATCCCGACTACCAGGAATTGCTCGACCAGATGTTTCGACTACGCAAACGTGTCTTTGCCGACGGCCTCGGCTGGGATGTGATTGTCCAGGGCGACCAGGAACGCGATCCCTACGACCGGCAGGGGCCGGTCTATCTGCTATGGACCGACGCCGCCGCCAAGCGATTGATTGGCAGTCTACGGCTTATGCCGACAACCGGTCCGACATTGCTGAATGATGTCTTCAGGTCGACTTTCCCGGCTGATATCGATCTCTCCGCTCCTGACATATGGGAAGGAACCCGACTATGTGTCGACGAGGAAGTGCTGATTGCGGTTGCGCCGGGGATCAGTCTCTCCCGGGCATTCGGTTTCATGCTGCTGGCGCTTTGCGAATGTGCACTGGAATTCGGAATCAATTCGATGATTTCGAATTACGAGCCGCAACTCAAGCGCATCTATCGCGCAGCCGGCCTTGCGATCGACGAGCTTGGCCGGGCCGACGGATTTGGTCGCCACCCGGTTTGTTGCGGCGCTTTTGAAGTTTCCGAAGATGTACTGGCAAGAATGCGTGCCGCGCTCGGCGTCGATCAACCGCTCTTTGCTGTTTCGGAAAGTGAATTGCGAGGGGATGAAAAGCGTCGTGCGGTATAAGCAGGCGGCTGCGCCGGCGCAACAAGGTCAACCTCTCTGGCTGCGCCGGCCGCATCCGGCGCAGTCAGGCATTTTGCCAATGCACTAACACCGGCCCCCCCACGCCGGTGTCGTCCAGCTTGACGACGAATTTCGGTTCAAGACCCTGGCGTTGGCGCGTTATCGCCTTGCACGACCGGGCCTGCGCTTTGCGCGGCGGGCTTCGCAGCGCCTCCATCGCGCGCTTGTTCGCCTGCCAGCGTCAGGAGCCGGGCAAGCCTGCCATGCTGGTGTCTTTCGGCAATTTCCGCGAGCCGGGCCAGCTCTTCAGCGCAAAATGCAAAATCGGTTTTGGTCATGAAATCACCTGGGCAAAACAATAGGCTGAAAACCCCATCTTCCCAACTTCGCGGCAATTTGCAATCAACTGCTCACGCGCGCCCGTTGTGGTGTTGATCCGCGCTGCCAAAGCCGCCAGCCATGGCGTCGAGAGCCGCCGGTTGCGCCGCGCGGCAAAAGTGCGGACGCGGCTTGCACGAACTGGAGCGCAACACGGCAATTTATGCTGTTAAAACGGATGACTTTCAGTCCGGAGCTTGCTAAGTCCGGGCACATTGTTTCCCATAGTCATTGGACCATTTATGCCCGATCTTCTCATTGAACTCCGCTCCGAGGAAATTCCCGCCCGCATGCAGCGCAAAGCAGCCGACGATCTGCGCAAGCTGGTCACGGACGGGCTCGTCAATGCAGGTCTGCATTATGACGGCGCTCGGGAATATTGGACGCCGCGCCGGCTGGTTCTGGATATTCGCGGCTTGTCGCCCAGATCGGCAGACAGTCGCGAAGAGAAGAAGGGTCCGCGCACCGATGCGCCTGCCCAGGCGATTGACGGCTTTCTGCGCGGCGCGGGTCTCGCCTCCATCGAACAGGCCGAAAAGGTCAGCGATCCCAAAAAGGGCGAATTCTATGTGGCCGTCATTTCCAGGCCCGGCCGCGATGCAGAAGAGATCATCGCGGAAATCATGCCGGCGATCATTCGCAGTTTTCCATGGCCCAAATCCATGCGCTCAGGTGCTGCTTCGGCAAAGCCCGGCGCAATGCGCTGGGTGCGTCCACTGCAGAGCATAGTCTGCACCTATGGTCCGGAAACGGAAGAAACGCGGGTCATCGATTTCGAAGTGGATGGAATTGCAGCTTCCAACGTCACATATGGTCACCGCTTTCACGCGCCGGAGCCGATTACGGTGCGACGGTTTGAGGATTATTCCTCCAATCTCTACCGCGCCAAGGTGATCCTCGACCCGGAGCACCGCAAGCACATCATCCTGTCTGACGCACGCAATATTGCCTTTGCCAACGGCCTTGAACTGGTTGAGGACGAAGGCCTGCTGGAAGAGGTTTCCGGATTGGTGGAATGGCCGCAGGTGTTGATGGGCGAATTCAAGGCGGACTATCTTGAAATTCCGGCAGAAATCATCCGCTTGACCATCAAGACCAACCAGAAATGCTTTGTCTGCAGAAGGCCGGGCGAAGAAGGTCTGACGAACCGCTTCATTCTGGTTGCCAATATCGAGGCGAGCGATGGCGGCAAGGAAATCATCCATGGAAACGGCAAGGTGGTGGCGTCGCGCCTTTCCGACGCCCAGCATTTCTACAGGCGCGACCAGGCCGACATGCCTGATCTCGATACGCTCAAGGAATCGGGGACAAAGTTCGGACTTGACCTGAAAAAACCGCTCGACCAGCGTATGGCCAAGCTGGACCATTTGAATGTGACCTTCCACGCCAAGCTTGGCAGCCAGGGCGACCGGGTGACGCGCATTCGTGCGCTGGCGGCCAAACTGGCCGCTGCCACCGGCGCCGACCGGCTTATGGTTGATCGCGCAGCCGTTTTGGCCAAGGCCGATCTGCGCAGTGAGGCCGTTGGTGAATTTCCGGAGCTGCAAGGCGTAATGGGCCGCAAATATGCAATTCTGCAGGGCGAGGATGCGGCGGTCGCCGAAGCCATCGAAGATCATTACAAGCCGCAGGGCCCTGCGGATCGCGCCCCGTCCGGACCGGTGGCGGTCACTGTGGCATTGGCCGACAAGCTGGATACGCTGATCGGCTTTTGGGCCATTGATGAGAAGCCTACCGGCTCTAAGGATCCCTATGCGCTGCGTCGCGCCGCTTTGGGTGTTATCCGGATTCTGCTGGAAAACGGGATCAGGCTGTCGTTGTCCGAAATCACGGACAGTTCCGATTTGCTGGCCTTTTTCCATGACCGATTGAAAGTCTATCTCAAGGATGCCGGCCAGCGGCATGATATTGTCGATGCCGTTTTGACCGATACCAGCGACGACCTGTTGATGGTGGTGCGGCGGGCTGAAGCGCTTTCGGCATTCCTGGCGTCAGATGACGGCGTCAACCTTCTGGCCGGAACCAAGCGCGCGACCCAGCTTCTGGCGGTAGAGGAAAAGAAATCGACCCGGATCGCCGGGACGATTGACGAAACGCTACTGGTCATGGACGCCGAAAAAGCGCTCCACAAAGCAGTCGTGGCCGCCAGTCGCCAGGCGGCCGATGCTGTCGAACGCGAAGATTTCGGCGCTGCAATGGCGGCGCTGTCCCAACTTCGCGGGCCGGTTGATCTGTTCTTTTCCGATGTTCTGGTCAATGATGAAGACATCGATATCCGGGCCAATCGCCTTGGACTCCTGGCCGCCATTCGCAAGGCGACGGCAACGGTTGCTGATTTCTCGAAGATTGCGGGATAGCAGGCAGTCGGCGGGCCTTGATGGAAAGATCCGGATCGGCGCAGGCCAGACAGGCAGGTATGCGCGCGCCCTGATTTGAAGGCGAATGATCGCGCGCAATAAATTCTTGGGTCGAGATTTTATTTGGAGCGCAGCTTGAAGCTTTCCGAATCGAGAAGCTTGTTTTGCGCGGAATTCATCTTTTTGAGGCCGCTGGGCGCACCGTCCATTGTCGCCGTGACGGCTGAGGTCGTCGTCAGCTTGTCGACGGGTGGCGGAGTGTCATCTGCCGAAATCGCCATTTCGTCAGTCGGCGGAACCATTTCGCCGGAGGCTGTTGCCGTATTTTCCATTCCAGGCACTTTGGAAATGAAAACGATCGGCGACCCCCCCATCCAGGCTTCGGTGCGAACGATCTTCATGACGCCATTGATTTCGCGGGTCTCGATCCGTTGCGTACCAGGCTCCAGGGTCTGGACGACATAATCGCTGGATTTTGCGCGCGATTTGAGGGCAGGACATGTTGCACAGCCGATGGTGACAACGCTGTTGGTATTGGAGGAACCCGAAGTGATCGGGTCAATTGAATCGGCATTTGCCATGCCGGCCGAAAAAACCGTCGCCGACAGCGCCAGTCCGATAGCCTTCCAGGCCAACCCTGTGCGGCTTGCCTTCATGCCCTTTTCGATCACAATCAATTTGCCCATGTCGTTTACTCCCGTCGGTCATCGCGCGGCATGCTGTTGAGAAAATGCCTGCCGAAAACCTCGATTTGACTGGCGCCGGCGGACGTCACAAAGACAGCCGGCACCTTATTGGTCGGAAGAATAGGCCAAGGAGATTGACAGACCCTCAGCAGAACTGGTTAAAAAATGCTGAACGAAATGGATTGTCGTCGACAATGCTGGCTATTTTCGCCCTATGGCGCGCCACCCGATGTCGCGGCGGCAAAATCCATCTTCCCAATTGATCTTGTCAACGGTTTCATATGCCCGCCTTTGGGCCTCGCCGACACTTGAACCGGTCGCGGTCACGTTGAGAACCCGTCCGCCGTTTGCAGTCAATTGACCGTCCTTGATCACGGTTCCCGCATGGAAGATCTTGATGCCTGGCTGGTCGTCCGGCAGGGGACCTATCGGGCTGCCCTTGGTATATGATCCGGGATATCCCTTGGCGGCCATGACCACTGTCAAGGCAGGATCGTCGCTCCATGTCGCGGTGACCTTGTCGAGAGCGCCCGTGGCAGCAGCTTGAAGCAGTGGCAGAAGATCGCTCGTCAGGCGCATCATCAACACCTGGCATTCAGGATCGCCGAAGCGGACATTGTATTCGATCAGTTCAGGGCCTTTTTCCGTGATCATCAGGCCGGCAAAAAGGACCCCCTTGAAGGGATGGCCCATGGCGCTCATGCCGGCAATGGTCGGCTCGATGATTTCCTTCATGGTGCGTTCGATCAATGGGTCGCTCATCACAGGGGCTGGAGAATAAGCGCCCATGCCGCCGGTATTGGGACCGGTATCTCCGTCGCCGACGCGCTTGTGGTCTTGGGCGGAGGCGAGGGCGAGGGCGTTTTTGCCATCGCAGAGAACAAAGAAACTGGCTTCCTCGCCGTCAAGATAAGCTTCCACCACAACCTCGGCGCCGGCTTCGCCGAAAGCCCCTTCAAAGCAGTCATCAATGGCGGTCAAGGCCTCCTCAACCGTCATCGCCACCGTCACGCCTTTGCCTGCGGCAAGACCGTCGGCCTTGATGACGATCGGCGCGCCCTGAGCGCGGACATAGGCCTTGGCCTTGGGCGCGTTGTTGAAACGCCGGTAGGCGCCGGTGGGAATGTCGAACCGGGCGCACAAATCCTTGGTAAAGCCCTTTGACCCCTCCAGTTGCGCTGCCGCTGCCGAAGGGCCGAAAACGGCAATGCCTTGCGCTTCAAGATCATCGGCCAAACCGGCCACCAGCGGCGCTTCGGGGCCGACGACGACCAGATCGATTGTCTCCTTGCGGCAAAAGGAAAGCACGGCTGCATGATCATCAATGTCGAGATCAATAATGGTCGCATGTTCGGCGATGCCGGGATTGCCCGGTGCGGCAAAAAGGGTTTGAAGCAGGGTGGACTGGGCGATTTTCCAGGCCAGCGCATGTTCGCGGCCGCCAGAGCCGATCAGAAGAACCTTCATGATATCCCCTCAATTTTCATTTGCTCCGGGCCGGTTAAGTTGACATTGGTCCGAGGTCAAGAAAAAAGAGAGCCTTCAACAACCTGTCTGGCGTATGGAAGCCGGAGGGCAAGCATTTGGGGCGCTCGCATGCAGCAAACGACCGGGGACAATCGGGTCAGTGACGCACCTTCGGACAACTGGGTCTATCGCATCTTGCCGGCGCCTTTATGGCCCTATGCGCAGCTCGCACGATGGGACAGGCCGATCGGCTGGCAATTGTTGATGTGGCCCTGTTTCTGGTCGACGGCGCTTGCAGCGCATCCTGCCAAAATGGCGGGGTTTGTTTCCTGGTGGCAGTTTGTCTGGACCTTGGTGTTGTTTGCTGTCGGCGCCATTGCCATGCGCGGGGCAGGTTGTACCTATAATGATCTGGTGGATCATGACATTGACATGAAAGTGGCCCGGACCCGGTCCAGACCGCTGCCTTCGGGCCGGATTTCGCGCAACCAGGCAAAGATATTCCTGGGCGTCCAGGCGCTTGCCGGCCTCTTTGTTCTTCTGCAATTCAATCTCTTTGCCATAATCCTGGGCGCAGCCTCGCTTGCCGTGGTGGCCGTCTATCCCTTTGCCAAACGCTTTACCGACTGGCCGCAATTTTTCCTTGGCCTGGCATTCTCATGGGGTGCACTGATGGGCTGGGCGGTGCAGTTTGGCAGCCTGTCTGTAGCGAGCCTTGTTCTTTACGCAGCTTCAGTTGCCTGGACGATCGGCTATGACACCATTTACGCCCACCAGGATACTGAAGATGACGCCTTGATTGGCGTCCGGTCCACAGCGCGACTATTTGCGGATAACACCAGGGGGTGGTTGGCCGGCCTGTACGGATTGACCAGCCTGTTGCTTGCCGCCGCATTGATGTTGGCGGGGGTCGGCCTGGCCGGGTGGCTTGGGCTTTTTGTCGCCGTCGCCATGTTGGGCTGGCAGTTGCTGGTTCTGGATATCAAGGACGGCCAGGCTTGCCTTGCCCTGTTCAAGTTCAACAGCAGGGTTGGCCTTGTCATATTTGCCGGCCTGACCCTCTCTTTGATCCTGCTTTGACGCGCTGCGGATTGAAATGGGGACCCGAATGTGGGACGGCATTCGGGTCCCCGGGTTTGCGGCCTGAGAGGGCCCCAAACGAAACCGCTAGGTGACGTGAATAAATTTGGCAGATTGCGCGTCTTTGTTCTGTTCCCCAGGATACACCTTTGCGGGAAAATTTTACGACGGCGCATGCAAAGCACTTGGTATTATGTAAGAAATGCCTTATGTATAAAATCAGTAGACAAAATTCTGGATAGTCGGGATGCGCCGTTTTTGGATTGCACCGGGCCAGATTGAAAATCGGACCTTATTTCACCGCGAAGGGATCGGCCCGGGCCGGCAAATTATTTTTTGAGGATCAGTAGCAATATGTCGGACAATACTGGATTGATGGAATCTCTTCTGCAGATACCCTACTTTTCGGCGCTCGCTGAAAAAAATGGCGACGGTTGGCTGAACGAGCTTCTTCAGGCAATGGAAGTCGAGGATTTTGATTTTTCCGGCTTCTCCTTCCTTCCGCCGAAGGGTGAGGATTCGGGAGCTTCCGCAATTTCCGATGCGGACTTGCTTGCAGCCATGGAACAGGCTGCCATCGCCCAGTTGACTGAGGATGGGCAGGATGAGCCGGATGCGGCACATGCCAAGACCGCCGATCAAGATTTGACGCCGGAAAATGCATCTGAATTCATCGGCTATCAGGATAACAAGGCGGAGACTGAGACCGCTCCGGATTCGACCGGTATCAGCTTTGCCAATGGCAAATCGACATTTTCAAACAACAATACCAGCCTGGAAATACTGCTGAGCCGGATCGATGGCGACCATGGCCAGTATTTCAGCGTCATTTCGCGTTATTGGATTGCTCGCATGAGCGCCAAATACGGCGACGGAAACACCAATGTAGTGCTAAACGGTTCGCATGCAACCATGGGTCTCGGCGATGGCAATGATAACGTCTATATTTCAGACGCCAATACCGCCGACAAGACTTTCGAGACCACTTACGTCAATGGCGGCGACGGGGTGGATTCCCTTTATCTCTACAGGGATGCGCGGCGGTTTGGCATCGAAAGCGAAATTGCCGGCAAGGGCTTTACCGTGGTGCTGGATGAACTCAATGATTTCGGCGCCTATGGCCACCAGGTTGAATTGAAGGGAATTGAAAACGTCTTTGGCACGAACCACAAGGATACAATAACCGGCAACAAGTCTGACAATCTGATTGCAGGGCGCGGCGGCGAAGATACGCTGAATGGCGGGGATGGCATTGATACGCTGAAAGGCGGCGACGGCAACGATGTATTGAACGGTGATGAGGGTAACGACAAGTTGTATGGCGGCGATGGCAACGACACAATCAATGGCGGTGCAGGCGGCGACGAGATCTTTGGTGACGACGGATCCGATACGCTGAATGGCGATTCCGGCGACGACAAGATTGATGGCGCCGCCGGCAATGACAAGATCAACGGTGGCGACGGCAATGACGCCATAGAGGGCGGTGCCAATGACGACACCATTTCCGGCGGCACGGGCAACGACACCATTGACGGCGGCGGCGACGACGACACATTGAACGGCGGCTCCGGCGATGACAGTGTCCAGGGCGGAAGCGGCGAAGATACGCTGAACGGCGATGAAGGCGACGACAAACTCGACGGCGGCGCCGGCAAGGATGTAATCAATGGCGGTGCCGGAAATGACAATTTGCTGGGCGGTGACGGCAACGACACACTCAACGGCGACAGCGGCAACGACACGATTGACGGCGGCGATGGCAACGACACGCTGTTCGGCGATACCGGCAAGGATATACTGATTGGCGGGGCGGGCGATGACAAGCTTGAAGGCGGCGCGAACCTGGACAAGTTGACCGGCGGCGCAGGCAAGGACCGGTTCTACTTTTCGCATTTTTCCGACAGTCAGTCAGGTATCGCCAATCGCGATGTCATTACTGATTTTGTCATCGCCGACGACGTTTTCGACTTTTCGGATCTGACGCTTTCATCCGATGCGGTCGCCGGTACATTGAAGTTCGTTGGCACCACCGCATTTTCGCACGTCAAGGGCGAAGTTCGTTTCGTGAAGGAAGATCTTGCCGGTACCGCGGATGATCGGACCATTGTCCAGATCGACAATAATGGTGACGGCACGGCTGATTTCGAGGTGCAGTTGACGGGTCTGCACACATTGACCGCATCCAATTTCGAACTCTAGACGCGCATTGCGTACCGGGAGAATTCCGATGTCCCGGGGATCCGCGCAAATCCGGTTTCAATGGCTATAATACACGAGGCGCCGTTCGCACGGCGCCTCTTGTTTTTGGGGATGGCTCCTTCTTGCATTCCGGCTCTATCAGGTGCGGGCGATAATTTCCCGGCCGTCAATTTTCAAGCTGATTCCTATGCTGCCTTTCGTCCGCCTCACGAGGAACCGCGGGCGGCGGTTAGCGAAATAGGAATGCCGCCGGCGCTGGGTCGGGATGCGGGCAGCCGACGGAATGAAGTGCGCTTCAAGTTCGCGGGCGACACCGTCAGCTTCCACCATCAGCATCGGGATGCGAAAAGCATCCGACCATGACCGCCAATCAGCCGCGATGTCATACAGATCATGGGCTACCAGCAGCGGAATGCAAAGATCGGGATCCTGATGATGCAATTCGAGCGTTACGGTGACGGTGCCGTTGCCGTGATCAATGGCGCGCGCGGCGACGCCCTTGAAAGCCCTGGCCGGCAATGCAATTGAAAGCGGCAACTGGCTGTTGGGCAATATCTTGCGCAAGACCGCGCCGCGTTCGTCAATAGTGATGTTGACATCTTCCGTGCTGTCGCGCAGCGCATAAGTAACATGCTGCGGAAAGCGCTTCGGATCCAGTCTCAGTGTACTCCCAGCCCAGGCGGGCTTCGCAACTCTGTTTGGCATTTCTTCTACCTGTTTACCTTGAGAGCCGTTTTCGGCTTCTTCGGAGGAACTTTTCGTTCTCTAACGGGGAGAAGATAGATCGCGTTTATTCCGCAGCGCTTAATAATCGCGGTTAAGAAAACTTTGCATCTACAGATGGTTAGCAAATTGGAAGAAGTTGAGGTTTCGAAATTGTGAATAGTGGGCGCAAATTGGCGCAATCATTTATTAAGTCTTTGTTAAACCGGTTCAGTAAGGCTCACGAAAGTTTTTTGTGCAATATTACCAAAGATCAAAGGACCAGGTACCAGCGTGATTTCCACCTTTTTCGACTATCGGCAACTGACGACCAACCTCAAGTCAAGTCTTGAGCAGGTGGGGTCGACGACTGCCGTTGCGAGAGAAACTGAATATTACAAGGCCAATATTGGCAAGATTAAAACCATTGACGAGTTTGTCGACAACTACCGGCTGTTTTCCTATGCCATGAAAGCGCATGGTCTTGAAGAGATGACCTATGCAAAGGCGTTCATGAAGAAAGTGCTTGAGAGCGACTTGAGCGACACCAATTCATATGCCAACCGATTGGCTGATGATCGCTACCAGAAATTCGCTGCGGCTTTTCAATTCGGCGACTCGACTGCTGTCACCCAGACGACCGGCCAGGTTGACAAATTGATCGCCGAACACAAACAAACCATCGAGGAGCAGAGTGACGCCATCGATACCGAGAACGGCTATTTCCGGGCGGCAATCGGCAGCGTCATGTCCGTCGACCAGTTGCTCAGCAATGACCGGATGCGCGACTATGTGCTCAAGGCTTACAGTGTAGACTCAAAATATTGGAACCGCGATTTTCTGACGAAGGTGCTGACCAGCGATGTCAGCGATCCCGGCAGTTTCGCCAACAATGTTGCCGGCCCGCATGCCTCCGACTACAAGGCTCTGGCGGCCGCCTTCAACTTCAATGCGTCCGGTACTCTAGATGCAGGCGTTGCCATACAGGATGCCGCTCAAACAGATGCGACGGTGGAAACCTATACTTTCACGGTTCCCAAGCGCCCCACAGCTGCAGCTGCAAACCTCGCCACAAACTATTACACCGACAAGATCGCCACCATCACCAATGTAACGGAACTGGTGAATGACCCGCGGATGTTGAGCTATGTGAAGACGGCCTACGGCCTTGCTTCCGATACGTTGAAATCGACCGTCACCAATATCCTGACCAGCGATCTCAGCGATCCGAACAACTATGCCACAACTTTTGGCGGCAAAAAATTCGAAGACATCACCAAGGCCTTCAATTTCCAGCCTGACGGGTCGGTTACATCCGGGCTTGCGGCCCAGGATTCCACGCAGATCAACGGAGCAACGGCCCGTTTTGCTACGCTTTATGACGATGCGCAGGAATCGACCGACAACGACACCTATGATTTCTACCGGACATTTGTCGGCACGATCAACAGTATCGATGATTTGATCGGAACGTCGCGGATCTATAATTTTGTTTTGTCGGCTTTTGGTTTTGATCCAAAAGTGGAAAAAAAGAGCGACATCGAAAAAGTGCTGACGAGCGATCTCGGCGATCCGCAGAGCTTTGCCAATACGCGGAAAGATCCGCGCTATGCCGAAATGGCACGGATGTTCAATTTTGACTCCCAGGGCGAAAAGTCAGTGCCGTCACTTGCCCAGTCGCAGTCGGCCATCCAGCAGATTTCAAAAGAATACATCGTTTTGAAAACGCGGTTCGGGAACACCGACAATAAGGATGCGGCAACGGCTGAAGCCTCTTATTATGCCACCCAGATGCAAAAGATTGAGACCGTCGATGAATTGCTCGGCGATCCGCGACTTGTCAAATTCATTGTGGAGGCCAAAGGCCTGAAGACGGCGGATGTCGACACCGCCATGCTGAAGAAGCTGTTCGCGTCCGATTTGACCGATCCCAAAAGTTTTGCCAACCAGCAGAGCGACACTCGCTTGCGTGATCTTGTCGCCAGTTTCAATTTTGACGTCAAGGGCGACATCATCCAGACCGATGAGCAGGGCATCCAGTCGCGCGCCGAAATCATTTCCACAGAAGATCTCTATCTTCACCAGAGCCTTGAAGAGCAATCCGGCGAGGATAATCCCGGTGTGCGTCTGGCGCTCTATTTTGCCCGCCTGGCCCCCGATATCAATAACGCCTATGATATTCTGGGTGACACGGCATTGCTGGAAGTCTTCAGGACCGCCTTTGACCTGCCGAAGGAAATATCCTCGATGGATATCGACAAGCAGGCGGCCCTTGTCGAAAAAAATCTCAATCTCTCCGAGTTGCAGGATCCGGACAAGCTGGAAAAATTCATCAACCGCTTCACTGCGTTTTATGACCTTTCCAACGACAACGGCCTTTCTTCCGTTGTCAGCCTCTATGGCAATACGAGCACGTCGATCAGCGCTGATACGCTGCTTTCAATCGCCCAATTGAAAAGCGGCTGATATCCGCCCGGACAATTCAGCCTTTTGAATTGATAAAATCCATTTGGCGCTTTCAGCGATTGTGACCTTGCCCCGTTGACCTAATCCGGTTTGAAGTTCGTTTTGGCCCATCGAGAGGACCAGAACATGAAACGAAGCCGCTTCACGGAAGAGCAGATCATCGGGATACTGAAGGAACACGAGTCCGGAATTCCTGTTTTGG
>JBGSIT010000013.1:0-17495 GCA_041742335.1 Rhizobiaceae bacterium
CCAAAACAGGAATTCCGGACTCGTGTTCCTTCAGTATCCCGATGATCTGCTCTTCCGTGAAGCGGCTTCGTTTCATGTTCTGGTCCTCTCGATGGGCCAAAACGAACTTCAAACCGGATTAGGTCAACGGGGCAAGGTCACTCGGGCGGGACGGATTGGTCGAAGCGCCCACCACCGCAATTGTCTTGACCGTTTCCAGAATATGCCGGAGGTAGGTGCTGTCATAAGTGTCATGGTTCATGGCCGACTCCGGTTCGCAAGAGCGTGAACATCATGCCCATTGCCGTCGGTGTCAAGCTGCGGTTTTCATCTTGAATCAACCCAAAAATGCCGGCTGCCATCGGGATGGCAATGCGCCCTGCGTCCTGCCAATCGGTACAAGCCATCATAATATGGCCCCTCGCCTGGGCCATGATCGAAAACCAGTCCGAAAAGGAGTTACACAATGCGCATGATTGCAGTCTTGTTTCTGTTGTTCGCCTCGGCGCTGCCGTCAGCGGCCATTTCCCGCTATCATTCGCCGTCGCTGAGTTGTGACGAGATCAAGTCGAGAATCGCCGACGAAAGGGCCGTGATCCTGCGCTATCCCGGCAAGCGCAATCCCGCCCTGACTGTCTATGACCGCTATGTCGCCAGCGCTTCGATGTGCGATTCCCACCAGACCACCGAACGCATGTCCATTCCGGCCAGCGATACCGATCGATGCCGTGTGCTGCATTGCGTGACGGCGCCTGATCGCTGCGACGGCGTCAGTGGCGGGCCGGGATGCCGGAAGCTATTCCGGTAACTGGATGTGACCCTGTTCGTCCATCGGAAAAAACGGGTTGTAGGCCAGTTCCCACAAATGCCCGTCAGGATCGGCGAAATAGCCTGAATAGCCGCCCCAGAAGACCTTTTCGGGCTTTTTGACAGGTTTTGCCCCGCAGGACACCGCGAATTCAAAAGCGTCGTCGACGTCCTTCTCGCTGGAAAGGTTTTGGGCCAAAGCCACGCCGGAAAAACCGGGCCCGGTGTTTTCCACACCGGCATCATCGGCCAGGGACTGGCGCGAAAACAGACCCAGCACCAGGCTCTTGAGCTGCATGAAAGTGACGCTGTCCTGGCTGGCGGATGATTTTGCCCAGCCGAGGCGGCGATAAAATTCCGTGGCGCGCGCGATGTCTTCGACACCAAGCGTCACCAAAGAAATGCGGCGGTCAAGCTGCATGAAGTCCACTCCCTTTTTCATCGTCCGCGATCCTGTTTGGCGGCCTGAATTGGCAGCCGGACTCACCGTCCGGTTTTTCAAATCTGCGCCATGATCGCCAAAAAGCGGACAAAATGCACCGGAATTCTGCGCCGATGCTGGCCAAAAAACGCCGCAGCATCAAGACAGGAGTGCAAAACCTGCCTGCGGGCGCATTTGACCATTGCCAATGCCGGCGCTTTGGAAATGAATGCGGCGAAACACTTTCCCTTCGAGGTTGACTTGTCACTTGATGTCATCGCCCTGGTCCTGTTCGGCGCGGCCCTGCATGCCACCTGGAATGCGCTGGTTAAATCCGGCACCGACAAGCCGCTTGATTCCAGCATGGTGGCGCTGGGCGCATCCATAACCTCGATCTTCATCTTGCCGTTTCTGCCCCTGCCCGATCCGGCCGCCTGGCCTTTTGTGGCAGCCTCCGTCGCAATCCATTTCTGCTATTTCCAACTGGTCGGCGCGGCCTACCGGCACGGCGATATCGGCGTGGTCTATCCGCTGATGCGCGGCGTGGCGCCTTTGATCGTGGCCTCGCTTTCAGGCATCCTCCTGCACGAAGTGCTTTCGCTGGTGATGTTGATCGGGGTTGCGACAATTTCTGCAGGCGTGATGACCCTGGCGTTCGAATCCCGGCAAGGCAGCCGAAGGGCCATGGGGCTGGCGCTGCTCAATGCCGGAGTCATTGCGACCTATACCTATGTTGACGGCCTCGGCGCGCGTCTGGCGGGCAACCCGGTCAGCTATACATTGTGGATCAGCCTGCTGCCGCCGCTGCCGCTTTTCGCGGTCGCCTTCGCCCGGCGCGGCGTCGCTCCGGTGCTGTCGCATGTGCGGCTGACATGGATGCGCGGACTGTTCGGCGGGGCCAGTTCACTGGCGTCCTACGGTCTGGCGCTGTTTGCCATGACCAAGGCGCCGATCGCCGCCGTCGCCGCTTTGCGGGAAACCTCGATCCTGTTTGCCTTGCTGATCTCCATCTTCATTCTCAAGGAGACAGCCGGCAAATGGCGCTATGTTGCGGGCGGCATGATCGCCATGGGCGCGCTGATCCTGAAACTTGGCTGATCCGGTGCCGGATGGGCTGTGGACTTGCCGGAAAAACAGGCTAAAACGCAGCGACAAAAACCGGAGATTGCCATGACGCCCGTTCTGACCGCCCTTCAGGTCAATGAATTTCTCGACAAGGAATTCCCGCAGCTTTCCATGGGCGGCAAGATCTTTGATGTCATCAATGTCGCCGAAGGTACGGCCACGCTGCGGTTCACGCCCAATGAAAGCCACCTCCGGCCCGGCGGCACCATCATGGGGCCGAGCCTGTTCGCGCTTGCCGACGTGGCGGCCTATGTCGCCATCATCGCCCATATCGGCCCGGTCGTGGGCGCCGTCACCGCCAATCTGTCGATCAGTTTCCTGCACCGTCCGGATCCGGTTCCAGTAGACGGCATCGCCAGAATTCTCAAGATCGGCCGCAAGCTTGCCTTCGTCGAAATCGCCATTGAGCGCAGCGACACCCGCGAGATTGTCGCCCATGCCACGGCGACTTTCTCGATTCCGTCGAAGAAATAATGTGGTAATATATTACCACATAAGTAACGCATTGTTTTTAAATGATCTTTTTTCATCCATGACAATTCCGCTATCTTGACGATCAACAGGCCTTTGTCTATAAGCCGCGACAGATTGATGCCCTTGGGTGGCAATCGCGTTGCCTGTCGCAAGACCGGCAACCCAAGCAACAAGAAACGCCCGGGCTGTTTTCGGCCATCGGGTCCTTTACGAAAGACAATATCATGGCAACCTTCGTTCAGAAGCCTGCAGAGGTCGAGAAGAAGTGGATTATCATCGATGCCGAAGGCCTCGTGATCGGTCGTCTCGCTTCCATCATCGCCAACATCCTGCGCGGCAAGCACAAAGTTACGTTCACACCTCACGTTGATGATGGCGACAATGTCATCGTCGTCAATGCTGAAAAAGTGGCCTTCACCGGCAAGAAATACACTGACAAGGTCTTTATCTGGCACACCGGTCACCCCGGCGGCATCAAGGAACGCACGATGCGCCAGATCATTGAAGGCAAGTTTCCCGAGCGCGCGCTTGAAAAGGCCGTGGAACGCATGGTTCCGCGCGGCCCGCTCGGCCGTCGCCAGATGAAGAACCTGAAGGTCTATGCAGGTCCGAACCATCCGCATGAAGCCCAGCAGCCCGTCGCGCTCGACGTCGCCAAGCTCAACAACAAGAACACAAGGAGAGCCTGATATGGCTGATCTTTCTTCCCTCAAGGATCTTGGCACAACGGCTGAAGCAGCCGCTCCTGTTCACGTCCGGAAGGTTGACGCCCAGGGCCGCTCCTATGCGACCGGCAAGCGCAAGAACGCAATCGCCCGCGTCTGGCTGAAGCCCGGCACCGGCAAGATCACGGTCAATGGCCGCGATTTCACCACTTATTTCGCCCGTCCGGTTCTGCAGATGATCCTGCGCCAGCCCGTCGTCGCTGCTGCCCGTGAAGGCCAGTTCGATGTCGTGGCAACCGTTGTCGGCGGCGGTCTTTCCGGCCAGGCCGGCGCTGTGCGCCACGGCGTGTCCAAGGCGCTGACCTATTATGAGCCCGGCCTGCGCGCCGTCCTCAAGAAGGGTGGCTTCCTGACCCGCGACAGCCGCGTCGTCGAGCGCAAGAAGTACGGCAAGGCCAAGGCCCGTCGTTCCTTCCAGTTCTCCAAGCGTTAATCCACGGACTTCTGGTCCATGGACGATATCGGGCCGGCTTTTGCCGGCCCTTTTTCATGTGCAGCCTGCACAAGCGGCGACGCTATCCCGCAATAACCAAAATCGCCGCATAGAAGACCGCCCCGCCAAAGGTGGCGATGATGACATTCCGCTTCCAGTAAAACAGCGCCACGACACTGGCAAGACCGAGCACCAGGGCAGTCATTTCACGGATGTTTCCGCCCACCATCGGCAAAATTGCCGAGACCAGCAGCGTCGCGATGGCCGCAGGGCCCATCGATTCCAGAAATCCGTTCAGCAATCCACCGGGCTTGAGCCGCGCCAGATCCAGTTTCGTCGGCGCCGCGCGGAAGGCCCAATTGGCAAGCCCGACGCTGACGGCCATGATCACCAGACTGGTGTTCATCGCAGGCCCCCTTTGCGCAGTTGTGTCGAACGGAAAGCGCCAAAGGCGGCCCCGCTCATCATGCCGCCGATAATGCCGACTGCGGTTGAAAACAGGCCCATGCCGGCAAGCGTTGCCAAGGTCGCCGTCAACACGCTGGCCATTTGCGGGCGCGACAGGATCGACAGCAGAAAGCTCAGGAACATGGCAGGATAGAGGAAAGTCAGCGCGGCATGCAGGATCGGCCAGGCATTGAGCGCATCGCCGCCGGCGGCCGCCCCCAATGCGGTTCCACCGCACCAGGCCGTATAAGCGGCCAGGCCCGTACCAAGCATGAAGGGTTCGGAGAATGCCTGTCTTGAACCGGCGATCCGGCCGATGGCCGCGCCAAACACCTCGTCGGTCAGCCCGAATGCCCATAGCCAGGATAGTTTGGTCTTGTCGCCGGCATTGGCCGCCTTGAGCAAAGCCGGTCCGTAGAGCAAGTGCCTCAAATTCATGGCCGCAAGCGTCAGGATCGAGACCAGAAGCGGCGCGCCGCTGGTAAAAAGCGCCACTGCAAGAAACTGCGCCGCGCCGGAATAGATGACGAGTGACAGAAGCAGCGATTCGGCAGCGCTCAAACCGGCATTGGTTGCCGTGATGCCGAAGGAAAACCCGATGGGAACATAGGCGATGACTACGGGCAATGCGGCCTTTAAGCCATCAATGAAGGTCAGGGGCTGTTTCGGGCCTGATAAAGGCATTCTTTCGGTTCCGGATTGATGGTTCAACACGCGAATAATTGTCTATGACAACCTTTGATCAAGCGCAATATCGGCGCCATTGCCGTCGATGGCATCCCGCATCCGCCGCATCGGTTCCGCCATCCGGTTGGCGGGGACTCCGGTAAAGCCCAAAAGCAATGCGCCGCGGCCAAGGGCGGCGGTGGCGTAATCGGACAACGGATAGGATTTGATTCCGGCCCGTTCGACCGCCGCATGGATTGTCCGGTCGTCGATGCCGGGCGGCAACCAGCCGAGTGCGTTCATGCCGCTGGCTGGAGCATTGAATTCCAGCCGCTCGCCAAGTTCGATGCGCGCCAGGTCGAAAAAGGCAGCACCGCGTTCGGCATAAAGCTCGCGCATCCGGCGCAAATGGGTGACGAAATGGCCGTTGTCGATGAATTGCGCCAAAGCATGCTGCATTTCCAGCGAAACGCTGCGGGCGACAAGGCCGGAAAGTCGCCGGAAGGCGCCAACCAGCGACGGCGGCAGCACGAGATAGCCAACCCGGATGGCCGGATAGAGCGCCTTGCTGAAGGTGCCGACATAAAGCACCCGGCCCGCGCTATCGATACTGCGTATGGAGGGCAGCGGGCGTCCGGCATAACGAAACTCGCTGTCATAATCATCCTCGATGATCCAGGCGTCGCGACTTTGCGCCCATGCCAGCAATGCCAACCGCCGCGGCAGCGACAAGGTCGTGCCAAGCGGATGCTGGCGCGACGGCATGGCAAAGGCCAAGCGGGCGTCAGGTGCGCGATCCATGCCGTCGGCCACCATCATGCCGTCGCTGTCGGAGGCGACGTCAATGACGTTCAAACCCAGTCCCTTGAAAAGATTGCGCACAGTCACCGGACCAGGACTTTCGAGCCAGATGCCGTCGCCGGGATCGGCAAGTATCAGTGCCGCCAGCGAAAAGGCGGCATGGGCGCCGGAGGTTATGATGATCTGTCCGGGATCGCAGGCATCGCCGCGATGCAGGCCTAGATATTGGGCGATACAGCGCCTGAGCGGCAGATAGCCGGCCGGATCGCCGTATCCCATGTCAGCTATGCCGCCGCCGCGACCGCGATTGGCCCAGCATTTGCGCCAGATATCATGCGGAAAAGCGTCGAAGGCAGGAGAATTCGGCAGAAAGGCGGTGTATCGGGCGGCGTCGAGATCGACCGGCATGGCCTGAAGCAGCGACCCCATCCGTGACAGATGCGGCTTGCCGCCGTCATCCTTGCCCTGTTTAGCCGCACCGGGATAGAAAGCGGGCAAGGCTTTGGGAATATCATGGGCGACATAGGTGCCGTCGCCCTGCCGCGCTTCCAGATACCCCTCCGATTGCAACGCATCGAGAACCTGGACCACCGTGGGCCGGGACAGCCCAAGTTCCCTGGCGAGCGTCCGGCTGGAGGCCATCCGGGTTCCATGCTTCAGATCGCCCTTGAGGATCGCGCTGCGAATCTGGTCTTCAAGCTGGCGATAGACCGGGGTCGAAGACATCCGGTCTATAAAAAACAACGATAATGGAGCACCTTGCTGTCGCCGTACCATGCCGTCCCCGAAAGTGGTATGGTACCTTTTATCAGAGTGGATATTTCCAGACTAGCCAATTTGTCCGACACTGCAGTGAAATGTGGAGTTTGCAATGGGTAAGGACAATGACATCCTGGCCGGGTTGGACCGACCTGCTCTCGAACGCCTGACGGAGCGGATCGACGCCATTCGGCTTTTTGCCCATGCCTATTCCCACCACCTGAACATGCGCCTTGGCGACACCACCCCCGCCGACATGCTGGCATTTGCCGAACATCACGGTCTTGCCGGCCTGAACATCCATGTTGATGACGGGGAATCGCGCAGCCTTGCAAATATGACCCCGGTGCAGCGCGCCGATTTCGGCGTGGCCGCCGCAACCATGAATTTGGCCGTGCACATCGAGATCAGTTCCACCACGCGCGCCGAACTTGAGGCCGCTGTCGCCATCGCCAAGGAAATCGGCGCGCCTTCCATCCGCTGCTATCCGCGTTACGAAGGCAGATTGTCCACCGTGATCCAGCAGACAATCAAGGACCTGCGCCAACTGGATGAGATTGAACCCGCCAAAACCATCCAGTTCAAGCTTGAGCAACATGAGGATTTGAAGTCCGGCGAACTGGCGATGATCGTAAGGACGGTGGACAATCCCCGCCTGTCGTTGCTGTTTGATTTCGGCAATATGTTGAACGCCCATGAGACGCCGGAAGCGGCTTTGGAGGCGATGGCGCCCTTGTTGACCGAAGTGCATATCAAGGACGTCAAGCCCGGCGATGATCGCGGCGGCTGGTCGCAGATCGCCTGCAAGTCGGGCTCCGGCGTGATCGATTTCTCCGCTTTGCTTTGCCGATTGCTGCTGCTCGGCAAGGATCGTCCGCAAATCACCACCTTTGCGCTGCAGGAAGAAAACGGCATGGAATCCCCCGCCTTCCGCTTTCCCGACGAGGGCGCAGACCCGATCATTCCCTGGCGCGCGCCGAGCACCACCGAAATACCGGCATCCGTTACCCTGGCTGATCGGCTGGTGCGGGAAAAAGAGGAAGCCGCAGAACAGGTCCGTTACGTACGTGCCATTCTGGCCGATCTGCGCCGGGCCGCAGCATCCCGTCTTGCCACAGGAGCCGATCATGATTGAAAAAACCGACGCCGCTCGCCCGCAGGAGACCTTCTGGCCCGTCAATTCCTCTTCCACACCGCGTTTTTCCGGCTATGTCAGCTTCTTCCGGCTGCCCGTCATTGCGGATCCTTCCGCAGTCGATATCGCCTTGCTCGGACTGCCCTGGGATGGCGGCACCACAAACCGGGCGGGCACACGCCACGGTCCGCGCGAAATTCGCACCCAGTCGACCATGCTGCGGCCCTACCACCATGTCACGCGGACCTCGCCTTACCAGCACTGCCGTGTCGCCGATCTCGGCGACGTGCCGGTCAACCCGCTCGACATTGCCGATACGCTGAAGCAGGTCAGCGGCTTTTACGCCGATCTGCATGCTGCAGGCGCGGCGCCGATCACGGCAGGCGGCGACCATCTCGTTACGCTGCCGATCCTGCGCGGCATCGCCAGCCAGGGACCTGTCGGCCTGATCCAGTTCGATGCCCATGCCGATGTCAATGACAGCTATTTCGGCGGCCAGCGCTACAGCCATGGCACCCACGTCCGGCGCGCAATCGAGGAAGGCCTTGTCGATCCGAAACGCACTGTCCAGATTGGCATTCGCGGCACGCGTTATGCGCCAGACGGCGATGATTTCAGCACAACACACGGTATCAGGACCATTACCATCGAAGAGGTATTCGACCTGGGAACCAAAGGCGTGATTGCGGAAATTCGCCGCGTGGTGGGCGCCTTGCCGACCTATCTCAGCTTCGACATCGATGGCATCGACCCGGCCTTTGCGCCCGGCACCGGCACGCCGGAGGTCGGCGGATATTCGGTGTTTGAAGCCCAGCAAATGGTGCGGGGACTTGCGGGCCTTGACCTTGTCGGCGGCGACCTCGTGGAGGTCTCGCCACCTTTTGATCCAGCCGGCATAACTGCACTGGCCGGTGCCACCTTGATGTTTGAAATACTCTGCGTCGTGGCCGAAGCGACCGCTGCGCGCAAGCGACTGGCCGGAGGTTCCGCTGCGTGACCCGGCAATCGTCATCAGACTGTTAAAACTGAAGTATATCCCGCTGACAGACACTGATTCCAATACGAAAATGCAACCAGAAAGGAACAAGAAATGACCCGTCCGATCCTGAAAACGAGCTGCAGCCTGTTCGTCTCCACCATATTGGCGACGACTGCGCTGAGCGTGCCTTCCTTTGCCGCAAACCTTGACGAACTGGCAGCGGCCGCCGCCAAGGAAGGCCAGTTGACCGTCATCGCCCTGCCCCATGACTGGTGCAATTACGGTGAAGTCATCGACGGCTTCAAAAAGAAATATCCATCCATCACCGTCAACGAACTCAACCCCGATGCCGGCTCTGGCGACGAAATCGAGGCGATCCGCGCCAACAAGGGCAATACCGGTTCGCAGGCGCCTGACGTCATCGACGTGGGTCTGGCTTTCGGCCCGCAGGCAAAGACCGAAGGCCTCATTCAGCCTTACAAGGTGGCGGCCTGGGACGAAATTCCGGACTCGATCAAGGACGCGGACGGTTACTGGTTTGCCGATTACTATGGCGTCATGGCCTTTGGCGTGAACAAGGACCTGGTAGCCACAACGCCCACCGACTGGAAGGATCTGCTCAGCCCGGAATTGGCCAATTCAGTGGCCCTGACCGGCGACCCGCGTTCTTCCAACCAGGCAATTCTGGCCATCATGGCAGCCGGCATCGCCTATGGCGGCAAGCCGGGCGCCGAGGCCGGCGGCAAGGGTCTGGAATTCTTTGCCGAAATGAACAAGGCCGGCAATTTTGTACCGGTTTCGGGCAAGACAGCCACAATCGCGCAGGGCCAGACGCCTATCATCGCCGCCTGGGACTACAATCTTCTGTCCTGGCGTGACAACCTCAACGGCAATCCGCCAATGGACGTTGTCGTGCCAAGCTCCGCCTCGATTGCAGGCGTCTATGTCCAGGCCATTTCCGCCTATGCGCCGCACCCCAATGCCGCCAAGCTGTGGCTTGAATACATCTATTCGGATGAAGGCCAGCTTGGCTGGTTGAAGGGCTATTGCCACCCCGCGCGTTTCAATGCGATGTCGGCTGCCGGCAAGATCCCCCAGGACATGCTCGACAAGTTGCCCCCGGCTGAAGCCTATGAAAAGGCGATCTTCCCGACACTTGACGAGCAGGAAGCCAACAAGAAAGTGGTCACCGAAGGCTGGGACCGGGTCGTAGGCGCCAACGTCCAGTAATCCTTGCCGGATTCAAGATCAATCAAGGCCGGCCCCGGCGATCAGTCAGGGCCGGCTTTCCATGTTTTTCTGGTCGCAAAAGCGATTCATCCCGTTGTTTCATGGTCATTTCGGGGAGAATGCCGCTTCGCAATTTTTCCTGACTTGCTGTAAGCAGGACGGGCGTCCGCCCAATCCATAAACATCCGGGCGCTCATATCCGGATCTGCCTCATGTCACTGATCATACTCGTTCTTCCGATCTTCCTGATCGTCTTTCTGGGAAAGATCCTGCAACTCACCCTGGTGACGAACTCCGAAATATGGGACGGCATCAACAAGATTGCCTATTGGGTGCTGTTTCCCGCCTTCCTTTTTACCCAGATTTCAGCGGTCGATCTGGGCAGCCCGCATCTGGCTACCTATTCGGCTGCATTGATTGCCGGTTATTTTGCCGCCATCGCATTCGTCTTTGCCGTTGGAAAAGCGGTTGGAACGTCATTGCCGGCGCTGACCTCGATCCTGCAGGGCGCAAGCCGGCACAACACCTTTCTCGGCCTTGCCGTCGCAAGCGCCGTGTTTTCCGCTTCAGGCGCGGCAATCGGCACCATTGCGACGGCGACTTTGGTGCCGCTGTCCAATGTGCTGGCGGTGGTGATGCTGGCGGCCATCCTCAACCGGCAGGCGGGCAAGATGGGGGTCTTGCGCGAGATTGTCCGCAATCCGATCATCATCGCCATCGTAACCGGCTTTGCCTTCAATGCCGCCGGACTGGACAAGTCCTTCATCCTATATCAGTTTACTTCGACGCTGGGCCGCGCCAGCCTGCCGATCCTGCTGCTGGTGATCGGCGCCAACCTGCATTTCGGCGGCCTGCACCAGCATGTCGCATCAAGCCTGATTGCGGTGATGGCAAAAATGGTGGTTTTCCCGCTGGCCACCTTCCTCGCATCTCGGGCATTCGGCCTGCCTGCCGACATGACGGTGATTGCGGTGATTTTCGCCGCCTGCCCGACCTCGCCCGCAAGCTATACGCTCGCCAGACAAATGGGTGGTGACGGACCGCTGATGGCGACCATCATCTCGGTTCAAACCGCGCTTGCAGTGATCGTCATTCCGCTGGCAATCGCACTGGCGCAGGCTGCTGGCTGACATCCGCCTTGTTGAGATTGTCGGAGATCTCGTTATAGCAGGTCTCGTTGGTCCCCACCCTGCCCCGCTTGACGAGCCTGGCCTTGCCTGCCTGCCAGTCATAAAAATCGATGATGCAACTGTCCTTGTCGAAATCGTACCACTGCGCCGCCATCAGCCGGCTTTGCAGCGAAAATTGCAGTGACAGATAGGCGTTTTCCTCGCCACCGAGCGGAAAGTTGAAGGCCTGACCTGTCCTGTTGCTGGCGATCACCACGTCGCTGCAACCGGTGCCGCAGCCATATTGGATGACGCGGTATTCACCGGCAAAATTCGGCCCTTCCTTCAACCCGTCGCGGATGCGGGTGCGAAAAAGCCTGAAATCCTTGTCCCGTCCCTTGAAATCCGGAAGACGGGTGGGGCCGGAATAGAGCTTTGCGACCTGAAAATCGCCTGCGGCCGGATAGGGCCCCTGTAGATCGGCAACCTCTTCGGACCATGTCGGCGCGGCAACAAGCAGCACGAAGACGGCAGCGCAAATGATCGATTTCATGATTTTCTCCCTCCGCCTTTTTTGCCGGCGCGATGCAGTTGAAGCTAGAGCGCTGATCGGCTAGCGTCAACAAACACCAATCGCCTGCTGGCTCGCCGGAAACCGCCATGACCGCTTTTGCCTCCACCCCTCGCCCGCCCTACCATGTGGTAGCCTTTTCCAGCCAGCGTACGCAGGACGATGATGCGGGCTATGGCGAAATGGCCGACCTGATGGTGGAACTGGCCAGCCGACAGCCGGGATTTCTCGGCGTCGAAAGCGCGCGCGACAAGAACGGTTTCGGCATTACCAATTCCTACTGGGTTGATGAAGCGGCCATCGCCGCCTGGAAGGCCAATATCGATCATCAGGTCGCCCGGCGACGCGGCCGCACCGATTGGTACCAACATTTTGAAATGCGTATAGGCCGCATCGAACGCGCCTATGGATTTGACAAAACGGAAAGCTGATCATGGTCTCCAATGCGATTGACAATGCCTTTACCGCCCGCGCGCTCAAGGGGCCGGGATCGGACCCGACCTATGGCGGCGCGCTCTCTTTCATGCGGCGCAAATATACCAAGGTGCTGAAGGGTGTGGATGCCGTGGTCTGGGGCATTCCCTTCGATGCCGCCGTCTCCAACCGCCCCGGCGCGCGTTTCGGGCCGCAGGCGATCCGCCGCGCTTCGGCGATCTTCGACAATGATCCGCAATATCCCTTCAGCCGCGACCTGTTCGAGCAGATGGCGGTGATTGACTATGGCGATTGCCTGCTGGATTTCGGCAATCACCAGAAGACGCCGGGCGAAATCGAGCGGCAGGCGAAAAAGATCCTCGCAAGCGGCGCCTATCTGATGTCGATGGGCGGTGATCACTTCGTGACCTGGCCGCTACTGAAGGCCCATGCGGCAAAGCACGGGCCGCTGGCGCTGGTGCAATTCGACGCCCACCAGGATACCTGGTTTGACGATGGCAGGCGGATCGACCACGGCTCATTTGTCGGGCGCGCTGCGAAAGACGGCATCATCGACACGTCGCGATCCATCCAGATCGGCATCCGCACCGATACGCCGGAGGATTGCGGCATTGCCATCCTGCGCGGCCATGAGGTCGAGGACATGACGGCATCGGCCATCGCAGACGCCATCCGGGCGCATGTCGGCACTGCGCCCTGCTACATGACCTTCGACATTGATTGCCTCGATCCGGCCTTTGCGCCGGGCACCGGAACGCCGGTGGCGGGCGGGCCGTCGAGTGCGAAAATCCTGTCGGTTTTGCGCAAGCTGGGCGCGCTTGATATAAGGGGGTCGGACATTGTCGAGGTTGCGCCCGCTTACGACCATGCCGATATAACAGCAATTGCCGGGGCGACCGTGGCGATGTATATGCTCGGCCTGCGGGCTGAAAAGCTGGCGGCAGCCAGTTGAGAATGTGATTCACCTTGCTGGCAAACTGAATCCGCAACGGCCTGCAAGGCATTGAACAGACGGGACAAAGCATGAAACCGAAAATCTTCATCGATGGCGAACACGGCACAACCGGCTTGCAGATACAAAGCCGCATGGCAGGCCGCGCCGATGTCGAACTCATGTCGATCCCGATGGCCGAACGCCGCAATGCCGCCATGCGCGAGGACCTTCTCAACAGCGCCGACATCGCCATTTTGTGCCTGCCGGATGATGCGGCCATCGAGGCCGTTTCCATGCTTTCGGGCAACAACAAGGTGCGCATCATCGACACCTCCACCGCCCACCGGATCAATCCCGACTGGGCCTACGGCTTTGCCGAAATGGACAAGGGCCAGCCTGAAAAGATCCGTGACGCGCGCCATGTCGCCAATCCGGGATGCTACCCCACCGGCGCCATCGGCCTGATCCGGCCGCTGCGCCAGGCAGGCATCCTGCCCGAAAACCACGCCGTTACCGTCAATGCCGTCTCGGGCTACACCGGCGGCGGCAAGCAGATGATCGCCCAGATCGAGGACCCGGCAAACCCCGACCCGATCACCGCGCCGCATTTTCTCTATGGCCTGACACTCAAGCACAAGCATGTGCCGGAGATGAAGACCCATGGCATGCTGGCCCGGGCCCCGCTGTTTTCGCCCTCCGTCGGCAGGTTTGCGCAGGGCATGATTGTCCAGGTGCCGCTGTTTCTGGAGGATCTTGAAGGCAACCAGACGCTGGAAAGCCTGCATGCGGTGCTGACTGAGCATTATCGCGGCCAGTCGATTGTCGAAGTCGTGCCGCTGGCAACGGCCGCGAGATTACCCCGCATCGACGCCACCGGACTGGCCGGCGCCGACACGATGAAGCTCTTCGTCTTCGGCGCGCCCGGCGGCGCCCATGTCAATCTCGTCGCGCTGCTGGACAATCTCGGCAAGGGCGCCTCGGGTGCCGCAGTGCAGAATATGGATTTGATGCTGTCGGCGTGACCTGATGCCGGGTTGATTGCCGATCTTGACGCCAGTCAATAGTCAGTATATTAACAGTCATCATGCAAACCAAAAAATACGCTTTCCACCCGCTGCTCCATTCCGGCGACCTGATCGAGGAGCAGTTGCGGCTGCGCCTGCTGCCGCTCGGCCTCGGGCCGCGCCAGGCGCGGATGCTGGACGCGCTGGATCGCCTGGGCACAGCCGCCCAGATTGATCTTGCCAAGGCGTTCAACGTCACTGCGGCCAGCATGAGCACCATGACATCCCGCCTCGTTGAAGCCGGCTTCATCACCTGTACGCAGCATCAACATGAAAGGCGCAGCAATGTGCTGGCGCTGACGGATCACGGAACCGCCATGCTGGAAAACATCCACGCGGCCTGGCGCGCCATGGATGATGTGATCGAGACGGCCATCGGCAAGGACAAGGCGGCCGCCCTTGCGACGCTGACTTTGGAACTGCGCAACGCCTTGGGCGGGCGCGCGCCGGCAAAACCGGTTCCGGCGCGTTAAAGCCGTGGACCCTGCGGGCTGACCCGCCCCTCGCCCGATTTCAAAAAGTTTCAAGATGAAGATTGCCAAGCTGCCAGCCGGTTCAACCCTGGCTTTTCTGGCGACCGCGCCGATGGCCCGGGCGCTGATTGACGAAACCCTGTTCAGCCTGGACGTTTTGGTCAGGCAACCCGCCGCGGTGGATTGCACGCTGTGACGGACGGCGCTCAGGCA
Organism: Rhizobiaceae bacterium; assembly: GCA_041742335.1. Classification (GTDB taxonomy): domain Bacteria; phylum Pseudomonadota; class Alphaproteobacteria; order Rhizobiales; family Rhizobiaceae; genus Rhizobium_E. The sequence continues at coordinate 14,781 of JBGSIT010000013.1, forward strand.
AAATGCGTTCAACTGGTTCTCAAATACAAGCCCGATGCGCTGAAAATCGGGCCCTTCTGCCCGACCAATCTCGATGAGACCGGCGGCATATGGGATTGGGACGGCGACAAGCCCGGCCTTTGCCGCCTCAATCGCGCATTATTCGAAATGCTCAGCGCAATGGGCTACACCTTTTACGATACGAACGGGAAAATCTGCATTTCCGATCCGCCGCAGGCCGCCCGCCCGCAGCCCATTCCTGCCTGATGGCCGACGGCGGCAAGCCGGTTGAACTCGACGCCTGCAACGGCCATTCCGGCCCCACAGCTGTCCGGCCCGCAGGCGAATATCACGACCACGCCACCGATGCTTTCCCAAACCTGCCGCGCTGCCTGACCGGTGTGCTGGCCAGGGATAATTTCAGCACGACAGCCAAGGCTGGTATTGGCGCGAAAAGGGCGTGGTGGTGGCCTTTTTGAGGGGTGTGGGGGTGCCGGGTTGGAACGGGTGTTGTTAGCCCACTGGCGCGAGCGGCTTGATCCGGCCGCTGCGGCAGTCGGGCATCCTGCCCGAAAAACACTCAGTTACAGTCAATACCGTCTCGAGCTTTATTGGCGGCGGCAAGCAGGTGTTCGCCCATTCGCGCAGGGTATGATTGTCCAGATGCCGATTTATTCCGACGATCTCGTCGGCGCTCCTGTCAATCTCGTCGCACTGATAAACAATCTCGACACGGAATCTACAAACAGGACTTGAATAGCGCGCCTCATCACTTTTATCTACGATTGCCTATCGCTCTAAATCCTACCTTCACTCCTTGGAAAGAATCCTTGCCAATTGCATTCTATTTTACTTTAAATCGATGCGTGCATTCTGTAGTATGCAAATTAATATGTCCATTTAAAGCATCCTGATTCTGACTGAGCAAGGTGACTTCGCCTTATTGAACCGGAGCAAGAATGCAGTGGCGGATCATCTCAATCTTAGACAAAGGGCAATTATTGTAGGCCTGAATTACCTTTTGTTCCATTCCGTCTTTTCATACACCACCGGAAAATTTTTCCCCACTAGTGGCCTTGAGAGCCTTTGGCTCTTGAGCGGCGTAAGCCTATGGCTATTCAGCCTTTTGTCGTCGCCTTGGTTTCGTCCGCCACGGGATACATTTGCAAATGCTGTTACCGCACTCGTGCTCCTTTTGACTTCGGATTTATCAGGCTTAGGTGATCTGCTAGCGCCTTTGTGGCTTTTGAAAGTAGCTGGAATTACATGGGCAGCAATTGTTGGCATAGCCAGCTTTGCGGCTCTGATACGCCAAGATCAAAGTAATCTGGATCCAGTGGGAAAACTGCTGCGTCGCCTCTGTGACACGATTGGTCGCGGAGAACTGGTTTATACTCCTCCAGCACTCATAGGGATCATCGGGGGATTCGATATGGCAGCGACGCCAATTGTCCCCGCGCTGCTTATCCTATGGATGACAATGGTGCTTTTTCGTCCATTTGAACTCGCTTTCAACTTGCTCCGACAATTCTGGCTTGATCAGAATGCTCTAGTCTCGGCACCTCAAATCGGTAATATCGATCGTATTGATCACCCCAATATCCTTAGGGTGAAGCTCCAACGAGCTAGTTCGTGGAGGCCTGATACTCTGCATATTGCAACGATGCCGGATGGTGATCAGAAGTATGTGCTCGCATTATTCAGCCAAATTCAAGGCTCCGAAGTGGTTGGGACAGGAATATGCATTGCACCCGTTGCTGAACCTATCGTCAGTAGCCCTGGCTGTGTACATGAAAGCCATAACCGAAATAAAACTAAAGAATTTTTGGCTACCATGAGCGGTGTTCAAGATGCTGAATTAGCTGGCTTCACCGTGGAACGTTCAACAATTGGAAATATATACTTCGAATCCTCAGAAAATCTTGAACTTAGCGAAGGTGAAGTAGTATTTGCGCGAATTCGCGGTGAAGCGATCTTCTATCAAATTGTCGAAGCACAAACAACAGAAGAGACTTTCGATCAAAATCCAAAGGGCGCGCAAATAGTACGCGCTGTACAACTTGGTTCATTTTCGCCTATTTCGGGATTTCAAAAATACCCATGGCTGCCCAATATGAACATGCCACTTTTCAGAGCGCCTGGTATGAATTTTGAAGAAACAATACTCAATGAAGGGGATTTTATTATCGGAAAAGTGCCATCAACCAATATCGGTGTGGCTGTTAATATAGACGAACTAATTACCTATCATTCTGCAATCTTAGGCATCACAGGCACAGGCAAAACTGAACTTGCCCTAGACGTCATACGCGAAGCCATAGCAAAAGGCTCCAAAGTATTTTGTGTTGATTTTACAGGAGAATATAGACATCGACTGAATGACCTGAAGCCGTCATTTCCGGGATTGGATGCTAAAGAAGTTGCCGAATTCGACGCAAAGCTTTTCGCGGTTGATACTGGCACTTATGGTGCTCCTCAAGAGAAAAAGGATTTGGATACTTTTCTAAAAGGTATCAAGAAGGGCGTTCAAACAAAAGTCGATGAATTTCTCCGCAGCGAGGACCAGAACCTTGCAATTCTTGAACTTTCGGAGATATCTAGGCCCTGTTGACAAAGTATGGCAGCCAAATCTTTGTTGAAGCGATTGCCAGGAATGCGGCGAATGATGCGGCGGTTTTGTCGAAGCGGGTTGCGATGCGGCGGAACTGCTTGAGTTTGTTGAACATGCGCTCGATG
>JBGSIT010000014.1:0-16623 GCA_041742335.1 Rhizobiaceae bacterium
ATCGAGCGCATGTTCAACAAACTCAAGCAGTTCCGCCGCATCGCAACCCGCTTCGACAAAACCGCCGCATCATTCGCCGCATTCCTGGCAATCGCTTCAACAAAGATTTGGCTGCCATACTTTGTCAACAGGGCCTAGTCCTCATCGCGTCAGAACCGTAGAATTCCTTGAAACGAAAGGCCATATTTCTGGTCTTTGTAACCTTTGCTAAACTTGCCGCGCCATGCCTGCGCCACGAACGATCCCAGCAATTGACATCGATAGTTTCCCGATGCGATGTGCCATAGGCAGATACTCGCATAAATTTTACATATGTAAAATAGTAGTTTCTTCCTGTTCACGTCAACTCGGAAAAAAAATGGCATCAGGAGCGCGAGCGGCGATCAGTTCAATATTGTATTATTGATATAATCATATAATTACACAAAAATTCGCCAGCGTTTGCGTGAACCTGAGCCGAATTGCCGCAAGAATAGCGACGGTTTTGCATTGCACAACAACATTGCGCATGTCAAAGTAGATTTGACTTCATGTTATCGGGCCGCTATTTTGAAAGGATGACTGAGGGGCAGGCTGGATCCTCTCGCGGCTGACGGGGGAGAGATTTTGGTCAAGAAGCATTCGAACGGCTTGGCGCCTGAAGCCCTTGGACCGACCATAACCATTGGCGAAATCCTCGTGGAAATCATGGCGGTCACGGTCGGCTCCGGCTTTCTGGAGCCGCAGAGCCTTATCGGCCCCTTTCCCAGTGGCGCCCCTGCCATCTTCATCGACCAGGTCGCGCGCCTCGGCGGTTCCGCCGGGATGATCGCCAGCGTCGGCGACGATGATTTCGGCGTCTTGAATGTCGAGCGCCTGCGCAGCGACGGCGTTGATATATCCGCCATTTCGGTCATCGCAGACAAACCGACAGGCAGCGCATTTGTGCGTTACCGGCCGGATGGCGGCCGCAACTTCGTCTTCAATATAGCCCGATCGGCAGCCGGGGACTTGCGGATGACGGATGCAGCTTACGCGCTGGTCAGTCGTGCAGGGCACATCCATGTCATGGGCTCCGCTTTCGCAATTCCCGGAATGGAAGCAATTCTCGATAGCGCCCTGGATGTAATCCAGGGTCGGGGCGGCTCGGTCTCCTTTGATCCCAATATCCGGAAGGAATTGATGGATACGGGCGCAGGCAGGGGGCTTCTCCAGCGCATCCTTCAAGCGACTGATCTGCTTCTGCCATCCGGAGACGAACTTTTCATTGCCGCCGGTCGCGATGACGAAGAGGCCGCCGTGGAATGCCTGCTTCAATCCGGCATAAGCGAAATCGTGCTCAAGCGCGGCCAAAAGGGTTCGTCCTTTTTCGGACCCGACCAAGCGCGGATCGACTGTCCCGCTTTTGTGGCAAAGGAGGTCGATCCGACCGGTGCGGGAGACTGCTTCGGTGCGACTTACCTGACTTGCCGCCGATTTGGCATGCAACCGGCTCGCGCGCTTCTTCTGGCCAATGCCGCTGGCGCACGGAATGTGACGCGGCAGGGGCCAATGGAAGGCGTATCTTCTTTTGCTGACCTTGGAACCTTCATGCTGGAAACCCCCGCAGGAGACAATTGATGAGCTCGACCCTTCTTGACCTTGCCGCCGCACGCCGTAACGGCAAGCCGGTCGGGCTTCCTTCCATTTGCTCCGCTCATCCGGTGGTATTGCGGGCCGCGCTTCGCAGGGCGGCGGCCAGCGGCCGCGAGGTCCTGATCGAGGCGACCTGCAACCAGGTCAACCAGTTGGGCGGCTATACCGGCATGACCCCGTCCATGTTTATCGACTTCGTGACGGGCATAGCGGCTGAGGAGGGAGCCAATCCGGCCAAGATCCTTTTTGGCGGCGACCATCTGGGGCCCAATCCCTGGAAGCGCGAAGCGCCTGAAAGCGCCATGGCAAAGGCCGAGGCTATGGTCGAAGCCTATGTGAAAGCAGGCTTTGTCAAACTGCATCTGGATGCTTCGATGGGATGCGCCGGCGAGCCGGCTGCTCTCGACGACGCTACAATTGCAAAGCGGGCGGCCCTTCTTGCCGGGGTTGCCGAGCGGGTGGCTGAAGCCGCAGGACTGGCGCCGCCTGTCTACATACTGGGCACTGAGGTCCCGGTGCCGGGCGGCGCAGATCATGTATTGGACCATGTCGAGCCGACCGCCCGGCACGCAGCCCGCGCCACCATCGAAATCCATCGCCAGGTCTTTTGCGAGGCGGGCCTTGAAAAGGCCTTCAACCGGGTCATCGCCTTCGTCGTCCAGCCGGGCGTCGAGTTTGGCAGCGAAAACGTCGTAGCCTACCGGCCCGACCTTGCTGCAGACCTTTCCGCGCTGCTTGCAGAAGAGCCTCAACTCGTATTCGAGGCCCACTCAACCGACTATCAGACAGTGCAGGCGCTGGGTGAACTCGTGCGCGACGGCTTCCCGATCCTGAAGGTCGGTCCGGGCCTGACATTTGCCTATCGCGAAGCGGCCTATGGGCTCGACATCATCGCATCGGAACTGGTGGCCGGCTACGGCACAAGGCCGCTGGCACAGGCGCTCGAAAAGGCCATGCTTGCCAGGCCCGGCGATTGGCAAGGACACTATCACGGCGATGAAACGGCACTGCGCGTTCAGCGCCATTACAGCTACAGCGATCGTATCCGCTATTACTGGAACCACCCGGAAATTAAAGAGGCCGTTCACAGGCTCAACACTGCCCTGACTGGCGTATCAATCCCCGAGACGCTGATGCATCAATATCTTCCGCTGCTTCCGGCGGAGGCGGCCAAAACCGGAAACCCGGAGGCAATCGCCATTGCAGCGGTTGATACGGTATTAGCAATTTACGACGCCGCCGCCTATGCGGGTGCCACGACCTGAAATGCAAGACAAATCCGGACGCGCGTCGTACTGGCCGTTGCGGGTCAGGGGTGGGAATCTAGGCGGCAGTTGGAAACAAAAAGGATGGCCCATCTGATGAGGGCTACCATTCGCAACGCTGAACCTGCTCTCGGGCGCGGGATATTCGTGCCGCTCAAGCTCTATGAGCGGACCAACGTCATCAATACCAACCCGGGTTTCAGCGAATGGACAAGCGTGTTTGGCGATTCAAAAATGACCACTTCTCTGCTCGACCACCTCACCCACCACTGTCACATCCTCGAAGCTGGAAACGACAGCTTCCGTTTCAGCTTTCATACTGGCCGCCGCAAGGTGGGTGCAGAAAAATTGCCGGTCAGTCCTCCATCTGCATATCTGCTCCAATCGGCTGGCGAAATGTCTTCTACTCACCCGGTCGGTCGGGCAATATCGCAATGTCTATATGCGCAACCAGGTCACCGAATACTTCAACGAAATACTGAAAAACGGGCTCGCATCCTTTTCGTTCGGGACGTCCACCTGCGCGACAAAAGCCTCTAGCATAAGGGATCGGGCTTTTTCAAGAGCGTATTTGGAAGCATCGAAGAGGGTTATTTTGCAACCTGCACCATCCAACTAACGGGCAATTGCAAGTCCTACACCTCCGGAATCCGCAGCAATCGTGGCCGGTTGGCAGTGAAATCCCGGAAGACTTGATCCACTCAATTTACGTCGTATACTTGTTTCATTTGCTCCCTTTGAGGCATGTCACGACGGCATCCTGTATGATGTGAGCGCCAATAGCGCATTCAATTGGTCTTAAGGGCTACCAGGAGTAAGACCCGGCCAAATCGGCTGAATGCGGTTCATCATGTGCCACCGGGGAGTTCCCCAGCCTGCCTGGCATTTGGGCGCTCTGGGATTAAGCTCCAATCTTAGAGAAAGGGACTTAAGGCAGAAAACAGTCATCCGGCGTCAACGGCCTTTGCACTCGTAAACTCGTTGGCAAGATTTTCGAAGAACTGGGTTGCCAGCTTCTTTGCAGTCGAGTCCAGCATTCGCCCGCCAAGCTGAGCCAGCTTGCCACCAACATCCGCGTTTGCCTCCCATACCAGGCGCGTGATATCGGGCCCCTCTTCTTCCAGGCGGACCCTGGCGCCGCCTTTGGCGAAGCCGGCAATGCCTCCTGCGCCTGAACCGGAGATCACATAACCATTGGGTGGATCGACCTCGGAAAAGCTGACAGCCCCCCCAAACCGGGCTTTGATCGGTCCAACTTTCAGCACTACCGTGGCTTGAAGACCGCCATCCTCCGTTTGCTCCAGACTTTCGCAGCCAGGAATCGCGCGAGCCAGCAAGTCCGGATTGTTAAGCGCTGCCCAGACGGCGTCACGACTAGCCTCGATCCGTGTTTGGCCATTCATTTCCATATAAACTTACTCCCTGTTTCCAGTGCGTTACGAGTAAATGCGGGCCCGGCGCTGGTGCCTGTGGCGTCGCCCTTTGCCGACAAATTCTTCGTTTCTTTTTCATGTTGTCTCCAGGTCATCGACCGTTCTCGCCGATGACATTCATCACGCGAAGTGCTGCGCAGGCGGCAGAGCCAGGTGTCGCGGAAGACAAATGTCAGGTTGTGCGACCGCATTTGCGGCCCCGAACATACGACACAGAAGATCCTTGACGTCCAAAGTCACGGAATCTCTGCCGGATATTCGGCATGGGTCTCAGAAAAAGGCGCGGCACTTAATTGCGATGCCACTATCAGCGCATCCTCTACGAAAGTCAGATTTTGGAGGCGGGTGATGAAATAGCCCGGCCTGTAATCGTCCGGATCATTCGTTGGCGCGTCGGCTAAGAATTGAATAGACAACGGCGGCAACAAGAACCAGTATGCCTTGAAAGATGTATTGGTAGGTCTGTGAGAGGCCCTGAAATGCGACTGCGGCAAGAATCTCGGTCAGCAGGATTGAGCCCATGACCGTTCCCAATAAAGTCGCCCTGCCTCCGCGAAGGCTTGTTCCTCCAAGAACCACAGCAGTGATGCTCGCCAGCGTGTAGTTGGTGCCTTGCCGTGGGTCACCGACACCAATCTGTGCCATCAGCATCACCGCACCGAGTGCAGTCAGCAGTGCAACAGTAATGTAGGCCAGGACGAACATGCGATCTGTTTGCACGCCATTCTGGCGTGCGCATTCTTCGTTAGATCCGATCGCCCTGAGGCTCCAACCCATTCTGGTCTTGCGGAGTGCGATTTCGCCTCCGATTGCCAAAGCTACCAAGAGTATGAACGCGATGGGTATGGGCCCGATCTGCCAATTGATTGCCTGCGTGACATTGGCATTTATGAACCCCCCAATACCCTCTCGAAGCAGGAAACTGAATCCTTGCAGGCCCATATACATCGCAAGTGTTGCGGCGATTGGCGTAAAACTTGCGTATCTGATCAAGGCGCTATTGAACAGACCCACAATCAGCGCGATACCAAAAATGAGCAAAAAGCCGGTCAATATCATCATGGTTGGCTGATTGTCGTTGATAAAGAACGATGCGACGACGACCAGGAAGCCTGTCAGTGGCCCTACAGATAGATCGATGCCACCTACCAACATTGCGACGGTTTGGCCGAGCGCGATAAATCCAAGCGCGGACGCCAATAGCAGGATATTGGAAATGTTGTAAGCCGACAAAAAATTATCGTTCTGCAAAAAAACGCCGAGAGCCAATAATACTGTGACAACCGCAAGCGGTGCCACAGGCGCAATGTCGGACTTCAAAAAGTGTCGCAACCCACCGTCAATTTGCCTGTTTTCTGAATGAATGACGCTGCCGCCCTCGTGAGTTTCAGCGTTTACTGCGGCAGCAATAATCTGGGCCTCGTTCACATCGGAGCCGCTCAAGGTCGCCACAACCCGTCCGCGGGACATGACAACCACCTGATCGCACAAGCCCTCGAGTTCCGCTGCATCCGACGAATTGACGATCACCGGGACACCCGAATTTGAAACCTCCCGCAGGATGCTGTAGATCTCGAAACGCGCTCCGACATCAACGCCTTGCGTGGGTTCGTCGGCAACAATCAGACCCGGTTCCGACAGCAGGGCACGGGCCATGACGACTTTTTGCTGGTTCCCACCCGAAAGAGACAGAACCGGCGCCTCAAGACCAGGCGTTTTTACCGCCAATGATGTCAGGATCTTCTGGACCTCTATGACTTCGGTTTTTCGGCTTAAAACGCCATATTTGGCAAACTTTGGCAGGGCGGAAAAAGTGGCATTTTCCCTCACGTTCATACTGCCTGCCAAGCCCTCTCTCAGGCGATCGGACGGCATGAGTGCCGCTTCCTTAAGCAATTCACGATGGTCAAGCGTGCGGCCCGTCAAGCGGATCGAGCCTTTCGATGACTGTATGCCGGCCAGAGCGGACATTAATTCCCGCTGGCCATTGCCCTCCACACCAGCAACCCCAAGAATTTGTCCTCTGGCTACATTAAAGCTGACATCGGCAAAGCCGGCACCACTTAAGGAAACAACCTCAAGGTTGGTATCCTTCGCGGGTCCGCTCGCTTTTGGCGGAAATGCCGAAGCCAGCGTCCGACCGACAATGAGACTGAGAAGGTGTTCATTGCTGACGTCATCAACGCGCGCAACACCCTGGAACTTGCCGTCGCGGAGAATCGTAACCCTGTGGGCAATCTGGCGCAGCTCTGCCAGTCGATGGGTGATGTATATCACCGCCGTGCCTTTGCTGGTGACGTCCCGAATATGCCTGAAAAGCATTTCACTCGACTCCTTGTCGAGCGAGGCTGTCGGTTCATCCAGGATCAAAACCTTCGGCCTTATCGCCAACGCTTTGGCGATTTCCAACAGGTGTTTCTGTGCTACCGTCAGCGCGTCGGCGCGGATATCAATCGGAACGTGAAGGCCAACATTATCAAGCGCTTCTTTCACAAGCATGGATGCCGGCTTGCCGTCAAAGAATGAGTTTGGAGCAGCCAGTTGAAAATTCTCCAGAACGCTCAGGTCTTCAACAATCGCCGGATGCTGATAGGAAATCGAAATTCCCAGCGAGGCGGCGGATTTCGGGTTGATAGGAGAGACAATTGTTCCCTCAAATTCGATCGCACCTTCGTCCGGCTGAACCGTTCCGGCGATAATTTTCATGAGGGTCGATTTGCCGGCGCCATTTTCGCCTAGAACAGCGTGAACCTCTCCGGGATAAAACTCAACAGTGACATCGTTGAGGGCCGTCACCCCTGAATAGAATTTCGAGATGTTGGAAAGGCGGATCGTAGGGCTGACGTCAACTGCCAATTTCTGCTCCCTTCTCATTGCGCGGGAAGTTTCAATCGTCACGGCGGCCTCCTGGCAATCATCTCGTCTTTTGTTGGTGTTCCCACCCCCAGTACAGGATTGCGAACTGGGGGCGTGAAATTCAGATTACTGACCAACTGCCTTTGCTTGCTCTTCCGGCGGCACCTTCGACGACATGTAAATCGATCCCGGAAGGTCGGAGCGGCACTGGACCTCGCTGGGCTGACCGGTCAATGAATTTTCGAAAGGTGGCACTTCGTTGCTTGTTTCGGTCGGCGGCGTTCCACCAGTCGCCAGGGCTGCGGCCCATTGTACAGCAAGACGCACGTCGTCGTTGCCAGTCGAGACGGTGAAAAGCTTGAAGTCCGGGTTCTTCTCGTGGGTTTCCATCCAGTAGCATCCGAGGGAATTGCCATCCGCGGCCGCGATAGCCGGGATTGAGCGTCCGAACTTCTCGAATGCTGAAAGTGCGCCGACCAAAGAAGGTCCGAAGTCCGAGACGATCACGTCGATCTTAGGGTTCTTCGCGATTTCGGCGGTCAGGACCTGCTGAGTGAGCGAAGGATCCCAATTCGTCACGGCGAATGGCAAGGAGTTGAGGAAAACATATTTGTCATCAAGTACCGACTTGAGGCCTTCGTATGCTTCCGTGCCTTGGCTCGTGCCGGCCGGTCCGCTTAAGAACAGCAAGTTACCGCCGTCTGGCAGGATTGTCTTGATCCAATTTCCGAAGGCTACGCCTTCGCCACGGAAGTTGGTGTCTATGTACTTGGTATAGTTGGTGCCTTCTGCACCTGCGACCTGCACCCGAAACGGAACGACGACGCGTCCCGCCTTGAAAGCACTGGTGATTGCGGGCAGGACCGCAGGTCCCGAATCTGCGAAAACCAGAAGTGCATCGGTACCCTTTGCAGTAAAGGCCTTGATGTCAGAGATTGCCTTTTGGGTATTACCCTGTGCGTCAGAATATTCGTACTTCGTGATGCTCGGGCATTTCTCGGCTTCCATTCGGGCGGCCACGTTGGTGACTTGGCGCCAGCTGTTCCCGCCATAGCCATCCATCAAAGCGAGGGTAGCCTCCTTGGGGCCGCACCAAGACGGGACGTCTTCGGCAAATGAAACGGTTGCGGCACAACCAGTGATCAGGATTGCCGAAGCCATCGTGAGCACCGCGTTCTTGTAGAGTTCTTTACTCATAGTTTCCTCCCAGGTTGAGTAGCTAATTTACGTTTACTACCAGTCAGATGGACAGAATAAACGCCGATTCCAAGCCCAAGAGCCAAGGCTTGAATTATGGTTTGACTTGAGTACGGAACGCCAATCGACAGCGCGAACTGGCTGAGCTGATTGAGAAAAATGGCGCTCAAGAAAGTCGAGATTGGATAACCCCGACCACCGAGCAACGATGTTCCACCCAGGACGACAACGGCGATGGACGGCAGCAACAAGGCGTCGCCTTGAAACGCCGTCGGCTCGCGCAAAACCCCCGCCAGAACAACTCCAGCAAGACAATAAAGCAGCTGCGCACCGACATAGGCGACCAACTCGTTGGACTTCACCCGCAATCCAACAGCCTTGGCTGCTTGCGGATTGGCGCCGATGATCTCGAATTGCCTGCCGAACACCGTGCTTTTCAACACGAACGTGACGAGCACCAAAACCGCAACAGCAATCGCAAGCGAGTGAGGTACCCCGAATGTGACGCCGCCAGTAATGCTTTGCAGCAGGCTCGTCGTAATGATCGGAACGCCACCTGAAACCGCAAACACTGCCCCGTACAGCAAGGCATTCATCCCGATTGTCGCGATGACCGGATTGACCCGTAAAACCCCGACCATAAATCCGTTGATCAAACCGGCCGTGAACGCTGCGCCGAACGCCATGAGGACTGCAGGCAGAACAAGCTCGTTATTGCCGGCGGGAATGTGCGCCGAAATGACGACTGCGAGCGACACGCCGCCGGCCACCGAAAGATCAAATCCGCGCTGCTGGACCACCAGAAGTTGGCCGAGGCCGACGATCGCAATGACAGCGGCAAACGGAAGGCTGCCACCGAGGGCGGCAGGAGAAATACTGGACGGCGCAAAGACAGCGCAAAAGCCGATCAACACAGCGGAGGATATGAGGATCGTGGAAAAACCGCGAGCCAGTTTCAATGGATAATAAGAATGCCAGCCGATCGGCATCACATCTTTTCGTCCCGCTTCATCCACCGTCTCATCTCCGCTTCACACGTTCTGAATACCAGGCCAGAGCCTGAATTGCGTCGAGCGCAAGGAAATAGGCTTTCTCTGCACCCGTTTCAAAAGTCGCACCTTCGCCTTTGTCCGCCAGTCGATTGGCGGCCAGATCATGACTGTCGATCGCTTGCCTGAGTTTCACACCCGATCTTCGAAACCGGGCGCAAATCTGTATTCATGACGTTATCGGATCGTTTCCTGTCCAATATTTTCCGACCGCCGGGCCGGAAATGCCAGTTTCGTTTCCCAACCAAAACGCCCTCACCATCGATCCGGGTCGTGTACAATGACGCCAGAGCGTACGTCCCTATTTATGCAGTGGAACAAATTGTCCTTGCCCGGTCTGCACGCGGTCCCTGTGATGGCCGAGGCATCAATGAACGCACCGGCGGGCAAAAATGTTTCTGATGTTTCCAACTGCGTCCCCATCAAAAACCTCCCGCCATCCAGATTCTCCGTCTGGTGAGCAACTTGTCACTAATTATTGATCAAGTCAACACCATGTAAAATTATTAGGTGCAAGTCACGCCTCCTTGTGCAGGGTCCCACTCAGAAAGCGGTCCACGGTTTTATTGACGTAGATACCCAAATCCATCTCAACAGGTGTCTTGTAAATGTGCTTGCGGATCAGATAGTAAATGAAGGTGGAGTGGAGCATCCACACGCCTTCCATCTCCAGGGTAGTGATCGGTCCATCCAGATCCTGGCTGTTTGCACGCCGTATCTCCAGAGCAATGATGTTCATTAACCCGCCGACATTTCGAACAATGTATTGTGAGGTCAGATTGTTACCCGTCAGCCCCGAGAGCAGCGCGATCCGTATCCAGATATAATCGTCAACAGTTTCGAGGTACGAAAGGTAGAATTTCTTTAATTTTGTATATATATCAAGTGTTTCGTTGGAAAGAATTTGCTCCCAATCCAGTCGCCATCGCCCCAGGAATGTCCGTTCATAAACTTTTTCAACCAGTCGCTCCCTGCTGTCGAAGTACTTGAAAATAAGCGCCTGGGAAACATTTAGCTCCGAGGCGAGCTCGCGCAAGTTGCCGTTGAAGCCGTGCTTTGCGAAGAAGCGGGTTGCCCCCTCCAGAATCATGTTTTCGCGTTCATAAGGCGGAAGCCGCATTCGCCGCTTTGGCTTAGGCTCCTGCTTTTTGGACGCAGCATCCCTTAGCGAATTTTGATTTTCCGTCGATATCTGTTCGGGTGCGGCCATCTTAAACCTTTCATCATTCTCGCAATTGAACTTGTATCCGGCGTGGTCAGATAGTGCGCAGTGTACGCCGAACAATGATGTCTGTCATCCAAAACCGTACGAAACTCTACAATAATTGTTGACCAACTGCTCACTAGCAGATAAGAATTGTCACCACACCACACAAGGAATCTACATAAATGGACACCTCAGACAAAGTCATCATCACCTGCGCCGTCACTGGGGCCATCCACACGCCGTCCATGTCCGAGTACCTTCCGATAACGCCTGACGAGATAATCGAGGATGCCCTCGGCGCGGTGAAGGCTGGCGCCTCCATCCTCCACGTCCATGCACGCAATCCTGAAACAGGCCGTCCCGATCAGACACCAGAGGGCTTTGGTCGTTTTCTGCCGCAAATTCACGAGGCCACTGAAGCGGTCGTCAACATCACCACCGGTGGCAGTCCGTTCATGAAAGTGGAGGAGCGGGTCCTTCCGGCCGCTACATACGAGCCGGAGCTGGCTTCCCTCAACATGGGTTCGATCAATTTCGGGCTGTTTCCGTTGCTGTCCAAGTTCCCTGATCTCAAGTTCGAATGGGAGCGGGATCATCTGGAAAAGTCGCGTGATCTGGTTTTTCGTAATTCGTTCTCGGATATCGAATATATCATGACGACCTGCACGAAAAACGGCACGCGATTTGAGTTCGAGTGCTACGATATCGCGCATCTCTACAACCTCCGGCACTTTGCCGATCGCGGCATTATCGAGCCGCCATTCTTCGTCCAGTCGGTCTTTGGCATCCTGGGCGGCATTGGCACGCATTCAGAAGATGTCATGCACATGAAACGCACCGCAGATCGGCTTTTTGGCAATAATTACCGCTGGTCCGTTCTTGGTGCAGGCGCTTCACAACTGCGCATTGGGTCGATGGCCGTGTCCATGGGCGGCAACATTCGGGTGGGGCTGGAGGATTCACTCTGGGCCGGACGCGGCAAGCTTGCGAAGTCCAGCGCCGAGCAAGTCGAAATGGCCCGGATGATCATTGAGGGGCAGGGCAAGCAGGTCGCAACCCCTGCCGAAGCGCGCCACATGCTTTCGCTGAAAGGCGGCAACAAGGTCAAATTCTGAAGGGGCGCTTGATTGAGGGAAGAGCGGGCAGGCCGAGGTTTCAAGGCACGCAATTGTCGCTCTCTCATGACTGGTCAGAGAGGTCTGACAAACCGAACAACTTAGCTTAACGCGACCGAACATAACTCGCAACGATAACGATAAAGCAAGGGAACAAGTGGATGCCTGTCACGAAATCAGATGTCGATAAAGCCTTCAAGGAACTCTCCAACTGGTCGCGCTGGGGCGACGACGATCAGCTGGGCACGGTCAATCTCGTGACGCCGCAGATGGTTATCGACGCTTCAGCACTGGTGAAGCGCGGCAAGGTCTTTGCCCTCGGCTTGTCCTTGAAAGAACCAATTCAGACAGGCTTGTATGGCGGGCGTTGGAACCCGATTCATACCATGCTTGCGACAGGTTCGGATGTGCTGGCTGGCGCACAAGAGGGCAGTGGCCTGCAGTACGCCGATGATTCAATCAACATGCCAATGCAGGGGTCCACTCAATGGGATTCGATTGCGCATATCTTTTACGAAGGTAAGATGTTCAATGGCTATTCCGCAGCCAATGTGACGACCAAGGGTGCAGCGTGCAATGGCATTGAGAACTACCGGGATCGCATGGTCGGGCGTGGGGTTCTTCTCGACATTGCGCGCTACAAGGGTGTCGATTGGCTGGAAGACGGTTACGGCGTCACCAATGCCGATCTCGATGAAACGGCTGCCGCTCAAGGTGTCGAAATCCGCGCGGGTGACTTCGTGATTTTCCGGACCGGTCAGCAGAAGCGGTGCCTGGAGCGTGGAGACTGGGGCGGCTATGCGGGTGGTGATGCGCCAGGCCTGGCGTTTGAGACCGCATACTGGATTCGGGCTAAAGACATTGCCGGCATTTGCGCAGATACTTGGGGTTGCGAAGTTCGACCCAACGACTCTGTGGAGATGTTCCAGCCGTGGCATTCCGTCGTCATTCCCGCAATCGGGATCGCAATGGGTGAAATCTTCTATCTCGAGGAGTTGGCAAAGGATTGTGCAGAGGATGGGGTTTACGAATTCCTGTTCGTCGCACCTCCGATGAATCTCCCTGGCGGGTGCGGGTCGCCGATCAATCCGCAAGCAATTAAGTGAGTATCGACGTTAAATAGGCGCATGGCTTTCACACGCTTTGTGCAAGAATAACTTTTGGTTTCGCACAGACCAGAAAAGCGGCCCAAAAATCGGCCAGAAAATCGGGAGGTACCATGAAACCTGCTCCATTCGATTACCGCAAGGTCTCGACGGTCGCTGAAGCAGCAGCCTTGTTGCGTGACGGCGAGGGCGATGCCAAGGTTATTGCAGGCGGCCAGAGTCTGGGCGCCATGATGAACATGCGTGCGGCGTCACCAAAGTTGCTTGTCGATATTGACGGAATCGCCACACTCAAAACCATCTCGCAACAGCAAGATCATCTCTGTATAGGTTCGATGGTACGCCACGTTGACGTGATGGAGCATCCGGACGTCAAGCGGTTGTTTCCGGTATTGGCCTATGCCTACACCTTCGTAGCGCATGCGGCGATACGAAACCGCGGAACCCTGGGTGGCAATGTCTCGCACGCCGATCCGGCGTCGGAACTGCCGGCCGTATTGCAGACGCTGGACGCCCGGATGCGAATTTCCGACGGCAG
The DNA here is from genome assembly GCA_041742335.1 of Rhizobiaceae bacterium. Classification (GTDB taxonomy): domain Bacteria; phylum Pseudomonadota; class Alphaproteobacteria; order Rhizobiales; family Rhizobiaceae; genus Rhizobium_E. Next base: position 13,381 of record JBGSIT010000014.1, read on the forward strand.
CTCGGAGCGCACCGTTCCGGCCACCGAGTTCTTCAAGGGAATGCTGGAGACCGCACTCGACTATGCCGATGTTCTCCTCGCCGTTGAGATACCGCTTCATGCAGCAGGCAAGCGATGGGGCTTTCATGAGGTTTCGGCGAGGCACGGGGATTACGCCTATCTGGCGACCGCGATGTCCTGTGATCTGGTCGACGGCCTGATGAAGAATGTGCGGATCGCCTATGCCGGATTGGCGCAACACGCCATGCGCTGCGTCGAGGTTGAGTCCATTCTCGAAGGCCGCCAGCTGACACCGGAGCTCGGTGAAACGGCGGGAAGAACGGCTTCGAACACACTTCCCGTGGCGGGCGATCAACAGGCGAGCGAAGAATACCGCAGGGACCTGGCGCATGCACTCACTGTTCGAGTGCTCGAAATGGCGACATCTTGAAAATCGCGAATGCTAGGGACGATCGCCAAAAAGACAGAATTCCAACCTGGTAGGCCAAAAATGGACATCAAGAAGCAAGAGATTTCGGTCACTGTAAACGGCAAGGTATATACCGCGACAGTCGAACCTCGGATGATGCTAAGCGACTTCCTTCGCCACCACCTGGGCTTGACCGGCACACATGTCGGTTGTGAACATGGTGTTTGCGGCGCCTGTACAATCAGTCTCAACGGACGGACAAGCAGATCCTGTTTGACCTATGCGGTCCAGGTCGATGGTGCAACGATTGAAACGATCGAGGGATTAGGCGCCATCGACGCGTTGCATCCGCTGCAGACCGCATTCTGGGAAAAACATGGATTGCAATGCGGCTATTGCACCTCCGGGATGCTGATGTCGGCCAGGGAGTTGCTTGAGAAGAACCCTTCGCCCACGCGGGATGAGATCATCGAACACATGAGCGGCAATCTCTGCCGGTGCACGGGCTACCAGAACATCATCGACTCGGTGGCCTATGCGGCCGAACTCCTATCGTCCGGGAATCGCGGAAAACGCGAAGAAGTTACGGGGGCCTGAAATGAGCTACAAGGACATTGTCATTCCGGCGAGCAAGCGCAAAAATGCTCCCAGCGAAAATTTCAAACATATCGGAAAGCCGATGAAGCGGATCGAGGATCCGCCGCTTTTGACAGGCTTGGGCAAGTATATCGACGATATTGTCGTGCCCAACATGGCCCATGCCGCCGTGCTGAGAAGCCCTTATGCTCATGCACGCATCAAGGCGATCGACACCGCGAAAGCCAGGGCGCTTCCCGGGGTCATCGCGGTGATGACCGGAGCCGATCTTGTCAAGACCACCGACCCGCAAATGGGGTCGGGCAACGGCATCAAGCAGTATTGCATTGCTGTAGACCGCGTCCGCTATGTGGGTGAAACTGTTGTGGCCGTGGTTGCCGAGACTCGATATATTGCGGAAGATGCATGTGACTTGATCGAGGTTGAGTACGAAGAACTTCCGGTGGTTGCAACTTTCGAACAGGCGTTGAACGCAACCGGCGATGCGGTGCTGCACCCCGAGCACGAAGGCGGAAACGTTGCCTTCAGGGACAGCTTCGATTTTGGCCCTGTCGAAGACGATTTCGCCAATGCCGATCATGTCGTAAGTCGTCAGTTACGCTGGGGGCGTTCAAGCGGGATGCCTATCGAGACATCCGGAGCCGTAGCGACTTATGATGCTGCACGCAAGCGCTTCGAAATCTACTCCAACACGTCGATGTACAATTACTTTGGGCATACCATTGCGACGACGTTGAGGGTGCCTCCGGCTAAACTCAACATCATTCCGGTCATAGCCGGCGGCAGCTTCGGATCGAAGATGTTCGCCCACAAGGTTCCGACACTGGCTGCGACGTTGGCGCGCGCGAGCGGGCGCCCCGTTAAGTATCTTGAAGATCGAATTGACCACATGTTGTCGAGTGACCAGCATGGACCAGATCGCTATTATGATTGTAGCGCAGCCATCAAGGACGGCAAAATTACCAGCATCAAGATCCGGACGATAGACGATTACGGAGCGTTTTTTCAATTTGGCGTCGGTCATCATGGCAACGCATTGTCGCAGGTGACAGGTCCCTACAACATCGGAAGCGTCCGATACGATTTGACCGCCGTGTTGACCAACAAGTGCCAGCAGGGTGCATATCGAGGTTTTGGCGCTGAAGTTTCCAATTTCATGATTGAGCGTCTCGTTGATGCTGTTGCCGATGACCTCGGCATGGATCGGGTGGAACTGCGTCGTCGTAACCTGATCCCTGCGGAGAACTTTCCGCATCTCATTCCGACCGGGAATCTGTACGACAGCGGCAATTACCAGGCCGTACTCGATAAAGCCCTTGAGATGATCGACTACGGCACTTTCCGGACGGAGCAGAAGAAAGCCCGAGAAGAAGGCAGGTACATCGGGGTTGGTATAGCCACGGTGCAAGAACGCAGCGTGTTTAGCGCTACCGAATACTGGATGCTTGATCGCAACCCGTCCTTCCCCATCTCGAGCGTCCCGGAGAGTGTTCAGATTTCCGTCGACATCGGCGGCAACGTCGTCGTTGACATGCAGGCGCCGTTTTGGGGCAACAGTCCTGAAACCGTGGCCGCCCAGATGGTTGCAGAAACGCTTGGTGTCGAACCTGACAAGATCATCTTCACCTATGCCGATACCGATCACGGGCTTCCGTCTGCCGGACCAGCAGGCAGCCGGTTTACGGTGATGATCGCCGGAGCGATCGTCGGCGCAACTGGTAAACTTGTTGCGAAAATGGGCCGGATCGCGGCACGCATGCTTGAAGTCGATGAAGGAGATATCGAGTTCAGAGATGGCATTTTCTTCTCACACAAAAAGAACATGTCGAAAACCCTGCCTGAAATCGCGAACGCTGCTTACAATTTTCGCCTGGATTTTCCCGATGACGATGATTTCGCCTCAGGCCTCACAGTACAACATGTCTACGACCACCCGCTAACCACAAAGCCGGCCGATGACAGAAGCCATCTCGGGATCTTCTATCCCATCATGGGTCATATGTGCCACATGCCAATCGTTGAAGTCGATATCAAGACCGGCAAAGTCAAAATCCTCAAATATGTAGCCGTACATGACTGCGGCACGGTCGTGAACCCGTGACCTTGCCCCGTTGACCTAATCCGGTTTGAAGTTCGTTTTGGCCCATCGAGAGGACCAGAACATGAAACGAAGCCGCTTCACGGAAGAGCAGATCATCGGGATACTGAAGGAACACGAGTCCGGAATTCCTGTTTTG
>JBGSIT010000015.1:0-9818 GCA_041742335.1 Rhizobiaceae bacterium
ATCGAGCGCATGTTCAACAAACTCAAGCAGTTCCGCCGCATCGCAACCCGCTTCGACAAAACCGCCGCATCATTCGCCGCATTCCTGGCAATCGCTTCAACAAAGATTTGGCTGCCATACTTTGTCAACAGGGCCTAAGCGCTGCCAATATACCTTCTGCTGAATGCCAAAGCGGTCACAAACAGCAGACTTGGCGTTGACACATAGGAACCTGTCAATCAACAACAGGTAGTATTGAATTGATTGCTTCGTTTACATCAAACCCAAGCACCTCCGCCAGTTTCAGAAACTCCACAACATCCACCCGGCGCTGGCCGCTTTCCATACGGGCGACGAAAGACTGGTATTCTCCCAACTTCGCCGCGAGTTCCGCCTGTGTCAGACCGGCGGCTTCGCGTTTCTTGATCAGAAGCGCAATCAGTGCATTATGTCGCGCCGTCCCCAGTGTTTTTGTCACTGTTTTCCCACCTTGCAAGAGATGGGTTGATCCACTATATCCGAAATTCAGTTATCTTAAATTCAGATAATGCGGATCGAATTATGCGGTGGATATTGGATGCTGCAAACTTGGTGATCATTGGTGCGATCACGTCGCCTATCTGGTTTACTGCGCTCGTCCATATATGGAAGTGGGACATTTATCCGCGATTTATTCCTGCAAAAGAAATCAACCAGCTCGCCGAGAGATTATTCTTGGAATTTGGCCAGAATGCTGAAAATGCGGCGCTGAATGAGGAGTATCTGGCTTGGCAATCTCTCGAGACAATTCAACAAGGCAAATGGCGAAGGGTACGCAAAGAACTTAGGCGCCGTCACCAAGCAATGAATGTCAGATCAAAAGTATACCAAAAGAATAAATAGATATCGGAATCAGCAAGAAAACTATTTGTAGTTGTGCATGATTAGTGGAAGGCAATTTCCTCATACTGTAATTCGCGAAAGCGAACTGATCGGAGGAATTGATGTCGAAATGTATAGACAGAAATGGTGACGCTTGGGAATTCTATACCGCAAACGACGGCTGGAGGTGGCGCAGAACCGCTTCCAACGGCCGAATTGTTGGTGCTGCAACGCAAGGATATTCCAATTACAGCGATTGCATTGCAAATGCCCGTCGCAACGGAATGACCTGCAATCCAACATGACCGGATTGGGGAAATTCAGACCGGTGTTGCATCAACCGACACGGGCAACCTTTCATTTCATTGCCAGCCAGCCGCCACCATTACCGCCGTGCGAGCGCTCCGTTCATTGCCCTTTGCGTCATTGAAGAAGGCGTTCAACAATAGGGCGTTTATCGAGGCGGGCAGGGGATTGGAGCTATCAGCGGCCCGGGGGAAACTCCGGGCCGTTTTGATTCTCCTCGATCAGATTTTCATTTCATCTTGCCAATAGCCAACAAGGCGCGGAACGCTGCCTGAAAAGCTCCTGGCCGAGAAGTTTCAGCATCTGTCGGCAAAGCCATGATCTGGTCTTGCGCCTTGTTGATACCTTGAACATGATGCATTTATCTGTGTTGCCACTGGAGGCCTGAATGCCCGATTTACCGAAAGCTGCCATCTCGGACACACCAATCGGCAATGATTCCCGACAGGCATCGATAGCAGCGGACGGCGTGGAATCGCTTGGCACGGATGTTGTACTCAATGCACTTGCTACGACGGGGTCCGGACTGACCTCCGACGAAGCCACACGCCGCCTGGCTGAGGGTAGGCCGAACCGGTTGCCGGAGCCGCCAAGGCGCAGCGCCATTTTAAGGTTTCTTACCCATTTCCACAATGTGCTGATCTATGTGCTTATCGCCTCGGCCGTGGTCACGGCCGCGCTCCAGCACTGGGTGGATACCGGCGTGATCCTTGCCGTCGTCGTCGCCAATGCGGTGATCGGCTTCGTGCAGGAAGGCCGTGCTGAACAGGCGATGGAGGCGATACGCGGCATGCTGGCTCCGCGCTCGGCAGTGTTGCGTGACGGGAGGCGACACAGTGTCGATGCGGCAGAGCTTGTGCCGGGCGATATTGTGCTCGTCGAGGCTGGCGACAGGGTTCCCGCCGATTTGCGGCTGATCGAAGCTCGCAGTCTGAAAGCCGAGGAAGCGATCCTGACAGGCGAATCCGTGCCGGTTGACAAGGGGACGGCGCCCGTGGCCGAAAACGCCGCGCTGGGCGACCGCACTTCGATGCTGTTCAGCGGTACGCTGGTTGCCGCAGGCACCGGCCGCGGCGTCGTCGCCGGCACCGGGGCAGATACACAGATCGGCCGAATAAGCGGAATGCTGTCCCAGGTGCAGACGCTGACGACGCCGCTTGTTCGCCAGATGGACATTTTCGCACGATGGCTCACGCTGTTCATTCTGATGATTGCGGCCAGCCTGCTTGCCTACGGCTACTTCGTCGGGCACATGCCCTTCGCGGAACTGTTCATGGCGGTGGTCGGCCTCTCCGTCGCGGCCATTCCGGAGGGCCTGCCGGCAGTGCTCACGATCACGCTGGCCGTCGGCGTGCAGGCAATGGCACGACGCAACGCCATCGTCCGCCGCCTTCCTGCGATAGAAACGCTGGGCTCGGTCTCCGTTATCTGCACCGACAAGACGGGAACATTGACCCGAAACGAGATGATGGCGGCGACGCTCGCTGCGGCCGAGCATGTCTACTCGGTCGGCGGCAACGGATATGCACCCAAGGGTGCGGTGCGCTGGCGCGATGCCGACGCACATGCCGATGAGCATCAAGTCCTGCTTGAATTTGCCCGCGTCGCGGCGCTTTGCAACGACGCGGTATTGCACGGCGTACATGATGACTGGCGGGTAGAGGGCGATCCGATGGAGGGCGCGCTCATGGCGCTGGCCGGCAAGATAACCGACGAGGGTTCAGAGCCTTTTTGCGATTGGACCCGAACCGATGCGATCCCCTTTGACGCCGCGCACCGCTATATGGCCACTCTGCACCACGATCACGCAGGCAGCAGCCGTGTTCACGTCAAGGGCGCGCCTGAAGCGGTGCTGGCTCTCTGCGCTGACCAGCGCTCGGCTGAAAGCGGGACGGAGGCACTGGATGAGACTCACTGGCACGCAATGGTCGAGGACTTGGCCGCCAAGGGGCAGCGGGTGATCGCCGTCGCGGTGCGGTCTGTGCCGAAGGACCAAACCATCCTGAACACTGCCGATCTGAAGGGCCAACTTACGATGATTGGACTGATAGGTCTGATCGATCCGCCTCGCGCCGAGGCCACCGAGGCGGTCGCCGAGTGCCACGCGGCCGGAATCCGTGTGAAGATGATCACTGGCGATCACGCCGCGACCGCGCGCGCCATCGCTGCACTGATCGGGTTGAAGAACCATGAGAGGGTGCTGACCGGCGCAGATGTGGATGCGATGGACGACGCCGCCCTTGCCGCCGCTGCGGTCGAGACGGACATTTTTGCGCGCACTTCGCCCGCCCACAAGCTGCGTCTCGTTACCGCCTTGCAATCACGCGGCCTGACCGTGGCAATGACCGGCGACGGGGTGAACGACGCCCCTGCGCTCAAGCGCGCCGATGCCGGGATCGCCATGGGACGGAAGGGTAGCGAGGCTGCAAAGGAGGCGGCCGAACTGGTGCTTGCCGACGACAATTTCGCATCAATCGCAGCAGCCGTGCGCGAGGGCCGAACCGTCTACGACAATATCAAGAAAGTCATCAGTTGGACGCTGCCCACCAGCGCAGGCGAAGCGATGACGATCATCGTTGCGCTTCTGGTCGGAATGGCGTTGCCGATTACCGCTGTGCAGATTCTCTGGGTCAATCTCATCACGGCTGTCACGCTCGGCCTGGCGCTTGCCTTTGAACCTTCCGAGCCCGGCACGATGCGTCGCCCGCCCCGTCCGCGCAACGCCCCTTTGCTCACGGGTGAACTGATCTGGCATATCGTGTTGGTCTCAAGTCTCTTCCTTTTTGCGGTGTTCGGTATCTACGCCTATGCGGTGGACCGGAATTACGATCAAGAGCTGGCGCAGACCATGGCGATGAACACGCTGGTGGTGCTGGAGATTTTCCATCTTTTCTTCATCCGCAACATCCACGACACCTCCCTGACCTGGAAGGCGGCGAAGGGGACCAAGGTCGTGTGGGCCTGCGTGGTTTCAGTCACGGTCGCGCAATTCGCCATCACATATGTGCCGCCCTTGCAATCCGTCTTTGGCACGACGGCTGTGCCGTTGGCCGATGGTGTTCTGATCATCGCGGTTGGCGCGGTATTCTTTGTCCTTGTGGAGGTTGAAAAGCAGATGCGCCTGGCGTTTCGCAACCACAGCCCGACCCACAGGGCTGCCGACTAAGCACGGTACTTGGCAATCGTACGGGGCAAGGAAGTCTTGTCGATGGCAGCCATGCCCGCCAGGAAATGCAAGGTGGGTCCACAACTGAGGCATTTGATCCGGCATACCAAACACAACAGGGTTTGAATTTTCCCTGCGCCGCTATAAAATTTTGCAAGAAGGAGGAGTGCCCATTGGCCAATTCCGCAAACAAGACAAAGCAGACAACCACGTCACCCGGCAGTTTCATCGCAAGCGTCGAGCACAAAGCGCGGCGCCAAGACGCGGAAATATTGCTGACATGGTTCGAGGACGTGACGGGTATGCCGGCGAGGATGTGGGGGCCTGGTATCATTGGATTCGGCCGCTATCACTACAAATATGACAGCGGCCATGAAGGGGATTTCATGCTGACGGGATTCTCGCCCCGCAAGAGCGCTATGACACTCTACATCATGCCAGGATATCGATTTGGCGAAATGCAACAAAAACTCGCCCGTCTGGGCAAGCACAAGATCGGCAAATCGTGTCTTTGCATCAACCGGCTTTCAGACGTGGATATGAGTGTCCTGCGGGAAATTGTCGAGGACGGCCTGGCCTATATGCGGGAGAATTTCGAGACCTGGAGCGAGTGACCGGGATAGGCAAGATTGTACTTTCCTGGCCAATAAAAACAATTTGACGCCACCCTCAGGACCAATTCATTTGGTTCAATGCCCGCCATCCGCAGCCATTGCCGCCGTACGGGCACCCCGTTCATCGCCCTTGGCGCCATTGAAGAAGACATTCAGCAATACGGCGGAGATCGAGGCGAGCAGGATGCCGGAATCGATCAGCGGGTGGATGGCATGCGGCAGCCACATCTTGAAATCCGGTGCGACCAGCGGGATCATGCCCAGGCCCAGCGAAACGGCGACGATATAGAGATTGAAGCGGTTGCCGGCGAAGTTGACACTGGACAGGATGCGGATGCCTGTTGCTGCCACCATGCCGAACATGACCAGACCTGCGCCGCCCAGAACGGCCGTCGGCACGGCTTCCACCAGCGCCCCCATTTTCGGCACCAGGCCGAGCACCACCATGATGGCGCCGCCCGCCACACAGACATAACGGCTCTTGATGCCGGTCACGCCAACAAGCCCGACATTCTGCGAGAAGCTCGTATAGGGAAAGGTGTTGAAAATCCCGCCGATCAGCGAACCCAGGCCATCGGTTCGCAGGCCTGCTGACAGCATGCCGCGCTTGATTTTCTTGCCTGTCATTTCGCCCAGCGCCAAAAACATGCCGGTGGATTCAATCATCACCACGATCATGACCAGCGACATGGTGACAATCATCACCGGGTCAAAGATCGGCATGCCGAAGCGGAAGGGCGTGACCAGCTCAAACCAGTCAGCGCTGGCGACCTTGTCAAAATGCATCATGCCCAGAGCCGCCGCCACCACGCCGCCGATGACAATGCCGAGCAGCACGGAGATATTGGACCAGAAGCCCTTGGCAAAGCGGGAAATGACCAGGATCGCCACCAGCACGATGGCCGACACCGCGATATTGACCGGCGCGGCATAAAGCGGATTGTCGACCGAAGGGGCCAATGCCAGGCCCTTGGGCACGCTGGGCAGGGTGGACCCGGCCGCCGTCGCCATTTCATTGACGGAATTCAGCCAGGCAACATGGTCGGGATTGGCGATCTTGGGCGCGGTCGGTCCCAGCGGCAGGCCGAAGATCCAGTTGATGCCGATCCGCATAAGCGTCACGCCAATGACAAGGATGATGGTGCCGGTCACCACCGGCGGGAAGAAACGCAGCATCCGGCTGACCACCGGTGCGACGATCATTGCAAAAATGCCCGCGCCGATGATCGAGCCAAAGATCAGCCTCGCGCCATCAACCCCGGGATTTGCAAGGCCTATGGAAACCATCGGCCCGACAGAGGCAAAGGTGACGCCCATCATCACGGGCAGGCGAATGCCGAAATAGCGGGTGACGCCAAGCGACTGGATGATCGAAACTATGCCGCAGACAAACAGGTCCGCCGATATCAGGAAAGCGACCTGTTCAGGCTCCAGCTTCAGGACCCGGCCGATGATCAGCGGCACTGCGATTGCGCCGGCATACATCACCAGCACATGCTGAAGGCCAAGTGTCAGCAGTTTCGGGACCGGAAGAATCTCGTCTACCGGGTGATTGGCATTCTTCATAAGTCGATCCCCTTTTTGCAAATAGTGTCCCCCCGGACAGCCGTTCTTAATGCATATTTTGGCCGTGTACCGGCGCAATTTAACGAAGATCGTAACATTATCGCCGGCAATTCCCACGAAAAAAGCCACGCCATTTGGCGCGCCGGGGACTTGTCCAACGTTTTCAGCAATCAGAAGGGCGTCTTGAATGCAGGGATATTTGCGGTTTCGCCGTTACAGCAACACCAATGTTTGGCTGTTGTTGCGTCAGCCGAGAACGATATCGGCGGAAGTGAGTTTGCTGATATCGATATGAAGGACAATCAGGATATCGCCGCCGCCAAAGTCGAAATGGACATCGTCGCCGATCTGGCTTGCATGCGACAGGGTGTCCGCCTTGTCCTTCAACCCAAGGCCTTTGAACACCAATTTGTCGACGGTGTCTTGAAAGTCATTGATCTGGTCGGTTCCATATTTGTCTGAAAAAACAAATTTGTCGGCCGCGCCGTTGCCAATGAGAATGTCATCTCCCTTGCCGCCGTCAAGAACATCCCGTCCGCCTTTTCCGACCAACCGGTTGGCGGCGCTGTTGCCGGAGATATCGTCATTGCCCCGGCCGCCGATCGCATTCTCGATCAATGAGCGTTTGTCATTGTCATACAAAAGGGCATTGAAAATATTGCCGCGCGCATGCCCGTTGTTCGGACCGCCGCCCAGATCGGCAAGTTGCGAACTTTTGAAGACGGAATAACCGCCCGGCGCGAGATCGATCTTGAGGTTGCTGCGATAGGCATGCAGATCGTAGGTATCGATTCCGTCGCCGTCCCAGATCGTTCCGAAGATGTGATTATTCACGGGTGCCAGCGCGACGTTGCCGTTGACGATGGTCTTGCCGTGGCCTGGCCGCCATTGATAGGTGGTGTCATCGCCATTGGTGGAGAAATCGGCGCCATACATGAATTGAAGGGCTGCAATGTCGGCCATCATGTATGTCTGGGGCGCGCTTCCGTTGCCGAAACCATAGCCATTGGTCGCGCCATGGATATGGGTGCGATATGTCATGACGGAATATTCAAGGCTGTCATATTTTCCGGGCAAGGCGGCAAAACCACCTTCGGACAAGTGACCGTGCTTCAATCCGAGCGAATGGCCGAGTTCGTGCAACATGGTGTGCCACTCGTAATTGCCTGGCTCCGGACTGCGGTAATCGTGTTTGGATCCGAACCAGATGTCGCCGCCACGGGCTGATCCGGAAGGGTAGTATGTGTAGGCTGTCGGGTTGGCATCCGCCGATTGCCCGATATTGATATCGGCTTTACGCGGATTGACCTGGGAAATGGAGAGATTGGTAAAACCCTCGACGCTGAATCCGTCATTGGCCTTGCCGCCAAATGCCACATCCAGTGCAAACATGGCAGCCTTTTGCTGTTTTCCGGAAATCTCGTGAAACTTGTGGTCCGGTTCGCCGTTATATTTGTAAACGCCTTTGAAGCTCGGGAAGCCGTAAGTTACCGATCCCCCTGACCAGGCCGTGCCTGACAGCACGCCATCTGCCAGATTGCTGTCGCTGTGATTTATTCTTTTTGCGCCGCGACTCATCGTTTCAGTTTGCATTCATTCTTCCCCAAAGCCCCTGTTTCGGCGGAAAGCTTGGCACTCGACTATGACGTCAATAAAGCATCATGTCCTTAACAGGCAATTTAGTGCGGTGACTTAGCGCAGGATGGCTTATTTAACAATGACATAGGAGCAGAATATTATTCCAGATTTTGCGTTTAACAGGCCTGCGCGGGGCGAAATTTGATGAAATCAGGGCGAGATTTGATCATGACGCAACAATTGCCACTGGCGTCTATTCACCCCGGGGACCGAAATCGATCATGTCGTTCTTGTCAGGCAGAAATTGCGGACCGACGCGGCGTATATTCGGATCGGGCAGATAGGCCCGCTCAACCACCTTGGCAGCGCTCATCGAGGCAATTGCCTCCTCGCTTTGCAAGGTCGTGCGCAATGTCGGCTTGGTCCAGACAATGGCCGAGTCCTTGGCGGGCTTGGCAGGGTTTTTGATGGCATTTTCCCGGCGCAACATTTCTTCATAATAGGCCGACAGGTTGCATCCACACGCCGGATCCTTGTTCTTTTGGCCGGTTGTCCTGAAGGAGAAAGCGGTTGACAGATTGCCGTATGGCCGCCCGGTCTCGACAGAAACCATCCGTTCCGTGTCGTCCGAAAGCACAGATTGATAATAGAGTTCGGTCGTGGTGCCGGGACACATCATCGAGCAAACCTGGGCATCGCGCTGGAAATTGAGCGAAGAGGCATTGGACGAGATCGGGAAGTAACCGCCGTCACATGTTCGCACGCACATGGTCTTCAATCCGCCGGAATTGGCAGCGCCGCCGAGATCGACAAATTGTCCGTAGCGTGGCTGTTCGTCGCCCGGTATGCGGATGGTTTCCCTCACATTGGTTTCCGGCTCGAACGTGACATTGCGCCGGACGCCGTCTTCGCCGTCGACATCGCAACCATTCTCCCAAATGGCTCGCGCCAGGCGCTGTCGGGACAGGCCGCTGACGCCGTCCTGCAACGCAGTCGCCCGCTTTGCGTTCAAAATGTCGAGATTGGCCTGCATCCTTTCCATGGCATTTTCATATTGGCCGCATTGGGCCTGCTTGACCCCGCCAATGATAATGATGCTGCCTGAGCTGCAGCCGATCTGGCGCATTTCGCTCTTGACCTTGCGAAGCTGCAGGTTCTGGCTCGCAATCGCCTTGGCGTATTTGCGCGCCTGGATCGTGGAACTCACATTGTTGGCTTGTCCGGCCAACTGGGCAGCCAGCGATTCACACAGGCTTGAAGCGGTTGCGGCCGCCGGCCACAATAGCGACATTGAAACCGCAATCATTCGGATGATGTTTGCCGGAGTCATCAAATGACATGTCCACCTTGTTGTGCGGGTCGAATAAACCCGTGCTCGTTCGCCAACCCAATAACCCGCTGCCAATATTTCAGGCGGGGATAGTTTTTCACAAACTCCGAAATATCGATTTCAATTTACCGATACTGGAGATTTAGTGCTCATGCTTGGGCTATTCAGGTATTTCATGCAAGAAATCAATGAAATTCACCTTAACAGCTGCGGTTAATACCTGCAAAGATCCGGAATACAGAGGGATGAGCCGGCCAAGGCGGCCGGATTTCATCGACCTAGGCCCTGTTGACAAAGTGGATTCCCAAATCATCTGAATTCTGATTCAAAGCTTCCTTTTGGGAGGCTGATATGGCTCGTGGTGACCTTACTGACGCTGAATGGAAGATTATCGGGACACTATTGCCGTCAGAGCGGG
>JBGSIT010000016.1:0-3977 GCA_041742335.1 Rhizobiaceae bacterium
CAGGCCGAAAGGCTGGCGGCGGCGGAGCCCGAAAGCATGATTTCCGAGGCTGACAGCCGGTCGGCCAGATAGAGCTTGCCGGCCAGCCAAAGGCCGGCCTCGCCGCCAAAAACCAAGCCGCAGACAAGCCCGGCGGCCAATCGGCTGGCCGCTTCCTGACGCCCGCGCGGCACCATGTAGACAAGCGAAACAAGCGCGCCGGCCGCCGCGCCGAGCGTGCGCTCCAGCCACAGTGACGGGTCTCCCGAAAAATCATTCATTTCTTAATACCTCTGCGTTATCATGGACTTGTGGGCATACAACCGGATTGCCCAGTGCTTGCGGAAAAACCCGCGCTGCTTGCCTTGGGTGAGGCTTTGCAATTATCGAGTCTTCAGAATCGCTTCCGCGCCTTTGTTGAAAAGTTGAGTCACCGCGTTGACAAGTTGAGTCCGCTTCGGGCCAATCCGATTCACCTGACGCCGCCAAACACCTGAAACAAATTCCATATTAGCGCCTTGATTCGCCCGACGGCGCGGTCTTTCGCCCGCATGGCGTTATCCTGCGCCCTGTGCGGAAAAGCCGGTGGACAGGCGGGCGCAAATCGGTCAGCTTCGGACCACATACGGAGCCCTCCATGACCGCACAGCCATTTCCCGTTTTTGATCTTTCCTCCTTCGAGCAAGCCGCACCTGAAGGCCGGGCGGAGATGGCGCGCCATGTCGATGCAATCTGCCGGCAATCGGGATTTCTCGCCGTTACCGGGCATGGCGTTTCGCAAACGGTGATCGACAGTGTCTGGTCTGCGGCGCGGCAGTTCTTTGACCTGCCGCCGGAACGGAAAATGGCAGCCGGCGCGCCGTTTCCGGGCTACCCCTACGGTTATCTCGGGCCCGGACTGGAAGCCTTGGCAAAATCACGCCAGGCCGACAGCCCGCCGGATTTGAAGGAAAGCTTCAATGGCGGCCCGCTATCCGTGCCGCCGGGCCTGACCGATAGCGAAGCGCTTTCCTTCTGCTATGCCGCCACCATCTGGCCGGATGCGCCGAAAGATTTCCGCGCTGCCTGGGAGGCCTATTACAGCGCCATGCAGGATCTCGCCGCGCGCATCATGACCGTCTTTGGCGAGGCACTGGGCCTGGGCGGCGGCTTCTTTGCGCCGTTCATCGGCCAGCCGATCAGCGCGCTGCGGGCGCTCAATTATCCCGAACTGCAAGTTCCGCCGCCTGCCGGCCAGTTGCGCGCCGGCGCACATACCGATTACGGCAGCCTGACCATCCTGCTGCCCGAACCCGGCTCCAAGGGCCTTGAAATCATGACGCCGGAAGGCGCCTGGCGGGAAGTGCCGCCGGTCGACGGCGCTTTCGTCATCAATATCGGCGACCTGATGGCGCTGTGGACCAATGACCGCTGGGTTTCCACCTTGCACCGCGTCGTCAATGTCGCGCCGGAAGATGGCGGGCTGAAGCGCCGCCAGTCGCTGGCGTTTTTCCACCAGCCGGACTGGTTTGCCGAAATTGCCTGCCTGCCCTCCTGCCTGAGGCAGGGTGAGGCGCCGCGCCATGAACCGGTTTTGTCGGGGCCCTATCTGATGGGCAAGTTCCGCTCGACGGTGACTGCCAAAATGTAGAAACTCACGGCAGGTAGCCGACAGCCTCGCGCTTTTCGGCATCCGTAAGAAACGTCGCCGCATTGACCCGCGCCCAGAGCTGGTCGCGTTCGGCGGCAAGCCCTGGCACCTGGTCAAGATCGTGAAAGAAGGTGAGCTTTTCATCAAAGGCCAGCGACAGCCAGATGGAGAAGGACGCGGCAATGCGGTTGATCAGCGGCAGCACGGTGAGCCGGTAGAACGCCCGGTTGGCCTCCTGGTAATTGGCGAAAGTGTTGTCGCCGGGTATGCCGAGCAGCATCGGCGGCACGCCGAAGGCCAGTGCAATATCGCGCGCAGCACCATTCTTCGCTTCGGCAAAATCCATCTCCCGCGGTGAAAGCCCCATGCTTTTCCAATCCAGCCCGCCTTCGAGCAGCATCGGACGGCCGGCCCGCGCGGGACCTGAATAATTGTCCGCCAGTTCCTCCTTCAACCGGTCATATTGATCGGGCGAAAGATTGCCGCCTTCTTTCGGTTGGTAGACCAGCGCGCCGGAAGGCCGGGCGGAATTGTCGATCAAGGCCTTGTTCCAGGCGGTGGCCGCATTGGCGAGATCCAGCGCCATCTGGCTGGCCTCAAGGGCGGCAAAACCGGTATGGTCATCAAGCGGATGAAATGTTTTCAGATGAAGGAGTGAAAGCGTGCCCGGCAGCACCGGATAACGGCTGAGCATGGAGCCGACGCGATATTCATAAAGACCCGGCCAGCCATCGGGTCCGGCGACAACCCGCACCCGGTCGGGCCTGAGCAGATGCATTTCGCGCAGGCTTGCGCCCAGCATCACCGGGGCGATAAAGGCGTTGCCGGACAGGACCAGATGGCCATAAAGCGTCTCGAAAAAATCCACGCCGGTCTGGCGCTGGCCGGGATTGACCAGGAGATCAAGCGCCGGATGGCTTTCCACCGCCTGCCCGCCGCTTTGCAAAAGCCACGGCACGGAAGCCGCAGCCTCGGCTATCATCCGCACCGAGCGATGGGCGACCGGGTTTTTCATATAGCCTTCCCGCGCCAGCGAGGAAAAACTGCGCCCGGCCGGACGTGGCAAAGCCCAGAAATCCGGAAAGCGCCTTCTTCTCGGTCATGGCAGGCCCTTTCGCCCCGCTTTTGCGGCGGGCGATCGAAAATGGAAATCTCATTTTGACTTATCCTTTGTTCGGCAAACGGCTTTAAGCGTCCGCCCTCGAAAACCAGCTCAGGCGCAACTGCGGCTGCGGGTCTGGCGGGACGCCGAAATGGCCGCATCAAACAGCCGCGCGTAAACAGCCACTTTCTGCATGCTTTCAGGCCCGGTGATAATGCGCCGGGCGCCGACCCAATCCGCCTTGGCGTCCGTGAAATAATCCGCAAGCTTGCGCCCGGTAAAAAGCCCCCCGATCATGCCCTCAAACAGGATGCGGACGGCGATCTCCATCTGCATGGCAAGGCCGGGATCGGCAACAAGATCAACGCCAACCGCCTGCCCCAGCCGAAGATAATTATCCCGATGGGTCAATTGCACCAGCCCCCGCCCCAGCCAGCTTTTTCCGGAAGCATCTGGCCGCCAATAGGGCGACTTCACCCAAGGCAGCTTTTTTGCCGCAAAAGCCCGGTCAAGAATGGCGATTGCGCGGCCATCACTTTCCGCCAAAGTCTCGCGCACCGGCTGCATGGTATGGGCCGTTTCATGAAAGACGGTGGCCAGCATATAGCCCAGCCACCGCAGATCGCCTGCGGGCATGGCGCTTTCCCAATGATCAAGAATGGCCGAAATGCCATCAACCTGGGACTGGTTGAGCACGCGGCCGAAAAGACCCGATCCGGCAGCGCGGATCGAGGTGAAGAAGTGGGTGCGGTTCATGGGGGGCCTCGTGGAAAAACTGGGGGGTAATGCGGAAAAGGGTCTGATTGTCGTCAAGCAATCGATGGTTTTGCAGGAGCTATGAGAGGTAGACCGGAAGCATCAA
Source organism: Rhizobiaceae bacterium (assembly GCA_041742335.1). GTDB lineage: Bacteria > Pseudomonadota > Alphaproteobacteria > Rhizobiales > Rhizobiaceae > Rhizobium_E. The sequence goes on from JBGSIT010000016.1 coordinate 3,574, forward strand.
CATCCCCTCACATCCCCCGCACCCGCGGCTCGCCCCTTGCCGTCAACATCAACGCTGTCAGCGCCCAGACCAGCGCGTCCAGCCGGTCGGGGGAAGCGCCGCCGGAGAGGCCGTCGGGGCCGAAGTCGCACATCTGGTCTTCGAGTTCGCAAAATGCGCCGGCATGGGCGACGCGGCCTTGTTCGTAGAGGGCGGCCACCGGTTCGGCGCGCAGATATTTGCCTCGGCTGGCGCGCACATTGGTGATCGGCAGGCTGGCGTCGATGCTTTTGAGGATGGCGGCCACCATGTCGCCGCCCTGGTTGATTTCCACCACGATGCGATCGGCGTCATAGCGGCGGTAGGCCGCGGCCACTTTGGCGCCCCATTGCGCAGGTGACGCGGCAACGGCGGAGTGGTCGGCC
>JBGSIT010000017.1:0-2978 GCA_041742335.1 Rhizobiaceae bacterium
AGGGCGCCGGCGCCCATGGCGCCAACAGCGGGCTTGTCGGCCTTGCGCCAGGCGTCGGGCAGCATGCCGACCGCTGCGAAGGAATCGATGATCAGGATCAGCGGCGCTGCGGCCTTGGGCCCAATGAAGGAACTGGCCAGCGGCACGAATATCAAGGCGGCGCCGAAACCGGAAAAGCCGCGCGCCAGACCCGCAACGCCGACGGCAACCAGCAACAGCACGATGGAGCGGGTCGAATAGGCGGAGAGAACGATGTCGAAAAGATCGCGCAATTGGTCGGACATTGACATTGGGGGACTTTCGGATTGGCTCGGGTCTTGGAGTCTTGTGGCAGGGAAACGGGCAGAAGCAAAGCGGAGGAATGGCTCTTTCCCGACTATCTCAGATAAGTGTCGAGAACAGGCAGGCTCAGGACAACTGCAATTGCGATCAGCGCAAAGCAAATCCGGCGAAAAAGTGCATCGCCGGTTTTTCCGAACGCCCGTGATCCAGCATAGATGGCAAGCGCGTAAGGCGGGCCAACCAGCAGAGCCAAAACGAAAATCCTTGCCTCAAGCAAACCGGTCAACCAATAGCTTGTTGCCGAAATCAGGCCGGAAACGGCAAAGTACAGCACGATATTTGCCCGTGTTGTGGCGGCAGGCATAGCCACGCCCAGAAAATAGGCCACTGCCGGCGGCCCGCCAATTTGCGCTGCACCACTGAAAAACCCGGAGGCAAGGCCCACGCCAAGCGAAACCGGAGTCCGGTCCAGACCCTGGAAGCGCCGGCCGGACATCAAGAACAGCAAAAACAGCGCTATCGTGATAACAATTCCCCAGCGCACAATCAGAGGGTCGGCCCGGAAAAGAAAAAAAACACCGGTAGGCACGCCAATCAATGCACCCAAGGCCATAAGCGCAATTGCCCGCTTGCTGGCTTTGACAAATGCCCCCGGCACCATGCCGACGGCGCCAATGCCATCAATGACCAACAACAGCGGCGCAGCCATCTTCGGTCCGATAACGGAACTTGCCAGCGGCACGAAAATAAGCGCCGCCCCAAAGCCTGAAAAACCACGGGCCAACCCGGCAACCACGGCTGCAACCAGCAAAAGCATGATGGAGCCGGTCGAGTAAGGGATGGACGCCGCCTCCATGACGTCATTCAACAGGCTGGACGGTGACATTGCGTGTCTTTCAAATGGGCTCGAATCTAGCGGTCTTGTGGCAGAGAACCGCATAAAAACAAAGCCCTCGGAAAACAGCCTGTATTGAACCGGCACATTGCGAGTCCAAAATCGGCTCCTGCAGTCGCAGAGACCAACAACCGTCAAGCTTTCCAAGTCTGTTCCGCAATGAGACAGCACCCGGCATTTTTGGGACTGTTGATTTGCAACGATCTGGCACAGTCGGGGCCGGTAGGGTTAACAATTTACCACCCGTCCGGCAATTTTGTCGCAAAATAGCTATTCAAGAAGACATGCCAACAATGCTATGGCAAAAAAACCATCCGCCATCAGGGCTTGCGTGCGGCAAAGGATTAGCCAATGGAAAAAATAACGGGTATCGGAGGTTTCTTCTTCAGGGCGGAAGATCCGCAAAAATTGTCGGCCTGGTATGAGCTGCATTTCGGCATCCAGCCAGCGCCAGATGACGAGGAAGAACCCGTGTGGCAGCAAAAGGCAGGCAGCACGGTTTTTGCACCCTTCCCCAAAAAGAGCCACTATTTCGGCCGTCCGGACAAGAATTGGTGCATCAACTTCCGCGTCCGCGATCTCGACGCGATGGTTGAACAGCTTGAAGATGCCGGCATTGAGGTTGAAGTGGATCCGGAATACTATCCCAACGGTCGCTTTGCCCGCCTGACGGATCCGGAAGGCAATCCGGTCGAACTTTGGCAGCCCGATCCGGAAGAATGATGAATTCATGCGCATAACTCAGCTGCGGCCCACGCCGATCTTTGCGACGGGTCGCGAAAAATGGCTTGCCCATTCAGCCATGCTGCTGTTTGCGTTGCTGATATCTGTCTCCTTCAGTCTTGGCGGCATTGCCACCGAGCATGCATCGCCTGCAGCCATCAACGCCCTTCGTTATGCTGTGAGCGTGGCCTTCATGGCTGCCATGATCATGTTCGTGCTGAAGCGCCGGTTGACCATACCTAAAAGCATGTGGCGATTTGGCCTGCTGGGCCTGCTGATGGCGGTCTATATGCACTCGATGTTTGCGGCGCTGGAGATTACCAGTCCGGTTGCGACAGGCGCAGTCTTCACCCTGATGCCCCTGATCAGCGCCGGTTTTGCATTGGTGCTGTTGGGCCAGAAGACGAAAACGGGTGTGCTGGCCAGTCTTGTGATTGCCGCAACGGGCGCCATATGGGTGATCTTTCGCGGCAGGATCGATGCCATTCTCGCATTTGACGTCGGCAAGGGCGAAGCAATCTTTTTCATCGGCGTTGTCTGCCATGCGGCCTATGCGCCGCTGATCCGCAAGTTCAATCGCGGCGAAGATGCTTTCAGCTTCGGATTCTGGTCAGTGGTCGCCACCGGACTATGGTTGATGATTCCAGGAATTCCCGCTCTGACGACAACACCGATCCTGTATCTCGACCCGATCGTCTGGGTGGCCATTGTCTACCTGTCCGTCGTTACCACCGTCTTCACCTTCCTGCTGTTGCAATTCGCCGCCATGCGGCTTCCTGCTCCAAAAGTGTTGGCCTACGGCTATCTGATGCCGACTTTCATCATCATTCTGGAAGGCCTGCTCGGCCATGGCTGGGTCAGCCTGCCGGTTGTCGCCGGCGCGCTGGTGACGGCCTGCGGCCTGCTTGTCATGGCGATGTTGCCGGATTGAAGGCTCATACCAATGTTCAATGATAATGACCCATGGCGTGGGACCGGAGACGGGCGTCCGGGTAGGAGCACTCCGCAGAGCGCAGCCAAAGCTGCGGTCGAGGATTGCGACACCCCCGGCGCGTGGCATCCGGCCCACCCGAAGGGC
>JBGSIT010000018.1:0-12679 GCA_041742335.1 Rhizobiaceae bacterium
CCAAAGTGATCGCCTTCCAAAACCTTCTCGGCATTGTTGAGATCGGTCTTGATCTTGGAATTCTTGCCCCAAGGCAGACCGAGGATCCAGTCAAGATAGTTACGCACGACGGTGGCTTCCGCCGACATCGGGCTCATCTGCTTGAGCTTCTTGAACTCGGCATCGGCCTTTTCGCGGGCTTCCTTGGACAGCTTGGTCTTCTGGATCCGCGTTTCGATTTCAGCCATTTCGTCACGGCCGTCCTCGCCATCGCCCAGTTCCTTCTGGATGGCCTTCATTTGCTCGTTCAGGTAGTATTCGCGCTGGGTCTTTTCCATCTGGCGCTTGACGCGCGAGCGGATGCGCTTTTCCACCTGGAGGACGGAGATTTCGCCTTCCATGAAGCCAAGGGCCTTTTCCAGGCGGTGCTTGATGGACGTGGTTTCCAGCATTTCCTGCTTTTCAGTCAACTTGATGGATAGATGGGAGGCCACGGTATCGGCAAGCTTCGAATAATCCTCGATCTGGCTGGCAGCGCCCACCACTTCGGGAGAAATCTTCTTGTTGAGCTTGACGTAATTTTCGAATTCGGAGACCACCGAGCGCGACAGCGCTTCAACTTCCACCGGATCATCTTCCGGTTCAGCCAGCACGTCGGCGGTCACTTCATAGAATTCTTCACGGTCGGTATAGGCGTCAATGGTCGCCCTTGCCTTACCTTCGACCAGCACCTTGACGGTGCCGTCGGGCAGCTTGAGCAATTGCAATACATTGGCAACCGTGCCGACCTTGTAGATGGCGTCTTGCGCCGGATCGTCGTCGCTGGCGTTCATCTGGGTGACCAGCAGGATCTGGCGATCAGAGCCGATCACTTCTTCCAGCGCGCGGATGGATTTGTCGCGGCCTACGAAAAGCGGCACGATCATATGAGGAAATACCACGATATCGCGCAGTGGGAGCACGGGATAAGCCATGCGTTCGATCACTGTTTGCGTTGTCTTGGGCATCTTGTGTCCTTTCAATTGGATCCCCTGGGGGACCTGCCGCAAACCCGTCTGAATTTCGGGCCCGGCAACTTCTTCCGCTTACAAGTGGATAGGAGGAAATCCGATTTCAAGCTTGCAGACTGCACCGGCTGTCAACTTTGTGACAATTTGTTGAAATTAGCCCCTTCAAATGTTGCGAGGCTTGCGCCTTTGAAAACACCAACTGGAAAAGGTACAGGCTAGCGGATGAATCACCGGTTATTTTTGCTCCGGGCGTCATCAACATGCAACGATAATTTGCCGTTTGAATACAATTATTTGCAAAGTACGCATCATAAAAACAACAAAGCGGCCCGCTGGCAAGCGGGCCGCCCTGCAAAATGTTCAGCCATTACGCCGTTGCGTTGGCCTTTTCATCGCGCCGATCTGCGTAGATATAGAGCGGCCGTGCGTTGCCGACGACCACTTCGTCAGAGATGACCACTTCCTGAACACCTTCCAGGATCGGCAACTCAAACATGGTGTCGAGCAGGATTTTTTCCATGATCGAGCGCAAGCCGCGGGCGCCGGTCTTGCGCACGATGGCGCGCTTGGCGATTTCCCTGAGCGCGTCTTCATGGAAGGACAATTCCACGTCTTCCATCTCGAAGAGGCGTTGATACTGCTTGACCAAGGCGTTTTTCGGTTCGGTCAGGATCTGGATCAGCGCATCTTCGTCAAGGTCTTCCAGCGTCGCAAGCACCGGCAGACGACCGATGAATTCCGGGATCAGGCCGAATTTGACGAGATCTTCGGGTTCCAGTTCGCGCAACACATGGCCGACACGGCGTTCGTCCGGCGCACGCACCTTGGCGCTGAAGCCGATGGAGGTCTTTTCGCCGCGCGCTGAAATGATCTTGTCAAGACCGGCAAAGGCGCCGCCGCAGATGAACAGGATGTTGGTCGTGTCAACCTGCAGGAATTCCTGCTGCGGATGCTTGCGTCCGCCCTGGGGCGGCACGGAGGCCACTGTGCCTTCCATGATCTTCAGAAGCGCCTGCTGCACGCCCTCGCCCGAAACGTCGCGGGTGATGGACGGATTGTCGGACTTTCTGGAAATCTTGTCGACTTCATCGATATAGACGATGCCGCGCTGGGCGCGTTCGACATTGTAGTCGGCGGCCTGCAGAAGCTTCAGGATGATGTTTTCAACGTCTTCGCCGACATAGCCGGCTTCCGTCAGCGTCGTCGCATCGGCCATCGTGAAGGGCACGTCGATGATGCGGGCCAGCGTCTGGGCCAGGTAGGTCTTGCCGCAACCTGTCGGTCCTACCAGCAGGATGTTGGATTTGGAAAGCTCGATTTCCTGGTTCTTGGTCGCATGGGCGAGACGTTTGTAATGGTTGTGAACCGCCACCGACAAGATGCGCTTGGCCTTGGTCTGGCCGATGACATATTCATCGAGCACCTTCATGATGTCCTGCGGCGTGGGAACGCCGTCGCGGGACTTGACCATGGAGGTCTTGTTCTCTTCGCGAATGATATCCATGCACAGTTCGACGCATTCGTCGCAGATGAACACCGTCGGTCCCGCGATGAGCTTGCGAACCTCGTGCTGGCTCTTGCCGCAGAAGGAACAATAAAGGGTATTTTTGGAGTCGCCGCCGTTGCTGCCGCTGACCTTGCTCATATCATTTTCCTTCCAGCATGCCGTTTCTTCAGTGAAGAAAACGGACCACTCAAATTACCCCGCCACATGTCTCCTTCTATCAGGCGACTATCGGGGCAAGCCGTCTGGGGGTACTGTCTTCCGGACAATCAATCACATTTGGCCGGAAGTGGCAACGAATCCCCATCCAATTGTATTAGCTATGCCCTATAAAACAAAACATAGCATTAATCTGTATTATGAACGCTGTTTGCCGAGGTTTAAAGGCCTATTGTGTTTTCGGTTGGGCACAACAGGCATTCACCCCCGGCAAAAGCCGGTTATCAATCCTCCGGATCGCCTTCTGTATCCATGCGCGTTGTCAGGACTGTATCGATCAAACCCCATTCGCGGGCTTCGTCAGCACTCATGAAATTATCGCGGTCCAGCGATGTCTCAACCTCTTCCAGCGTGCGCCCGGAATGCTTGACATAGATCTCGTTCAACCGGCGCTTCATCTTCAGGATGTCGCGGGCATGGCGCTCGATGTCGGAGGCCTGGCCCTGGAAACCGCCGGAAGGCTGGTGGACCATGATGCGGGCATTGGGTGTGGCAAAGCGCATGTCCTTGTGGCCGGCGGCCAGCAGCAGCGACCCCATCGAGGCGGCCTGGCCGATGCACAAAGTCGACACGGCGGGCTTGATGAACTGCATCGTATCATAGATCGCCATGCCGGAGGTCACCATGCCGCCGGGCGAATTGATGTAGATGGAGATTTCCTTCTTGGGATTTTCAGCTTCCAGAAACAGCAACTGGGCGCAGACCAGCGAGGCCATGCCGTCTTCCACCGGTCCTGTCAGAAAGATGATACGCTCCTTGAGCAGCCGTGAAAAAATATCATAAGCGCGCTCACCGCGATTGGTTTGCTCAACGACCATCGGCACCAAGCCCATTGCGGTCTCTAACGGATCTCTCATGTCAGCCCTTTTCAAATTTCCCGCCAACACCATGATGTGAACGGGAATCAATAAAATCATTCCTACCTACATAGAGTGTCCCCCTGATAGACTTCAAGGGACGACAAGGAATTGAAAGCAATCTGATGCAGATTCGGGTTTAACAGCCAGTTACCAAGCCGCGTTATCCTCAGTTATGTTCCATTTTGTGCCCGAAGACCGGTTAACGTCGCACAAAAATTGGCGAAGACTGTCCCGGAAAGTCATCCACAAGCCCTGCGCCCGGCTTTTCCTTTTCAATTTTCCAAGCTAGACATCGGCCATGCAGAAGATTTTTCAATGGCTGTCGGTTGATCCGGAAACGCGCAAAGCATCGCTTGACGCGCGCAATCCGGAATTCTTCCAAAACCCCAACCGCACCTATGCGGCCTTGCATAGCCTCGGTCCGATGTTTTGGTGGGAAGAGCAAGGCCAGTGGTATTTTATCGGCTACGACCAGGTCAACGGCCTGCTGCGCGACCGGCGGTTCGGCCGCCAGATCACCCATGTCGCCAGCCGCGAGGAACTGGGCCTGGAACCGCCCAAGGCGCATCTGGCCGATTTTGACCGCGCCGAATCCAAATCCCTTCTCGAACTGGAACCGCCCGAACATACGCGGCTGCGAACGCTGATCAACCGCGCCTTCGTCTCGCGCCAGATCGAACAATTGAAGCCTGACATTGCCGGCCTCGCCCACCGGCTGATCGACGGATTTGAAAAGGATGGCAAAGTCGAATTGCTGTCCGCCTTTGCCGAAATTATACCGGTGACGATCATCGCAAGGATGCTCGGCATCGCCGATTCGATGGGCCGGCAACTCCTGGACTGGTCGCATCACTATGTGCGGATGTACATGTTCGGCAGGACCGTGGAAGATGAATATCGCGCCAACCGGGCGGCCCGCGAATTCGCTGAATTCGTCGGCGATGAAATTGCCGCCCGGCGCAGGCAGCCCGGCGACGACCTGTTGAGCCACATGATATTTACTGAGCGCGGCGGCCAGCAATTGACAACCGACGAACTGGTGTCGACGACGATCGTTCTTCTCAATGCCGGCCACGAGGCGACGGTCCACCAGATCGGCAATGCCGTCAACACGATCCTGACAAACGCAGACGACGCGGCCGGCCTTTTTTCGGACGCCACGAAGACTGCGCGCTGCGTGGAGGAATGTTTGCGGATCACCGCGCCGGTTCATATTTTCGAGCGCTGGGTGCTTGACGATCTGGAATATCAAGGCGTGACATTCAAGAAAGGCGACAAGATCGGGCTCATTCTGGCGGCAGCCAATCTCGACCCTGCGAAATTTTCCGATCCCCTCGCCTTTCAGCCCGGTCGCAACGACGTCGCCAATCTTTCATTCGGCGCCGGCATCCATTTCTGTATCGGCGCACCGCTGGCGCGGTTCGAATTGCAGACCGTGCTGCCCATTCTCTTTGAACGCCTGCCGGGGCTGAGATTGGCTGTCAAACCGACCGTCAAGGATGTCTATCATTTCCATGGCCTCGACAATCTGCAGCTTGAATGGCGCCCATAAGCCGACGAATTCGGCGAGAATAGTCCAATTGGCCGCGTGAATGGAATTGGCACAGTTTTGAAATCATGCGCCAATATTAGACAAATAACTGTTCAAATAGCGATAGATTCAAGGTTTGTTTAGCATATTTGTGCGTCAGAGGGCGATTTGCGGCAGGGTCTTGGAAATATTAATTCTCGAAATGTTAGGCTGAAACTCGAAATTGGTGACTCTGTTCCAATCGGGTGGTACTGACATGAAAATACTTGAAACCGTCAAAAAGACAAACATTCGGACGCTTTGCGCGCCGCTTAAAAAGCATGGCAGGCGGCTGGCGGAAAACAAATCCGGCAACATTTCCCTGTTGTTTGCGCTGACGCTGGTTCCAGTGTTGCTTGCGATCGGCGCAAGCGTTGATTTCGTACGCGCCTACAATATTCAGGACAGGATGCAGGCCGATCTGGATGCCGCATTGCTGAGCGCCGTCAATCAGGTCGGCAAGACCGACAACGAGGCGTTGCGTTCAAAAATCGTCACGCTGTTCAATGCAAGAACCAACCTCAACGGCAATTATACGCTGAATACCGAAGACATCGCCATTGATACATCCAAGGCCCAGATCGTGGCGCGCGTGTCGTCCACGGTCGATACCACCTTCATGATGCTTGCGGGCATAAAGACGGTTCCCATCCTGGCGTCCAGCACGGCCGCCGGCGGGGAAACCAAGACAAAGTCCGCTTTGTCGATGTACCTTGTTCTCGATCAGTCCGGGTCGATGGGCGAAAATACCAACACTCGGTATTCAACCACATGCTACAAGAAGAGAAAAGGTTATTACGACTGCACCAAATATTTCACCAAGATCGAGTCGCTGCAAATTGCCGGCAAGGACTTGCTGGACCAGATTGCAACAGCAGACCCTGAAAAGAAATATGCCCGTCTTGGCGCGGTTTCCTACAATCGTGAGATGCAGAAGGCCTCGCCACTGGAATGGGGAACGACTTCGGCTGCTGCCTATGTCGCAGCCCTGCGTGACGGCGGCGGCACCGATTCCAGCGAAGCGTTCCGGACCGCCTATGAAAGCCTGAACAAATCGGGCGAAAACAGCGCCCATGCCAGCATGAACGGCCAGACGCCCACCAAGTTCATTGTGTTCATGACGGATGGCGCCAACAATGCCACGAGTTCGGATACGGTGACCAAGACCTGGTGCGACAAGGCGCGACTGGCCAATATGGAAGTCTTTACCATTGCCTTCATGGCGCCCAGCAGGGGCCAGGCATTGTTGAAATACTGCGCCACGGATTCGGGTCACTATTTCGAGCCGGAAGATACGTCGGAACTGGTTTCGGCCTTCAGCAAGATCGGCGAAAAGGCCGCCAAGCTGGCCGTGCGGCTGACCAATTAGTCCCGGCTCCGGCCCAACCGGCAATCATCAAAAAAGGCGCCGGTCAGTGACTGGCGCCTTTTTCTTTCCTACGAAGGGTCAGTTGGCCATGGCCGCCTTTTTCAGCGCCGGGAACGGCCCGATATAGCCGACATAAGCGCGGGCGTCTTCAGGCTTTTGCAGCTTGTCGGCGTCCGATTCCCCAAAGGGATGCTGGACGACGGTGACCAGATAGCCAAATCCGTTGATATCGGAATACCAGTCGACGGAGGTGTTTTCCGAACCATAGGGCGTCGTGGTGATCCGGGTCATGGCCTTGGTGGAAGCGTTGACGGCCCAGGTGGCGTCATTCTGGTGACCCGAACCCGTGTCTTCACCGATCAGCAATGTGTCATAACCGGGAATGAAGCTCAGATTGTCCGGATTGGCGATTGCGTCGATGTCGCAGCTATTGTCGGCATATTCGCCCTCATATTTCCGCGGCTTGCCCTCCAGAAAGGACTTGGCGCTGGTGACAACGTAATTGCCGTCGAACGGCAATTCGTAAACCGCGCCGCATTTGTTCTTGGCAAGCTTGATGTCGTTGCGGCCGCCCTTGTCATATTTATTGTCCTTGGCCGCATCTTCCATGCCGTTTGAAACCTCGGACATGGCCACGAAAAGGCGCTTTCCTTCAGGATCGAAGGCAAGGCCTTCCATCTTGCGGAACTCGGTGGTTGCGCCAAGCATTGACGCATAGCGCCGGGTTTCCAGACGCGAGGCGAGCGCTTCCATGCCGGGCCTGACCTTCAGGCATTCCGCCCGTCCCTCGGCATTTGACGATGAAAATCCTTCCGGACAATTGCCGTCATCATCAAAATCGGCCGTTTCAAACAGATCGGAGAAGCTCACACCGAGCTTCAGCGCCTGTTCAACCTGGCTGTTGGCGGCGTGACCCAGATCGATCCACTCAATATCGGCAGCGCCCGCGCCTTCTGATGACGTCTGATGCCATTTTGCCGCATAGAGCCTGCCTGCGCTCAGGTCATCCTGGTTGTCGGCGTCAAAACGGTAAAGGCCGGTATTGTTGCCATCGTCGGTAATGTAGGAGGTCTTGCGATCCGGCATGACCCAGGCCAGTTCCACCGCCACGCGGCCCATTGCATAATGCTTGGCGACCTTGGTATCACCCGCTTGGTTGACGGCCACTTCTACCGAAAAGCCATACTGATACGGCTGGAACGCGGCCTTGAAGGCGGCAAAGGGTGCCATATCCGTGTTGACGCCATTATAAAGCGCCATGGGAAGCATGTAATCATCAAGATCCGAATAGGATCTGGCTGCTTCCACCGAACGCGCATCCGGCGGATATTCCTCCGAACCCAGATGGGTGTTCCATGGCGTCACCGATCCGGCGCACGCCACCCAAAGGCCGCCCACGGCAGCAAAATCGATCGGGCGGGTGGAAATTGCCGAAAGCTTTCCGTCCGCATCCTGCTTCAATTCGCTCAGATACATGGCAGCCGGACGGGCCTCAAAATGGGTGATGGAAAACAGTTTTCCGCCCACCGGAAGCAGCGAAGTGAAATCGGCATCGTCGGAAACCACCGGCGAGCCGTCCTTGTTCCTGATCGGCGCGCCCGAAGCATCGGTGGCAACGCCAAAGGCCTGGCCGCCGATCACGTCGCCGCTGCGTGCGACCAGGTTCCAGGAAATGTCGGTTTTCAAACCGTCGATCACCACCGACGGCGAGACATTGACAATCCGCTTGGCCTGATCGTCTTTTGGCGCTTCGACAGGCGCAAACGACATTTCACCGGCATTGGCAAGGCCGGTCAACAGTGTCATCGCCGTGGCGGCCATGAGTGTAAATCGCAATCCCTTCATCAGACGTCTCCTTTGGCATTCCTGTTTGATATTTTGCGGCTCAGCTTGTGGACCCGGGGCTTTAGATAGCGGCTCTCCTTGACAATCAGGTGACATTCTTGAAGAAAGGCGGAGCTGGCGCTAGTGTGGTCGATGGCCGACCGGCAAGACAATGGACTTCCGGTTATCGGTTGGGGGAAGTGACGTGATTCATCCGGACAGGCGCTTGCTCCAAACCGGCTCACGTCGATCCGGTGATTTGCGATCTGTAAAGCATCTTTTTTGATATTTGCGGCCAATACCGGCCATGAGCCGGATTATTAATAGCGATACCGGATAGTGAACCATGTCAAAACGACATGGCATCTCACGCGGAATCACGGCAAAATGTCAAACTTTCCGAACTTCAAACGCCAGCTTTCAAGACTTTTCGGCACATTCATCGGCGACAGAAATGGCAACATAGCCTTGCTGTTCGCGCTCACTTTGGTGCCTTTGCTGCTCGCGGTCGGCGCCAGCGTCGACTTTGTCCGCGCCTACAATGTCCAGGACAAGATGCAGGCCGATATCGATTCGGCCATGCTTGCGGTCATCGGCAAGGTCGGCAAGGTCTCGGACGACGAACTGAAGGGCGAAATCGTCAAGTGGTACAATGCCCAGACCAACATTACCGGCGGCTATGTCCTGAATACCAAGGACATGACGATCGACACGGCCAATAGCACCGTGCAGGCCAAGGTGACCTCACAGGTCAACACCACCTTCATGAAGCTGGCGGGGATCCAGTCCATCCCGATCGGCGCCTCGTCAACGGTTGCCGGCGGTGCGACCGAATCCAAGGCCGCCTTGTCGATGTATCTGGTCCTCGACCGTTCCGGTTCGATGGCGAGCCAGACCAAAACATCCTATACCTATTCCTGCACGACCGGCAAAGGCAAGAAAAAGGTCACGACGACCTGCACGGCCTATTACACGAAAATCGAATCGCTCAAATTGGCCGTCACCAGCCTGCTGACCAAGTTCATTGATGCTGATCCGACCTCCACCTATGTCCGCACCGGCGCCGTTTCCTACAATGGCAGCATGCAGACCCCGACCAATCTGGCCTGGGGGACGACCGGCGTGGCGGCCTATGTCGCGGCATTGACTGCGACCAGCACGACGGACTCTTCGCTTGCCACGCAGACAGCTTATGAAAGCCTCATCGCCGGCTCGGAAAATTCCGCCCATATGACCAAGAACCAGCAAGTGCCTGAAAAATATATCGTGCTGATGACCGATGGTGAAAACACCACGACCACTGCCGATACCAATACCAAAAAATGGTGCGACAAGGCCAAGCTCGCGAAAATCGAGATCTATACGGTGGCCTTCATGGCGCCCAGCCGCGGCCAGGCCCTGCTGAACTATTGCGCCACGGATTCGGGGCATTATTTCCCGGCCGAAAATACTTCTGACCTTGTATCCGCCTTCAACAAGATCGGCGTCAAGGCTTCCAAAAAGCTGGTCCGGCTCGCCAAGTAGCAGCCAACCAGGCCTTTTGACAGATCAGTCGCCCGCCCGGAACTGCTTCCGGGCGGGCGTTTTTTACGTCTTGATGACATAATCCTTGCGGGTTGTTTCAACCACTTCCCAGGTTCCCGAAAAGCCAGGCCGGATGATCAGCCTGTCGCCCGCCTTCAGGTGAATGGGTTCCTTTCCATCCTCGGTGACGATCGAATAGCCGTCCAGAATGTGGAAATACTCCCACTCCTCGTAGACGATCCGCCATTTGCCGGGCGTGGCTTCCCACACACCGGCATAGAGTCCGTCCGAAGTCTCTTCAACATTGTAGGTGGCAAATTGCGGTTCGCCGGCAATCAGCCGGTCCGCCTTCGGCACACCCACTTCTGCCTCGATACCGGCCAGGTTGAAGGACCGCACATGCGCGCTCATGCGTTTTCCAGCGCTTGTTCCAGATCGGCGATGATATCGGCGACATCCTCGATGCCGACCGAAAGGCGCACCACGTCGGGACCGGCGCCAGCGGCGACCAGTTGTTCCGGCGTCAACTGGCTATGGGTGGTCGAAGCCGGATGAATGACCAGCGAACGGGTGTCGCCGATATTGGCAAGATGTGAAAACATCTTGAGGCTCTCCACAAAGGCCTTGCCGGATTGCATGCCGCCCTTCAGCCCGAAAGTGAAGACAGCCCCAGAACCCTTGGGCGAGTATTTCTGCTGCAGCGCGTGGTTGGGATCATCAGGAAGCGCCGAATTGGACACCCAGGATACCTTGGGGTGTTTTTTCAGCCACGTGGCGACAGCCAGGGAATTGTCGCAGTGACGCTGCATGCGCAGCGGCAGTGTCTCGATGCCGGTCAGGATCATGAAGGCATTGAAGGGCGAAATCGACGGGCCGAAATCGCGCAGGCCCAACACCCGGGCCGCAATCGCAAAGGCTATATTGCCGAATACCGGATGCAGCACGACCCCGCCATATTCGGTGCGCGGTTCGGAGAGCATCGGATAGCGGCCGGGCTTGGACCAGTCGAAAGTGCCGCCATCGACGATGATGCCGCCCATGGAATTGCCATGTCCGCCCATGAATTTGGTCAGTGAATGCACAACGATGTCGGCGCCATGCTCGATGGGCCGCAAAAGATAAGGGGTCGCCATCGTATTGTCGACGATCAGCGGCAGGTTGTGGCGCTTGGCAACGGCCGAAATGGCCGCGATATCGACGAAGGTGCCGCCCGGATTGGCGAGGCTTTCAACAAAAATCGCCTTGGTCTTGTCGTCGATGAGAGCTTCCATGGATGACGGATTCATGGCATCAGCCCAGCGAACCTCCCAGCCAAAGCTCTTGAAAGAGTGGCCGAACTGGTTGATGGAGCCGCCATAGAGTTTCTGGGCGGCAATGAAATTTTCTCCCGGATTCATCAATGTGTGGAAGATCAGCAACTGCGCGGCATGGCCGGACGCGGTTGCCAAGGCGGCGGTGCCGCCTTCAAGCGCTGCGACGCGTTCTTCAAGAACAGCCGTGGTCGGGTTCATCAGCCGGGTATAGATATTGCCGAATTGCTTGAGGCCGAAAAGCGCCGCCGCATGGTCGGTATCGTTGAAGACAAAGCTGGTGGTCTGGTAAATCGGCGTTGTCCGTGCACCGGTCGTCGGGTCCGGCTGGGCCCCGGCGTGGACGGCAAGCGTTGAGAATCCTGGATTGCTGTTTGACATTTTTTCCTCCGTTTATGGGCGCGATCATAGATGATACCGGGGCCAAGTGAAGACGTGTATTCCACAAATCCGCCTGCAAACTGGCCCTTTGCCCAACAGGTACACGCCCGTATGGGGATTGGAAGAATTATTTTTTCGTTCCTTGCGATCTTTGTAGATCATTTGATCAGGATCAATGCCCCTTTTGCACGCCAGTGAGAGCCTGAAGCCAGTATCAGGGAGAATGGCTATGGACATGCAGACGGACCAGACCGTTATTGATCGTCTCAAGGCTTGGTGGCGGCAGCACCTTTTGGTCAGCGCCGAACTGGCCGAGATCCGGGCGCTGGACAGCCGCCAGTTCGCCGATGCCGCCCATGATTGCGGCGTCTCCCCTTCACAGCTTTATGCGATTGTGCGCGCCGGCCCGCACGGTGCGGATGAAATGGCCGACCTGATGCGCGCGATGGAAATCGATCCGGCCATTGTGGAAGAGGCCGACCGGACCCTGTTTCGCGACATGCAGGCAATTTGCGCGACCTGCGGCGACAAGAAGCAATGCAGATATGATCTGGAGGACGGCCGCGCCGTCAAGGACCATGTGCATTATTGCGGCAATGCCGAGCAACTGGACAAATTGCGCGCAATACCGGAAATGCAGGCCGCGCAGTAAAGCCGCTCAGGCCATGAGACGCGGATATTCAATTGCCGGACAGCGGTCCATCACGACCTTGATGCCGGCAGTCTCCGCCTTCAGCGCGGCTTCGTCATTGCGAACTGTCAATTGTCCCCAGATGACGTCGGGCTTTTCCGGCAGCGCCAATATTTCATCAACCAGCGCCGGCAACTTGTCCGCATTGCGAAACACTTCGACCATATCGATCTTGACCGGAATATCGGCAAGACGCGCATAAACGGTCTGGCCGTGGATCTGGCCGCCTGCGTGGCCGGGATTGACCGGAATGACAGTGTAGCCCTTGCGCAGCAGGAAGGCCATCACGCCGTGGCTCGTGACCTTGCCCCCAAGTTTTATCCAGTTTTGAGTTCGTTTCCGGCGTTTGATGTGACGGGCTTTGGTGCGGAGTTATCCACATTGCGCAGCGCCAAAGCCCGGCGCGTTGCGAAGGTGTCGGCAAATTCGCTTGGAGTC
>JBGSIT010000019.1:0-95109 GCA_041742335.1 Rhizobiaceae bacterium
CCCGAAGGGCCGGGCGCATTTGTCTGCCGGCGTCGTCGAAAATCCTCAATGGACCTATGGGTCCATTTCCGGGTTTCTCCTAGCCGGCAGACAAATTCGCCCCGGCGCCATGGGTCATTATCATTGAACATTGGTATAACACCAAAAATGATGGCTTCCGATTGAGCGGGATCAATTGCAGCAAAAAGCCAAACGCGTTAGAAAGCCGACATGACAGAGGCAAGCCTTTCCATCTCCAAGATCTCCGACCTCGCCAACCCGACGCGGTTTTTAGCATTTTCCGGCCGCCTTTTGCCATGGCTGGCCGGCCTGACCGCGCTATTGTTTGTGGCGGGGATCTATCTGAGCTTTTCGACTGACGGTGATTTTCTGCAGGGCGAAACCGTCCGCATCATGTATATCCATGTGCCTTCGGCCTGGCTGTCGATGATGATCTATTCGGTCATGGCAATTTCGGCGCTGGGGACTTTGGTCTGGCGTCATCCGCTGGCCGACGTCGCAGCGCGCGCCGCAGCCCCTATCGGGGCGGCCTTCACCTTTCTGGCGCTGGTGACCGGTTCTCTCTGGGGCAAGCCTATGTGGGGCGCCTGGTGGGTGTGGGATGCGCGCCTGACTTCGGTATTCATCCTGTTTTTGATGTATCTCGGCCTGATCGCGCTCAATCGCGCCATGGATGATCCCGGCCGGTCGGCGCGGGTCTCTGCCGTGCTGATCCTTGTCGGCTTCGTCAATATCCCGATCATCAAATTTTCGGTGGAATGGTGGAACACGCTGCATCAACCGGCCAGCGTCATGCGCATGGACGGCCCGACGATTGATCCGGAGTTCCTGTGGCCGCTGTTCATCATGGCGCTTGCCTTCACCTTGCTGTTCTTCACGCTGCATCTGATGGCGATGCGCAATGAAATCTGGCGCAGGCGGGTGGCGTCGCTGCGCCGTCTGGCCGCGCGCATGGCAGGACAGGCATCATGACCCACGCCTTTTACGTCTATTCGGCCTGGGGTGTCAGCGTCGTGGTGATTGTTGTCATGATCGCCGTCATCATGCTGGACGGACGCCGTCAGCAGAACGAACTCAAGCGTCTGGACAAAGCCGGCATAAGGCGCCGTTCGGCTGATGCGCCCGCGCAGCAACCGGGTCTGGAAGAGGGTGGGAAATCGTGAGCGACTTGCCTGAAACCGCACCGAAAGCCGCGCGCTCCCTTCTCGCCTTTCTGCCGCTTGTCATTGTTCTGGCGATAGGAGGCGTGTTTGGCATGATGCTGCTGGCCCAATCCAACGGCAAGGACAATTCGGTCATTCCCTCCGTGCTGATCGGCCGGACCGCGCCGCAACTCGACATGGCCCCGCTTGAGGGCGCCGTCATGAACGGCGCGCCCATGCCGGCGCTGACGACGGCCGCCATTGCCGGAAAGCTGACCCTGGTCAATGTCTGGGCGTCCTGGTGCATTCCCTGCCGCCAGGAGCATTCCATCATCATGGGGCTTTCCAAGGATGAGCGCATCAATGTCGTCGGCATCAATTACAAGGACAAGAACGACAATGCGCTCGGCTTCCTGTCCGAACTCGGCAATCCTTTTGCCGCCATAGGCGTTGACCCGAAAGGTGTCGCGGCGATTGATTGGGGGGTCTACGGAATTCCGGAATCCTATCTCGTCGGAGCGGACGGCAAGATCCTCTACAAGCGCGTCGGCCCGTTTGACGAAAACAGTCTGAAAAATGACTTGTTCCCGGTAATCGAAAAGGCCCTGAGCCAGGCAAGTTCGTAAGACAGTGCTTACTGAATTGCCGATTGCCAATCGAGGATCGTATCGATCGGCCAGACCAGCATCACGATGTTGAGCGTGAGATTGTCCCTGATCACAAAGGCAAGGATGATTTCGGCGGCCAGCGCCAGAAGCACGGTCAGCCAGATCGGCAGCCGCAAGGCCAGCAGGAAACCGAGCGCCATGAAAAACGTGTCCATGGTCGAATTCAGGATGGAATCGCCAAAATAATCCAGCGAAATGGTTGCCGAGCGGTAACGTTCGATGATGATTGGCGAGTTTTCCAGAATTTCCCAACCCGCCTCGGCAAGCGTGGCGACTACGAACCTGAAGCTGACAGTCCTGGTTCTGAAAACCAGCCAGGCCAGGGCATAAAACAGAAATCCGTGAATGACGTGGGTCGGCGTATACCAATCGGCAATATGCTGCGAATTGCCGCCGGAATAGATTTCATTTTCCCAAAGCTTGACGGTTCCGCAGGGGCAGATCCAGCCCCGCCCCATCAACCATTCGACGACAATCTGGACAATCAGGATGGCGACAAACAGGCCGGCGCCGATCAGAAAAGTGTTTGCACTGTTTCTGGGAGCCGGAACTGTCGTGCTCATTCCGGCTTGTCCTCGACGCTGTGTTTCATGATCAATGGCATCTGGCTCATGGTGAACAACACCGTGATCGGCATGGTGCCCCAGACTTTGAACGCTACCCATTGGTCAGTCGTGAATGTACGCCACACAAATTCATTCAACAGCGCCAGGAAGAGGAAGAAGAGGCCCCAGCGGAGCGTCAGCTTGTTCCAGCCTGCATCATCAAGCTGGAAGGCCGAGTTGAACACATAGCCGAGCAATGACCTGCCGAAAAACAATCCACCCAGCAGAATGGCTCCAAACAACGTATTGATGATCGTCGGTTTCATCTTGATGAAGGTATCGTTCTGCAACCATATCGACAAAGCGCCAAAGCTGAGGACGACGATGCCGGAAAGCAGCGGCATCATCGGCAGTTTGCCGTTCAGCAACCATGACACAGTCAGGGAAATCAGGGTCGCCACCATGAAAAATGCAGTGGCGATGAAAATCGGTCCACCCAGACCGGCCAGTGCCGGTAGTTGCTTTGCCAGCCATTCACCCTTGGCATTGGCAAAGAAGAACACGAGCAGGGGTCCGAGTTCGAGGGCCAGCTTCAGCAGGACATTTTCTTCTTTTTTGCCGCCAGCGGGCTCGACTTGATCTTTATTGGCCATAAACGCATTCCGGTTTTTGCTGTTTCGCATTGCCTACATACAAAACAGCCAGATTGAAAGTATCATTTGCGGGTTTCAAGCCCGGCAATGGCTTCGGCGAAATCCTGGGCGTCGAAAGGTTCAAGGTCATCCACGCCCTCGCCGACCCCGATGAAATAGATCGGCAGCTTGTGCTTGGCCGAGATGGCGACGAGAATGCCGCCGCGCGCGGTTCCATCCAGCTTGGTCATGATCAATCCGCTCACTCCGGCAATATTGCGGAAGATTTCGACCTGCTGCAGGGCGTTCTGGCCGGTGGTGGCATCCAGCGTCTGCAGCACCGTATGGGGCGCATCGGGGTCGAGCTTGCCCAGCACCCGGACGATCTTTTCGAGTTCTGCCATCAGTTCGGTCTTGTTTTGCAATCGCCCGGCCGTATCGATGATCAGCACGTCGGATTTTGCGGCCCGGGCCTTTTCGAATGCCTCATAGGCAAGACCTGCCGCATCGGCGCCGAGCTTGGTCGAGACGATCTGGGAATTGGTGCGC
The DNA here is from genome assembly GCA_041742335.1 of Rhizobiaceae bacterium. GTDB lineage: Bacteria > Pseudomonadota > Alphaproteobacteria > Rhizobiales > Rhizobiaceae > Rhizobium_E. The sequence goes on from JBGSIT010000019.1 coordinate 3,537, forward strand.
TCCGCCCAGACATGCAGTTGTTCGATGGCTGCGGCGCGAAACGTGTCGCCGGCCGCCATCATCACCTTCAACCCCGCTTTGTTGAGCTTGGCCGCCAGCTTGCCGATCGTCGTCGTCTTGCCGGTTCCATTGACGCCGACAACGAGAATGACATGCGGCTTGTGGGACAGGTCCAGCTCCAGCGGCACGGCGACCGGCGACAGGACCTTGGCGATTTCCGCCGCCATGATCCGCGTCACATCCTCGCCGCTGACATCCTTGCCGTAGCGCTCGGCGGAAAGCGCGCCGGTCACCCGCATGGCGGTTTCCACGCCGAGATCGGCCTGTATCAGCAGGTCTTCAAGATCCTGCAGCGTGTCCTCATCCAGCTTGCGCTTGGTAAACAACGCGGAAATCTGGCCCGTGAGCTGGCTGGACGTCCGCAAGAGGCCGCGTCGCAGCCGCTGATACCAGGTCAGCTTTTCTTCCGGCTCGACGCTGGCCACCTGCGGCTTGCGGCTGGCTGCCACGAATCCTTCGGGCAATGCCGGTTCGGCGGCAACAGCTGCCGCGTCCGGTTCAACAGGCTCCGGTTCTGGCTCTGGCGCAGGCGTTGGCACCAGGGTTTCCATCGGCGTTTCACCCATGGCCAGATCCGATCGGGCGCTGATGTCTTCCTCTGCGTCGGAATCATTGGCGACGGTCTGCGGCAATACGCCTTCCTCCTCTTCGGAAGCAGCTTCGCCGGCATTTTCTTCGGTTTGCGCCTCGGGCTCGGGCGTGGATATGTCCTGCGCCCCCGACGTTTCTGCCGTAAACGCCAAAACGGCATCGGTATGACCGGGGCCGGCCTGCTCTGCCGGGCTTGCGGGCGTGGGAACCGGCGCTTCCATCGCTGTCTCGCCCATGGCCAGATCAGACTGGCCGCTGCCGCCATTGCCATCGCGCAGATCAGTGGAAACCGTCTGCGGCGGAAAGTCTTCCTCTTCCTCGCTGATGGCTTCGCCGGCATCCTCAAGCGTTTGCGGGTCGGGCTCGGGTGTGGACAAATGACCTTCGGATGTTTCTGCGGTAAAGGCGAAAACCCCGTCGCCATGGTCTAAGACCGCATCATCGGCTTCTATTGGTGCGGCAAGCGGCTCGTTGTCGCGATCGTAATTCACTTCGACGGACGACGGCTGCTCCATCGTTTCGGCGGGCGCGTCCGGCGTCGGCCGGGAAGCCTCGCTTTTGCCGAATGAGAAGATCTTCTTGATAAAGCCGAGGGCCATGGGACATTTCCGTTGGTATTCAGACGGCCTGACGGACGTCAATAATGAAGATGCTTGCCATTGTGACCAGCAATGACGACAGAAACAAGATCGCCGGGGCGGCCGGTCGGCGCGGCGACGGCGGTAAAGTTTTCCGTATGGGCCATCTGGTTGCGTTCGACAAGCAGTTGCTGGGTCGTGCCCACCATCGAATCAAGATGGGCCTGATGCAGCTTTTGTCCGCGAGCGCGCAAGCGGGCGGCTCTTTGCTTGATCTCAGTTCTGTCAAGTTGCGGCATGCGGGCCGCAGGCGTGCCGGGGCGCGGCGAGAAGGGAAAGACATGCAGATGGGCGATCCGGCATTCATCGATGAGCCGCAGTGAATTTTCAACCATCGCCTCGGTCTCGGTTGGAAAACCGGCAATCAGGTCGGCGCCGAAGCTGATGTCGGGGCGCAGCTTTCGCAGATGATTGCAGAATGCGATGGCGTCTTCGCGGGCATGCCGCCGCTTCATCCTTTTCAGGATCATGTTGTCGCCATGCTGCAAGGACAAATGCAGATGCGGCATGAAGCGCGGTTCATCCGCGACCAGGTCAAGCAGATCGCGGTCGGCCTCGATGCTGTCGATGGAGGAAAGCCGCAGTCTCGTGATCTCCGGCACCATGGCCAACAGCGTCTTTGCCATCTGGCCGAGGCTGGGTTGGCCGGGCAGGTCCGCTCCGTAGCTGGTGGCGTCGACGCCGGTCAGCACGATCTCGCAATAGCCGCTTTCAACCAGCATCCGCGCCTGCTCGACAATGGCGCCCATCGGCACGGACCGCGAATTGCCGCGCCCGAAGGGAATGATGCAGAATGTGCAGCGATGGTCGCAGCCGTTCTGGACCTGTATGAAGGCCCGGACATGGCCGTCGATCAGCGACACCATTTGCGGCGCAGTTTCGCGCACGCTCATAATGTCGTTGACCCGCATCTTTTCGTCTTGCGAGACGCCGAAATCAGGCAGCGCGCCATAGCTTTCGGCCTGCAGCTTTTCCTCATTGCCCAGCACCATGTGAACTTCCGGCATGGCAGCGAAAGTCTGCGCCTCGGTTTGCGCCGCGCATCCCGATACGATGATTCGGGCGGAAGGGTTTTCGCGTGCTGCCCGGCGAATGGCCTGGCGGGCCTGGCGAACGGCTTCCGAAGTCACCGCGCAGGTATTGAACAGGATGGCATTGTCGAGGCCCGCCTTTTCGGCCTCGGCCTTCATCACTTCGGATTCATAGGTGTTGAGCCTGCATCCGAACGTCCTGACGTCCAGATTGGTCAACGGGCCCGCGCCTCAAGGGGATCAAGGGTGAAGGCGCCGGAGGCCGGATCAAGCCGGCCGGAAAATTCCCATTCAGCCGGACCGGTCATGATGACGTGATCGTCGTCGCGCCATTCAATCGCCAGCGACCCGCCGGGCAGATTGACCTTGACCGTCCGCTCGCTGCGTCCGGTTCGCGCCGCACTGACAGCGGTTGCGCAGGCCGCCGACCCGCAGGCCTCGGTCAGGCCGACGCCGCGTTCCCATACCTTCAGATCGATCTCGGTCCTGGAAAGCACGCGGGCGAGCGAAATATTGGCCCGCTCGGGGAAAATCGGGTGGTTTTCCAGCAGGGGTCCGAAGCGCTCCAGATCATAGGAATTGACGTCCCGGTCGACCCAGAAAATCGCATGCGGATTGCCCATCGAGGCCACCGACGGCGAATGCAGGACCGGATTGTCGATCGGCCCGATCTGCAGTTCGATCCGGCTTGTGTCGTGAAATTCCTCGGCCAGCGGTATTTCCTTCCAGCCGAAGCGCGGCTTTCCCATATCCACAGATATCAGGCCGTCTTCATGTTCACGGGCATTGAGGATTCCGGCCGGGGTCTGGAAGGTGAAGGCGCTTCGGCCGGTTTCTGCCGCCAGCGCCTGGACGACGCAGCGCGTGCCGTTGCCGCAGGCCTGGGCGCGCGTGCCGTCATTGTTGATGATGTCGATATAGGCGTCGGTGCCGTTCAGGCGCGGATCGTGAATGGCCATGATCTGGTCAAAGGACGTCTCAGCCTGGCCGGCAAGCGCGATGGCGGCATCGGGCAGGACCGCATCCTTTCGGCCGCGCATGTCCACGACCAGGATCTTGTTTCCCAGCCCGTTCATCTTTGCAAATTCGACAGTCTCGGCCATGGCCTGTCCATTCAATCCATTCGGCGGTGTCGGCTATTTACGGACTATATGGCGCAAACGCTGGCAAATTGCCAGTACCGGGCTGTTTTCAAACCTCCGGCACATCGAAAATTTCACCCGGCCTGAGCGGTCGGAAACGGTGATCCGCAATTCCGGCCTGCTCCAGCGCCTGCTCAAGCGCATGGCGGGGGGCTTCGATGGCCTCGTTGGTCAGCCGGAACGTGCCCCAATGGTGGCCAACGGCATGGGCGGCATTGGCCAGTTGCATCCCGGCCACCGCTTCTTGCGGGTTTTGATGCTGGCCGGCCATGAACCAGCGCGGTTCATAGGCGCCGATCGGCAGGATGGCGAGGCGGAACGCGGCATGCTTTTCGGCAGCCTTGCGGTAATTGATGCCATCGTGAAAACCGGTATCGCCGACATGATAGATATTGCCATGCGGCGTCTTGATGACGAAAGCCGCCCAAAGCGCCATGCGCCGGTCGCTCGACCAGCGCGCCGACCAGTGATGGCAAGCTTCGGTGAACACCGATACTCCGCCTGAAAGCCCGGTGTGGTCGCCCCAGTCGGTCACCTCGAAACGGGCATCCGGTATCGCCTTGCGGATGATGGTGTCATTGCCCAGGGGCGTTATGAACAAGGGTCTGTGGCGCTCATGGATCTGCTTCAGCGTCGAAAGATCGAGATGGTCGTAATGGTTGTGCGTGACCAGCACGATATCGACCGGTGGCAGGTCATCGAGATTGATGCCGGGGGCGTTGACCCTTTTCGGCCCGACAAAGGAAAGCGGACTGACGCGATCCGACCAGACCGGATCGGTCAGAAGGTTGAGCCCGGAGGTCTGGATCAGCAGGCTGGCATGGCCGACCATGGTAACGCGCAGCCGGCCGCCTTCGAGACGCGGTTCGGGAACGGCCGGAGTAAAGGGACTGTCGAAGCGGCGCGGCCAGCGTGTGCCGCGCTCGGTCAATTGCCATTTCAGCAGGCCCCGGAAATCACTGGGCAGAACACCGCCCGGATTGAAGAACCGCCGCCCGTTGAAATGATCGGATCGCGGGCCGCTAAAATAGGGATTGGGCTTTTTTCTGTCGCTCTCGGTCACTGTTGTTTCCAGCACAGCTAATTCATGTTGTTATATGGGACGTTCGCAAGCTTGTAAAAGGGCTCGCGGCTTATAGTAAAAATAGCGTTCCCTTGAAGTATACGGCATGTAAAAGCGCTCAATCCAACCTGAATCAGCGGCGGCCGGTGCATGATCGAATACGAGAAATTCATTTATCTTGACGTTTATAAAACCGGCAGCACCCATATCGCCAGCACGCTCAAGAAAATCGTACCGGAAAAACCGGTGAAATGGATAAGGCATGCGCCGGTCACCGCCGGGCATCCCATTCGCCGGAAATGCGGCAAGCTGGTCTTTGCGACGGTGCGAAATCCGTGGGACTGGTATGTCAGCATGTGGGCCTATGGCCATACCAAGGAAAACCCGCTCTACCGCCATATTCTTGAAAGCCTCGGCCCGGAACGGCACGCGGAACTCTATGATACTGAAAATCCCAAGATATCTTTCCCCTTATGGCTGAAATCGATCAATGATCCGGATTTCCTGAAATCCATCCTGGGTGGCCACCAGCTTTCCAATTCGGGCCTTGCCAACCATATCGGGTTTTACACCTACCGTTTCCTGCGGGTAACGACCGGTTATCCGAGGCTGTTTTTGCGGGGCTGGAACATAGGTTCGGTGGATGACGCCATCGCCCATCAGCGCAAATGGGCCATGTATGACGTCTTGTTGCGCAGCGAAAACCTGGATGCGGAATTCGGCGATTTTGTTTCTGAAAATATCGAGCGCTGCGGTTTTGACCCCAAGGCTCCGAGGATCATCAAAAGATTGGCCAAGAAGCCGAAAAACACCTCCACCCGCATCTTCTCGACCTATCAGGAATATTACAATGACGAACTTGCCGCACTTGTCGGCAAGCGCGACCGGCTTTTCGTTGACCTGTTCGATTATAAGTTTGACAGTTGAAATTTGCAGACGCCGGTTCGCCGCGCTGCATGGGCAATTGTCGTTTCTGGATTTGGCCGGCCGATTTCGCTTTTTCGCACAGCCGGGCCGCTTCAGCGCCCGCATTCACGAAATGGCTCAATGCATCGCGCCCGAAATTCGGCCGGGATTTCAAAAAAAACAAGTTCCAAAATCGGCCCCATTGTTCTAACCCTTCGCAAGGAAAAGGACTTGCGGTCCGCCAGGCTTCAGGAAACGTATATGATCGAATACGAAAAATTCATCTACCTTGACGTCTACAAGACAGGCAGCACCTATGTTGCCGATCTGCTCAAGCGTCTTGTCAAGGAAGAGCCCGTCCGCTCGGTGCGTCATGCGCCGTTGACCCGTGGTCGCCCATTTTTCTGGAAGCAGGGAAAGCCTGCCTTTGCCACAGTCCGCAATCCCTGGGACTGGTATGTCAGCATGTGGTCTTATTCGATCGTCCAGAAGAATGTGCTTTTTTTCAGGGATGTCCGCAAAGCCGTCGGACCGGAAAACGCATCGCTGCTTTTTGACAGCAGCCGTCCGCGGGAATCCTTTTCACTATGGATGAAGTCGATCAACGATGTCGATTTCCTGCAGCAGGTCATGACCGGCCATCCATATCCCCGCTCGGGCCTCAGCGGTTTTCTCGGCTTCTATTCCTACCGTTTCATGCGGGTGACAACACCGCATCCGTCGATTTTTCTGCGTCAATGGAACATTTCCTCTGTCGACAGGGCCATTGCCCACCAAAAGCGCTGGGCCATCTATGATACCGTTCTGAAGAGCGAAGGCCTGAAGGACAGCTTTGCCAAATATGTGCTTGATCATCGCAAACAATGCAATTTTGTCAGCAACGCCGAGACCATTCTGGAAAATCGCGGCGCCAAGGCGAAAAACACATCTGAGCGTACGCTGCCCTCCTACCGTGATTATTACACCGACGAACTGCGCGACATGGTGGCCAACCGTGACCGATTGTTCATCGACCTGTTCGGTTACGAATTCTAGACCAGCTTGCGGCTGGCGCGCTTTGGCTTGACTTTTCGGCCTCGTTGCTGTTTATGCGCCGCATCTGCCATACAGATGCAATATCTGAAACGGCCGACCGGGACCCGCCGAAAGGCGTCAGCGATCCCGGAGGTCAACATCCGACAGCGCGATGCGCCCTCGGGTGCTTTCTTGTTTTGCGTCTTGAAATTGGTGGTTTGCATGCTGATGTTCCGGGTGCCAATTTAGACCGGACAGAAGGAAGATACGATGTTTGAAAGCCTCCAGGATCGCCTCGGCGCGATATTGAACGGCCTTACAGGGCGCGGCGCATTGTCGGATTCCGATGTTGCAGCGGCGCTCCGGGAGGTTCGACGCGCGCTTCTGGAAGCCGATGTCGCGCTGGACGTTGTTCGTTCCTTTACTGACAAGGTGCGCGCCAAGGCGGTGGGCGCCGAAGTGCTCAAATCCATCAAGCCCGGCCAGATGGTCGTCAAGATCGTCCATGACGAATTGATCGACATGCTGGGCTCAGAGAGCGAAACCATTGATCTCAATGCCGCAGCCCCCGTCGTCATCATGATGGTCGGCCTGCAGGGCTCGGGCAAGACGACCACCACCGGCAAGATCGCCAACCGGCTGAAGACGCGGGACCGCAAGAAGGTGCTGATGGCTTCGCTGGATACGCGCCGGCCGGCCGCGCAGGAGCAATTGCGCCAGCTTGGCGTCCAGACATCCGTCGATACATTGCCGGTGATTGCCGGCCAGTCGCCGGTCGATATCGCCTCGCGCGCCGTTCAGGCCGCACGCCTGGGCGGCCATGACGTGGTGATTCTCGACACAGCCGGCCGCACCCATATCGATGAGCCGCTGATGCTGGAAATGGCCGAGATCAAGGCCCGCTCCAATCCGCATGAAATCCTGCTGGTGGCTGATGCCCTGACCGGTCAGGACGCGGTCAACCTGGCGCGCAATTTTGACCAGCGCGTCGGCATAACCGGCATCGTGCTGACCCGCATGGACGGCGACGGCCGCGGTGGTGCGGCCCTTTCCATGCGCGCCGTCACCGGCAAGCCGATCAAGCTGGTCGGCACCGGCGAGCGGATGGGCGAGCTTGAAGAATTTCACCCCCGGCGCATTGCCGACCGCATTCTCGGCATGGGCGACATCATCTCGCTGGTCGAAAAAGCGGCTGAATCGATTGATGCCGAAAAGGCCGCCGCCATGGCCGCCAAGATGGCCAAGGGCAAATTCGATCTCAACGACCTTTCCGACCAGCTTGGCCAGATGCAGAAACTGGGCGGCATGGGCGGTATCATGGGCATGATGCCGGGCATGGGCAAAATGAAGGACCAGATGGCAGGCGCGGGTCTCGACGACAAGATGCTGGCCCGCCAGATCGCCATCATTTCCTCCATGACGCGGGCTGAACGCTCCAATCCGGATATGCTGAAGCATTCGCGCAAGAAGCGCATCGCCGCAGGGTCGGGAACGGATGCCTCCGATATCAACAAGCTGTTGAAGATGCACCGCTCGATGTCGGACATGATGAAAGCGATGGGCGGCGGCAAGGGTGCCGGCATGATGCAGAAAATGATGGGCGGACTTGCCGGCAAGATGGGGCTTGGCGGTATGGGCGGCATGGCTGGAATGGGCGGAATGCCTGATCTTTCCAAGCTGGATCCAAAGCAACTCGAGGCGCTGCAGAAGCAGGCGGAGGCCTCCGGCCTGGGCCGGCCCGGCGGCATGGGCGGAATGCCCGGCTTGGGCGGGCCCAAATTGCCCGGTCTGGGCGGCGGCCTGCCCGGCCTGCCGAAAAAGAAGTGAGGACGGGTCAATGCTGGATCCCAAAGTCAAGGACGAGCTGACCGGCTACCGCCAGTCCATCGACAATATCGATGCGGCCCTCGTCCACATGCTCGCCGAGCGCTTCCGCTGCACCAAGGCAGTGGGCGTGCTGAAGGCCACTTACGATTTGCCGCCGGCCGACCCGGCGCGCGAAGAATACCAGATCAACCGCCTGCGCCGTCTGGCGCAGGACGCCAATCTGGATCCGGATTTTGCCGAAAAATTCCTGAATTTCATCATTCGGGAAGTCATTCGTCATCATGAGGACATAGCCGCCGATATCGGCGGAGCCAACTGAAATACCGGTTGCCGTCAGGCAGCCGGCCCGATCTGCAAGACTGAAAAGACACATTAATCAAGGAGTAGACCATGTCTCTGAAAATTCGTCTCGCCCGTGGCGGTTCCAAGAAGCGCCCTTATTACCACGTTGTCGTTGCTGACGCCCGTTCGCCCCGCGACGGCCGTTTCCTCGAAAGACTCGGCTCATGGAACCCGATGCTGGCCAAGGACGATGCCGCCCGCGTCATTCTCGACGCCGATCGCATCACCCATTGGCTCGGTGAAGGCGCGCAGCCGACCGATCGCGTTCTTCGCTTCCTCAGCGAAGCCGGCATTGCCAAGCGCGAAGCCCGCGTCAACCCGAACAAGGCAAAGCCTGGCAAAAAGGCTGAAGAGCGCATTGCAGAACGCGCCCAGAAGGTTGCCGATGCAGAAGCCGCAGCAGCAGCGCCTGCTCCTGCCGCCGAAGCCAGCGAATAAGACGGTCATCGATTGATCGCGACAAATCCTCCGTACCGGTCCGGTGCGGGGGATTTGCCGTTTTGGCCCGGCGTGTAGCCTGGCCATGACAGGTGCTATACATTTCCCGAAACCAGATTCGGAAAAACGGACACATTTTCATGACCGGCAAGAACGCCTTCCAACTATTGCAAAATCCGCTGCTGATGGGCACCATTGGCGCAGCCCAGGGCTTGCGCGGAGAAGTGCGGGTCAATGCGCGCACCGCAGATCCGATGGATCTCGGCTCTTATGGAAACCTGGTTTCCCAGGATGGCCGGATCTTTGAAATTCTCGACCTGCGCCAGCACAAGAATGTCGTGGTGGTGCGCTTTCGCGGAATCAACGACCGGAACGCCGCTGAGAGCCTCAATGGTCTCAATCTCTACATTGAAAAGGCCAATCTCTCCAAAGACGACCTGGATGAGGATGAGTTTTTCTATGCCGACCTCGAAGGATTGCAGGCTTTTGACGAGGCCGGCCAATCCTATGGCGCTGTCAGCGCCATTTTTGATTTTGGCGCGGGCGACATCCTGGAATTGTCGCAGCCCGGCAAGCGCTCGGTGCTGATCCCCTTTTCGGAAGCATCGGTTCTGGAGATCGACGTCGAAGGCGGCAGGATCTTGATCGACCCGGTGGCTGCCGGCCTCATCGATGACGAGGACGATGACGGCAATGGTGATCAAGGCGGCGGAAAGGCCTGAGCCATGGGGTTTGATGCAACGGTCCTGACGCTGTATCCGGAGATGTTTCCCGGCTTTCTCGGCCTGTCGCTGTCAGGCAAGGCGGCCGAAAGGGGCCAGTGGTCGCTTGAGACCGTCCAGATCCGCGATTTTGCCACGGATCGGCACAAATCCGTCGATGACACGCCGGCCGGCGGCGGGGCGGGCATGGTGCTGAAGGCCGATGTGCTGGCGCGCGCCATCGACAGCGTTGCTGCTGACGAACGGCCCAGACTGCTGATGAGCCCGCGCGGCAAGCCGTTGACACAGCAGCGTGTCCGGCAATTGGCCGAGGCCGGCGGCGTGGTGATTGTCTGCGGGCGTTTTGAAGGCGTCGACCAGCGCGTGATCGATACGCGCGGGCTGGAGGAAGTTTCCATAGGCGACTATATTTTGTCCGGCGGCGAACCTGCGGCCATGGTCCTTCTCGACGCCATCGTCCGCATTCTGCCCGGCGTCATGGGCAATGCCCAATCCGGAACCCACGAGAGTTTCGAGACCGGCCTGCTTGAACATCCCCATTATACCCGCCCGCAGGAATTTGAAGGCCTGGCCATTCCGGCGGTGCTGACATCCGGTCACCATGGCGACATTGAGCGCTGGCGGCGCGAAGAGTCCGAGAAAATCACCCGGGAAAGACGGCCCGACCTCATGGATCAGCCGGTCAGGAAATAATAGACGGCCAGCAATGCGCCGACCACGATGACGCAGATCCTCATGACGGATTGCGGCGCGCGACGGGCTGTGTGGACGCCCGCATAGCCGCCAAGCGCCACGCCGGGGATCATGATGGCCGCATGCAGCCAGGACACCAGTCCGCCGGTCGAAAAGACGATGATGGCGACGGCGGCGATGACAATGGACAGGAAATTTTTCAGCGCATTGAGGCGGTGGTAATCGCCGCCGGTGGCAATTCCCAGCGAAGCCAGCATCATGATGCCCATTCCCGCGCCGAAAAACCCGCCATAAAACGAAGTGGCGGTCTGAACCAGCAGGCCGAGGGGACTGGCGGCGTGGCGCTCGCTGCTTGTCTTGGCCTTGAGTTTGGGCCCCAGCGCAAAGATGGCGGTGGCCGCCAGCAGCAGCCATGGCACAAGCAGCCGGAACGACGGATTGGACATCGACACCAGCAGCAGCGAGCCGCCGAGCGCCCCAAGGACAGAGACAAGGCCCAGCAGCACGACACTTGAAGCCAGTTGCCTTATTTCCTTCAGATAGGCGAATGTCGAGGTGATATAGCCCGGAAACTGGACAATCGACGAAGTGGCGTTGGCCGTGACCGGCGGCAGGCCTGCCAGCGTCAGCACGCCGAAAGTCAGGAAGGTTCCGCCGCCGGCAATGGCGTTGACCATGCCCGACAGGAACGCGGCTGCAAACATGATGATGATTGTGGTAATGGTCATGAATTCGGTGGCCTTGGCTGCAATGACCGGCTGGATTAGACTTTTAACTGCGCCGGGGCAAGATTCACCGGCTGCTGCAATGAATATTGCGGCTGCGGGGGTGACAGGGCCGATAATTTCGTGTAACTGCCCGCCCGGAACGGGGAAAACCCCGTCAACCAGAAGCCAATGACAGACGCATACGCTCCTGCCTTGAAGGCAAACTCCGGCGGCATTGATCCAAAGGACTTTCGAGGGCGCTCTGGCTGTTGCAAGAAGAATCTAGAGGTTGAAGTCATGAACATTATTGAACAGCTGGATGCCGAGCAGGTTGCCAAGATCGAAGCCAAGCGCGTTCTGCCTGAATTTTCCCCGGGCGATACCGTCAGGGTCAATGTCCGCGTTGTGGAAGGCACCCGTACCCGTGTGCAGGCCTATGAAGGCGTTTGCATCGCCCGCAACGGCGCCGGCCTGAATGAAAATTTCACGGTCCGCAAGATTTCCTATGGCGAAGGCGTCGAGCGCGTATTCCCCATCTATTCGCCGCTGGTTGAAGGCGTCGATGTGGTCCGCCGCGGCAAGGTTCGCCGCGCCAAGCTTTATTATCTGCGCGATCGTCGCGGCAAGTCGGCCCGTATCGTCGAAAATACCGGCAGCCGCGCCCGCAAGCTCAATGATGCCGAGCGTCAGGCGCTGCATGCCGAAAAGGCCCGCCTGGAAGCTGAAAAGATTGCCGCTGCAGAGGCCCTGGCCGCTGAAAAGGCCGCAGCTGATGCCGCCGCCGCCGCAGAAGCCGCTGCTGCCGAGGCCGCTGCTGCAACTGCAGCCGCAGAAACACCTTCTGAATAATAGTCCGGGTCACCGGTTTTTGACAAAGGCGATCCTCGGGGTCGCCTTTTTCATTTTGGGCTGTTTCGGCCCGAAACTTCGCTTGCCATCAGCTTCATATTTGTGACAGTTTCCGGGTTCTCAAAATTTTGGAGTATGATTATGACTTTGCGTAGACAGTTCCTGTTGGGCCTTGCTGCCCTGGTCCTCTCGCCCTTCGCCGCGCAGGCGGCCGACATGCCGGATCTCGGCGGCAAAAAAGTGGTGGTGGTCACCGAAAACGCCTATCCGCCGCTGCAGTTCATCGATCCGAAAACCGGTGTGCAGATCGGCTGGGAATATGATGCGATGAATGAAATCGCCAAGCGGCTGAACTTCCAGGTCGAATACCAGAACACCTCATGGGATGCGATGATCCAGGCTGTCTCCGATGGTCAGTACAATATCGGCATGACCGGGATCACCATCAAGGACGAGCGAAAGGAAAAGGTGGATTTTTCCGATCCCTATATGCGTTCGGAAATGTTCATGCTGGTGCGCGGCGACGAAGAGCGCTTCACCGACGCCGAGAGCTTCGGCAAATTCGCTGACGGCCTGGTCGGCGCGCAGGCCGGCACGACGCCCTTTTACGTGGCCGTCTACAATGTGCTTGACGGCAACGAGCAAAATCCGCGCATCAAATTGTTCGAGACCTTCGGTGCAACGGTCCAGGCGCTTAAAACCGGCGATGTCGATACGGTGCTTACCGACGGGACTGCCGGCAAGGGCTATGTCGACGCCTCCGATGGCGGGCTGAAACTAATCGGCGGCCCGCTGGGCACCGAGGATTTCGGTTTCATTTTTGCCAAGGGTTCGGATCTGGTGGCGCCGGTCAATGCCGCAATTGCGGCCATGAAGGCGGACGGCACCATCGACGCGCTCAACAAGAAATGGTTCCTCGATTACAAGATGGGCGAATAGACCGCTGGCGGTCCGAAAACCATGAATGATCAGGATCGATCACGTTCCGGCAAGGGCGAATTTCCCTGGTGGCTTTTGGCCCTTGCCGTCATAGGCATTGTCCTTGCCGGGTCGATCATTGCCAGTCCGCTGTTTTCCCAGGTATTTTCCATTGTTTCCAAGGGCATCGCAGTGACGATCTTCGTCACTGCGGTGTCTTTCGCCCTGGCAAGCGTGCTCGGCCTGGGCATTGCGCTCATGGGTCTGTCACGTTTTGTAGCCCTCCGGCAGTCCGCCCGCTTTTATGTTGAAGTCATCCGCGGCGTGCCGATTCTGGTGCTGTTGTTCTACATTGCCTTTGTCGGGGCGCCGGCTTTCGTGGCGGCCTGGAATTTCGTCCTGTCTCCGCTGATTGAAGCCGGATTGGCCAAGCCGGTCATGGTGCGTGAAATCTCCTTGCTGTGGCGCGCCATCATCGCTTTGGTCATCGCTTATTCGGCTTTTATCGCAGAAGTTTTCCGCGCCGGTATCCAGTCGGTCGACAAGGGCCAGATCGAGGCGGCCAAGGCGCTGGGGCTCAACGGCTTCCAGCGCTTCCGGCTGGTGGTTTTCCCCCAGGCGCTGAAGGTCATCTTTCCGCCGCTGTCGAACGATTTTGTCGCCATGGTCAAGGATTCATCGCTGGTCTCGGTGCTCGGCGTTGCAGACATTACCCAGATGGGGAAAGTCTATGCATCGGGTTCGTTCCGTTTTTTCGAAACCTATTCCATCGTCGCCTATGTCTATCTGGTCTTGACCATCGGCTTGTCGCTGTTTCTCAGGCAGGTTGAAAAGCGCATGCGCAGCGCGCATTCCTGAAAAGCTGCGGCAAAAAAGCCCGACCGCAGGGACAGGCCGGGCTCTTCTGACTGGAGACTGCGGGTTTATTCGCAGACAGTCACTTTCTTGACATAGAGATTGCCGTAGCGGTCATAGCGGCGAACCTTCTTGATGTAGCAATCGCCGCCGTCATCGTAGTAGCCGGGGCCGACATCGACGACAAAGCCGAAAGCGCGGTGGTGGCCGTTCCAGTGGCCGTGACGCCAGCGGTGGCTGGCTTCAGATGGTGCCGCGAAGGCAACGACGGTGGTGATGGTAACGATCGTGGCGAGAAGAAGCTTTTTCATGTGGCTGGTCCTTGTGATGGGCGTTGGTTCAATCTGGTTGGGATGTTTGTTTTCATCCGGTAATGGTGTTGTCTCACATCCGCCCGCCGGTTTCTGTCACGCGGGGAACAGGGCTGACCGGAGGTTTGCCGCCCTTGTTCGCAAATGCCGGAAACCCCATATTGAGCGCTGACGGAAATTGTTTCAGCGCCTTGCGCGTCGTGATGGAGAGTGCCCTGTTTACCTTCGACAACAGCTATGTGCGCCTGCCCGGCCAATTTCACGCCGTAGCGTCTCCCGTGCCGGTGCAGGCGCCCAGCCTGATCCGGTTCAATCATGACCTTGCCCGCGAACTGGGCCTGGAAACGGATGCCACCGACGCCGCGCTTTATGCCGACCTGCTGGCCGGCAACCTGCTTCCGGTCGGGGCAGAGCCGATCGCCCAGGCCTATGCGGGCCACCAATTCGGGCATTTCTCTCCGCAGCTTGGCGATGGCCGGGCGATCCTTCTCGGCGAAATCATCGACAACAAGGGCGAGCGCCGCGACGTGCAATTGAAGGGCGCGGGACAAACGCCGTTTTCGCGCCGCGGCGATGGTCGCGCCGCTCTCGGTCCGGTACTGCGCGAATATATCGTCAGCGAGGCCATGCACGCGCTGGGAATCCCCACCAGCAGGGCGCTGGCGGCGGTGCTGACCGGCGAGCCCGTCTATCGCGAAACCACTTTGCCCGGCGCGGTGCTGACCCGGATCGCCGCAAGCCACATCCGCATTGGCACGTTCCAGTTCTTTGCCGCTCGCGGCGACACCGATTCGGTCCGCTTGCTGGCCGATCATGTCATTGAACGCCATTATCCGGCGCTCAAGGACAGCCAAAACCCCTATCTCGCCCTGCTGGACGGGGTGGCCGCGCGCCAGGCCGGATTGGTTGCCCGCTGGATGCATGTCGGCTTCATTCACGGCGTGATGAACACTGACAACATGACCGTTTCCGGCGAGACCATCGATTTCGGCCCCTGCGCATTCCTCGATGAATATGACCCGGCCAAGGTTTTCAGTTCCATCGACCAGCAGGGTCGCTATGCCTATGGCAATCAACCCGGCATTGCCCAGTGGAACATTGCCAGGCTGGCCGAGACCCTGTTGCCGCTGTTGGGCGAAAACGAAGAAGAAGCGATTGCCGCAGCCAATGCGTCGCTGGTGGAATTCGGCAAGGTTTTTCAGGATGCCTGGCTCGACGGCATGCGCAGGAAGATTGGCCTGTTCGATCAGGCTGACGACGATCTTGCGCTTGTGCAATCGCTGCTGGAGACCATGCATCGCAACGAAGCGGATTTCACCCTGACATTCCGGGCGCTCTGCGACGTGGCTGAAGGCGGCGCGATTTCCGGCTTGCGGGCGAATTTCACCGATCCGGAGGATTGCCGCCAATGGGTTGACCGGTGGCAGGCGCGGCTTGGCCAGGAAAAGCAAACCCCTGCAGAACGGGCGGCATTGATGAAAGCCGTCAATCCGTCAATCATTCCGCGCAATCACCGCGTTGAAGAAGCCCTGGCAGCCGCTGAGAATGGCGATTTCAGCCCATTCGAAGCCTTGGTGGAAGCAACCAGGACGCCCTATGCCGACCGTGAACCGGATTCATTTTATGCGCAGGCGCCGTTGTTGGACCAGCGGGTGACCCGTACTTTCTGCGGGACTTAAATCGTCGGTTCCGGCAGGAATGGCGAGACGGGAAGGGCTTGCGGCATCAGTCATCAGCCTTGGCAAATCGAACAAAAGGAAATCGCTTCACAGCACGGCACGAAGGGATGCTTCGATCTCGCCTCCGCACCAGACGTCGCCATAGGCTTCGTCGCTCCTTTTTCGAAGCCGGGCCTGGGAGGGAAGCGCCACCATGCGGTCGGCGAGACCGGCTATCGCGGGCGCATGCGTTTCGAGCGTCGGCCTGAGAGGCGCGAATTTGGCGGTCATCGTGCCCCACAATTCCGCTGTTACCAGATCGGCAAGGCAAGGCGTCTTGGTGCCAAAAATGAAACCGGAACGGGCCGTCAGGCCATATCGAAGACCAGTCTCTTCAAAAATTGCCATCCAACGCTGAAGTCTGGGCTGGAATTCAATCCATGTTTCATCTGTCCAGATTTGTGCGCCATTGTGACGGGTCATCTCGTAAAGCACATCATTGGCGTCGCAGACGACCTTGAAGTTCATGGCTTTCAACATATTGTTGTCAGTCAAAAGCCCGTGTTTTTCAGCGAGATAGGCCAGGATTGCAGGCATCTGGGACAGATGGATATCCAGGCTGTGGTCGGTCAACACCGGTGGACCCATATGCGGGACAAGCTGTGTGTGTGGTTGGGCGTGTCTTTGGGCAAGGGTCTCGTCAAATCCGGCTTCGTTCCAGGACGCGTCAATAAAGGCAAGGACGGCGCGGATGAATTGGCCGCGAAACGGAATCGGCCAGTAAGAGAGCGTGTAATCAACCATGGTCCGCTTTCGACCTCCTTGGTTCCGGATATGAATCCAGCTTAGCATGAACATCAAGACAAGTGCCATTGGTCGCGCCGGCGAGATCGGGCGAGAGGGAGACTTGGCTTTCGTTTGACTGTCGCAAGCGGGAATACTTTCGAAATATTAAAGTTAGCCATTGATATAAGTGTTGGCATGATTTATGGTTAGCCACATGGATAACCAACCGACACCACTCGACAGGATCTTTCACGCCCTTGGCGATGCGACCCGCCGCGCTGTCATTCAGAAACTGGGCACTGGCCCGGCTTCGGTAAAAGAACTTGCACAACCGTTTGACATGGCGTTGCCGTCATTTCTCAAACACATCACCATTCTTGAAGATTGCCAGTTGATTGCAACCGAAAAAGTTGGCCGCGTGAGAACCTGCAGGATCAGACAGGCCGAACTTGCGCAGGCCGAAGGCTGGCTGTCGGAACAACGCAAAATATGGGAAGGGCGGGCAGACCGGCTTGCCGCTTTTGCCGAAAACCTGAGTGCAGGGGAGCATGAAGATGACACAGAATGAATTGACGGTATCACGCATTATCAAGGCACCGCGTTCCGTGGTGTGGAAAGCATGGGCAGAGCCCCGCCACTTCGAGAAGTGGTGGATACCGGAACCCATGAAATGCAGGGTCGTGAAAATGGACATGCGGGCCGGTGGTGGTTTTGAAACGCTCATGAGCGAGAATGGCGGCGATTTTCAGCCGCATGTCGAGGCCTGTTTTCTGGAAATCGTGCCGCAAGAAAAAATCGTCTTCACCACAGTCTTGAAGGAAGGCTGGCAGCCCTTTGAGCCGTGGTTGGCTTTGACTGCAATCATGACCATGGAAGACGAGGGGACAGATACCAAATACACCGCCCGTGCGCTTCACAGAAATGGTGAAGAAAAGCAGAAGCATCAGGATATGGGTTTTCATGAGGGCTGGGCCAGTGCCATTGAGCAACTGGCCAGACTTGTCGAGCCTAAGCATGGCTAGGCTGGCGCAGCCTTCAGCTGACCTTCAGACTGACGGCAATCCGCCTTCGCGCCTGACGCCCGGCAGCGCGCAGAGCATTTCGTATAGCAGATTGGCCCCGATCAGCGCGGTATTGCCGGAAGGATCATAGGGTGGCGATACTTCCACCAGATCGCCGCCGACAATGTTGAGGCCGGCGGTGCCGCGTACGATTTCCAGTGCCTGCCAGATGGTCAGCCCGCCTATTTCAACCGTGCCTGTTCCGGGCGCAAATGCCGGATCAAGGCTGTCGATGTCATAGGTGACATAGACCGGCCAGTCGCCGATTTCGGAGCGGACCTGCTTCATCAGCGGAGCAAGCGATTTGCCCCAGCATTCCTCCGCCTGCACAACGGTAAAGCCGCGGTCACGCGACCAGTTGAAATCATCGGGCGAATAGCCGGTGCCGCGCAGGCCGATCTGGAACACTTTCGAGCTTTCCAGCAATCCTTCCTCGAAGGACCGGCGAAACGGCGTTCCGTGGGCGATCTTTTCGCCGAACATCACATCGTTGATATCGGCATGGGCATCGATGTGAATGAGCGCGACCGGCCCGTGCTTCTTCTTCATGGCCCGCAGGATAGGGTAAGTCAGCGTGTGGTCGCCGCCCAGCGTCAGCGGAATGCAGCCATGCGAAAGGATGTCGTCATAGGCGTCGGTGATGATGTCGACGGTCTTTTTCAGATCGAAGGTATTGATCGCCACATCGCCGATATCGGCAATCTGCAGGCTGTCAAAGGGGGCGGCGCCCGTGGCCATGTTATAGGGCCGCAACATGCAGGATTCCGCCCTGATCTGGCGCGGCCCATGGCGCGTGCCGGAGCGGTTGGACGTGCCTATGTCCATCGGGATTCCGACAAAGCAGGCGTCAAGGCCTGCGGCATTTTCCTGGGTGGGCAGCCGCATCATGGTGGCCGGCCCGGCAAAGCGCGGCATGTCGTTGCCGCCCAATGGCTGGTTGAAAGCAGGGCCCTTGTCAGTCATCGCTGTGCTCCGGCGGGTTGTTGCTGGCATTCTTCTCGTTCAGCCAGTCGGTGATGATCTGCTTGTGGCGCGCTGCGCCATAACTTGGAAAATGGCCGCCATGCACCACGCGCACCGGAAGGTCCAGCAAACGTTCCATGGAACGCACATAGTCATCGGCGTTGGAATGATAGGTGTCTTCGATCAGCGGACCGTCATAGACGATGTCGCCTGAAAACAGGATGCCGGTCTTTGCTTCAAACAGGGCAATGCCGCCGGGCGAATGGCCGGGCGTGTGGATGACTTCGAAACTGCGGTCGCCGAGATCGATGACATCGCCGTCTTTCAAAATCCTGGTCGCGGGCGCGCGGCCGACAGCGTAGGTTGCGGAACGATAGGGCTCGGGCGGCAGGTTGTGAAAGATCTCGTCGGTCACATAGGGATCGGCCAGCGTATTGGCGCGGGTCGGATTGGCCAGCAGTTCCGCCTCGGCCTCATGGACAAGACGGCAATCAAATTCATGGTGGCAGCCGATATGGTCAAAATGGGTGTGGGAGGCGACCGCGTCGAGATCGCGTTCGGTGACCAGCGGCACCCATTGCCGCAGCGAAACAACCCCCATGCCGCTATCGACCATCATGTCGCGGTCACGGCCGCGGACATGCCAGATATTGCATCGGTAGAATTCGAGAATATGCGGCTCGGAAATCGAGGTGACATCGTCGTGCAGATGAAGGATCTGGTACCAGTCTTCCGGCTTGATACGGTGCATGGCCTAGGGCTTTCCGGTGTAATTTGCCAAAGCGACAATATTGGTGCGATCGACCTTCATGGTCACTTCATCGCCTTGTGAGAGATTGGAGGTCTGGGAGAGATGGGCGACGATTGACATGTCAGGATAGGCTTCAGGCTGCAAATGGCAACGATAATGTGTGCCGAAAAACGCGCCGCTGACAATCCGGGCGCGGCCCAGATCGAGGCTGTCGGATGCGGATGCTTCCGGCCGGAAATGTTCTGGCCGCAACAGCAAGGTGATCTTGCCGCCCTGCGCCGGCAGCGCCGTCGAAAAGGCGCTTACAGGCAGAGCGAACTGACCAAACGCGGTCTCGACCGCAAACATGCCGGCGTCATGCGCCGTGACCATGCCTTCAATGAAATTGATCTCACCCATGAAGCCGGCGGCAAACAGCGAACGTGGCCGCATATAGATATTGGACGGCGTGCCGATATCCTCGATCCGGCCCCGGTTCATCACCACGATCCGGTCGGCAATGGCCATGGCCTCTTCCTGATCGTGGGTGACATGGATGAAGGTTGTGCCGACCCGCTTCTGGATTTCCTTGAGTTCATCCTGCATCTGGCGTCGCAGCTTCAGGTCCAGCGCGCCGAGCGGTTCGTCAAGCAGCAAGACATCCGGTTCGACGGCCAGAGCGCGGGCGAGTGCGACGCGCTGGCGCTGGCCGCCGGACAATTCATGCGGCTTGCGTCTGGCGGACTGCTTGAGGCCGACCATGTCGAGCAGGCTGATGGCGCGTTCGTCGCGCTCCCGTTTGGCTTTGCCGGCCATCCGCAGGCCAAAGCCGACATTGTCAAGCAGGGTCATGTGCGGAAACAGGGCATAGTCCTGGAACATGGTCGTTGTCGGCCGCTTGGCCGGCGCGACATGGGTCATGTCCCTGTCGCCGATCAACACCTGGCCGGCGCTGGGCGTCAGAAAGCCGCCGAGAATGGATAAAAGCGTGGTCTTGCCGCATCCGGAAGGGCCGAGAAGGACAATGAATTCGCCTGCGGAAATTTCCAGCGACACATCTTCAAGCGCCAGGAAATCACCAAAGCGCCTTGTCACGTTGCGAATTGAAAGCGGGGCCGTCATGCCTTGGAAATCCTTCTGAAAATCGTCAGTTCCAGCACCAGCAGCAGGGCTACCGAGACGAGAAAGACCAGGCTGCCGATGGCGTTGGTGCGTGGATCGAGGCCGGAACGCAGCATCGACCAGATTTCCACCGGCAAGGTGACGTCAAAGCGCGACAGCAGGAAGGCGATGATGAATTCGTCCCAGGAAAAGGTCACCGACAGGAAGAAAGCCGCAAGGATCGAAGGCATCAGCATCGGTGCGGTCACCAGAAACATCACCTGCAGATCATTGGCGCCGAGATCACGGGCGGCCCGTTCGATGTTTTTCTGATGGTCGCCCATCGAGGCATAGATGATGGCGAATGCCAGCGGCAGGTTGATGACCACATGGCCGATCCCCACCGTGACCAGCGACAGCGGAATGCCGAGCCAGTTGAAGGTCGTCAGCAGGCCCAACGCGATGATCAGGTAGCTGACCGTCATCGGGGCGACCAGCAGGCCGCGACTCAGCGCCGAACCCGGCAAGCGGTAACGCGCCAGCCCGTAGGCCGCCATGAAGCCGAGAAGGCAGGAAACCGCAGATGAAAGAACCGCCACCAGGAAGGAATTGCCCAGCGCCGTCATCAACCGGCCATTGGACAGGATATCGGCATACCATTGCAGCGAAAAACCCTTGAAGGGCGGAACCGGCAGGGTTCCGTCCTGAAAGGAAAACAGCACCAGAACAACCACCGGCAGAAAGATGAAGCCGTAAAGCAGGATGACATAGAGCGCGGAAAATAAAGTGGAAAGACGGGACGTGATCATGATCAGGTCCGCTCCATCTTCAGCCAGCGCGACGAAAAGGCATAGGCAAGGGTCACGACGATCATCAGGATGATTGAAAGCGCCGAGGCCATGGGCAGGTCGGCCCGCCTTCCCAATTGCAGCATGATCATTTGCGGCAGCGCCAGTTCATTGTTGCCGCCGAGAATCTGCGGCGTGATATAGTCGCCGATGCACAGGACGAAGGTCAGGAAAGCGCCGACCATGATGCCGGGCAGGGTCAGCGGCAGGATCACATGCCAGAATGTCTGCAGACTGCCGGCGCCGAGATCGGCCGCGGCGCGGCGGTAATTGGGAGACAATTGCACCAGGTTGGCATAGATCGTCAGCGTCAGAAGCATCACGAAAAAATGCACGAAGCCGATCACCGTGGCCGTCCGGGTGCTGGCCAGTTGCAGCGGTTCTGAAATCAGGCCGATATCAATCAGCGCATTGTTGATCACCCCGTTCTTGGCCAGCACCAGCAACCAGGAATAGGAGCGCACCACATAGGACGTCCAAAACGGCAGGATGGCGAGGATCAAAGCGGTGCGCTGCCAGCGTTTTGGAACCCGCTCGGCGATGATGAAGGCAAGCGGATAGGCCAGGAGGACGGAGATCACCGTGACGGTGAAGGTGATTTCCAGCGAAACCAGCAGACCTTTGAGAAACTGGCTCTTTTCGAAAAAGGCCATGTAGTTGCCAGGATCGAGCGAAAAGACCACGTTGCGGCCTTCGCGCACCGCCAGGCTCATGGCGGCCATGAACAGGAACGGGATCACGAAAAACGCGCCAGTCCAGATCAGGGCCGGGGCGACAAAACCCCAGGCCTTGCGGCTGTCGGTATCCTTCACGCTGGCGGCCATGGTTGAGTTTCCCGTGCGGGTGAACCGTTGGTCAAGACGATCGTGGCCGCCTGCCCCGTTTGGGGGGCAGGCCGGCTGCTGTTCAACATCCTACACTATTGTTGCAGCATTTCGGTCCAGGCATCCTGCATTTCTTCATCCAGCTTGCTGTCCGGAATGGGATAGAGTTGCGCCTTCTTGAGATATTCGGGTTGGTCGTTCCAGCGAAGGGCGGCCTTTTGCTGGTCGTTGAGAAGATCGGCGGTCTTGGTGTTTGCCGGCATGCCCCAATAGCAGGAAGATGTCGCAAGCCGCGCCTGGCCCTCCGGGCTGACGATATATTTCACGAATTTCAGCGCCAGGTCCTGCTTTTTGGAATCCTTCATCACGCCGATCGACTGCGCCCAGCGCACGGCGCCCTGATCGGGAATGATCCAGTCCAGATTGGGCTTTTCAGCGGAAAGCGAGGCGGTAATCCATTCGCCGCCGCCGACCAATATGTCGACTTCGCCTGTCGCCAGCGCAGTCTGCGATGACACCACGTCGCCGACCAGCTTGGAGGCCTTCTTCATTGCGGCAAGTTTTTCCTTGATGGCCGGCATGTCGGCGGAAGTCAGATCGGCGGTGTTCTTGCCAATCGCCATTGCGGTCAGTCCGATCATCGGCAGGTAATAGTCGTAAAGCGCGATCTTGCCCTTGTATTTATCCGACCACATGACCGACAGATCCTTCATGTCGGCCGGATCGACCTTGGTCTTGTCATAGGAAATGGTGTTGTAGCCGAATTTTTCGGTCACGGCATAGGTCTTGCCATCGCGGCTATTGTTGTTCTCCATCACCACTTCGGGAAAGAAATCGGCGGTCGGCAATTCGGCGGCCGGTATTTCGGCCAGCAGGTCGAGATCGACGGCGCGTTGCACGTCGACGCCGTCAATCACGAAGACATCCCAGTCACCTGGCCGGGATTGGTCGATGATCGAAAGGCCGGCGCCGGTGCCCTCATAATCCTTGAGGTTGACCTTGACGTCATTGGCTTTCTCAAAAGGCTCGATCAGCGCCGGATCGGTATGGTCGCACCAGACGAGCGCGTTGAGTTCTTCCTGGGCCGAAGCCACCGCAGTGTGGCTTGCCAGACTTATGGTCATCAACGCCAGTGTTGCGGCGCTGGAGAAAAGGCGGCGACGGGTCAGGCCCGTCATGGCTGGATTCATCATTGGTTTTCCCTCGGGTTTTGACCTTCACAACTGTCGTTCAACGCTCTTTGCGGCGCCCGTCACAAAAAGATTGAATGAATTCATTTTTTAAGTCAATATCAAAAACAGACCTATCGGACATTGGGGAAAGACATGACGGGTTTGCGGGCAAGACAGAAAGCCGACCGGGGGAGGCGCATCCTGGAGTCGGCCACGACACTGTTCAGCAGGGACGGTTATGACAGCACGCGCATCGAAGACATCGCCGAAATGGCCGGTGTTTCGGTCGGCACTTTCTATAATTACTTTGAAAACAAGGGCGACATCCTGGTTGCCATTGTTTCGATGGAAGTCGAGGAAGTGCTCGATGCCGGCGAACGGATCGTCCAGGACCCGCCTTCCTCCGTCGAAGCGGCAATGGAAAAGCTGATCGGCCAATATTATGATCATTCCCTGTTTTATCTCAGCAAGCAGATGTGGCGCACCGCCATGGCCTTGTCGATCCAGCAGCCCGACACGCCATTTTCCCGCCGCTATACCGAACTTGACCGCAGGCTTTGCAAGCAGGTGACATCGCTTGTGGAAATATTGCAGAAGCGGGGCGTCGTCCGGGCCGGGCTCGACTGCACCGCCATCGGGGAAATGATCTTCAACAATCTCAACCTGATGTTTACCGAATTCGTCAAGGTCAATGACATGACAATCGATGAACTCAAGGCCGCCGTCAGCCGGCAAAACCGGCCGATGGCGGTCTTGATCAGTGTGTGACGCCATGATTTCGGGGAGAGGCACGTGAGCAGCCAAAGCGACGAAGACGAGGTTCTGGCGACGGCTGGAAAACTGGTTGCGGCCTTCGGCAACCATGACACGGCAGGCTATTTTTCCGGCTTTGCTGCGGATGCAAATTTTCTGTTTCACAATGTCGACCGGCTCATTGCCAGCCGGGCGGACTATCTGGCCGAATGGCGGCTATGGGAAGAGCGGGACGGTTTTCGGGTTCTTTCCTGCGTCTCGACGGATCGGCATGTCAAGCTTCTGGGGCCGGTTGCCATTTTTACCCACCGGGTTGCGACACAGCTGCGCTTTGGAGACGAGGTTGTCAGCAGCCGAGAGCGCGAGACAATTGTCTTTGCCAGGCAGGCCGATGGGGCCTGGCTGGGGGTGCATGAACATCTCTCCATCGAGGCGGCTTGAAAACAGCCGGAATTCTGTTCAAAACGGTTGAGCAAACGCGCTTCAGCGCGTCGGCCATTCCTTTGCCTGAACCACGGCCGCTACAGCCACCGCCTCCCGGAGAATTCCATGCGCAATGCCGCTTTTCTTGACCGCACCAGCCTGCCGCGACCCGATATCGACGAAAACGCAGCGGCAGCCATCCTGAAGGCGCATTATGGGCTGGAAGGCAGGATCGACGAGCTGGGCAGCCAGCAGGACCGCAATTTCAGGATCGATACCGGCGATGGCTGCTATGTATTGAAGATCTGCCGGCAGGAATATTCCGGGCCCGAACTCGAGGTTCAGAATGGAGCCATGCGCCATGTCGGCACAAAGGCCGGCGGGCCGCGCGTGCCGCAGCCTGTTGCCGCGCTTTCTGGCGGCGATATCGTTGCAATATCCCATTGCGGGCAAAATCTTTCCGTCCGCCTGCTGGATTTTCTGGATGGCCAGCCGCTGACCCGGCAGAAATACCTGTCGCCGGCAACCATTGCGGCCTTGGGCAATCTGGCCGGGCGTCTGGCAATGTCGCTTGAGGATTTTGACCATCCCGGCCTTGAGCGCGACTTGCAATGGGACCTGCGCAAGGCGTCGGCGGTGATCGCGCATCAATTGGAAGCGATATCCGATCCCGCTGTTCGCGCGCTGATCGATCAGACATCGTCCGAAGCGCTCGCGGCCCTTGCACCTTTGGAATCCGGTTTGCGCCTGCAGCCGGTCCATCACGACATCACCGACGACAATGTTGTCAGCCGTCGCAATGAAGACGGCGTTCTGATACCCGACGGGGTGATCGATTTCGGTGATATCACCCGCGGCTGGCTGGTGGCCGAACTTGCTTCGACATGTGCGGCCCTGCTGCACCATTGCGGCGGCGATGCTTTCCGCATCTTGCCGGCCGTTGCGGCTTTTCATGCGGCCTGTCCGCTGGTCGAGGCGGAAATGGACGCGCTCTGGCCGCTGATCGTGATCCGCGCCGCCGTGCTGATCGCCAGTAACGAGCAGCAATTGTCCGTCGAGCCCGACAACCATTATGTCATCGGCAATGCCGAGCATGAGCGGGTCATATTCCAGGTTGCCCGATCAGTTCCGCCGGCCCTGATGCGGACCGCTATCCGCCAAGCGCTGGGTCATCCGCTGCCCACTGATTGGCGCAAGGACGGATCACTGCTGATCCCTGCTTTGGATCCAGCGCTGGTCCGCATCGTGCCGCTGGACCTGCTTTCGGAAGAATTTGAAGCCGGGAACTGGCTGGTGGACGGCATTGCCGAAAGCGTGCTGGATGCGGCGAGCCTTGAAACCGGTTATGCTGCGACCCGCTATGGCGAGTACCGGTTTGACAGGACGCTTCACCATGCACCCGAAGCGCCGGAAACATTCGCTTTGCATGTCGATCTTGTGCTTCCCGTCGGCACTATCATCGCCGCCCCTTTTGCCGGCAGGCTGGAATGGCGCGGCAAGTCGACCTTTCTTGCCGGTGACGAAATGTGCCTGCATCTGACAGGCATCGATATCCAGAGCATTTCGCCGGGCACGGTCAAGGCAGGCGACAGGATCGGCGTCGCGCAAAGGCTGCGCGTTCAACTCTGCCGCGATCCCGACATCAACCCTCCTGCCTTTGTCCGGCCTGATTGTGCTGACGCCTGGGGATATCTTTGCCCGTCGCCGCAGCCGTTGCTGGGGCTGGATTGCGAGGCAAGCCCGCCCGACAGCGCCGGATTGCTGGCGCGCCGGCTCAAGGTTTTCGCCAGGCCGCAGAAAAACTATTATGAAAATCCGCCGCAGATCGAGCGCGGTCTTGGCGCGCATCTCTATGACGTGACCGGCCGGTCCTTTCTCGACATGGTCAACAATGTCACGATCATCGGCCACGGCCATCCCCGCCTTGCTTCCGCCGTGCATCGGCAATGGAGCTTGCTCAACACGAATTCCCGCTTCCATTACAAGGCGGTGACGGAATTCAGCGAGCGCCTGGCCGAACTTGCGCCCGAAGGGCTGGACACGGTGTTTCTGGTCAATAGCGGCTCTGAAGCCAATGACCTTGCGCTGCGTCTGGCCTGGGCCAGTTCTTCAGCGCGCAACATGATCTGCCTGCTGGAGGCCTATCATGGCTGGTCGGTGGCAAGCGACGCCGTTTCCACCTCGATCGCCGACAATCCGCAGGCCTTGACGACCCGGCCGGACTGGGTTCACGCCGTCATTTCACCCAATACCTATCGCGGACCCTTCCGCGGCACAGCCACAACAGCCGATTATGTCGCAACCGTCCTGCCGGTGTTGCAGGAGCTTGATGCCAAGGGCGAAAGGCTGGCCGGCTTCATTGCGGAATCGGTCTATGGCAATGCCGGCGGCATTTCCCTGCCGCAGGGCTATCTTCGCGAAGTCTACAAGCTGGTGCGCACGCGCGGCGGCGTCTGCATCGCCGATGAGGTGCAAGTCGGCTATGGCCGGCTCGGCCATCATTTCTGGGGCTTTGACGAACAAGGCGTGGTTCCCGACATCATCACCATTGCCAAGGGCATGGGCAATGGTCACCCGCTCGGCGCCGTCATTACCACCCGGGCCGTTGCCGAAGCCTTCGAGAAGGAGGGATATTTCTTTTCTTCCGCCGGCGGAAGCCCGGTGTCCTGCGTGGTCGGCAACACGGTTCTCGACATAATGCGCGACGAAAAGCTCCAGGAGAATGCAAGAATTGTCGGCGACCACCTGAAGGCGCGGCTGCAAGCGCTTGGCCAGAGGTTTGACCTTGTCGGCGCCGTGCACGGAATGGGCCTGTATCTGGGTCTCGAATTCGTGACGGATCGGCGGACATTGACGCCTGCCACTCATGAGACTGCGCGTATCTGCGATCGCCTGATGGAACTTGGTGTGATCATGCAACCCACCGGCGATCATCTCAATGTCCTCAAGATCAAGCCGCCAATGTGCCTTACCGTAGAAAGCGCGGACTATTTTGCCGATATGCTGGCCAGGGTGCTTGATGAAGGATGGTGAGGTCCATCCGGGCTTTAGCGCATGGCAATTGTTCTTCAATTCCTCTCCGCAAAAGTAAAAGACATCAATTTCGCATAGCAGCAAGTTAATATGTAGAAACCGGGAATTGGAACTATTCGGATAATGAGAATATTCCAAATATGGTTGACTGACATAAATATAAAGTCATTGAAAACTATCATTTAATTGCGGTATATTTAGATTGCTTGTCGAAAACGTTGAGAAACATGAATAGTATGATGACAAACCAACATTTGTTAGTTAATAAATAGTTACTTCAAATTTTCGTTTATTAAGAGGTCGCGCGATGAGTCTTTTCGACTCGCCGGAAACCAGCAAGTCGGAACCTTGCCAGCGTGCGCGCTTGTTTTCAGACAAGGTTGGCACTTATGGGCGAACTCCGCCTCTGCTGGTTGAAGGTTCGAGCCTGAAATGGCAATTGCGCATCAAGCGTATCCTCGACGTGGTGTTATCCGCTGCCGCCATCGTGGCGCTGTTGCCGTTCTTGATGTTTTTATGGCTTGCCATCAAGATCGACAGTCCCGGCGCAGCGATCTTCGGGCAGGACCGGTGGGGGCGCAATTGCATGCGCATTCGCATCTATAAATTCCGTTCCATGCACGAGGATGCCGGCGATCCGTCAGGAATTGCCCAAACCATCGAGAATGATCCGCGTGTAACGCGCATAGGCCGGATCATCCGCAAATATAATTTTGATGAATTACCGCAACTTTTCAACGTGTTGAAGGGCGACATGTCCCTGGTCGGGCCGCGCTGCCATGCTGTCGGAATGCTGGCGGCCGGAATTCTCTATGAGGAACTGGTGCCGAATTACCATCTGCGTCATCGCTTTCGGCCGGGAATGACGGGGCTGGCGCAAATCCGCGGTCTTCGCGGACCGACGACGGATGCGGTGGAGGCTGAAAGGCGCATCGAGGCGGACCTTGCCTATCTCGGCAATTACAGCTTGCTGCTGGATGCCAGGATCATCGTGAAAACCATCATCACATTCTGGAAATTGAAGGGCAACTGAACGGGCCGCCCTTCCTGGCGCCTGTGCTGAACGGCGCCGTCAGAACCGGGTCAATATGCGACCCGGCAGGCCCTGGGGCGGCTCAATTCCAGCGGTTGGGATTGGCCGATGCCATGCTGACCATCCGGTAGCCGGTCTGCTGGCGCTTTACGATGGAGCGGCGAAGATTGTCCAGCACATAATCGCCGGAAGATGTCTTGACGACAAGAATGGCGTGGCCCTCTCCTGTCCTGGTGCGCACCATCGCCACCCGCAGCGCAGACGCCGGAATGCCGGCATTGATCAGGCGGTGCCGCTTGGTCATGACATAGTCGTCGCAATCGCCTGCCGCCGGATTGAGTGACCATTTGTCACGACGCTCCCGCAATGGCCGGATCGAACGATTGACCGCCGAATTGACGTTGGAGAGCATCGACCGCACCTTGGGTGTATAGGAGATCACCGAACGCGATGAAGCCCGGCAATCCTGCGGATGTTTCAGGCAGAAAAGCTGGAATTGCAGCGGAGCTGTATTCTGGCTTGCGCCCTTGCCGACCGAACGGCTGCCTGTATCCAGGTTGGCCGCCTGGCCGGTGCTGGATGCGCCCAAGGCCGCGATGGTCGCAAGCGCAATGAAAAATGGTTTCAACATGACGTCGGATCCCTGTCCCTGGGACCGGGGAACTGTTTGCAGTTCCTGCCGGCCGTACATTGTTGTTGACCGGACTTGCCTGATGATCTGCTGCAAGGCCGGTTTTCAGAGACTACAGGGGACAGTTTTCCCGCCGTTTAAGGGAATATATACAATTTTAGGTATGTGCCATTTTCTGCCAACCGGCCGGAAAATCGCCCCATTCCGGCGCGGCGTGGCCAGGGGCGACGGTCGTTGCAAAGGCGGCGGATCCATTCGAATGCCGGGGCGATCACTGTGGCTGTCTGTGTTTGACAAAGTGGCATATCATCAGTCACGGCAATATATTCCCGGTATTTCAATGTATAGAATGGTGCATGGCGCAAGTTGAAACACCTACAAGCCGGGGCAAGACTTGCTTTTTGCCTCATGACGGCACAAGTCGC
This sequence comes from Rhizobiaceae bacterium, assembly GCA_041742335.1. GTDB lineage: Bacteria > Pseudomonadota > Alphaproteobacteria > Rhizobiales > Rhizobiaceae > Rhizobium_E. Next base: position 33,085 of record JBGSIT010000019.1, read on the forward strand.
GTGCCAAAATATTGATCAGGATTTCTCCCCGTTCAAGATTCCAAAACGAGCCAAAACATTGATTTTGCATCAAGCAAACCGACAGGGAGGCGCCTTGTCATTGTAATCACTCGATTTATATAAGGCGTTCATCATACGCAGGAATCTGTAAAATTAAGTAATACCAAAATTTATTTCCGGAAATCGAGAAACTAAACAGTATTAATATTGATGGCCGGTGGGGATTATGTTATCAAAGCGTCAACCATGAAAGGAATACGCTATGTTTGCTCTCTCTCCTAAGAAGGCTGGATTGCTGGCGGTTATGTTGTCGGTTGGCGGGTTCGCCTATGCTGGACCCGCAGCGGCAGACCCTGGCTCAGTCGCGCAAAGCTGCAAAGCAGGTGTTGATTGCGCTGTCGTCGTCAATCAGGAACTTTCCGGCCTGACCGGTTCGCCCGCAGAACGCGATGGCAAAATTGCCGATGTGGTCGTTGCCATCAGCGAATCGGTTGATCCGGGAATGGAACGCAAGCGTTGCCGCAATCTGGCCTTTGGCGTCGAAGCCGCCGCTGCCGGAGTTTCCGATATCGATCAGCGCAACCGGATTATCGATATTGCTCGCAAGCTGTGCGCACAGAATTTTATCACCGCTGCAGTTGATGAAGACCTTGGCAATCGTGAGCGCGAAGGCGTGCCTGCCAGCGCCAACTGACCATCTCTGAAAACAAGATTTGCCCGGCCTCCGTGCCGGGCTTTTTTGTTGTGACGGCGCTCCGCGTCTTGTTTTCACTGACTTGCGGACCAAAGCCACCTGCATCGCAATGCGAAAATTGCCGATACTTGCCGAACAATCAACCTGACGGGCGGGGTCCCTCGGCGGCGATTGTCGTCAGCCGACGCAATCCATGACCTGGTCAAGTAATGAAGACAAAAATCTCCCTATTGGAAGATATCTGTTCATGCATTTTTGTAACGTGTTTCAATCCATTCGAGATTGTTTGTTTGCAAATGGTTAATTGAATTGGTGGCGGTCTTTGTTTTAAATATAGAGAAAATGAAACCGATTTGACCTGCGCCATAAACCGGGAATGGTTGTTTGGCCCGTCGCGAATTGTTTGTTCGGGTTGACGTGGAAGGGTTGAAAGCTGAGAAAGATTGCAGAATCGTGGAGAAATTCACAAACAATAAAACTGCCCTCGGAATGATCCGGGCTTCGCGGCCTGCTTGCAATTGTCGATCGGCGACTTCCGGCAAATCTCCGATTTCCGCGATGCGATACGATGCGGACGACGGATACTTTTTGCGCGGGTTGCATTCACCTGCGCCCGGGTTTGGTTCCAAAGCGCAGAATGCTTTTGCAAAGAATATTTTGCAGTCGGAATCCGTTTTCATTATGAATGGTTACTTCGAACAGCTCCACAGGCAAAACCGCAGACTTGTTTGCAAGATGGAAAATGGAAATTCTGCAAGCCGTTCCGGTTGTGTTTTATCTAATCACGAGGTTTTTGAACCAGGTGTTGACCGAAACATAGATTATTTGCGAAATTCTTCAGGTGGCGTTCACGTTCCTAGTCTTATAGTTGCCCTCGGGGAAATCGGATTGGCGGCCTGAGGATGGTTTCTTTCAGCCAGTTTTTAGTGGGCAGGCAGGCGGCGAGGGTCAGTAAAATGCACGGAGTGCTGATGAAATCCGAAATGCTGGCCGGAGTTACCGTACCGAAGGTACTCGCAGTATCGTCCGGCGGCGGGCACTGGATTCAGTTGATGCGGATATCGCCGGCATTTGACGGCATGGATGTTGTCTATGCCAGCACCCAGGATGAGGGCGCGCTCGGCGTCGAGTTTGAAAAATATTATAAGTTGCGCGACGCGACGCGCTTCAACAAGCGCAGCATCGCAATCGTCACCTTCCAGGCTTTCCGGATGTTGTTGAAAGAACGGCCCGATGTTGTGGTAACCACCGGGGCACTGCCGGGATTGATCACGCTGGTGCTCGCCCGGTCGCTGTTCGGATCGCGAACCATCTGGATCGACAGCATTGCCAATTGTGAAGTGCTGTCGACGTCCGGCCGCATCGCGAAGCGGTTTTCATCGCTCTGGCTCACCCAATGGGTGCATGTGTCTTCCAATCGCGGTCCGCATTTCTGGGGTTCCGTGCTATGATTTTTGTGACCATCGGAACCGTCCTGCCTTTTGACAGGCTCGTTCGCGCCATGGACGACTGGGCCTTGCGGCATCCGGAAGAAAAGGTGGTGGCGCAGATCGGTTTTGGTGAATTTGTTCCCCAGCACATGGAGTATTTTCGCACCACAGGGGCTGATCAATATCTTGAAATCGTCCGGGGCTCCAAGGTGATCGTTGCCCATGCAGGCATGGGCAGTGTCATTACGGCACAGGAAAACGGCGTGCCGATCGTGCTCGTGCCGCGTGACATGGCCCGGCGGGAACACACGACCCAGCATCAGGTTCATACCGCCGAATGGTTGAAGGACAAGCCGGGAATATTTGTCGCCAACGACGAAACCCGACTGGATGACCGGATTGCCGCCGCCTTGAAGGCAGGCCCGGTCAGGGTTGAGTTGAGCAAGTTCGCGCCGGATCCTTTCGTCAACCGGATCAGGAATTTCATTCTTGATCCGGATGGGAAAGGCGGGTCATGAAGGTCGTGTTTGCCGCGACCCATTCATCCAACGCAGGTGCTCAATTGATGTGGATGAACCTGGCGGAGGAATTCGCCAGTCGCGGGCACGATGTAAAGGCTGTCGCTTTTTACCGCAAGGACAAGAATGCCGCCGCAACCCCCGCCGGAATGAAGTGGACCCAGATCCTGGGCGGCCCGATGACGACCGGAAGGGATCGGTTGCGGTTGCTGGCGCGCCTGAAGTCGAGCCTGCAGGAGTTTTCACCCGACGTCATATTCACCTGCATGCCGCTTACGGCTATCCTTTACGCAATTTATATTCCGCTTTTTTCCAGAAAAACCCATCTGGTCGTGTGCCATCATACGCTGGCGGGCAACTATTCCAGCCTGATGCGGCGTATCAGTCAACTGCTCAACCAGCGCTGGCTCAGGGATCGTGTCGTCTATGTCTCGGAAGCGGTCCGGGTCACTTTTGAGGGTGAAGGTCAAGCAAGGAACGCCGACTCGGTGGTGATCAGGAATGCGCTGCCAGCCTATATTGAATCGCTTCTGGATGATCTGGCTGCGGAAAGGACCGCCCGGATTGCCAAGGAGAAAAGCAATGGCGCGTCCGACATGCGACCGCTGGTGCTTGTCGCCACCGGCCATCTCCGGGTCGAGAAAAACTATCCGCTGCTGCTCAAGGCCTTGGCCAGGACCGACGATGTGATCTTGAAAGTGGTTGGCCGCGGCATCGACAGCGACGACATTTTCGAACTGGTCAAGCAGTTGGAGATAGAGGACAAGGTCGAGTTTCTGGGGTTCCTGCCGAGGGAGAAGACGTTGAAAATCGTCGCCGAAGCCGACGTGTTTGTCCAGCCCAGTCTGGTGGAGGGCCATAGCCTGGCCGTCGTCGAAGCGGCCAAGCTCGGGCTCCCGATCCTGGTTTCCGATATTGCGCCGCAGATTGAAGCCGTCACCGACAGGAACGGTCAATTGTGCGGCGGCGTCATCGGCGTCAATGATGTCGATGGTTGGGCCGCAGCCCTCAATCACCTGGCCGCCAACCGCAAGGAATTGGAAGCCATGGGAGCGCAGTCAAAATTGCTGGGCGAGGAATTCCGCTTTTCAGATGTCGCCGACCGATACGAAAAGCTGGCCCGGGAAGTGGTCCAGGAGAGCGGGCCGACGGCGCGAACGATCCGTCAGCGCGTATAACAGTCTTTCATCTCGGCCACGATATGATCCCAGTTCAACGGGCCGCGGGCTGTCTCCTCGGCGCCATCACGCAGGGTTTCAGCCAGACCGGCATCGGTGGCGATGCGTTGCATGGCCGCCGCCAGGTCTTCAGCATTGCCGGGCGTCACCAGCAATCCGTTCTTTCCATCTATGACCACATCGACCAGACCGCCGATTCTTGAGGCAATCACCGGCCTGTGGCCGGCAAAGGCTGCAGCAAGCACGCCGCTCTGGGTGGCGTTGAGATAGGGCATGAGAACACAGCAGCAGGACTGGATGGCGTCAATCAGCATTGGTGTCGGCACATAATCATCAACAATCTCAAAGCATTTGAGCGCCTCCATTTCAGGGCGGAGCACGTCAAGCTCGGGACCGCTTCCCAATACGCGGATTTTGAATTCGATTCCCCGTGCTTCAAGCAGGCGCGCAGCCTCGATGGCGATGGCAAGCCCCTTGTAATGCTCCATGCGGCCAAAGATCAGGAATTCGGCCTTCTCGGGAAGCCGCAGTCCGGTTTCGGACGGCGCCATAAGCACACCGTGCTGGGTTACGACGATGCGCGCCGGATCAGGATAGCCAAGTCCGGTCATCACCGTTCGGCAATATGGCCCATGGACGGCAACAACATGGGCCAGTTTCCGCATGGCCTTGCGCGGCAGGCGGATTCGCCTGGCGATGGCTGAATCGCGCCCGCTATGGGCGACCGGATCGTGGACCGTGAGGATGATCTTGGCAGACATCCGGAACAGGACGGCAATGGCGAGATTGAAAATTGCTTTTTTCAATCCGGAGGCCTCCTGGATGTGAATTACATCCGGTCTGAAGCGGAAGACCATCCAGGCCAGCGACAGGAACTCGAAAACTGTCTCGAACCGGGTGGTTTGCACGTCGAATTGGCGGCTGATGCCGTTGATGGTCTGGCCTTCGATATCGCGTTCATATTGCATGCGGGTCAGAACCAGCAAGACACGGTTATCGGCTGCCAGCGCATCGGCAAGACGCATGGCATATTCAGGATAATGCGGGGAAATCAGAACAATCGCGCTCACCGCAGCCCCCTCGACTGAAGCACCTTGCCAAGGGCGGCGCGTTCGCCGTCGCTCAGCAGCACCCTGTAGGCAATGGCCATGCAGCACAGCGAGTAGCCCGCGCAACACAGCACAAGGATCGGGAATGTCCGAAAACCATCCTGTTCGCAAATCAGCGAGAAGACCGCGCCAACCAGCAGGAAAATCGTCGGGGCGTAGAAATCCCTCAGCGATGCCGGACGGATCTTGTGCTGTTTGACGATGAAGACATAGCGGCCAAAATTGACGGTCGAAAAGGCTAACAGCACCGCCAGTCCCGCTCCCAGCGCGCCAAGCGGCGGGATCAGCAGGTAAAGCGCAACCACCAGAACGACCGTTCCAATGTTGAGAATGAAGCTTTCAAGCTTGTGGCGACCGACCATCGACAACAGATATCCGACAGGCGCATAGCAGGCGCTGAGATACCATCCCAGGCACAGGACAAAGGCAAGGGCGGCCGAAAAACTGAATTGCGCGCCGAATACCAGATCGAGCTTGTTGCCGAATGCCGCAATGCCGGCAAAGATGAACCCGCCGACCCTTGATGCATTGCGCATGTAATTGGCAAGGACCGCTTCGACCTCGCGGATCTTGCCTTGCGACATCAATCCGGCAATGCGCGGCCCGATGGTCGTGGCGATGGCCTGCGGATAGATCTGGATGGCCTGGGCCATGCCGCTGAGCGCGCTGTATTCGCCGGCCGCCTTGGTGGAAACCAGCATGCCGAGCGCCAGCACATCGAGAAACCGGATCATTCCATATTGGAAAAGGCTCATCACCATCCAGACCGATTCACGGATCACCACCAATATCGTGCCTTTGGGCGGCGGCTCGGCAGTGACAAACAGCGGCTTGAGGGCGACGCGCTCATAGATGGTCAAGAGCAATGAACCAAGCGCCAGCGCCAGCATGTTGACCCAGATGAAATAGCCGAGGCTGGCATTCCAATATAGCCCGGCCAGATTGAGGACCAATCGCAGCAAAGGCACGAAATAGGCGGCGATGAAGGAATAGATTTGCGGGCGCTCGTTGGATTTGAGCACGGAATTCATCAATTGCAGGTCTGATCCCGCCGCAGCGCTGATCAGGGTCAGGATGACGAAGAGATGCGCGCCGGCCAGGTCGACAGCCATCGTCTGCAGGATTTCATCGCCAAGCAGCAGATAGAGGGCCAAAGCGAGGGCGTTGAGGATCAACACAATGAGTCGCAGCCGCATGTATAGACTGCGATAATCAAGACCCTTGGCGACATAGATGCCGCCATATTTCAGCAAGGACAGATCCAGCCCGATCGGAGCAAGGATGATCAGCACCGAATAGACATTCTTGAGAATGGCAAAGACGCCGAAATCAGCCGGGCCTAGCGAGCGGGCGATCAGCACATTGCCGAGAAAGACGGCAATCTGCTGCGTCATCATGCCGCCGGAAATGACCAGTGAGTTCTTCCAGCCGCTCATTCAGGCAAATCCGCCGCTGCTGGCCGCAACGGGCGCATTCATCTTTTCAATGGCCGGTTGCCGGGCTGGCCGAGTGGCCAGCATCATGGCCAAAGCAAGCGGTCCCAGCTGGCTGACAAAACCCAGCACCGTGACGTCAACCGAAGCAATGATGGGAATTATGATCAGAGTCGAAGCGGTAAATCGCGCCAGCGCATCACGGCCCTGTGCAACGCTGTTGTCGCGCAGGGCTGCAAACAGGCGCATGGCATACATCGCCACAAAGCAGGACAAGCCGACAATTCCGATGTTGAAAAACAGGTCGATGAAGCCGCTATGGGCGTGGACCGCAGAGGAGAACAATGCGCGCGCGATGGGATCGTGCACTTCCGCTTGCTGTGCGCTGTAGTAGCCATGTCCCAGCCAGGGCGCTTCCCATCCAAGCTTCATCCAGAACTGCCAGATCAGCGTTCTGCTGCTGAAAGTGCTGTCGCGGCCCAGCAGATCAAACAGCTCGGTCGAATAGTTCAGGAAAACGATCTGGAACAGCAGGGCGAAGACCAGGGCGAAGGCAATGAGGATCGTGGTTTTTCCCGCCCGCATCAGGATTTCCAGACCGATATAGGCCGGGATCAGGGCAATGGAGGTGGCCGAGCCGATCTTGGCGAGCAGGCCAAGCGTCAGCAGGGCCGCGACAGCCCGCAGCGCGAAACTGCGCTCGCCAAGAACGACGCCTGAAATGACGGCGCCAAAAAACATCAGCGCTGCCGGCGCAAACAGGTTCTTGTGCAGGTAGCCGCCGCGCCAACTTCCAATCAATGCCGGATCGGTGACGTCGCGGGCGCCATGGACTCCGATTGTCGGCCACAGCACGGCAAGCAGGCCGCCGGCAACGACCGCGAGCCACAGATAATCCGTCACGCCCCTGATGAACATCTGTCGTGAAAGCGTTGTCGCACAGACGCTCATTGCCAGAAAAAGCAGGATGACTTCGACGGATTTGTAAAATGTCATTGCGCTGGTTTCGCTCCACAGGGTGGAGGTCGTCACAAATGCCAGGAAAATCAAGGCGGTTATCGGCAAAAACAGGCTGCGCGGCCAGCGAAAGCCAAAGATGCTGATAATGACCACCGTCGTCGCCAGCCGCCCCACGGCAAAAATCGGGCGCATCAAGCTGATTTGCGGTCCGTCGGCGCGATCGCCGCTGACAAATACCGACAGAAACAACTCGGTATAGAAAATCAGCACGAGGAGCAGCAAAAACCGCATCAGGCGCTCGGAAGTCAGGGTCTTGTTTTCGGCAAGGATTGTCATCGCGATTTGGTCTATCCTCTTGGCAAATATCTATCAACGCCCCTTGGACCAGAATTCATGTCTTGTACCTATGAGCAATGATATTGTCTTGGGGACTTCGGTGAAGAAGCGCCGATCTGCCGACAGAATTTCAAAACTCTCTTTGGATCAATTCTCCAGTCTCTTTCTTGTCATTTGCCTCATTTATTCATGTCTTGATTGAAATTAGATTGCCGGCGGTCCAAAATGACGAATCGCCGTATCGCGCTTGCCGGATATCTTGATACCGTCCAGTGTGAAAATGGCCCTCCAAACATCATGGACCAGTATGACAGCCAAACCTTTCAGATTGTTCCAATTGGTTTTCCTGTTGTTGATCTGCCTGTTGTCGGGCCATCTCTTGTGGCAGGAAGCAGGCGTGTTCTTCCGCCCGGATTCAAGATCCAATGCTTTTTTCGAAGAGGCCGCCGCTTCCGGGACGGCTGTCGACCTGTCGGCCTATTCGCAAAAGCTTCTGCTGGGGGACTGCCATTACGGATTGACCTCGGTGCGGGCCCTGGCGCAACCCAAAGCACGAATCGAAGGTCTGGCCGGGCGCTGCCGGACGGTTGCTACAACATCCGTGCAGGGCATGCCGACGCATTCATTCGCCTGGCTGGTATTGGCGGAAGCCTCAGCCTGGATGGGCGACATGCCGGCCATGCGGCGGGCCTATCTGATGAGCGGCGCGACCGGGCGCAACGAACAATGGATGGCCGAAATGCGGGTGGAACTGGCCGAGAACCATTTCGCCACTGTCGACAGCGAAATGCGCAAGCAACATGAACAGGATCTCGCCATGCTGGTGCGCAGCACGCGCGGCATTTTTGCCATTGCCCGGCGCTATCTTGACAGTCCCGATTTTCACGACAGGATCGTCCGGATTGTCGAGACCTTGCCGGCCAGCCAGCAGGAACGGTTCTTGTCCGCCATCAAGCGGGTCACCCCGGCGCAACCGGAAAGCTGAAGACCATGGGAGCAAAGACCGTGACAGACCCCTTGCCGCCCTTTCAAAGGCCGCCACTTATCGACAATGCAGTCTTCTGCGCCAGGCAGGCCGGCTTTGGCTTGATGCCAACCGGAATGGATCGGTGTCACCTTGATGCGCAATCAACCTCCACCCATCCCCTTTGGCAACCGAACCGGCGGCCCGCATGAGTGCGACGGCCAGGCAGCGCGGGAAAATTCACGACAATTTGATGCGGCTTTTCGTGGCCGTGCTATTTCTGACGCCCTTCATCCTTGGCGGCAATCGCCCGGTTGCCTGGGCCTTTTCCGCAATGGCGCTGAGCGCGACCGGTTTATACTACATTGCCAGGATTACTTTTGTGAACACCGCGCCGCGCGCGGGATACCAAGAGTTCCCAGGTCTTTTTGTTCTCTATTGGATCGTGCTTGCGTGGATGGTGATACAGGTCGTGCCTTTCGGCGGCTTGCTGCCGGCGGGCCTTGTCGCCTTGCCCCTGCAGCTTGATTTGCCCGGCGCCATCAGCATTGCCCCCGTCGAGACCGTCTTTTCAATGATACGCTGGATATCGGCCGGCCTGGTCTGCTATTTCGCCATGGTCGTTTCGGTCAACACACAGCGATCGGTCATGGTGCTCAAAATGCTGTTCGTGGTTGTCGTGGTGCATGCCGCTTACGGATTGCTGGCCCTGCTCGAATTTGGCGACACCATCCTGTTTGTGGAAAAATGGGCCTATGCGGGCTCGGCGACAGGCGCTTTCGTCAACCGCAATTCCTTTGCCACCTTCCTGGCAATCGGAGCGGTTTGCGGCCTCTGCGTGACCATGAATGCCTATTCAAACCTGTTTGCAGAGGGCCGCAGGTCGCATTTTCTTGATATCCTGAATGTCAGGAACGGCGTCATATTGCCCTTTGTCGGCCTTGTCGTGGTCATCGTCACATTGCTGGCCTCCAATTCCCGAATGGGCGTCTTCGCCGGGTTGGCCGGATTGGCCGCAGTCAGCCTGCTTTACTATTTCAAGGCGGACAGGCGCGGCAAAAGGCGGGGTGGCATGGCATTGCCGTTCAGCGCCCTGATCGGCGTCGGATTGATGGCATGGCTCTATAGCGGCAGCCTGATTGATCGTCTCGGATCGACTGAAAGCTCCGCCGATGAGCGACTGCAACTCTACAACCAGGTCATCGAGATGATCTCGCTGCGTCCGGCGACGGGATATGGCGGCGGCAGTTTCGAATATGCCTTCCCGCTTTTCCATCATGCCCCGGTCAGCTTTGACTTTGTCTGGGACAAGGCCCATTCAACCTATCTGGGACTGTGGGCGGATTATGGAATCCTGTTCGGATCACTTCCCATGCTGATCGTCCTGCTTGGTTTTTGGCGGATCGTGGCGTCGACTGTGTCCGGCAGCCGGCCTGACCCGGTTTCCATTGCCGCCATCGGAAGCATAATCGTCGTTGCATTGCATTCGCTGATTGATTTCAGCATGGAAATTCAGGGCGTGACATTGCTGTTTGTCGCCCTGCTTGGCGCGGGTCTCGGCCGCGCCGCACGTTCGGTGTCGTGAGGCGGGATGGTGAAGATTTCAAATCTGATTGAAAAGATGAGGGGCCAGCCGAAAGACGCTTTGCAAGGACAACCGCGCCTGAACTTCGAGGCGCCGCCGGCGGCCATTTATGCGATCGGCGACATTCATGGCTGCCTGGATCAGTTGCAGCGTCTGGAATCCCTCATCATTGCCGACGGGCAGGCGATTGAGGGCGAAAAATGGCTGATCAGTCTCGGCGACCTGGTTGATCGCGGACCTCAATCGGCTGCAGTGCTCGATCACATGATCAGCGCCGCGCCCGCCGGTTTTACGCGCTTCTGCCTGATGGGCAATCATGAAGCGATGATGCTGGAGTTTCTGTCGGCGCCGGCAATGGACAATCCGTGGCTGGCCTTTGGCGGCATGGAGACTCTGGCGTCCTACGGCATTCACGAACCCGCGCCCAAGGCAAAGCTGCTGAAGATGCAGCTGGACAGTCATATCCCGGAAGAGCATGTGCAATTCATGCGGCAATTGCCGGTGATGATCACGGTTGGCGAGCTTTGCTTTGTCCATGCCGGCATTCGCGAGGGTGTTGCGCTGGACGAGCAGACCGACCGGGACCTGATGTGGCTGAGGCCCGACAAAGTGAACGGGACGGATGCCGCCGCGAAAGGCCCTTTGGTCGTCCACGGTCACACACCGGTGGAAAAACTGGAAGTGGTTGGCAACAGGCTGGATCTGGATACGGGCGCTTTTGCGACCGGAAAACTGTCGGCCGCACGATTTTCAGGCGATGGCAACATTGTTTTCATACAGTGTGTTTAACCAAAGACTGCGAGCAGGCTTGTTGCCGACCTGAAATCTGATAGTAAAACATTCGCTGGAATTTCAGGCCAACCTGCTGAAAATTCGCAAATATTGAAGGTCTGGTGACGATGGTGAATGAAATTGACTTGAAACACATTCTCGGAATGATCCGTCGGCAAATCTGGTTCATCATTACTGTTTCAGCCATTGTTGTTTTCATAGTCGGCCTGTTGGCCTATTCCCTGACGCCGAAATACACCGCTACCGCGATACTTTTGGTCGATACGAGCTCAAAGAATCTTCTTGATCCGCAAGCCCGCCAGGATCGCGGCAGTTTTGATGATGCGAGAGTTGAAAGCGAAGCCGAGATTGTTGCTTCCGACGGCGTTCTGCTTGATGTCATCCAGAAGGAAAACCTGATTGCCGACCCCGAATTCGGCATCACGGCCGGGCTGCGGGACAAGTTATATGCGATGTTCAGATTGCCGCTGCCCGCACCGGCAAGCGGCGAACAGGCGCTTGGCCAGGTGCTGCAATCCTTCCGCAAAGCCATAACGGTTCGCCGCAACGCCCTGACCTATCTCATTTCAGTGGAAGTTGTGTCCGAGCAACCGCAAAAGGCGGCGCGTCTGGTCAATTCAATCACGGATTCCTACATCAGCAAACAGGTTGAATCCAAGGTTTCCACCACGATTGCGGCCCGCAACATCATCCAGAAAAGGGTCGCCGACGCAAGCCGGTCGATTGTCGACAGCGAAAAGAAGCTGGATGTCTTCATTTCCGACAATCTTACCCGGATCGAAAAGGAAACAGGCTCGCTTGGCATCTCCGTTCTTCGCCAGCAACTTGAAAGGCTTGACCAGAACCGGTTGAAGGAGGCTGCAAAAGTCGAACTCGCGCAGCGCAGTCTGCAAAACGGCGATCTTGGCACCCTGGTTGCGACGCTGCAAAGCGACGCGGTCAAGAAGCTTCAGCAGGACCGTGACGCATTGGCCGCCAATATCGCCGCCACCGGGTCAGAATCAAGCCAGTCCATCGATCTGCGATCCGAGTTGAAGAAACTCGATGAAGCGCTGCAGACCAAGACCAATGAAGAGATTGGCGGCCTCAAGGACAAGATCTCGGCCTATCAGTCGCAGGCCGACAATCTGAAGCAGCAGATCCGCAGTTCGATCCTGAACAGCAATCTGCCGCCGGAAGTCCTGACAGATATTTTCAGCCTCCAGCAATCGGCGCAGATTGCGCGCGCCCAATTTCAAAGCCTGCTGCAGCGCTTGCAGGATCTGAATGCCCAGGCAGACCTGCAGATTGCCGATAGCCGTGTCGTGTCTGCCGCCATGGTTCCGCCAAAGCCGTCCTTTCCCAACAAGACGCTGTTTGTCGGATTGGCGCTGGTGGCCGGACTGGGCCTCGGCTTCGGGTTGGCCATCCTGCGGGAATATTTTGTCGGCGGCTTTACCGATGACGAACAGGTCGAGCAGGTCCTCAACATCCCTTTGGCCTCGGTCATGCCGAGCCAGTCGATAGACACAGCCAATAATCCGGACTCCCTGAGCATTGCCGACATGATGGTGCAATCGCCGCTCTCGGTCTTTTCGGAATCGGTGCGCCGTATCCGGGTCAAGATTGGCCAGGTGCTTTACAATCGCAGCCACCATAATGAAACAGAGCGCCATGGCGGCACCGTCATCATGGTTGCGTCTTCCGAACCGATGGAAGGCAAGACGACCATTGCGGTGGCTTTGGCGCGTGCTTTCGCCCAATCCGGAAAGGCGACATTGCTGATCGATTGCGATCTGCGCAAGCCGAGCGTGCACAAGCATCTGGGGATCGAAGACGGGCCCGGCATGAATGATTTCCTGAGAAATACCGATGGAATGCAGCCGCTTTCCAACATGACGACCCGGGACAAGTTGTCAAATCTGTCGGTGATTGTCGGCGGCAAGCGCGGCACTTTCGCAACTGATGACCTGTTCATGGGTGATCGCATCGTGCGGTTGCTGACTTTGGCCAAGAAGCATTTCGACTATATCATCATCGATACGCCGCCAATCGCCCCTGTCGTGGACGGGCTGTATCTGGCGCGCCACGCCGACGTCATCGCTTTCGTGATCAAATGGGCCAACACAGCCCAGAGCCTGTCTCGGAAATCAGTCGCGGCCCTGGCTGAAAGCGCCAAGCCCGGCACGCCGATTGTCGCCGTGCTCAATCAGAAAGAACAGGCCAAAATCAACGGCTATGCGAAATATGCGGAATATTATTCGGAATAGGCTTCGGATTTTCCAGCGCCGGGCGGCGTTGGACTTCGGCGGTGTTCTACTTCTGCTTTTCTTCGGTCTTGTCGAATATGGCCTGGTTTTTGTCCATCAGGATTTGCGCCAGACGCGGTGACTTTGCAATCTTGTCGCCGGGCGCATCACGATAGATTTCGACCAGTCTTTTTGTTGCGGCCATGCTGCCGGCATCGGATGCACGCGTCAAAATGGCAAGCGCCTTGTTCGTGTCAGGCTGCACCACGCCCAAGCCCCAATAATAGACTTCGGCGACATCGGTTGCGGTATCGTTGTTTCCTTCCGCCTCAAGCTGCTTGAGCAGTCGCAAGCCCTGGTCCTGATTGCCGGCCTTTCCGAAGGAGCCGCGCAAATGACCTCTCATCAAGGCGATGTCAGCATCGACGAGGCCCGCTTTTGAGGCTTTTTCATAATAGAACCGCGCCTTTTCGCCATCCGCCGCTGTCAGCTTTCCGTCCTGGTAGATGCTTCCCAGTTCGAGATATGCCCATTGATTGCCGGCCGCGCCCGACCGGGCAAGCAGGGAAATGATCCTGTCTTTGTCGGCCGGCGATACGACGTTTTGCCCCGCGAGTTCGTCGGCCAGTTCTTTTAGCGCCCATGGATCCTCAAGCGCTGCGGCTTGCTCAAGCAGGTCCATTCCGGCCTTGCGGTCGACCGGCGTTCCCGATCCGTGAAGATAGGCCTCGGCCAGCGGCAACAGGCCGTCCTTCAGCCCGGCGTCATGAGCGGCCTGAAAATGATAAAAGGCTTTTTTTGCGTCAGCGGGAACGACGACGCCTTTCTGGTAGAGCGTGCCCAATTGCAAATGCGCCCATTCATTGCCGCTGGCTGCGGCCGTTTCCATGAGCTTGACGCCCAGTCTGGCATGAACCGGCTCCTTCATGCCGTCGATCAGGTATTTGCCTGTCTCAAGCAGCGACCACGGATCGGCATCCAGCGTGTTTGCGACAATCAGCCTGATGCCGCCTTCAATATCCTGTTTTGCGCCGACGCCCGTCAACAGGGCTTCCCCGACGCGGTATTTCGCAGCGCCCAGACCACGGCCGGCCGCCGCCTTGTCATGCGCAAAGGCTTTGGCCGGATCAGCGGCGACCAGCTTTCCGGTTCGATAAATGTCGCCAAGCCGCAAATGTGCCCATTCATTGCCCAAGGCAGCAGAAGCCTCGAGCAGCGAAACCGAAAGGTCGCCCGCAGCCGGCGCAACCCCTGCATCAGCCAAATAGGCGCCCAGATCGAACAGCGCCCATTGGTCGGCTTCCGTCCGGTTTTCATTGAGCAGTGATATTCCGCGTTCAATATTTTTTTCGGTGCCAGCGCCTTTCAGGAAGGCCTCGCCAAGCCGGAAACCCGCCGGCTTCAAGCCGTCCTCGGCTGCAGCCTGGTAGTGTTGGAACGCCTTGGCGGGGTTTGCCGCCAGCACCTTGCCTTCTCGGTAGATTTCGCCCAACCGGAAATGCGCCCACGGATTGCCAAGCGAGGCGGATTTTTCAAGATAGGCGATCGCCTTGTCGATATCGGCGGCAGCCCCTTTGGCATTGAGAATATATTCGGCCAGGGCAAGCTGCGCCCAGGGTTCGCCCTCTGCGGCGGCCTCGTTCAACAGACCGATGCCCTTCATGACATCGACATTGGCGCCGATCCCTTTCAGATAGGCGTCGCCGAGCCGGAACTTTGCCTCCTTGACGCCGGCTGCGGCCGCAAGGCGGAAATAGGCGAGCGCCTTTGCCTGGGCGCCGGCGTCAAGCCGGTCTTGCGAGGTTATTTCACCCAGCCTCTGCCACGCATAGGCATTGCCCAGGGCCGCCGCTGTTTCATAATATTCAACGGCCTTGGCGCTGTCGCCCGTTACAATCTTGCCGAAATAGTAAATCTGGCCGAGATGGAGATTTGCTTCTGAACTGCCTTTGGTTGCAGCTTTTTTCAGGTAATGCAGCGCAGTTCTTACGTCAACTTGTCCATCTGGACCGGATGAATAGAACTTGCCGACAAATTCCATGGCATCGACATCGCCACCATCGGCTGCAGATCGTAATTTTGAGAGCGCGGCACTGATTTCAATCTTGTTATTTGATGTGTTTATCACCTTGACGTATTCGTCTATATATGATTTATTGCTAATATTACTTGCGCTTGCAGCATCAATTGGCGATGCGATCAATACAATCGTTGAAATCAGCGATCCAATTAAAAGCTTTCTGAAGATCGAGTGTTTCAATTATGCATCCCGACACAAAACCAAATATCAACTTAGCATTAGCAATAGATCACATTTTTTATAATGGCAATTTTCCTGAATTAATTTTGAGTCCCTCTCTATTGTATTTGAAAAGGTCAATTTAGAAAAAATATCCATAAAAACACAATTATATCAACCGATCATGGCCGAGTTTTACCTTCCTCCAAGGGAGATTCCCTGGGTTCGGACATCACGTTCGAGCGCCGGCTTTTCAGCCACCGGAGGGCTTTGCGCCATTTGATTCAGATTTGAATGAATCCAAAAAGGGGACCTTAAAAAGCCTGCTGTAGCGTCTGCAGCAACAGGGATGAAAAGCATCAGGCTTGGGTTTCCCACGGAAAATAGTTCCGGAAGGAAAGCAAAATGACGATTTCAATACTGACCGATGACTGGGATTATTACATACAGGGTCCCTATATCATCGAGAACAATGTCTGGAACAAAGGCAAGCTCGTCAACGGTATCGACTATTGGCAGGAGATTACCTATGACACGTCTTCCCTTGCACATGGCGTCACCTTCACATGGTCCTGGCCGGCCGGAAATGGCGATGTCATCGCCTTTCCCGAGATTACCGCCGGAAAATCTCCGCAATGGAACTATTATGACAAGAGCCTGACCAGTTCGAGCATTGTCGACATGAAGGAATTCAATGTCTCCTACGATATCTCCGTCCTGCCCGATTCCGAGTTCCGGAATATTTCCTTCGATCTCTGGCTGACCAAGGAGGCCTTCGGAAACGAGAAGAGCATCAGAACCGAGGTCATGGTGTGGATCGACAGCGACGGTGTTGATCCCTGGGGCAAGAAGATGGGAACGCTGACCACCGATGACGGCGACACGGCTTCCATTTTCTACGTCAAGGACGCAGGCGTCGGCTCGCGCGAATGGAGTTATGTCGCGGTGGTCTTCGACCAGGCGCATCTCAACGGAGAAGTTGACCTGGCCGACATATTGGACACCCTGGCGACAAGGGGGCTGGTCAACAAAAAACACTATGTCAGCGGGTTCGAGCTCGGCGCCGAAGTGACCGGCGGCGACGGCGGCTTCACAATTGACAATCTCGACTATGAATTTACCAAGTTTGGCGCCACCAGGAAGGCCGATGAAATCGAGGGCACGGCGAAAGGCGACAGGATCTACGGACTGCCGGGCCACGATTTGATTGACGGCGGCACGGGCGACGATGTCATAATCGGCGGCGCCGGGCGCGATCTGTTGACCGGCGGGATGGGCGACGACGTTTTCGTGTTCCGTTCAACGGCCTATCGGAACGTTGACACCATCACGGATTTTACCAGCGGCGAAGACATTATTCAGCTGTCCGACCGGGCTTTCCGCGCCCTCAACGATGGTTCGCTGTGGGGTGCGCGTTTCTCCGACGACGGGGTCGTTACAGCCAAGACGCGCATCATCTATGACGAGGCCAAAGGCAATGTCTATTATGATGCCGATGGTTCAGGCCGCGAAGGCAGGCATTTGCTGTTCAAGCTTCAGGATGGCCATCATATTGACGCCGGGGATTTCCTGATCATCTGACAATGGCCAAAGGCGTGGGGGTCCGGTCGGTGAGGTTGCTTTGACCGGGCCGGCCGGCATCAGCGCAACTCCTGAACGCATTTGTGTGAAATCCAGTGTTCCGCCAGCAATCATCCGACAAAAATCTTGCCGCCGGCTGAAAGCGGGCTGCGCCCGTTTTGCGCCCCGGTCCATCATCGCAAGGCGAAATTTTACCGGAATCAAGTCCTTTTCGCACTCGCAAATTCTTTCGCTACGGGATATATGGACCGCGTAAAGGAGCATCCATGGCCAGTGTTGACCAAACTGATGATTGGCGCGATAGCTATTCCCCCACGCTTGACATCTTCGAGCAACTGGCCCGTGAAGCCTATGCCAATCTTCCGATGGAATTCCGGTCGCTGGCCAAGGATCTGATCATCGAGATTTCGGATTTCCCCTCTGATGACGTCTTTGAGGACATGGCGCTTGAAACACCCTTCGATCTGTTGGGATTGTTCGAGGGGCGCGGGCTGACAGAGCTTTTCACGCTTGAAACCGGCGAGATGACCAATCGCATCAGCCTGTTCCGCCGTCCGATTCTCGACTATTGGGCCGAGAATGAGGAGACGCTGGGCGATATTATCAGCCACGTACTCATTCATGAAATCGGCCATCACTTTGGCCTGTCGGATGAAGACATCGAGCAGATCGAGGCCGATATCGCCTCTCCCTGATGCCTGTCGCGTTCAATTGGATTCATCTGAACGATACCCTGCAGGCATCATTTCAAAGTTTTACGGCGTCACTTGCGCATTCAATTGAATGCGCCGCGCCGTCCGCTGCAATCTTTATGCCGGCCGTGCCGGATATTCCTATGCCCAGGGATGCGCTTTGCTTTGCGCCGCTTCATAAGTATCGATTGCCGCCGCCTTTTCCAGCGTCAGGGCGATATCATCCAGTCCGTTGAGAAGGCAATGGCGCTTGAAGGCGTCGATCTCGAACTTGATGGTTCCGCCATCCGGGCCCTTGATTTCCTGGGCTTCCAGATCAACGGTGACGGTCGCGTTGGAGCCGCGCGAGGCATCGTCCATCAGTTTTTCAAGCTCTTCAGGTGTCACGACAATCGGCAGGATGCCGTTCTTGAAGCAGTTGTTGTAGAAGATGTCGGCGAATGAGGTTGAAATCACGCAACGAATGCCGAAATCCAGCAATGCCCATGGCGCGTGCTCGCGGGACGAACCGCAGCCGAAATTGTCGCCGGCAACCAGGATCTTGGAATTGCGGTATGCCGGCTTGTTGAGAACGAAATCCGGGTTTTCGCTGCCGTCGTCATTATAGCGCGCTTCGGCAAACAGCCCGACGCCCAGACCGGTGCGCTTGATCGTCTTGAGATAATCCTTGGGAATGATCATGTCGGTATCGATATTGATGACCGGATAGGGGGCGGCAATGCCGGTCAGGGTGGTAAAGCTGTCCATGAGATCAAACCTTCTGATATCTTTCATACGAGGAGTGCCAGCGCTCTAACCCATGTCGCGCCAAAATTGAAGCAGAATCTTTGATTTGTTGGCCCGTGACGCCACTTGGATGCTCCATGCCGGGCCTGGTTTTCTTCCGGCCCGATTGCTGATCTACTGCGCAAAGCACAGCATCGGATGACACGCATGATCGACAAGCTTGAATATTTCCTGGCGCTCGCCCGCCAACAGCATTTCGGCAGGGCCGCCGATGAATGCGGCGTCGCCCAGCCGACGCTTTCGGCCGGCATTCGCCAGCTTGAGGAGCAATTGGGCGTCATGCTGGTCAATCGCGGCTCGCGCTACCGCGGGCTGACGCCGGAGGGCGCGCGGGTGCTTGAATGGGCGCGGCGGATTGTCGGCGACGCCCGCACGCTCAAGGAAGAAATGCGCGCCGCGCGTACCGGCCTTGCCGGCCGGGTGCGGATTGCCGTTATTCCCACCGCGCTTTCACTGGTCTCGCTGTTGACCGCGCCCTTTCAGCAAAAGCATCCCGACGTGACTTTTTCGATCCTTTCGGCCACGTCGCTGCAGGTGATGAGCATGCTTGAAAACCTGCAGATCGAGATCGGAATCACCTATGTCGACAGCGAATTGCCGACCCGGGTGGTGACGATCCCGCTGATAGACGAGCGCTATTATCTGGTTATTTCCAGGGATTCGCCGCTGAGCAGCCGCAAGATGATCAGCTGGAAGGAGCTGAGCAACCTGCCGCTTTGCCTGCTGACCCCGGACATGCAAAACCGCCGGATCATTGACCGCCACCTCGCCGAAGCCGGCGCGATCGTCAATCCAAGGCTGGAGAGCAATTCGATGATCGTGCTGTTTTCGCATGTGCGCACCGGCAAATGGGCCTCGATCATGCCGCTGGATGTCGCCCGGTCCTTTGGATTTGCGGACGAAATCGTCACCATTCCGGTGGCAGATCCCGAAGCCCTGCACCGGGTCGGCGTCGTCGCGCTGGAACGCGAACCCAATACGCCGATCATTTCGGCGTTGCTGCATGAAGCGCGCGGAATTTCCAACCGAATCCCCGCTTGATAGAAATTTTCTATCGTTCAACGAAACAGCCTTATTGACCTTTAGCCTGACTGTTGCGACATTGCGGGCAGATTGTGCTGCCGACAGGGTTCCGGCTGGCGCCTGATTTCCACTTTCAATTTGGCATTGGAACTGTTTGAGCAGTTGGAAGAACTGTTTGCAGTCCTTTGCAAGGCACCGACGGAGGGACAGCAGGATGAATGTGCATGTCAAGGCAGAAGACGTTGGAGGGCGTACACGCGCCATCGTCAATGAATTGAGAAGTCTTGAAGGGCCGTTGCTGCCGATTTTGCACGCCATTCAAGCCGAATTCGGCTTTGTTCCCGAAGATGCGCTTCCCGTTCTGGCAACCGAACTCAATTTGTCGCGCGCCGAAGTTCATGGCGTGGTGACTTTCTATCACGATTTCCGCAATCACCCGGCCGGCCAGCATGTTCTCAAGATCTGCAAAGCCGAAGCCTGCCAGTCGATGGGCGGGCGCGAACTTGCCGCCAGCGCCGAGCGCTTGCTGGGCATCGGCTTTCATGAAACCACGCCGGATGGCGCAGTCACGCTGGAGCCGATCTATTGTCTCGGGCTTTGCGCCTGTGCGCCTGCCGCCATGCTGGACGGACAATTGCACGGCCGGTTGGATGAAACCGAACTCGCCGCCATCATCGCGGAGGCACGCCAATGACCACAAGAATTTTTATTCCCCGCGATTCCGCAGCCCTTGCCGTCGGCGCCGACAAGGTGGCGGCAGCTTTCCAGGCCGAGATCAATGCCGGCAAGCTTGATGCCAGCATCGTCCGTAATGGTTCGCGCGGCATGCTGTGGCTTGAAACCATGGTGGAAGTTGAAACCGCTGATGGCCGTATCGCTTTTGGCCCTGTCCGCGCGCGCGATGTCGCCGGCCTGATTGAAGCCGGAATTCTGACCGGTGGCGACCACGCGCTGAAGATCGGCAAGACCGACGAGATCGATTATCTGAAGGGCCAGACGCGCCTGACTTTCGCGCGATGCGGCGTTACCGATCCTGTCAGCCTTGAAGACTACAAGGCCCATGGCGGCCTGAAGGGTCTTGAGCGCGCCTTGACGATGACCGGCCTTGAGATTGTCAAGGAAGTCACCGATTCCGGACTTCGCGGTCGCGGCGGCGCGGGTTTTCCGACCGGCATCAAGTGGAAGACCGTGGCGGAAGCTTCGGGTGAACAGAAGTATGTCGTCTGCAATGCCGATGAAGGCGACAGCGGCACATTTTCCGACCGCATGATCATGGAAGGCGACCCCTTCGTGCTGATCGAGGGCATGATCATTGCCGGTGTTGCGACCGGCGCCACCAAAGGCTATGTCTATCTGCGCTCTGAATACCCCAATGCCATCGCCATCATGAACGAGGCCGTCGAAGTTGCCCGCAAGGCCGGAGTGCTTGGACCTTCGGTGCTCGGCTCGGCCCATGCCTTCGACATGGAAATCCGCGTCGGTGCAGGGTCCTATGTCTGCGGCGAAGAAACGGCACTGCTCAACAGCCTTGAAGGCAAGCGCGGCATCGTGCGCGCCAAGCCGCCATTGCCCGCACTGCAGGGCCTGTTCGGCAAACCGACCGTCGTCAACAATGTCATTTCGCTGGCATCCGTGCCGGTGGTACTGGAAAAAGGTGCTGAACACTATCGTGATTTCGGCATGGGTCGCTCGCGCGGCACCATTCCGCTGCAGATTGCCGGAAACGTCAAATACGGCGGCCTTTATGAAGTCGCGTTCGGACTGACACTCGGTGAAATCGTTGAAAAGATCGGTGGCGGCACCGCGTCGGGCCGTCCAGTCAAGGCAGTTCAGGTCGGTGGTCCGCTGGGGGCCTATTTCCCGGTCTCGCTGTTTGACACGCCGTTTGACTACGAGGCCTTTGCGGCCAAGGACGGGCTGATCGGCCATGCCGGTCTGGTGGTGTTTGACGACACTGCCGACATGCTGGCCCAGGCCCGCTTCGCCTTCGAATTCTGCGCCATTGAATCCTGCGGCAAATGCACCCCCTGCCGCATCGGTTCGACGCGCGGCGTGGAGGTGGCTGACAAGATTGCCGAAGGAATCGAGCCGGAGGCCAACAAGGCCCTGATAGCCGATCTTTGCAATACGATGAAATTTGGCTCATTATGCGCGTTGGGCGGCTTTACGCCCTATCCGGTGATGAGTGCGCTGACCCATTTCCCGGACGACTTCCGTCCCAATCAGTTGCTGCAGGCTGCGGAGTAAGATCAGATGGAACTCATTCAAGAAATCGATTTCGGCACACCGGCTTCCAAATCCGAAAAGATGGTCTCGGTCACCATTGACGGCTTTGATGTCACCGTTCCCGAAGGCACTTCGATCATGCGCGCTTCCATGGAAGCCGGCATCAAGGTTCCCAAGCTTTGCGCCACCGACATGGTTGACGCCTTCGGCTCGTGCCGTCTATGCCTGGTCGAAATCGAAGGCCGCAACGGCACGCCGTCGTCCTGCACCACGCCTGTCAGCCCCGGTATGGTCGTCCATACCCAGACGGGCAAGCTCAAGGATATCCGCAGGGGCGTCATGGAGCTTTACATCTCCGACCATCCGCTCGATTGCCTGACCTGTGCCGCCAATGGCGATTGCGAACTCCAGGACATGGCCGGCGCCGTCGGCCTGCGCGACGTTCGCTACGGCTATGAGGGCGACAACCACGTTCAGGCCCGCCAGAACGGCGAGGCCAATCCGAAATGGATGGCCAAAGACGAATCCAACCCCTATTTTACCTATGATCCTGCCAAATGCATTGTCTGTTCGCGCTGCGTCCGGGCCTGCGAAGAGGTCCAGGGCACATTCGCGCTGACCATCGAAGGCCGCGGTTTCGACTCGCGCGTTTCGCCCGGCATGCACGAGCATTTCCTCGATTCGGAATGTGTTTCCTGCGGCGCCTGCGTGCAGGCCTGCCCGACGGCGACGTTGACCGAGAAGTCGGTCATCAGCATTGGCCAGCCCGAGCATTCGGTGGTCACCACCTGCGCCTATTGCGGCGTCGGCTGCTCGTTCAAGGCGGAAATGCGCGGCGAAGAAGTCGTTCGCATGGTGCCCTACAAGGATGGCAAGGCCAATCGCGGCCATTCCTGCGTCAAGGGCCGCTTTGCCTGGGGATATGCCACCCACAAGGACCGCATCCTCAATCCGATGATCCGCGAAAAGATTTCCGATCCCTGGCGTGAAGTCAGCTGGGAGGAGGCCTTCGCGCATATGGCCGGCGAATTCCGCCGCATCCAATACCAGTATGGACGCACATCGATCGGCGGCATTACCTCGTCACGCTGCACCAATGAGGAAACCTTCCTCGTCCAGAAACTGGTCCGCGCCGGCTTCGGCAACAACAATGTCGATACCTGCGCCCGCGTCTGCCACTCCCCGACCGGCTATGGCCTCGGCCAGACCTTCGGCACCTCGGCCGGCACCCAGGATTTCGACAGCGTCGAGGACACGGACGTCGTCATCGTCATCGGCGCCAATCCGACCGAAGGCCATCCGGTCTTCGCATCGCGGCTGAAAAAGCGGCTTCGTCAAGGCGCACGCCTGATCGTCATCGATCCGCGCCGTATCGACCTGGTGTCCTCGCCGCATATCAAGGCGGATTATCACCTGCCGCTCAGGCCCGGCACCAATGTCGCCATCGTCACGTCGCTCGCCCATGTCATTGTCACCGAAGGCCTGTTCGACGAGGCCTTCATCCGCGAGCGTTGCGACTGGACCGAGTTTCAGGATTGGGCGGAGTTCGTCTCCGACCCCCGTCACAGCCCTGAAGAAGTCGGCAAATATTCCGGCGTCGACCCTGAATTGATCCGCGGCGCTGCCCGGCTGTTTGCCACGGGCGGCAATGGCGCAATCTATTACGGCCTCGGCGTCACCGAGCACAGCCAGGGTTCGACCACCGTCATGGGCATTGCCAACCTTGCAATGGCCACCGGCAATATCGGTCGCCGCGGCGTAGGCGTCAATCCGCTGCGCGGCCAGAACAATGTCCAGGGCTCCTGCGACATGGGTTCCTTCCCGCACGAACTTCCCGGCTATCGCCATATTTCCGATGAAGCCACCCGCTCGATCTTTGAGAAGCTCTGGGGCGTGACACTCGACAACGAACCGGGCCTGCGTATTCCCAACATGCTGGATGCCGCTGTCGAGGGCACGTTCAAGGGCCTCTACATCCAGGGCGAGGACATCTTGCAGTCCGACCCAGACACCAAGCATGTCTCCGCCGGTCTGGCCGCCATGGAATGTGTGGTCGTCCACGATCTTTTCCTCAACGAGACTGCCAATTACGCCCATGTCTTCCTGCCGGGTTCGACCTTCCTTGAAAAGGACGGCACCTTCACCAATGCCGAGCGCCGCATCAATCGGGTTCGCAAGGTCATGGCGCCGAAAAATGGTTACGCCGACTGGGAAATCACCCAGAAGATGGCCCAGGCCATGGACCTTGACTGGAACTATGGCCATCCCTCTGAGATCATGGATGAAATTGCTGCGACCACGCCAAGCTTTGCCAATGTTTCCTATGACTATCTTGAAAAGATGGGATCGGTTCAGTGGCCGTGCAACGAAAAGAGCCCGGAAGGTTCGCCGATCATGCATGTCGGCGGCTTTGTCCGCGGCAAGGGCAAGTTCATCCGTACCGAATATGTCGCCACCGACGAACGCACCGGACCGCGCTTCCCGCTGCTGCTGACCACCGGGCGCATTCTCAGCCAGTACAATGTCGGCGCCCAGACAAGGCGCACCGAAAATGTCGTCTGGCATGATGAAGACCTGCTGGAGGTCAATCCGCATGATGCCGAACAACGCGGCATCAAGGATGGCGATTTCGTCAAGCTGGCGTCGCGGGCGGGTGAAACCACGCTCAGGGTCACGATCACCGACCGCGTTGCGGCCGGGGTGATCTACACGACCTTCCACCATCCCGACACCCAGGCCAATGTGATCACCACCGACTTCTCCGACTGGGCGACCAATTGCCCCGAATACAAGGTGACAGCGGTGCAGATCTCGCCCTCCAACGGGCCGACGGAATGGCAGGAGAACTACACCGAGCTTTCCCGCCTGTCGCGCCGGATTTCCGGCAAGATGGAAGCTGCTGAATAATGAGCGGATTTGCCGCCAGCCGCATTGTGAAGGAAATTGCCCGCAAGGGCGGTTCGGACCATGCCGGAAAGCGGCAGATCGCCGAGGAAGTGGCGATCGCGCTTTCCTATGGCGGCTCGACAGAAGCTGTCATGATGGCCACGCCGGTTGACCTTGAGGATTTTGCCATCGGCTTTTCGCTGAACGAAGGCATCGTCCGGTCGGCCGGCGAAATAGTGTCCATAGAAGTGGTCGCGGTGGATGGCGGCATTGATCTGCAGATCACCTTGAAGGATGACCGGAGCCAGGCGTTGAAACGACGCAGGCGCGCCAAAGCCGGCCCTGTGGGTTGCGGGTTGTGCGGCGTGGAATCGATTGAAGAAGCCCTGCGCCCTGCAGCGGATGTTTCCGCAAGGAGCCTTGTGCTCAGTCCTGCGGACATATCGGCGGCGGTCGATCAATTGTCACGCAGCCAGCCGCTCAATGCATTGACACGTGCAGTCCATGCGGCAGGCTTTTACATTCCGCACAAAGGCCTGGTTGCCGTCCGCGAGGATGTCGGCCGGCACAATGCGCTGGACAAGTTGCTCGGCCATCTGGCAACCAAGTCCATCAGCGGCGGCGATGGTGCTGTCGTCATGACCAGCCGGCTGTCCGTCGAACTTGTGCAAAAGACCGCCCGATGCGGCAGTCCCATGCTTCTCGGCGTCTCGGCGCCGACAGCGCTTGCCATTGAAATGGCTGAAAAATCCGGCATGACGCTGATTGCCCTGGTGCGCGGCGAAGAATACGAAATTTTCACCGGCAACCACCGGATCACCACCAATGACAGTCACGAAGACGGCCAGCGCAAGGCCGGTTGAGGAGTTACCTGATGTCCGCTGAAAAGATCTCGCGCATGGCCAACCAGATTGCCACCTTCTTCCTCAGCCAGAAGAAGGAAGAGGGTCCGATCGGCGTCGCCACCCATATCAACAAGTTTTGGGAACCGCGGATGCGTCGCGAGTTTTTCGAGATTGTCGATGGCGGCGGCGAGGGCCTGATGCCGATGGTGATGGAAGCAGCGCCGCTGGTCAATCGCCCCGCCGAGGCGGAAAAACCCAAAGTCGCCTGACATCCGCCGTTCAATCATAACCTCTTGAGCGCCCATGCATTGCGGCATCTGACGCCGCAACAAACCGGCTTCAGCCGCTGGCTGTGGGCCGGTCGACGATCTGGCGGCCAAACAGGCTGGCGGTCAATTCCACCAGCACCCGGGCGCTGCGACCGCGATCATCGAGAAACGGGTTAAGCTCGACAATATCCAGCGACGATACCAGGCCGCTGTCTGACAGCATTTCCATGATCAGATGCGCCTCGCGCCAGGTCGCCCCGCCCGGCACGGTCGTTCCGACGCCGGGGGCGAGGTCGGGATCGAGAAAATCGACATCAAGGCTGACATGCAGCAGGCCATTGGCGGCCGTCACTGCTGCAATGATCTCGCGCATGATCTGGCCGACGCCGCGCTCGTCAATGGTGCGCATGTCATGGACGTGGATGCCCTGTTCGATAATGTCTTTGCGCTCGCGGACATCGACGGAGCGGATGCCGACCTGAAAGACATGATCGGGCCTGACCAAAGGACGGCCCGCCGGCAGGATCGGGGCAAATTCCGCCTGGCCGCAGAAATGGGCGACCGGCATGCCGTGCATGTTGCCCGAAGGCGATGTATCCGGTGAATTGAAATCGGCATGGGCGTCAAGCCACAAAACAAAAAGCGGACGGCCCAGATCATCGGCATGGCGCGCCATGCCTGCGACGCTGCCAATGGAAAGCGCATGGTCGCCGCCCATCAACACCGGCACGCCGCCGGAACGCGCAACCTCATGCGTGGCTTTTTCCAAAGCCCTGGCAAAGCCTGCCACCACCTGCAGATTGAGGGCGTTGGGGTAATCGGGGAGATCATCGGCCCGTTCGACGGCGAGATTGCCCCTGTCCTCGACATTGTGACCGAGATCCCGCAGCGCGCCGGCAAGCCCGGCAATGCGCAAGGCGGCCGGACCCATGGCGCAACCGCCGCGGCCGGAACCCTCCTCAAGTGGAACGCCGAGAAGAGTGACATTTTTTGATCTGGACTTGGCCATTGCGGATCTCCCTGTGTGAATTGTATTCCTAGAAGAAATTTCGTTTCACAAAAAGATGGAAAATTGGCATATTGGATGCTAGTTTTTGCAATCTGATAACTCACTATTGGCAATATGCTACATGGATGATCTTGACCGGGAAATCATAAGCGCGCTGCGCGACAATGCGCGGCTGTCCGTCTCCAATCTGGCCGTGGCCACCGGGGTGGCGCGCGCCACCATTGCCAACCGGATCGACCGCATGGTCGAGGCCGGCACCATTACAGGATTTACCATAAAGACCGGCACTGCATTGCCTTCCGGCGGGATGCGCGCCATCGTGATGATCGAGGTTCACGGCAAGTCCGCTGATCGGGTCGCCGATCAGTTGCGCGGCATGCCGGAGGTCAAGGCCCTTCATTCCACCAATGGAAGGTGGGATTTCATTGCAGAGTTGGAAGACCGGGATCTTGCAACATTCGACGAGACTTTAAGACGGATCAGGCTGATCGACGGCATCAATTCCACCGAGAGCAACATATTGCTGAAAACGCGCAAGAGCCGGGGATTTTGAAGATCATGCAAGGCGTTACATCACCCAGGATTCTTGTCACCGGCGTTGCGGCGATGGACTTCGTGTTCTTTGTCGATGAAATGCCGCGAACGGCTGAAAAATACAAGACCGGCCAGGCCAGTATCCAGGGCGGCGGCGGCGGGGCCAATGCGGCCGTATCGGTCGCAAGGCTTGGCGGGGCAAGCGTATTTGTCGGCCGGGCGGGCAGCG
Organism: Rhizobiaceae bacterium; assembly: GCA_041742335.1. GTDB lineage: Bacteria > Pseudomonadota > Alphaproteobacteria > Rhizobiales > Rhizobiaceae > Rhizobium_E. Next base: position 60,631 of record JBGSIT010000019.1, read on the forward strand.
ATCCGGTCGGCGACATGATTGCCGCAGATCTGGTAGCTGAAGGCGTCGATATCAGCCTTCTCAAGCGCTTCGATGCGGCCGGTTCCTGCTTTGCCTCGATCTATGTCGACAGCCATGGCGAACGCCAGATCATGAGTTACCGCGACCCGGAATTGCCGACAGCCACGGATTGGCTTGGCGCGGCGGCCGGGATTTCCTTTGACGCGGTGCTTGCCGACACCCGCTGGCCTGACGGCGCTTTGGTGCTGCTTGAATTGGCGCGCGATTGCGGCAAGCCCGGCGTGATTGACGTTGAAGCACCGGTCGCCGCCGCCATTCCGGCCTTGCTGGCCGCCTCGCATGCGGCCTTTTCAACGCAGGGATTGAAGGACTGGGCCGGCCACGACGATCTTGAGCGCGGATTGAAGGAATTCTCGGCCAAGAGCGGAAAATTCGCCTGCGTGACCCGCGGCGAAGAGGGTGTCATCTGGCGCAGGGGCGACCAGTCCGGCCATGTTCCGGCGTTTCCGGTCAAGGCGATAGATACGTTGGGGGCGGGCGATGTCTGGCATGGCGCCTTCACCCTGATGCTGGGCGATGGCATGGCGGAGGTGGAGGCGATGCGCTTTGCCAATGCGGCGGCAGCGCTCAAATGCTCACGTCTGGGAGGCAGGGCCGCCTGCCCAAGCCGGGCGGAGGTCGAAGCCTTCCTGCACAATCAGGCGCAGGTGGTTTAATCCGGGCCTCCTGGCCCAGCCAGGCTCAATATTCCTTTTCGTAGAATATCCCGGCAGCGCCGCTGCCGTCGCTTCCCGCCGAACCCTGCAACTTGACTCCCTTGCCGATATCAAGGTTGATCACCGCCTTGCTGGATCCGGCGTCCTTGCCTTGCTGCACTTCGATATAGGTGCGCTTGTTGATATATTTGCCGGCCTTGACCTGGGCGTTGCCCTCGGAATCGGTGGTGACATCGAGATCGTCCACCCCAAGCCCCTTGCGCAGTTTGTTGAACAGCGAGGATTGGGTGCCGCCCGCCAGTTGCGCGGCGGCATCGGCCAATTGCAGGATCTGGAAGGCCGAAAGGCTGGACTTTGACTGGCCGAAGATCAATTGCGCCAGCACCTCGTCTTCTGGAAGCGCCGGCGAGGAAGAGAAGGTCACCGTTGGGTTATAAGCCTCGCCGCTGATGGTTACATTGATGGTTGTGGTATTGACGGTGGTGGTGGCCACCAGATTGAGAATCGGAACCAGGCCGCCGCCAAAGGTGATGGTCCCGGACGAAAAATCCAGCCGCTTGCCGATGATCGAAAGCCGTCCGCGCTTCATCGTGAAGCCGCCGGAGACAATCGGATTTTCAAGATCGCCGCGCAGCGTCAGCGTGCCGCCCAATTCGGCGTCGAGACCGCGACCGCGGATGAAAATCTGCGATGGTGCGCTGATTTCCAGATTGAGGCCGAAGCGGCTTTGTGTTTGGCCGGGTGCGGCGTCCGGTCTTATCAATTGCGCCTGCCTGTTGACGGCCGCCGACGAATTCTTGTGCTGGATATCGATGGCGGCCAGGGAAGACGGCAGTTTTTCCGGAATCGTCACGCCGGCCTTGTTAATGCGGACCTTGCCCGAAAGCACAGGAGCGGTCAGCAACGGGCCTTCAAGCTTCAGATCGCCAACAACATTGGCCGTGGCAAGGTCACCTTGCACATAGGTGACATTGGCAAGCTTGACGCTGATGCTGGCCGGAAAGTTGCTGCCGGGCGTGATGCCGACCTGGCCGCTTGCGGTTATGGTGCCGCCGCTCGACAATTTGCCGGTAAAGCTCTCGATGACTGCCTGACCCGGCGAAAGCTTGATGGAGGCGACAATATCGCTGATCGCCAGATTGCGCCTGACATCGACAAGGCGGGCGCCCTTGGCATTAACCTGGCCGGTGATGGTGGGAACGGGCAATCCGCCGCTGATGGCGACATTGAAATCCGCGCCGCCTGACAGGCTCAGACCTTGGGCTGCCAGCATCGGAGACACCATCTCAAACGGCAGTTCGCCGGAATATTTCATCGAGATCGCCCGGGAACCGGCAATGGCAAGGCTGCCGCCGCCGGTAACGCTCAGTCCGCCTGCAGCCGAAGCATTGACGTCCAGCTTCAGGTTGCCGCCGGAAAAATCGCCCTTGGCGGCAATTTTGAGGCTGCCGACGCCGGCAGATCTTGTCTGGCTGATCGCCGCATTGGCGACATCGAGATTGAAGGCGACTTTGGGATCGGCGGCACTTCCCGTCACATTCACCGTGCCCGATATGGAACCCTCCGCGCCAAGGCCGGACGAAAAACTGTTGGCGAGGCTGGCGGGCAGATCGGAAATCTTGGCTGCGATGGCCAGCGATCCCTTGGCCAAAAGCGGCGCGTTGTCATAGACGCTCTTGAGTTCAAAGGCGGTCTTGCGATTTTCCAGATGCAGGCCAAGATCGATGTTCGTCAGGCGATTGGCGCCCGAGGACACTTCCTCCGCCATCAGCGTGCCTTCAATCCGGCCCGCTTTCACATCCGGGGAGACCAGGTTGATATCGGGTTTGACCAGCTTGATGTCGCCGCTGGCAATGCCTGCGCCCTGTGTTGCGACCGTCATGGACAGGATGCCGTCCTTGTTGTCGAAACTGGCTTTGCCCGAAAGGCTGCCGCTGACATTCTGGCCGGCCAGCGCCGCCATCAGCCCGATATCGGGAAAATCGAAACTGATGTCGCCCTTGGGCAGGAAGCCCGGATCAAGGGCCAGCTTGCCGCCCAGCACATTGCTGCCGATCTTGACGTTCAGGGTTGGAATTTCAATTTTGCCGTCTGCCGATTTCAGGTCGCCATCGGCAAGAATCGTCTGGCCGTCAATGCTGCCGCTGGCAGCGATCTTGCCCGATGGTTCGGTCGGCGAGGCGACGCCCACCACCGACAGCGCCAGATTGCTGACGTCGCGTCCGGCAAGTGTCGCTTTTGCGGATGTGAGTTTCGCGTCGATTGCCGGGCTGTCCATCGGGCCGGTCGCCTTCAGCGCAAATTCAAGCTCGCCCTTGGCCTGCGGGGACAACAGGCCCAGATCGGCAATGACGCCGTTGATCGCCGCTGCAATCTGGTTGTCTTTCAAGCTGGCGTCGCCCGAAAGGGTGAGCGCGTCGGAGGTCACTTTCAAACCGGAGAGCTGGAAATCTGCAGGCAGGTTGGCTGCAATATGGCTTTCAATGGCGATCTTGCCCGGGAAGCGCACCGCAAGCGCGTCCGGCAATACATGGCCAAGGGCAAAAAGCTTCACCTCGGCCTGCAGGGCGGATTGGGCGAGCGCATAGCTGCCGGACACCGTTCCGCCGATTGTCGTGCTTTCCAGCGTCGCCCCGCTGGTCTTGATCAATTCCGGCGTGATTTCGACGGGTGCGGTCAATTTCAGCGGCGCGCCGACAAGCCGGTCGATATTGGCGTCGGCAAACCGGGACGTATCGACCGAAAGCTGGACAATTGCCGGGCCGCTTTGCCTGGCGAGATCAAAGCCGGACGAATGCACCGAAAGCTTCAAGCCGGACAGTGCGAAATTCTTCGATTGCAGGCTTGCCAATGCCGCATTTGCGGTAACGTCGAGATTGTCCGGCGGGCCGAAAATCTTGGCATCGATGTGATTGATTTGGGCTGAAATATCGCCGCCATTGGTAGGAACGGTCGCATCGATGCTCCCGTTTTGCGGATCGACGGTAACAGCGAGATCGGACATGCCGACGGGATCATAGCCGCCCTTGGCGTGAATGAGCAGGCTTCCCGAACTGATCTCGCCTTTGGCCAGATCAATGCCGCCTTCGGCCGACAAGGTCGCATCGACGTCGATCCGGGTGGCGCCGGCGAAATAGCCGGAAAGCAGGTCGGGCAACAGGCCTTCGACCTCGCCATCGCCGCTGACGAGGAACTGGTGCGCATCCTCGCCGACATTCTTGTGGGCCCCATCCAGCGTCAGCACCCTCTTGCCGTCAAGGGCTGCGGCCAATTTTCCCTTCCAATCGGAAAGCGGGCCGTCGCCCTTGACCTCGACATTGAGGGCGGGAACGCCGGGAATATGGGCAAGACGCGCGACAAGCCCGCCTTGCGGCTCGTTAAGTGCAGCGTCAAGCCGCAGCAGGTTCATGTCCGGATTGAAGGTCAGGTTGGCGTTGATCCCTGCGCCTTCGCGTTCCTTGTCCCTGGCTGACAAAGTGAGATCAATGGCCTGGCTGGTTGCTGCGACACGGCCATCCACACCGATATGGAAGGGCTGGCCCGCAATCGACTGTGCCAGATCGACATCGGCAATCGAAAGCTTGTTGATGGAGACCGTCACCGGCAGCGAAAACCCGCTATCGCTGGCTACCGCCGGATCGCTTGGCGGCAAGATGGGCTGGCGGTCCAGCCTGACTGAGCCGATGGACAGGCTTTCGGCGTCAAAAGCCATGCCGACCAGTTCAAGCGGCGACCAGGTCAGCTTGATGTCCTTGATCTCGCTGAACAGGCCCTGGCTGTCGGAAAGCCGGACTGCGGAAACTTCCAGATTGCCGCTGAGCAGGCCGGATGTCTCGCCGATTTCAATGCGCATGTCAGGGGTTGAGATGCGCGAGGCAATAGTGTCGACAAGCAAGGTGCTGGCCGCCGGCACAAAGCCGATGACCAGAAGCGCTGCAATCGTGACGAACAAGACAAAAACGACCGTGTAGACCAGCCAAGCAAGTATCCGTCTCAACGTTGTAAATATAAAGCCCATGGCATCCTGCGATTCGATTCACGCCTGCTTACAGGAACCATGCGGTGGGAAAAAGGCGCTTAGAACGATTGGCCGATTCCGGCATAGATGCCAAACCGGCTGCCATCCTTGTAGCGGTTGACGGGCATGGCCACGTCCAGGCGCAACGGCCCGAAAGGCGTGGCATAGCGAATGCCGATGCCGGCCCCGATGCGAATATCCTTGAAATCCGGTATCGTGCCGGTGGCGACATTGGCGGCGTCCACAAAGGGCACGATGCCGAAAGTCTCGTTGATCGCGATCCGGGCTTCCACCGAGCCGAAGGCGTAGGATCGCCCGCCCAGGGCTTCGCCGGCCCTGTTGCGCGGTGAAATTTCCTGATAGGAAAATCCGCGGACAGAGCCGCCGCCGCCGGCATAAAAGCGCCGCGTGGCCGGAATGTCATCCAGATTGGTGACACCGAAAAGCGTGCCCGCCGCCAGCTTTCCCGCCAGAATGACGCCGTCATTGGCGCCCATGCTTTGATAGGCCGAGACCGATCCTTCGAAAGAAGAAAAGAATGTCTTGCCATAAAAATCGTAGCTTGGTTTGGCTGCAAGCGTCGTCCTGTAGCCCTTCGTCGGATTGAGCTTGTCATCGCTGGCATCGCGTTGCCAGGCCAGCGGCAGGGCGCTGATCAGGTAGCGATTGTGGCCATAGGCGTCTTGGGTATCGGTCCAGGATATTTCTCCGCCGCCCGAAAGCGTGTCCTGCTCGGTCAATTCATAGCTGACGCCGGAACCGGCGGTAAAAGTCGCCGCCTCATAGCTGTCCGGATGCAGGTAACTTGCCGTCAGGCTGGCATTGAATGTCGTCAGCGGCCCGAATGCGCCCGGCTTGGAAAAAAGTATGGCGGAGGAGTAATCGAGATTGCGGTAGTCGCCGGTTTCGCCAAGCCGCGCGACCGATCCTTCGATCCGCAACGACTCGGCCTTGCCCAACAGGTTGCGGTGACCCCAATAGCCCTGCAGGCCGACGCCATCCAGAGATGAAATCTGCGCGCCGACGCCGAAATAACGCTGCTTGCCTTCCGCCACTTCGATGGTCAGCGGAATTGTGCCATCCGGCGCCAAGGCATCAGCCTCGCGCACGACGACGCTTGAAAACACGCCAAGCCGGCGCAGCCGCTCGGCCGCCTTTTTGAGGTCTTCCGGTGAATAGGGCTTGCCGCCGTTCAGACGTGAATAATCCTCGACAAAACCGGGATCGACGTCCTTGGCGCCCGAGACCGTGACTTCACCGGTATCGGCAACAGGACCGCCGGAGGCATTGATGACAAGATTGATCTTGCCGGTTTCGTGATCGGCAATGACGTCGCGCGAGGCAAGCCTGGCCAGCGGCCGGCCTTCTTCCTTTAGGGCGACAATCATCTTGTCGGTGGCTGCAATGATGGTGGCCGAGCCTGCCGGTCCGCCCTCGACAAGGCCGAAATCGGCGGCCTGCAGATTTGCGGCGTCGCCTTGCAGCTCGATCCTGCCAAGCGTAAAGGCCGGCCCCGGATCGACGTTGACATCGACGGCGACCGGTTGGCCGGCGGAAAAGACGGGATCGGGCGGCAGGTCATCGATGTTTGTGCCATTCAGCGTGATCGACACCAGCCCGCCGTAGCGGGCGTTTTCATAAAGCGCCGCCAGGATGCGATCGCGGTCGTCGCGCGCCTTGACCGCCAGTCCCAATGCGCCTGAAACCGGCTTTTCCTGATCTGTGAAAAGCGCCGAACCCTGCTGGATCGCCGTCTTCAGTTCATCGTCCTCGGTGCCGGTTTCCAAGGTCAGCGTATAGTTGACGGGGTCGATGACATCGGCCGCCTTGTCCTCGGCCTTGCCGAAAAAAGTCATGCCGAAAATTTCAAATGCCAAGGCGTTACCCGGTGCCAAACCACAGGCAGCCAGCATGGCCAAAGTCACCATGAACCGGGATCGCCGATACGCACTACTGATATTCGGTCCTGCCTTCATGTCTCGCCGTGGATCCATTCTGTCCAAACAGTCTTACATAAAAGACTGTTAAATATCATTAAAGGATAGTTAGCATCGAGTCGAAACAAAAAGTCCCGGAATTGATCCGGGACTTTGAATTTCGGAAAGAAGAGGTTGCTTAGTAGCGAACAACAACTTTCGTGCGTGGGCGATAGTTTGCCGGGCAATAGTCAACGTAGCGGCGACCGCGACGGTCACGGTAGTAGCACTGGCCGGGCTGTTCAGCCACGGAACCAAGGACTGCGCCGGTAGCACCGCCGATGGCGGCCCCGATAGCAGCGCCGCGGACATTGCCGGTGGCAACGCCGCCGATAATGGCGCCGGAGGCCGCTCCGAAGGTGGCGCCCTTTTCCGTCTGCGTGCAGCTTGTGACTGCAAGGCCGATCAGTGTTAGCGCGATGATTTTCTTCATATATGTGACTCCATGCGGGGGTTGGAACGTTGGTAGACAAAACGGAAAAAGCAGCCTCTTCCAGGATCGCCGGGCTTGGGTGCTGCCGGAAGACCGGAAGGCGAATACCCCGTTGCCTGACGTCTGGCGAAAGCTTCTCAATTCCCCATGCCCGATCCGCCCGACCGAAGCACGTTACTCGCAATTATGCAGCAAAAGCGGTCAAATTGTGAACACAATCCGATTCTTGGCCACTAAAATGCTGAACGCGTTATATTGGTGAAATATACCCTTGGTTGCCGGTTGCGCCCGCTTTGTGCCATTTGGGCCGCCCGAACTGATGATCGTCAGATTTTGCCTGTCGGGCGGTTTGCAGAGTACTGGAAGTGAGCTCGGCGCAATTATCGCGGTCTGATTGCGAATAGTTCAGTAATATCGGTTGAGTTTACAGACGAACCGGGCGCAATATGAACCATAAATCTTGGGCGGGGCGAGGCAAACTTGACTTGAATCAAGGAAAGACCAGATGTTGCGCTCTATTCAAGCTGGGGGTTATCTTCCGGATGGATTGGGCCGAAATGCCGCAGTGGCTATTTTGACCGGGTTCCGGGGTTGACGTTTCTGCCATTTTTACACAAAACAGACTTGATAGGTCTGGAGACGGTTATGGATTTCGAAGCTTATTTCAAGGACTCGCTCGACGGCCTTCGTCAGGAAGGACGCTACCGCGTCTTTGCAGATATCGAGCGCCAGAACGGCGCCTTTCCCAAAGCGACACGCTATACGGCTGCCGGCACACAGGATGTGACGGTCTGGTGTTCCAATGATTACCTCGGCATGGGTCAAAATCCCAAGGTCGTGGCGGCGATGAAGGAAGCGATTGATTCCTGCGGCGCCGGCGCCGGCGGAACCCGCAATATTTCCGGCACAAATCACCACCATGTCATCCTGGAACAGGAACTGGCGGATCTGCACGGCAAGGAAGCCGCACTTCTGTTTACATCAGGCTACGTTTCCAATTGGGCGGCACTCGGCACCCTGTGCGCCAAGATCCCCGGACTGATTGTTTTTTCCGACGCCGACAATCACGCCTCGATGATCGAGGGCATTCGCCATTCCAAGTGCCAGCGGGTCATCTTCAAGCATAATGACGTGGCGGATCTGGCCGAAAAGCTTGCCGCCGCTGATCCTGCGGCACCCAAGATGATCGCCTTTGAGTCCGTCTATTCGATGGACGGCGACATTTCCCCGATTCGTGAAATCTGCGATCTCGCCGATCAATATGGCGCCATGACCTATCTCGATGAAGTCCACGCTGTCGGCCTCTACGGGCCGCGCGGCGGCGGCATTGCCGAACGCGAAGGCCTGATGCACCGCCTGACGGTGATTGAAGGCACGCTCGGCAAGGCCTTTGGCGTCATGGGCGGTTACATTACCTCATCGGCTGCCTTGTGCGATTTCGTCCGGTCCTTTGCTTCGGGCTTCATCTTCACCACCGCCCTGCCGCCGGCGCTGGCGGCAGGCGCAGTGGCCTCGATCCGCCATCTCAAGGCAAGCCCGTTTGAACGCGCCCGCCATCAGGAGCGGGTTCGCACATTGCGCGCCATGCTGGATGCCAGGGGCATTCCGCATATGAACAATGCGAGCCACATCGTGCCGGTCGTCGTTGGCGATGCGGCCAAGTGCAAGTGGATCTCCGATCTCCTGCTCGATAATTTCGGCGTCTATGTCCAGCCGATCAATTACCCGACCGTGCCCAAGAAAACCGAGCGCCTGCGCATCACGCCGACGCCGTTCCATACCGATGCAGACATGGAACATCTTGTATCCGCGCTGCATTCGCTATGGGCCCGCTGCGCCCTGGCGCGCGCCGTCGCTTGATCTTTTTGTTCGGATTGTCGCTGAGAGCCGCCCGAGTGAACTGACGGCTTTTTCAATGGGACCTGCGCTACGGCGCTGCGCATATGATTGAAAGCGCAAAGGCGGCTGTAATACTTTGAGATGCGCGTGTAGGTTATCGTTCAAATGAATTCATTTGAACGCGACATGCGCTAGCGGCCTATGACAATGGCCGCCTGACGCCGGGCTTCAAGATCGGCGGCAAAGACTGCCTCCATATCGGTGGCAGCGCCCCATCCAGTCATTGCCTCCATCACCTCTTCGGCAATATCGGCCATCTGCAGGAAACCGATCCGGTCATTGACGAAAGCATGAAAGGCGGTCTCTTCGGCTGCATTCATGATGGCGCCCTGCAGGCCGCCGCGCTCCAGCGCCGTACGGGCAAGGCGCAAGGCGGGAAACCGCTCCTCATCGGGCGCCTCGAAATCCAGCCGTGACAATTTGGCGAAATCCAGCCTTTCGACATTGAGTTTCGGTCGATCCGGAAAAGCCAGCGCATAACCGATGGCGGTGCGCATGTCGGGCGCGCCAAGCTGGGCGATCACCGAGCCGTCGCGATAGCCGACCATGGAATGAATGATCGACTGGGGATGGATGATGACCTCGATCTGGTCCGGGCGGACATCAAACAGATGCTTGGCCTCGATCATTTCCAGTGCCTTGTTGAACATCGAGGCGCTGCCGATGGAGATTTTCAGCCCCATCGACCAATTGGGATGAGCGCGTGCGGTGGCCACGGTCACGCCGGCCATTTGCTCGCGGCTCCAGGTTCTCAGCGGCCCGCCCGATGCGGTCAGAACGATGCGTTCGACAGCGTGCAGTTGATCGGTTTCCAGCGACTGGAAAATGGCGCTGTGTTCGCTGTCGACCGGCAAAAGCCGGCCGCCGCCGGCCTGCACCGCACTGACAAACAGGTCGCCGGCAGAAACCAGGCATTCCTTGTTGGCAAGGGCGATATTGGCGCCGCGGCGGGCCGCAGCCAGGGTCGGGCCCAGTCCGGCGGTTCCGACAATGGCCGCCATGACCCAGTCCGAGGATGCTTCGGCGGCCTCCATCAGCCCGGACCTGCCAGCGCCAACCGCTATGCCGGACCCTGACAAGGCCGATTTCAGATCGGCATAAAGGCTCTCATTGGCCGTCACCACCAATTGCGCCCGCGTCTCAAGCGCTTGCTGGGCCAATAGATCGATATTGCCATTGCCGGTCAGCGCCACGATTTCAAAACCGTCACGCCCGCCAAGCTGGGAAACCACATCCAGCGTGTTGATGCCGATCGAACCGGTCGAACCGAGTATGGTCAATTTGCGTTTGGTCATGTCACCATGTGTCGCGCGTTCGGGATAGGGTGTTCAGGCAGTCGCGAGCAACTGCCCTTCTATAGAAGGTTTGCCGCAAGCGGCAAGCGCTGCGGCCAAACTGACCGGAAAAAATGCACATCAAGCAGGCAGGACCGATAGCGCCCGGTTACAAATCCGGCACCTTCCCAAGGTGGGCCGGAATCTGATCGGCATGGCCGGGCGGGATTGATGCGAACAAATTGGCCCGCGGGTGTTGCCTGATGGAAATGTTTTCCGTCCGTTCTCCGCGCATCGATTGCTGGGAGAATCACTTTTGCGCCCGCCTGTTCCGGTCTGCAGCCATAACGAACTATAATGCCGCTGTTGGTCGCACTCGTACCCACCTCATTCCTGTGCTTGTCACAGGAATCCAGCCACGCCATGTCCATGGCGTGGAAGGACTCCTGTCCATGTATGGAATCGCGAGAAACTCTCCAACTCATTGAAAACGCGCTCATTTTGTGATCCATAAGGATTCTCTCCGGCTGGCGGACGCCAGCCGGCTGGATTCCTGTGACAAGCACAGGAATGAGGGTGGGTAGGTGCGAGGCGGCGGAAAGCGACACCGTGTTTGTGTCGGGTGCCGGCCATTGCCGTGTGGTGCGCGCCGTGCCTCCCAAAAAAATTTCCACCCCGTTTTTCCGCGCCCCCGAATCACATGCGACAATCACCTCATGTTCCCGTCTTGGAGTCGGCACGAGACGTTGTGCCGGGGCGGGAGCCAGCGCTTTCAGTGTCTGTCGGTAACGTGCGGGCAGATGCTGGGAGGGTCGGAAGACACGGCGGGTGTTAATTCGCCGCAGTTGTTTCCCTCGCAGGTGAGAGCCTGCGGCTTGGGTCAGCCATGCAAGCGTCCGGTCTCCGGCGTGCAGCGAAACAGGTCTTCCGGACAAACGGGGCTTGCCCCGGCAAACGCTGTTGGTCACGCGAAACGCGGAGCCAAAAAACTATATAAAAGAAGGCGATGCGTTTCGCGTGGTCCTCCTTTAACCCCATCAATCCGGAGCAGGTCTGCTTGCGGAACGGTTTTTTGCGCCTATCGGGGCCGTTCTCGCGCGCTGGTTTTGAGGATCAATGAAACCAGACGGAAGGATGCCAGCTTGTCAGACATCGGCAAAAGTGATGCTGCCGGAAGCATCCGTTCTATCCGGCGCCGATATGGCCAGGTAGTGTTGCCTTGCCACCAGGGGCCAGTCTTCCGGCTGCACCATCACCACCGGGCAGGGGATGTTGTAAAGCTCGCTGGCGATCATGGCACCCGTTGTCACGATGGCGTCGCGCGTCATCAGCACGATGCCGGCGGGACCCCGTCCCAGCCGGATGGCTTCAGCCAGCACCGAACTGCCCGAACTCGATCCGCGTCCCGAACGCATGACGAGGATGCGGTTTGCGATGACCTGGTCCTTCTGGCCGTGCCATTGATCAATGATCCTGCCGGTGGATGCCTCTAGCCCGCCCCAGAAGCTCAGGGGTTCGCCGAGAACGAATGTCTCGCCCGCAGCCTCGCCGGGGACCAGGATTGAAACAGCGATGGAAGCGCTCACAGGCGAACCACCTTTCCGGCCCGTGCCGAAGCCATGCAATCGGCCAGCGATCCGAAGGCGACATCAACGCCGAGATTGCCGGGCGCATAATAGGCCCATTTTCCGGAATTGGTCATGACGGCGCCGCTCATGTCGGCCATGATGGCGGTGACATAGGTGCAGGTGTCGATGACAAGGATAATGCCCGCCTCCTGCAACTGCTCATGCCAGCCGAGGCGTTCAAGCTCGGTGAGCACCTCGCGATGGGTGTTGATGTAAAGATCGATGATGGGTCTGGCCCCCTCCAGCAAGGGCATCAGGCGCGAAAATTCCGCAAGCGAGAAATGCGGCGTTCCCAGACTGACCGCAACCAGACCGGTTCCATCCGGCACGGTGGAAAGATTGCGCAATGTGGCGCGCAGATCCTCGGCCTCAAGGGTGATGGTCCCGGTCGGCTCATGGCCCTGAAAGGCATCCTGCAGCGTTGCTGCTTCAGGCGTCAGGCCAATGGCATGAAACATCGCCACCGCGCCCGAAGATGCCGCCACTGCGCCCAGTGCCTTCAGGTCGTCCTCATTGGTATCGGCAGGCAGGCCGGCAATCGCTGGAATGGCTTGGCCGCAGCGCTTGCCGATGACATGGCCGACGGCAATGCTGCTCAGCGCCGCCTCATCCCATTCCGGCGGGATCTCCCTGATGTCGATCAGCACCGTCGCCTTGCGGTTGTCGGTCCTGTGCAATCCGTAAAAAGGTGCGCGCCCGGTCATGGCGCAACACAGGTCGATGAAATCGCCGTAACGGTTTGTCCTGGCCCCGATCACCGAATTGGCAAATACGATGGCATTGGATTCCGCCCAGGCGATCTGCGCACCGAATCTGGGACGGAACAGCGTCTGGTAGGGCGCGCAGGTGAAGGTGGAAAAGCAGCCCAGTTCCTCATGCGCCTTCATCAACCGCGTGCCGCTGGCCCCCAGTTCGGCGCTGCCATTGAAAAGTTCGGGATGGATGAGATCGACCGAGCCGACATTCAGGGTGGTTGGCACCCTGACGCGACCGCCCAGCCTGACGAGATGTTCGACAAAATCGAGGCTGACCTCGCCATGATAAAGGCAACCGTCAATATGGGCGGCTTCAATGTCGATGAAGCATTCGGCCTGGACCGCCTCGCCAAAGCGGACCAGCAGACGCATGCAGAAAGCTGCCGCCTCGCCGTGGCGGCCATCCAGCAGTTCCTGGTCGAAGCAAGAGAGCGGGGTCATTGGCCTGATTTGAAGCTGGGGGGAATGGTAGCCTAAGCGCGGCGATAAAAATCGGGGGTCTTTTCCTGGTCAAATACCATCAACTGCCCCTGCTTGCTGGAAGCCAGGCCGATTTCGGCGGCGCGCGTCGCCATGTAGCCGTCCCAGGCGGTGGCGCCATGGTGCTTGCCTGTGGTCAATCCGTCGACCCAGCTTTGAAGCTGCATGCGATAGGCGTCGGCAAAGCGGTCAATCCAGTCCGTCGTAACGGCAATGCCGTCGAGCGAATTGCGCCGTTGACTGACGGCAGGCTGCGGGTTGAGCGAAAGGGTTCCGTTTTCGCCGACCAGTTCGCCGCGCACGTCGTAACCGTAATGCGCGTCCGGCAGCGCTTCGACATCGACGACGATACCGGAGACTGTCTGCAGCACCAGGAATTGCGGCCTGCGGGTTGAAATGCGGCTTGAGGGCGGGGCGGGGGTGACGAAGACGTTTCTGAAATCCTCGCCCAGCACATAGCGGGCAATGTCCATTTCGTGGACGGCCGAACTCATGATGACATTGTCGGAGGTGACATAATCGGGGGCCACCTGGTTGCGGTGCAGGCAGTGCAGGAAATGAATGGCGCCAAGGCTGCCCTCGACCACCGCCTTGCGCAGCGCCCGGTAGCCGGGATCAAAACGGCGCATGAAGCCGACCTGGACAAGATGCAGGCCGGAGGAAATTTCCGCTTCAACGATCATGCGGCAGAGTTCAGACGTCTCGGCAAGAGGCTTTTCCACCAGAACCGGCTTGCCTGCCCTGATGCAGGCGATCGCCAGGTCATAATGGGTGGCATCGGGAGAAACCACGATCACCGCATCGACTTTGGGGTCGGCCACAACATCCATGGCATCGGCGGTCACGCGAATCTTGCTGCCGAGCAGGGCCAGCCTTTTGGCGCGCTCCGGATCCGCATCGGCAACCGCCACGATTTCGGCGCCGCGTGTGATGGTCTGCAGGATTTCCGCATGGCCGTAACCCATGACGCCCGCGCCGATAATCCCGATACCCTTGCTCATTGCTTTCCCCATTGATGTAGTGACTATGGTTGCGGCGTCATTGATACTAGACAAATGGCAGTGATTCCACCGGTGTTTTGCCAGACTGGGCCTGGCATTGCGGCGGATCATGCGCCATCGCCAAACGATCAGCGGGCATGGCCTGACTGCTTGATCAGCGGCCCCAGCAAGACATCCCCGAATAGCGGCTGATAGCGCCGTCGTTCCGCCGGATCTTCGTGGAATGCCAAAGCGTAATAACCGATCTGCTGGAAATAGGTGATGCGGGCGCGCACCAGGCTTTCGTCATCCGAATATCCCATCGCCAGAAATGCCCGGATCAGCAGGGAAATCCGCAGTTCGTCGATTGAAACAATTTCGTGCGCAAGATCTTCAGACGTGCGCGACCAGCCGCGTACCGCCAGATCGAGATTGGGGCTGAACGGGTCTTCATCCACCCAAACATGAACGATGTCGCTGAAAAATTGCGGCCCGTCTATTTCGGTAACCTTCTCCATCTCGACAAAGGGCGAACAATTGGCGCGACGCCATTCGTCCAAAAGGGCGGAATGGAGGTCGTTGAGACTGGAAAAATGAAAATAGAAACTTCCACGGGTTACTTTCAGATCCCGGGCAAGGCGGTCGATCTTGACGTCCGCAATGCCGCGCATCTCAAGCACTTCGCGCGCCGCCGCAATCCAGGTCTCGCGGCTGAGGGTCTGGCGAGACGCCTTCGAGACGGCCTGCCGGCCGCCATTTTGCGCAGGCAATGGCTCCGTTCTTTGCAAATCAGCCTCCTTCGTCAGCACAGTACTGCAAGGCGAATCGAATTCCGGCGGACATTCAGCCACACAATGCTGCGGAGCGTCCATGACCTGTTTATGGCAATACGCTGATTCGTTCGAGCATCAGTTCGAAAAAGGGTTCAGGATCCAGCCGCCGCAGGACATTGCAGTTTTTGGGCAATCCCGTGACGTGCCACCAGTCGACAACGGTCATTCCGATGGTGACCGGTGAAACGATGTCAATGGTGACATTGCATTGGCGTTGTTCGAATATTTCCGGCGCCAACAAGTAGCCCGTGACGCAGGCGTCATGGATGGGACGGGCGGCGGTGGGAAATTTGTGGCTGCCATATTGGCGAAAAAAATCGGCCAGATTGGCAGCCTCTATGGCGGCCCTGCCGCCTGTCGCCCGCAAATCAACAATCCATTCCGGCGTCATTTGCGCGGTATATGTGCAGTCAATACTGGCCATTGTCACCGGCGCGCCGGAGTGGAAAACCTTGTGGGCGGCATGCGGATCGACGAAAATATTGTACTCTGCGGCTGGTGTCGCATTGCCGCCTTGAAAAAATCCGCCGCCCATCAGGACCACTTCGCGGATGCGCGGGATGATTCGCGGTTCCATCGTCATGGCCATGGCAAGATTGGTCATGGGCCCCAATGTGCAAATGGTCAGTTCGCCGATCTCGGCGGCCATGATGGTGCGCGTCAGATAATTCACGGCATGTTCGTTTTGCAACGGCGTAACAGGCTCGGCAAGATCAGCACCATCCAGGCCGGTCTCGCCATGCACATATTCGGCGGTAAGCAGCTTGCGCACCATCGGGGCGGGGCAGCCGGCATAGACCGGCACGTCCGGACGTCCTGCCAGTTCAACCACTTTCAGCGCGTTCTTTGCCGTCAGTTCGAGAGGAACATTGCCGCCAACTGTCGTAATGCCGACGACTTCCAGTTCCCTGGGCGAACCGAGCGCAAACAGGATGGCGAAAGCATCGTCGTGGCCGGGATCCGTATCGATTATGATTTTGCGTGGAGCCATATGTTCAGTTTTCCCAGACTTTAGAAAGTCTATTGCCGATAGCATCTCAATGTGTAGAAGTACAGTACTGTATGTTACGTTGAAAGCGGGAGTTGGAAAATGAAAACGAACGATGCCGACGATTTCTCCGAAATTCCGATTCTGGACGTCTCGCCGCTTTTTGGCGAAGATGCGGATGCGATAAGGAAGACTGCGGAGACTTTGCGCAGCTATCTCGAAAATATCGGTTTCCTCTATGTTGTCGGGCACGGTGTTTCGGCGCGCGATGTCGCATCCGTCCGTCAGGCCAGCAAGGATTTCTTCGCACTTCCGGAAGAACAAAAGCTCGCCATCAAGATAGACAAGAATTTCCGCGGCTACCTTCCCTTTGCAGGCTCGACCATCGTGACATCGTCCGTGGCGACGGTCAGCAAGCCCAACCAAAGCGAATCCATCTTCTTCATGCATGAGGTCGACGCCGATGATCCGAAAGCCTTGGCCGGCAAGCCGCTCCAGGGTCCCAACCAATGGCCGGACGAGGCTGTCCTGCCTGATTTCCGGCCGACCATCGAACGCTACGTCACCGGGATGAGTGATCTGGCGCGCAAGATGGTCAGCGCCATTGCGCTTTCGCTCGGACTGCCGGCCGACAGTCTTGACGAACATTTCGCAGACCCGACGACCTTTCTTCGCCTGCTGCATTATCCGACCCAGCCGGAAGAAGAAGGATTGTTCGGATCCGCTCCGCATACCGATTACGGCTTTATCACCTTGCTCGCACAGGATGACGTCGGCGGTCTCGAGGTCAAGAACAAGGCCGGCGACTGGGTTGCTGCGCCGCCCGTTCCCGATTCATTCGTCATGAATGTCGGCGATATTCTCGCACGATGGTCCAATGACCAGTTCGTCTCAACGCCTCACAGGGTAATCAACCGAACCGGTCGCGAACGATATTCGCAGCCGTTCTTCTTCGATCCGTCGATGGAAGAGACAATCGAGGCGCTGTCGGTATGCGTTCCGGCAGGAAGTCGGCCGAAATACGAAGCGGTGCTTTATGGCGACTATCTGATGGAACGCATCGACAAGAATTATCACTATCGCAAGAAGCAGGCGGCAGAGGTCGCCAACACCTGATGAGGCCGGGGAGGGCATCATCTGGTGAACCGGATCTCGCAATGCCGGCAACGGGGTTTCGGCATTCCGGCCAGGGTAATGGGACCTGCTGGGAATGCGATGCAGTTGAATGAGGTTTCCTTCCGGCAACGTCGGTGCGTGGTTGGATCGGAATGCGCTGTTGTTCCAGAAGAACGATCGTGGGCACCAGCGTGAGTGGCAAGTTGAAAACAAAACAAGAGGAGAAGCGGAAATGAGGACATATTTGCGAATGGCGGGCCTGGGCCTGGCAACCATGTTTACGATATGGGGTGGTATTTCGACGGCCGCCGAAATTGTAAAATCTCCTGAAGTGCAGGAGAGCGGCAGGCTTTCAATCGCCAATACGCTCGATTATGCTCCATTCGAGTATCTTGATGCTGACGGCAAGCAGGTGGGCATCATCATCGAGCTTGCAGGCGAAGTCGCAAAACTGCTCGATGTGGAACTCGATGTGCAGCGCACGCCGTTCCCCTCAATGATTCCGGGGCTTGCAGCCGGTCGATTCAAGATTGCCTGGGAAACCTTCTCGGCCAAACCGGACCGGCTTGAGCAGGTTGATTTCGTCATGTTCCTCAAGGCCGGCGTGGCCGCTTCAACCTCGCCCGAGAAGAAAGCCAGCTTCACCGGAGATCGTCCGCTTTGCGGCAAGCGCATCGGCGTTTCGGCCGGCAGCGCATCGGATTTTCTGGTCGATCAGCTCGGCAAGGAATGCACAGACAATGGTGAGGCAAAAATTGAAAAATCCGTATTCAACTCTTCCACCGATATCGTTCAAGCGGTGCTGTCCGACCGGGTCGACGCCAGAATGGACGATGCGACGGCATCAAGCTATTTCGAGGTGACCAGCAATGGCCAATTGGTGGTCTTGCCAACGCTTTATGACGTGGCGCCGCTTGGCCTGGCCATCGCCAAGAATGACAAGCCGACCGCAGACATGATGGTTGGCGCGCTTGCAGAATTGTTCAAGAACGGAAAATACCAGGCTGTGCTCGACAAATACGGAATGGGTGCCTATGCAATCAAGGAACCTTATTTCGTCGACAGCATGGAGGCGCTCCGGGCTGATTGATCGTGGTGGCGCCCGATTACAGTCGGGCGCCATTTCCAAGAGAGCTTCAGGACATTGGCAATGAGCATGGCCCCACCAAAGAAACCGGGCGAGGAACCAGACATCGCCCAGACGGTCGCGCGTTTCAAAGTCGTGCCCCAGCGGCAATACGGAATTTGGGTCGGCACCGTATTCGCCCTTTTGATTGCGGGCTTCATCGCCCGCGCGCTTGCCGTCAACCCCGCTTTCGCCTGGGGCACTGCACTCAATTACATGTTTCATCCATCGATCATGCGCGGCTTGGCCAACACGCTGCTGCTGACAGTGTTGATCATGGCGGCGGCCATCGTGGTGGGCACGGTGGTGGCGATATTCCGCGTGTCGCCAAGCCCGATACTTCGCGCATTCGGCGGCGTCTATGTCTGGTTCTTCCGCGGTGTTCCGGCTCTGATTCAATTGATATTCTGGTTCAATCTTTCGCTGTTGGTGCGCGAGATCTCGCTGACCATTCCTTTTGTCGGCACACTTTTTTCCGTGCGCACCAATGATTTCATGTCGCCTTTCTTTTCAGCCATCGTTGCATTGTCGCTGTGCGAGGCCGGCTATATGGCGGAAATCATCAGGGCCGGCATAAAATCGGTACCCAGCGGCCAGGCCGAAGCGGCTACCGCGCTCGGAATGCCTTACAAGATGATCCTCAAGCGGATAATATTGCCGCAGGCCATGCGTTTTGTTGTGCCGCCGACCGGCAACGAGGCCATCAACCTGCTCAAGATGACGTCTTTGGTTACATTCATCGCGGTCGACGACCTGTTTTATTCAGCCCAGAGCATTTATGCCCGCACCTTCGAAACCATCCCGCTTCTGATCGTGGTTGCCATCTGGTATCTGGCTGTTGTCAGCATCATGTCTTTCGGCCAGCATTTCCTTGAGCGGTATTTCGGGCGAAGCGACAAACAGGACAGCCGGGTTCCCATGAAGTTGCTGCGAAATATCTTTGGTTGGCGCAAAGCGGAGCCAGTCCATGAGTGATGCAAAAGCAGTCAATCGCGCACGGTTCAACGTGCCGGACGATTCCATGGTCTTCGCCCGCGGCGTGCGGAAATCCTATGGTCAGCTTGAAGTCCTCAAAGGTGTCGACTTCGACGTTCCGATCGGCTCGGTTGCCTGTATCATCGGTCCGTCAGGCTCCGGCAAGAGCACATTCTTGCGCTGCATAAACCATCTTGAAAAACTCAGCGGCGGCATATTGCTCGTTGACAGCGAGTTCGTCGGCTATGACCTTGTCGATGAAAAACTCTACGAGGTCAAAGACAACCTGCTTTGCCAAAGGCGCGCCGAAATTGGCATGTTGTTCCAGTCATTCAATCTTTTTTCGCATATGACCGTATTGGAAAACCTTGTCGAGGCGCCGACGCAGGTGCGGCGAATTCCACTTGATCAGGCGAAGGCGGAAGCCGAAGTGCTGCTTGCGCGCGTCGGTCTTTCGGACAAGATCAATCGCTACCCCCGCGAACTCTCCGGCGGTCAACAGCAGCGCGTCGCCATTGCGCGGGCCCTTGCCATGAAGCCGAAGGTCCTGCTGTTCGATGAGCCGACATCGGCACTGGATCCCGAACTGGTCGGCGAGGTCTTGCAGGTCATGCGCAGCCTGGCCGAAAGCGGCATGACGATGGTTGTGGTCACCCACGAAGTCGCCTTTGCCCGTGAAATCGGCGATCAACTGATTTTCATGGATGAAGGCATGATCGTTGAACGCGGCTTGCCCCGCGAGATGATCGCCGACCCGCAATCGCCGCGCACGCGCGAGTTTCTGTCGCGCGTCCTGTGATGATGCCGATGATTGAGATTTACTGACACCAACCGACGGGCCGGTCGGAATCAAAACGCATTGCATGAAAGAGGCGCCGCCATTGCTGGCGACGCCTTTTCTGCCGGCCCGATTAGGCGCGGCATTTCACGGTCATTTGCAGATCGCGGGAGGATCCTGTGTAACGCCGGCGCAGATGCGGTCCTTGGTGGCCCAACCGACATCAATCGTTTTTTCAAGATTGGTCTTGTCGATGCGGGTCACAGGCAGCAGCACAGAATCAAGTTCGACGCCCTGCGGGCCCTTGTCGAACTTCGTGGCTTCGGGAACCGGCTTGCCTTCGGCCAGCAAGAGGGCGATCTTTGCCGCAGTCTGGCCTTCTTCAAAGGAATTCTTCCAGATCGAGAAGGTCTGCTCGCCACGGGCGATGCGGTTGAGCGCGCCCGGTCCGCCGTCCTGTCCGGAAATCGGAATTCTCAGCCCCTGCTCTTCAAGCGCCTTTGACACGCCGCTGGCCATACCGTCGTTCATGACCATCACAGCCTGGACATCATTGTTGTTGGCGGTCAGGATCTGCTCGATGGCGTCACGCGCGCCTTCCGGACGCCAGCCGTCGATGAACTGCTCGCCGACAACCTTGATGTCGCCGGAATCATAGCTCGGCTGCATGGTTTCCGTGTAAGCGGCAAACATCTGCAATGTGTTCGGATCGCCATCGTCGCCCTTGATGATGGCATAGTTGCCCTTTGGCGCGACTTCGAGCATGCCTTTTGCAAGCTCCTGGCCGACTGAACGGGCGTCAAAGGATACATAGAAAACGCCTGGGCGTTCAATGATCTGGTCATAGGCGATGACCGGAATACCGTCCTTCAGCGCCTTGTCGACGACCGGTCCAACTGCATCGGAGACACCGGACATGATGATCAGGACATTGGCGCCGCGGGTCATCAGATTCTCAATATCTGCAACCGATTTCTCAGCCGAGAAGTTCGCATCTGCCGACATATAGGTGGCGCCGGCAGCTTCAACCACCGACTTGATGCCAGCTTCATCAACTTTCCAGCGTTCGTCAGCAAACTTGTACCAGCTAACTCCCACAATGGTTTCAGCCATTGCAGGCGTAAAAGCCGCCACACTCAAGGAAAAAGCCAAGATCATTCTTTTCAGCATAGTTCGTCCCTCCCGGTAACATCTATCATAAATTCACTCGGGAACATTCACCGAGCTGCGACTGGAACTTGACATATATTGCAACCGGTTGCAATATGTTTTTGAGCGTTCACCGTCATCGGTGGGCCGCATTACGTTTTTGGGGAGGGAATTCAACCAATGAGTCAGGCTATGGCAATCCAGGGCAAGGCGAGTCGGCTGGTCGCGAAGCTGGAACTTGATTCCCGGCTTCTTTCCATGTTGGCGGTGCTGGGCGCGATCTGGATATTTTTCGACGTCGCCACCGGCGGATTATTCCTCTCGCCGCGCAATCTTTGGAACCTGTCGGTGCAAACCAGCGTCGTTTCGCTGATTGCGACCGGCATGGTCTTCGTTATCGTATCAAGGAATATCGACCTGTCGGTCGGCTCCCTGCTGGCATTTCTCGGAATGCTCGGAGGTTACCTGCAAGCAGAAATGCTGCCGCTGGAGGGCGCCTATACATGGTGGGTGACCATCGTGGTGATGGTCGTTGCCGGCGGCGTTTTCGGAGGGCTGCAAGGATGGATCATCGCACGCTATAAAATTCCCTCCTTCGTGGTGACGCTTGGCGGCTTGATGTTCTGGCGCGGCGCCGGCTGGCTGTTTACACAAGGCCGGACGATTACGCCGCTGGACACCACCTACAGTATTTTTGGCGGCGGCTCGATTGGCGAATTCTGGAGTTGGGTGATTGGCATCGGGGGCGTTGTGCTGCTGGCAGCCAATGTTTCCAGCCGGCGTTTGCGCCGCATCAAGCTGGGATTCACCACCAAGCCGCTTTGGCTGGAAGTGGCCTTGCTGGTTGTCTGGGGCGCAGCCATTGCGCTGTTCGTGCAGACGATGAATTCCTATGATTACCCCAGATCCGAAGACGGGCGCGGCATACCGGTGCCGGTGCTGATGGTTATCGTGGTTGCCTGCATCATGATCTATATCGCTTCGATGACGAAACTCGGGCGCTATATATACGGTTTCGGCGGCAATCCCGAGGCCGCCGTGCTGGCTGGCGTCAATACAAAGAAAGTCGTCATAACCACATTTGCGATCGTCGGCGCATTGACCGCGCTGGGCGCCGTCATCGTGACGGCCCGCCTGAATGCAGCGCCTCTGTCGATCGGCAATTTGCTGGAATTGCAGATCATCGCCGCCTGCGTGATCGGCGGCACTTCGCTGGCCGGCGGCACGGGAACAATCATAGGCGCCCTGATCGGCGCGGTTTTGATGCAAAGTCTGCTCAACGGCATGGTTCTGCTGGGTGTCGACAGTTCACCGCAGCAGATGATCATGGCCTGCGTGCTGATCGTCGCAGTATGGTTCGACGTCGTTTATCAATCCCGCAGCCGCTAACAAACAAGAAGGACAGGTATCATGCAAGAACCGGAATGTCTCGTCGAACTGGCTGGAATCCAGAAGAGATTTGGCGGCGTACACGCTGTCGAAAACATGAATCTGAAAGTCTATCCGGGTGAGGTGGTCGGCCTGCTCGGCCACAACGGCGCCGGCAAATCGACCCTGATCAAGATATTGTCAGGGGCCTATGCCATGGATGGCGGAGAAATCCGCATCAACGGCAAGAAGGCCGAAATCACCACGCCCCGTGATGCCAGACGATATGGCATCGAGACGATTTATCAGACGCTTGCTTTGGCCGATAATCTTTCGGCCCCGGCCAATATCTTCTTCGGCCGGGAAATGACCACGGCCTGGGGGGCGCTGGACGAACCGGCCATGGAACGGGCATCGATGAATGTGATGAAGCGGCTCAACCCGCAATTTGCAAACTTTCACGACCCGGTCAGCAATCTTTCGGGCGGCCAACGCCAATCCGTAGCCATCGCCCGCTGCCTGCAATTCAACGCCCGCATCCTGATCATGGACGAACCGACAGCAGCCCTTGGTCCGCATGAAACGCAGATGGTGTCGGAACTGATCCGCAACCTCAAGAAAGAAGGCATCGGAATCGTGATGATCTCGCACGATCTGCACGATGTGTTTGACCTGTCGGATCGGGTTTGCGTGATGAAAAACGGTCGCCATGTCTGGACCGGATCGGTTGAAGAAACCAACAAGGACGAAGTGCTTCAGATGATCATTCTGGGCAAATTGCCGAATGGCGAATATGCACCCGGCGTCATGCAAACGCCGCGCACCGCCAATTAGACAAAGGCTGAGCCCGCCGACCTGCCGGCAATCAACCGGAAGCAGGCGGGCTCAGGCGAGCGCCTTGAGCAGCGGTAGCGTTTTCCGCTCGATGATCTGGCAGGGAAACAGGCGCAGCTCCGGATAACGCGCCGGTTCTTCGAGTGTTGATATCATCAAATCCACCGAACCGGAGATGATCTCCCGGATCGGCTGCCTGACCGTCGTCAGGTCGATGCCGGGCCAACCCGACATTTCCATATCATTGACGCCAATAAGGCCGATGTCTTCGGGGATCTTGAGGCCGGCGTCGCGAATGGCGCTGATGGCGCCAAGCGAAAGAATGTCGTCGCCGCAGAAATAGGCCTGCGCATGCTGCGTCCTGAGAATTTTCTGCATCGCCGTGCGCCCGGCCTCAAACAGATAGGAATCCGCATAAGTTACCGAGGCCGTCACGTTCGGGGCGCTTTCGGCCGCCTGGCGAAACCCTTCCCAGCGGTCTATGGTGGTCGAGGCGGTTGCCGGCCCTCCGAGAAAGACGATCGATTCATAGCCAAGCGCGATCAGGTGCTGTGCGGCCAGACGGCCGCAATGGCGGTTGTCCACGCCGACCGTGTTGACGACGGTTGTTTCCGTGGCGCGTCCAAATGCCTGGACGACGGGCAAATTGTTATGCCGGAAAATGAGCGCGTAGTCCGGTGAAAGTGTTGACGATGCGATGATAACGCCGTCGACACTGTATTCCCGCATCATCTTGAGCAGCTTTTTCGGATCATAGTCTTCGGTGATATTGACGATCAGCGGCCGGTAGCCACGCTCCTGCAAGCGACGGGTGAAGAGGTCAAAAACTTCAAGAAAGATCGGATTGTGGAAATTGTTCAGCGCCAGGCCGATTAACTTGGTGCGCCGTGTCGTCAGGCTGCGCGCCAGAAGATTGGGGCTATAGCCAAGCTGCTTGGCGGCGCGCAAAACCTTTTCGCGGGTCTTGGCTGAAACGGGCGCGCCTTCTGTAAAGGCGCGTGACACGGCCGAACGCGACACGCCGGCAAGTTCCGAAACATCCTTGAGATTGGCTGCCAAACGCGTTCTCCTTCCGTTGATCCCGTTGCTGAAAGTAGCTGTAAACGAGCCAGGGTTGCAACAAAAATTGAAACCACATGCAGGGCCGAATAACAAGCCGGGCCGCCAAGATAGCCGCCCTGGAAGGGTGCAGTATGGTGACGACCGGGCTGCAATCGTTTCAGTCACAGACGCGGATGTTCAGGTCATCCCCATCTTGCGGATGAGGCCGCGCTGCTTTGGCCAAAAATATCACGCTCCCGTCTAAAATTGATGGTTTTTTGAGGGATCAAAGGCCTACTCACCTCTTGCTCCCTCCACTAATCTTCAGGTCTAACCTTTAAGGGAGGCATGCAATGGATCAGCGCGTTTTACGGCAAAATCAGGTCTGGCTTGACGCCGGGGACTGTTCAATCGAGGAATTTCGTGACCTTGTCGAGGTTACGACCGAGAAATCATCGGTGCCGCTGGCATCGGAGATTTCAAAGAATGTTCCGATCTATGACGCTTCCGCCATCCGGAAGGCCGAGGGCGACAGCCGGCAGTTGAAAGCCTTCATGGCTGAGTGGAACGCCGTGTTTGCCACAGGTCCGGGCATCGTCGTGGTTCGCGGCGCCTATGATGACATGGGCATTGTTGACCGGGTGACCGAAGTGCTCACATCGATCATTGAGACCGAGCGCCTGCAGGGGACCGGCGCGGGCGACCATTTTGCTCCGGCTGGCGCCAACAGCCGCGTCTGGAATGCCCATGAAAAGCTCTGCATGACTTCGCCGGAAGCCTTTGCCCGGTACAATGCCAATGAAATCATTCCGCTCGTTTGCCGCGCCTGGCTGGGACCGCTCTACCAAATCACCACCCAGGTCAATGTCGTCCGGCCGGGCGGCAAGGCGCAAACGCCGCATCGCGATTATCATATGGGGTTCCAGACCCAGGAGAGCCTGGCCCAATATCCGGCCAATTGCCATGCGCTGTCGGCAGCACTCACCCTGCAGGGAGCCATCGCCCATTGCGACATGCCGATTGAATCCGGCCCGACAAAGCTTCTGCCCTATTCGCAGACCTACATGCCGGGTTATTTCGCAACCTTGCTGCCGGAATTTCGCGCCTATTTTGAAGAGCATTACATACAGTTGCCGCTCTCCAAAGGCGACGCATTGTTCTTCAATCCGGCGACATTCCACGCCGCCGGCGAAAACAAATCTGCCGATATCCACCGCTTCGCCAATCTCATGCAGGTCGGCTCGGGATATGGCCGGTCAATTGAAATCGTCGATCGCTCACGCATGAGCCACGCCCTGTTTCCGCATCTGGCCGAACTCAAGGCATCCGGCGCGCTTACCGCCGCCGAGGTCGAAAATGTCGTGGCGGCTTGCGCTGAAGGCTATCCGTTCCCGGCCAACCTTGACCTTGACTCGCCGCTTGGCGGAATGGCGCCGGAAAGCCAGCAGGACCTGCTGCGAAAGGCGCTCAACGAAAATTGGACGCCGGCTGAATTCTCGAAGAAGCTTGCCGAACAAAACGCCCGCAAGACAAGCCACTGAAGAGACCTACGCCAGCAGCCAGGCATGGTCCGGATCGGCGAAGGTGCGCCAAACCCGCTTCGGACCTGCCATCACATTGAGATAATAAATCTCATAGCCATGCGGCGCCCCGACCGGATGATATCCCCGGGGCACCAGCACCAGATCCCGGTCATAGACCGTCATGGTCTCATCGAGACTGCGGTCGTCTGTGTAGACGCGCTGCACGGCAAAGCCCGTATTTGGTTCGATACGATAGTAATAGGTTTCCTCAAGCAGGGATTCCTTGGGCAGATTATCGACATCGTGCTTGTGAGGCGGATAGCTTGACCAACTGCCGGCCGGGGTGCGGGCTTCAACCACCAGCAGGCTTTCTGCGCAATCGCGATCTTCGGGCAGAATGTCGTAGATCATACGGGTGTTGTTGCCGCTGCCGCGTTGCTCCAAATCAATATCGCCCGGTTGAATGAACAAAGGTCGGCGTGAGGCTTTCGCCGGGGCCTTGCAGACGGCCAGTTCAAGCTTCGTGAGCGCCAAAACCCGCCAATCTGCCCCGTTGGGGGCATAAAATGCGGTGGGTGGGTCCGTAAATGGCGAATTTCTGTGCTCCGACGTGGCGAAAATGGTCTTGTCGAGCCAGAATTCGGCGCGACCGGAAATGATCACGGCGCAGGTTTCACAGTTCAGATTGCTGCCATCCATCCCGGCCCCGGGCTCAAGACTGAACAATTCGAACCCTACATGGTTCCAGTTGGCGTTTTCAGGCGTGACATTGTGGATCAAGCCATTTTCGTCCGGTTGGCGGGCGCGACGGATAAGATGGCTCATGAACCTGCTTCCTGCGTCGCGCGTCCCGCCTGTTTCCAGGCATCGACAAGTGCGCTGAAGCGTCCGGCAACCTCTGTGACGGCTTCTTTGTCGGTAATCTCCCGGGCCATCCAGCGGACCAGAACTTCACCGTGAATGGCGCGCCCGATTGCAAATCCTGACACCACTTCGTGCCGCCTGCCACGCTCGAGCGCCGCCATGAGCTCGGAATGGCTATTCTCCTTGCCGAGAATAAGCACGCCCAGGCAGGCGGGATCATAGTTTTCAATGACCTTGGCGATAGCTTTCCAGGCATGATCAGATTGTGGTTCAAGCTTCCAGTAATGCGGCCGGATATTCAACCCGTAGAGATGGTTGAGGATGTCCGCCATGGGTGGCGAATCCGCGCCTGCGGCACGCGGCGGGATGATTTCGACAAGCAAGGTCCGGTTGCTCGCCTGGCAGGCCTGGTTCAGGGTGATCAGACTTCGTTCCTGTGCCGTGCGGAGTTCAGGCGGGTCGGCCAGGTCATAATGGCAAAGGCATTTGATCACTTCGTTTTGCGGTCGTTGCTCCAGTTCCGCTGCAAGCGGTTGGGCGCCCTCAAAGCTGAGTGGCCGTGAGCCTGCCACTTCGATGGGAGCGGCGACCCAGAGATTGCTGCGGTGGGCCCGCGCGAGTGCCGGACCACCATATTTGCGGTCAAGGATCATGCCTACGCCAGGTTCCGCTTTGCCGACAAGAAGTGCGCTTTCCAATAAAAGAAGTTTGAATTCAGTCAATCTTTCAAGGCCGGCGCCCGCTTGCCCGCAGGGCTTTTCAAACTGGTCGCGATGGTCGGCCGCGAGAATGAAGCGCGCATTCCTGCCAGGTCCCTGCGCCCGGTCAGTATTCATGTTCACCGCCATTGTTTTTCTCCAATATTGCAACCGATTTCGTCATCGAAATGCCATTAAGTCAAGCATTAACTAGCAAATAAGAGCATTGCGTCGGCATTTTGCAGAAAAAATGATTACATGATTGAAATCGGTTGCAGCATCTCTTCATGTTTGCAATATTGAAACTGAACTGAAGCTTGGGAGGCTGGTTTGGGAAAACAAAATCTGACAATGGCGCAGGCCATTATTCGTTTCTTGATGGCGCAACATGTGGAAGCGGATGGCGAAACGCATCCGTTCTTTGCTGGCCTATGGGGCATATTCGGACACGGCAATGTTGGCGGTATTGCACAGGCCATGCAGCAATACGGCCCCGATTTCCGGTATTTCCACGGCTTGAACGAGCAATCGATGGTCCATTCGGCAATCGCTTACGCCAAGGCCAAGAACCGCCGCCAGACCATGGCATGCCTGAGTTCGATCGGACCCGGCGCTACAAATATGGTTACAGGCGCAGCGACAGCCACGATCAATCGCATTCCGGTGTTGTTGATGGCGGGCGACGCCTTTGCGGAGCGCGTACAGGCGCCGGTGTTGCAGCAACTTGAATCGGAACACTCACAGGATGTGACGGCCAGCGACGCCTTCCGACCGGTTTGCCGTTACTGGGACCGGCTGAACAGGCCCGAACAAGCCATCACCGCTTTGCCCGAAGTCATGCGGGTGCTGACGTCGCCCGCCGATACCGGCGCCGCCTTTCTTGCCCTGCCGCAGGATATCCAGACCTATGCCTTCGAATATCCAGACGAACTCTTCCGCAAGCGGGTCTGGTCCATTCCGCGCAACCGTCCTGACATCCGCCTGTTGGAAAAGGCGGCTGAATGGATCCGCCAGGCGAAATCGCCGTTGATTGTCGCCGGCGGCGGTGTGCGCTACAGCGAGGCCTTCGAGGCATTGCGGCGGTTTGCCGAAGCGACCGGCATACCGGTCGCCGAAACACATTCCGGCAAGGGTTCGCTCAATTACGATCATCCCCTCAGCCTCGGCGCGATGGGCGTTTCCGGCACGCGAGGCGCCAATGAAATCGGCCAGACGGCCGATCTCGTCATCGGCATCGGTACGCGATTCACTGATTTTCCGACCTCTTCAAAAACTGCCTTCACGCATCCCGATGTCCGCTTCATCAATATCAATGTCTTCGAGATGGACGCCTATAAACACGCAGCCATTCCGTTGACGGGCGACGCCAGGGCAACGCTTGATGAATTACTGCCCTTGCTGCGGGGCTATCAAACCGCCGCGGCCTACCGAGAGACTGCCGCCCGCCACAATCGCGAATGGGACGCGGAAGTCGAGCGTCTTTATGACCTGACGACCAAGCCGCTGATGGCGCAAAGCCGCATCATTGGCAGTGTCGAGCGATCAAGTGCGCCTGATGATATCGTGGTGGCATCGGCAGGCAGCCTTCCTGGCGATTTGCTCAAGCTCTGGCGCTGCCGATCAGGCCTCAGCTATCAGGTCGAATATGGCAACTCGGTCATGGGCTACGAAATTCCCGGCGGCCTCGGGGCCAAGCTCGCTTGCCCGGCAAGCGAGGTCTATGTCATGATCGGCGACGGCACGTTCCTGATGATGGGCAGCGATATCGTCACGGCGATCCAGGAAAATGTGAAGATCATTGTCGTCGTCGTCGACAATTCAGGATATTCCAGTGTCGGCCGGGTCTCAGAACAGGTCGGCAGCGAAGGCTTCGGCTGCCACTTCCGCAAACGCGGGACCGGCGGCTGGTATGACGGCGAAACGATGACGGTCGACTTTGCCAAGGTATGCGAAGGCTATGGCGCCAAGGTGCTGCGCGCTGAAACGCCCGCGGAACTTGATGACGCCCTCCAGCAAGCGCGAGCGGCGAGTGTTACAACCTGTATTTATGTGCGGACCGACTGGCATGAACGGGTTCCAGGCTATTCGACCTGCTGGTGGGACATGGCAACCGCGCAGGTCTCGGAAAATCAGGGAATAGACGCCGCACGCAAGGACTATGAGGCCAACAAGGGCCGGCAACGTTATCTCATGCTGCCGCAGGGAAATGCAGAGTGACTGCGGTCAAGACTTTCAACAACGACACAACATTCATTGGACGGAGAATTCATCATGGCTGTAAAGAATAACAAGGCGGCTAGACTGCCTTTTGAGGTGTCCTCACTTTGTTTCGGCACCTCGCCGCTCGGCAGCATGCCCGATACCTACGGCTATGAAGTGACAGACGATCGGGCCAGCCAAACCCTGCATGCCATTTTTGCCGAACGGCCCTGCTTTGTCGATACGTCGCGCAATTATGGCATGGGCCGCAGCGAAGAGCGGGTCGGCCGGGCCATTGCCGAACTGGGCGGTATTCCGGAGGGCTGCGTTGTGGCCACAAAGATTGACCGCGACATGGACACCAACCGGCTGGACGCCGACCGTGTCCGCCGCTCCGTTGAAGAAAGCCTTGAGGCGCTAGGCCTGGAAAGGCTGCAGATTCTCCATTTGCATGATCCGGAATATTGCCGTGACCTCGGCGAAATCACCGCCACCGGCGGCGCGCTCGACGAGCTTTTCAAAATGAAGGCAGAGGGTCTGGTTGATGCGGTGGGTCTGGCGATGGGCAATCTGGCGATCATGACGGACATATTGCCGAATTGGGAATTCGACGCTTTGGTCAATCACAACCGCTTCACCCTGCTCAACCGGGAAGCCGACAAGATGTTCACCGAGGCGCATGCCCGCGGCATCGCCGTTTTCAATGCCGCGCCCTATTGCGGCGGGATCCTCGCCAAAGGCACCAGTGCGACGACACGCGTCACCTATATGGAGGGATCGGCCGAGCAGATTGCCGCCATTCAGGCCATAGAAGCCATCTGCGCGCGCTACAATGTGCCGCTCGGCGCTGCAGCGCTGCAGTTTTCGCTGCGTGACCCGCGCATTACCTCCACCATCATCGGCGTTTCCAAGCCCGAGCGTGTTGCCGAGACACGGGCCTGGGCGAGTTTTGACATACCGGCGGCGGCTTGGGACGAGCTGATGGCTCTGCCCTACAAGACCGACAATCCGGAGGCAAACCGGGTCTATCTGGCCTGCTGACAAAACAACGCGTTCAATTCCTGCAAAATGGTGACAACATAATGGTTCGTTTCGGATTAATCGGCTGCGGCCGCATCGGCCGCATGCATGCGGCAACAATTCAGGCCAGCCGGTCGGGCTCGCTGAGTATCGTCAACGACGTGATGGAAGCCTCCGCGCGCGCGCTGGGCGACACCTACGGCGCTGATATTTGTACAAATGTGGCCGAAGTCTTTGGCTCCGACAAGGTGGATGCAGTTCTCATCGCCTCGTCAACGGCAACCCATGCCGAATATATCGAAATGGCTGTGGATGCCGGCAAGCCGGTATTTTGCGAAAAGCCCATCGATCTTGATATCGCAAGAGTCAAGGCATGCCGGGACAAGATTGCCGGGCGCGGCGTTCCGATCCAGATTGGTTTCAATCGCCGATTTGATCCGGGACACAGCGCGCTTCGGCAAGCCATCGTGGCGGGCGAAATCGGCCAGACGCTGCAGATCATCATCACCTCGCGGGATCCCTTCATGCCGTCGCAGGAATATCTGGAGGTCGCAGGCGGCATGATCCGGGACATGTCCATCCACGATTTCGACCTCGCCCGCTTCCTGCTGATCGACGATGAGCCGACGGAAGTCTTTGCGGTTGCCGGAGCATTGATCGATCCGAGCCTGAAAGCCATGAACGAAGTCGATTGCGCCATGATCACCATGAAGACCGCAGCCGGTCGACAAGTGGTTATAAACAATGCCCGGCAGGCCAGCTATGGCTACGACCAGAGGCTGGAAGTACTGGGTTCCGACGGAATGTTGCAAAGCTGTAACCGTCGGCCCCATGAATTGCAACGCTTCAATGGCAAGACGACGGGCGCAGGCGAGCCCTATCTCAACTTCTTCATTGAACGCTACAAGGATGCCTTTGAATTGCAGCTTCTGAGCTTTATCGAAGCCGTCGAGACGGCCGCGGCGCCAAAGGTCTCCTTTGACGACGGCCTTGCCGCGCTGCTTTTGGCGGAAGCCGCCTATGAATCGCTCAAGACCGGAAAATCCGTGGCAGTGGGCTGAAACGGGCACGCATGGCGCCACAATGATGGTCAACATGCGCCGGGCGGCAAGCAGGCTCGGCGCATTGCAATGCGATCAAAGTTGGAATTGCAGCGGTTCCGGCCAGTGCGTCAAAACCGTTGGTCTGCGGGCGGCCATATTGCTTTCACGCCAGATCCGTATGCAGAGCAACGATCAAACCGGTTCTCAGTTCAGCGAGAACGCTTGAGTCTCGCCATTGTCCAGCTTTACGCGGATGATGCGCCGATCCTGAATGACGATGGGTTGCGTTATCCGGCTGGGCAATGTCCGTACAACCAGTAGGCTCACGCCGGACTTGAGATTCAATACCGCCACGTGCTTGCGATCCTGGCTCGGCAGGACCAGCTCATCAACGCCATCGCCATTGAGATCGCCGACTGCGGCCAGGCTGAGATGGCGCGAACCGATGACATGCGTGGCATACCCGGCAACGGGCTTATAGAGCGGGTTCAATTTGCCATCCTGCAATGACAGGACTTCCAGCGTGCCGTTGATATGCGGTGTTTTTACAATTGCAATCTCAAGACGGCCATTGCCGAGAAAGTTCCCAATTCCGGCAATGGACAGCCACCGGTTTCTCAAGCCAATGGGTTTTGTGGAGGCAATTTCCGACAACTTGTTTGCCCGGATGCCATAAATCGCAACCGACGCACCGGCATTCAAGTCCGTCCGGATGGTGATAATTTCATTTATGCCGTCAGCGTCCAGGTCAGCCAGTCTCGGCGTGATATCCTCAAAGACCCGGGACTGCGGCAAGTCCAACTCATATCGCAAACCTTTTTCATCCATTGCCACAAGGCTTCCGGCCTCAATTTTGTCGCCCAATACGCCATGGCCATATCGTTTGGTCGGATTTGTGTACCACGCTTGAACCGGTCCACTTCCAGTCGCCTTGGCGATATCTCCGTCAGGCAAGGATTCGCTGTTTGCCGGCGTTGAAAGTCCGACAAGTCCCAGCAGCATGAAAAAAACCAAAGCTTCACGTTTCCTCATCATCCTGCCTCTTTGCAACGGTAAGCCATGTCCTGATTCAGGCCGTCGGGCCGAGGCTGACTGGAGTTATACTGGACTGCCCCGGAGGCAGGATCATGACCGGGTGAAATTTTCGCCCGATTGGGGTTGTCGATGCGTTCCTGGCAGCCGCCAGACGCCGGGTGGCAGCGCCCGTCAGGCTATGGCAATTGAAATGGCTCGCCTCGTTGATTTCGGCTCCTGAATTAAATAAGCCTTGTGACGGAGCCAAAAAAGCAAAGGTCCGCACCCGGGCTATGGAATAAAGGCGCAAGACGCCCTGCCCGCCCCGCCCTTCCGGTATTGCCGCCGGGTCAGGCGTCGTCATGCGCCGCAACTTTGTGGATGTAGTTGTTTTTGACTGTTTGCAAGGCTGTTTTGGGCAGACCCTTTGCTGTGCACTCGAAGCAGTTTTTGACGGAACTGCTGGTTCTTGAAGCAAGAAATTCCGGCGGGGCGGGTGCCCGGCTTTATGAGCAAACTCAACCCAACGGCAGGAGAATGGAATGAAGACCGCAGCGAAACTGAAATACAGACTGACTGACCTCTTCGCGTTTCTGTCCTTGCTGGCAGTGGCGCTGACGATATCCTCTCCTGCATTCGCCCAAGCCGGCGTCCAAAGCCCGCGGGATGCCGCCAAGGTCTTCGTTGCGGCCACTGCTGCAGGCGACGCCGAGCGGATTGCCGCCCTTTATGCGCCCGATGCGATCATGCTTGCACCCGGTCTTGCGCCAATTTCCGGGCGTGGCGGCATTAAATCGGTATTCGAAAACAATTTCGCGCTTGGCCGAAACATGATCGCGTTTTCGACCGTAAGAGCGGAAACCGGAACAGATCGCGCCGCAGTCTATTGGGAGTGGACCTCGGAAATTGCGACGCAATCCGGCGCGGTCCACAGGCTGAACGGGCGTTCGCTCGTCTATTTCCGAAAAGAAGGCGGGAGTTGGTTGATCAGTGCCGACATGATGCAAGTAACACCAGCCAAATGATGGCTATAAGGCTGCCAATGGCTACGCCCGGTTGCGTCTGCTTGGGGTGCACCCTGTTTGGTGAGCGGTTTGCTTTGGTGGGGGTTCCAGGTCCGGCGGCGGGCACTGATCTCAGTTCAACTTTCTATTTCGCGGAAAGCACATTGAAGTCGGGCTTTTCAAGTGCCCACGACACGGCAAATCCGATGAGCAAGGCCCAAAACGGGGCGCCGATCGACAGGATGGGTACATTGGCTGCAGTGACGAGAAAGGCGACTGTGGCGCCGAGGGTGAAGCCGCCCTTGAAGGAGACGATAAAAGCGCGCTCGATGATGCGGACCAGGGCAAGCCCGGCAAGCGTAGCGATGAAAGCCTTCGGCGTTGCCAACATCAAGCGCGTAAAGAGCGGCGAGAATATCCCGAACAGCAAGGCCAGCAACCCAACCAGGACACCGGCAGCGTAATGCTTGTCCTTGTCGCCGCTGCCGGCGATGATGGCATTGACGGGCCCGGTGAGGCAGGTCGAAACCGTGCCGACCGATGCCGAGATCAGGGAACCGATGCCGCACGCCACCGTAACCATGTTGACGGGAGGTTGGTGGCCGGCCGCCTCAAGCACGGCGAAGCCCTGCGCGTTCTGGGCCGCCAGCACGGTGATAGCGAGCGGCAGTACCAGTTCCACCATGGCGCCTGCGGAAAATTCCGGCGCGTAAAGCCTGGGACTTGCAAGGATGGAGGCTGTTGTTT
>JBGSIT010000020.1:0-82731 GCA_041742335.1 Rhizobiaceae bacterium
AAAACAGGAATTCCGGACTCGTGTTCCTTCAGTATCCCGATGATCTGCTCTTCCGTGAAGCGGCTTCGTTTCATGTTCTGGTCCTCTCGATGGGCCAAAACGAACTTCAAACCGGATTAGGTCAACGGGGCAAGGTCAGTATCAATGAAAGCTGGTTTCGGGGTCGACACATTCGTGTTCAACAACACGTTCACCGGCACCGCGAGGATCATGGACGAAAACCTTGACGTCTCCAAGGAAGCCATCGAGATCGGGTCAAAATTCGGCTTCACAGATGCCGATCAGCTTCTGGCGCATGCCACCGAGGTGGATGCAGGCGTATTGATTGACCTGGGCCAGGGTGCGAGTATCCTGATTGCAAATACGATGTACCGGAGTGACGAAAGCCCGTATTCGGAAGATCGTGCAATCAGCATTGCCGACCTGCAGGCGCACGCCGATACATTCTTTGATTTTATCTGATTTCCATATTTCTCGATAATGGTACCCGGCCCGGACTCGTTCCGGGCCGGATTTTTTGTGACCTCGCCAAACAAACGGGCGTTGCGCGCGGTCCGCCTTCATCAACCCCATACAGACAATTTCCTTGTAATCTCTCCCATGGTTTGCCATTGGGGTCGGGTCAATAGATTTCAGCGTTTCCGGGACCCAGCCATGACAAGCCGTATTGCCAGCCTTTCCGAAATTACCGACCAGTATGACGTTTTGCTGTGCGATGTATGGGGTGTTCTGCATAATGGCGTCACGCCGTTTATTTCATCTGCGGCAGCCTTGGCCAAAGCGCGCCAGGCCGGTCTGACGGTTGTCCTGATTACCAATGCGCCGCGGTTGAATGATGCCGTCGCCGACCAACTCGATATGATCGGCGTGGATCGCGAGGCCTATGACCGGATTGTCACCTCCGGCGACGTAACCCGCAAATTGATCGCCCATATCGGCAAGCCGGTTTATTTCCTCGGGCCTGATCGCGATCTGACGCTTCTGGAAGGATTGGAAATCACCCGTGTCGATGCCGAAGGCGCCGAGGCTGTCGTCTGCACAGGGTTTTTTGACGATGAAACCGAAACGCCGGAAGATTACCGCGACATGCTGCAGGGCTTTGCAGCCCGGGACTTGCCGCTGATCTGCGCCAATCCCGATATCGTCGTCGAACGGGGTGAAAAGCTGATCCCCTGTGCAGGCGCCATTGCCGCACTCTACAATCAACTCGGCGGCAAGACCCGGATTGCCGGCAAGCCATTCCAGCCGATCTACCACGCAGCCCTTGCCGAAGCGCAGGCATTGCGGGGCGAATTTGCCCATGACCGCGTTCTGGCCATCGGCGACGGCATGCCCACCGATGTCAAGGGCGCAGTCGATCAGGGTCTGGACCTGCTCTATGTCAGCGCCGGAATTCATGGCAAGGAATATATGACCGGAGGCCAGACCGATGAAATCGCACTTGAAAAATTCCTCGGCAACCACGCGGTCGACCCGCGCTGGTGGATAGCCCGGTTGGCCTGATATAGATTGGTTGGCAGTCGCCGGAATGGCCAAATATTGTGACTGACAGGATGAGCAGGACGAAATTGTTTCACCGGATACAAAATCAGGTCGATCTACCGGAAACCTTGCGCGGCGGCGTCATCGCCATCGGCAATTTCGACGGCGTGCATCGCGGCCATCAATCGGTGCTTGAGCGGGCGCTGGAACTTGGCCGACAAAACGCCCGTCCGGTGCTGGCCCTGACATTTGAGCCGCATCCGCGCACCGTCTTCAATCCTGACAAGCCGGTATTTCGGTTGACGCCTGCGCCGATGAAAGCGCGATTGCTGGAGGCCATGGGCTTTGACGCGGTGCTGGAATTTCCCTTCGACCGGACTTTTGCCAGCAGTTCCGCTGACGAATTCATCCATTCCATCATCATGGACTGGATCGGCGCCGACGGCGTGGTGACCGGTTTTGATTTTCACTTCGGCAAGAACAGGCAGGGCGGCCCGGCCTTCCTGCTGGAAGCCGGCGGCAAGAACGGCTTTGGCGTCACGCTGGTCGATGCGTTCCGCGATGAAAACGCCGAGGTCATATCGTCAAGCCGCATTCGCAAATGCCTGGGAGACGGCGATGTCAGCGAGGCGGCCGGATTGCTGGGCTATCGGTTCGCAGTGTCATCAGAAGTCATACACGGCAAGAAACTCGGCCGTACGCTCGGTTTTCCCACCGCCAACATGATGCTGCCTGAAGAATTTCACCTTAAGCCCGGCATCTATGCCGTCCGCTTTCGCACCCAGGATGGCGGATTGCATGACGCGGTGGCAAGTTTCGGCCATCGTCCGACGGTGGATGATCAGGGCCACGCTTTGCTGGAAACCATGCTGTTTGATTTCGACGGCGATCTGTACGGGCAGGAAGGCACGGTCAGCTTTTTCGGATTTCTGCGCGAGGAATTGAAATTCAATGGCCTGGAGGCGCTTGTCGAGCAGATGAACGGCGATGTCGAGGAAGCAAGGTCCCTGCTGTCGGGTGTGGCCCCGCTGGGCCCGCTGGATGCGGCCATCAGTTTTTGATTGCGGCTTTGCCTCTTTCAATTATCGCAAAAACCTTTTAAGAACCGCAGATCATGAAAAACGCCCTTCTGCTTTTCATATTCCGAATTATCGGCCCGGTCTTCCCTGTCGCCTGATCAGGCGCGGAAGGTCCGGGTACACAGGCGTTTGATCGCCACCCTTCGCAACATTTCAAAGACATGACGGCACTCCGCGCCGAGGCGCCGCAAACAATGGCACGATAATGACCGACACCGCTGAAAAAATCGACTATTCCAAGACGCTCTACCTGCCGCAAACGGATTTTCCGATGCGCGCCGGACTGCCGCAAAAAGAACCGGAACTGGCAGCACGCTGGCAGAAGATGGAGCTTTACAAGCGGCTCCGGGAAACATCGGCAGGACGGCCGAAATTCGTGCTGCATGACGGCCCGCCCTATGCCAATGGCGATATCCATATCGGCCACGCGCTCAACAAGATCCTCAAGGACGTCATCACCCGGTCTTTCCAGATGCGCGGCTTTGACAGCAATTACGTGCCGGGATGGGATTGCCACGGCCTGCCGATCGAATGGAAGATCGAGGAAAAGTACCGCGAGAAAGGCAAGAACAAGGACGAGGTGCCGATCAACGAATTCCGCAAGGAATGCCGCGATTTCGCAAGCGGATGGATCGCCCGGCAGACCGTCGATTTCAAGCGCCTCGGTATCGAGGGCGATTTTGAACGGCCCTATACGACGATGAATTTTCATTCCGAGGCCCGCATCGCCGGCGAGCTTCTGAAAATCGCCATGAGCGGCCAGCTCTATCGCGGCTCCAAGCCGATCATGTGGTCGGTGGTCGAGCGCACGGCGCTGGCCGAGGCCGAAGTGGAATACCAGCAGGTCGAAAGCGACATGATCTGGGTTAAGTTTCCGGTGAAGGACTTTGATCGCGACTACGATAATGCGCAAATTGCGGCGAGAAAGGAACTCCACCCACACCTTGGTTTGTCAGACACGGAAGCCTCGGCGGCCGCGGAAGAAGAAAGCCTAGCAGACTCGTCAGTACTGATTTGGACCACAACTCCTTGGACCATTCCAGGCAATCGCGCGGTCTCTTTTTCTCACAAGATCAAGTACGGACTCTATCTTGTGACGGAGGCCGAGAACGATTTTGGGCCGATGCCCGGCGAGAAATTCATCATTGCAGAGGCTTTGGCACCGGCGTGCGCTGACAGGGCAAAGCTCAAGATCAAAGAAATCCGTTCCGACATCGCTTTGCACGAACTACAAAACATCACCTGTGCCCACCCGCTCAGGGGCGTTGGCGGAGGCTATGATTTCGATGTCCCGCTTCTTGACGGCGACCACGTCACCGACGACGCCGGCACCGGCTTTGTCCATACTGCGCCCGGCCACGGTCGCGAGGATTTCGATATCTGGATGGAAAAGGCTCGTGAACTGGAAGCGCGCGGCATTTCGTCAAAGATTCCCTTCACAGTCGATGACGCCGGCTTTTACACTGCTGACTCTCCTGGTTTCGGCCCGGATGCGGATGGCGGGCCGGCGCGGGTCATCGACGACAACGGCAAGAAGGGCGACGCCAACAATCGCGTGATTGCCGCGCTGATTGCCGCCAACAACCTGTTTGCGCGTGGCCGCCTCAAGCATGATTATCCGCATAGCTGGCGCTCCAAGAAGCCGGTGATCTTCCGCAATACGCCGCAATGGTTCGTCTATATGGACAAGGACCTCGGTGACGGCACGACCTTGCGAAGCCGCGCCCTGTCAGCGATCGACGAGACCCGTTTCGTGCCGGCCGGCGGCCAGAACCGTTTGCGCGCCATGATTGAAGGCCGCCCGGAGTGGGTGCTGTCGCGCCAGCGCGCCTGGGGCGTTCCGATCTGCGTCTTCGCCGACAAGGACGGCAATGTGCTGAAGGACGAGCGCGTCAACCAGTCGATCATTGAGGCCTTTGAGGCCGAAGGCGCCGACGCGTGGTTTGCCGAAGGCGCCAAGAAGCGCTTTTTGGGCAACGAACATGATCACGATCAATGGGCGATGGTCACCGATATTCTCGATGTCTGGTTTGATTCCGGCTGCACCCATGTCTTCACGCTTGAAGACCGACCGGACCTGAAATGGCCTGCCGATGTCTATCTCGAAGGTTCCGACCAGCACCGCGGCTGGTTTCATTCCTCGCTGCTGGAAAGCTGCGCCACGCGCGGCCGCGCGCCCTATGATACGGTGGTCACCCATGGTTTCATCATGGCCGAGAACGGCGAGAAGATGTCCAAGTCCAAGGGCAATGTCGTCGCACCGCAGGACATCATGAAAGATGCCGGCGCTGATATTCTGCGCCTCTGGGTGATGACTTCGGATTACGCCGAGGATCTGCGTGTCGGCAGGACGATCATCCAGACCAATATCGACGCCTATCGCAAGATCCGCAACACGATCCGCTGGATGCTCGGCACGCTGGCTCACGACAAGGGCGAGGACATCGCCTATGCCGACCTGCCCGAGCTTGAGCAATTGATGCTGCACCGGCTTTCCGAACTCGATGAACTTGTCCGCGAAGCCTATGACGCCTTCGCCTTCAAAAAAATCGCCAGGGCGTTGACGGATTTTGCCAATGTCGAATTGTCGGCCTTTTATTTCGACATTCGCAAGGACGCGCTCTACTGCGATGCGCCCTCCAGCCTGCGCCGTCGCGCCAGCCTGAGCGTCATCCGCAAGCTGTTTGAAAGCCTGGTCCTGTGGTTTGCCCCTATGCTGCCCTTCACCTCTGAGGAAGCCTGGCTTTCCTGGCAGCCGGATGCGGAATCGGTTCATCTTGTCCAGTTCCCGGAAATCCCGGCCCAATGGCGCAATGACGAACTGGCGGAAAAGTGGAAGAAAATCCGCACCGTGCGCAGGGTGGTCACCGGCGCGCTGGAAATCGAGCGCAAGGACAAGCGAATCGGTTCGTCGCTGGAGGCGGCGCCCGTGGTCCATGTGGCCCAACGTGAACTGCTTGAAGCGCTGGAAGGTCAGGATCTCGCCGAAATCTGCATCACTTCGGATATCGTCCTGGACGGGGGTGAAGGTCCGGAATCGGCCTTCCGTCTGGAGGATGTCGCAGGGGTTAGTGTCCAGCCGCGCCTGGCGGAAGGCCGCAAATGCGCCCGTTCATGGAAAATCACCAAGGATGTGGGCTCCGATCCGGCTTTCCCTGATGTTTCGGCGCGCGATGCCGCCGCCCTTCGTGAACTTGGTGTGGCTGTTGTCTGAAGATTCCCGATAGCGCATAATTCGGCAATTCGCATTGGCGAGAATTGCGCTTTTGTCTGACATCCGGTAAAAGCTGCCTGAAAATGGCCGGAATGTTTAGGCAGAGCAGGGTGTGTTTGCACAATGTCCGGACGGCTATGAGAGGCTTCGACCCAATGAAAGAACTGTATCGAGTAGTCGTTTTGGCGAGCGCAATGGTTGCCGGCGGCACCATGCTGACCAGCTGCATCGGCGGTCCGACCTACGGAACGGACAAGACGGCAGGCGAACAGTTGCTGACGGATCTGGGCGATGCTGTTGCTGTGGTGCCCGACAAGAAGGTCTCCAAGGTGGAATACCAGCCGCGCCCCGCGCTGGTTAAACCTGTCGATCCGATGGCGCTGGAACAGCCGCAGCAAAACCTCGTTTCCAAGGACAATCCGGCCTGGGTGGAAAGTCCTGAAGAAACCCGAGCCCGTTTGCGCCAGGAAGCCGACGACAACAAGGACAATGGCGCCTACCGCTCGCCTTTGATGGTTTCAGTCACCGAAGGCAAGGCGCAGTCTCCGGAACAGCAGGCTGCAGCATTCCGCGAAGCGCGCAAGCTTCAGCAGGGCACCTATTCCGACAAGCGCCGCTTCCTGTCTGATCCGCCGCTGGAATATCGCAAGGTTGACGATCCAGCAGTTCTTGCCGATCTGGGTGAATCCGAAGCGGCCAAGGAAAAGCGCCGCAAGAAGGAAGCCGCAATCGCAGGCACCGGACGTCAATGGTGGCAAATCTGGAATTAAGCCGCAGTCGGTTGAAACAGCCGGGCCAGCTATTCAACGCAGCCCGGAGAACCGTCGCCGTCGTGGCATTTTCAGGCGCTCTTTCAGGTGCGGCTGTCCCGGCAATGGCTGGTGCTCTTGACGGCAAGACCTACATCCTTGAAATGACCAGCAGCCAGTATGACAGCGGCTATGCCAATTATCTGGTGCCGCCCATGGCGCGGGCGCTGAAAAAGGCCGGATTGACCCCAAAAGCCCCCGGCGCAGACCTGGTCATCAATATCAAGACAGACAATGATGTCGGCCAATGGATGGGCGTCGGCGCCAAGCGGCAATGGCTTTATACCAACAGGCTGACAATCGGCATAAGTCCCGCAGATTATGTGATTCCGCTGGATGGAACGCCCCGGTTCGGCGCGGAAGTCACGCTTGTCACGCCGAATGGCGACAGGGACGACGAATTGGTCTGCCAGATTGAACTGGCCGTTGCAGCAGCGGTGAAAAATTACCGGCCGAACGGCCTGGTCAAGATCGACGGCAAAGGCTGCCTGCGAAAGGGATCTGACTAATCAGTCCCGACATCGCCTCTTCGGCTCTTGAAGAAATCGACAAGGATGGCGGCGGCCTCGGTTTCACAGATGCCGGAATAGACTTCGGGAACATGATGGCAGGTGGGTGCAGCATAAAACCTGACGCCATTATCGACCGCGCCGCCCTTGATGTCCTCCGCGCCATAATAAAGTCGCCGGATCCGGGCAAAGGAAATGGCGGCGGCGCACATGGTGCAGGGTTCAAGCGTGACATAGAGATCGCATCCGGCCAGCCGTTCCTGCCCAAGCCGCCGGGACGCTTCCCGGATGACGGCGATTTCGGCATGCAAGGTGACGTCGTTGTGCTGGCGCGACTGGTTGCCGGCCTTGGCAATGATCTCTCCATCGCGCACCAGGACTGCGCCGACAGGCACCTCACCGCGCTCAGCCGCCAGTTTTGCTT
Organism: Rhizobiaceae bacterium; assembly: GCA_041742335.1. Taxonomy (GTDB): domain Bacteria; phylum Pseudomonadota; class Alphaproteobacteria; order Rhizobiales; family Rhizobiaceae; genus Rhizobium_E. Next base: position 7,518 of record JBGSIT010000020.1, read on the forward strand.
CGGCAATGGCGTTTTGCATGTAGCTATTTGTGCCTTTCAAGCAATAATACCCCTTAACCCGGCGGGCGCGACCTGATAGGAAAACGCCAAATAAAAGGCAAACAGCAAATGACAGACAAAGACAAGCCCAAAGGCCCGCCGCGCAAATCCTTCGACAAGCCGGCGCGCACGGGCGCGGATTCCGGACATCAGAAAAAGCCGGACGCAGATTTCACCTCTGCGGTTCACAGCGGCGATGAACTGCCGGTCGAGCGTATTTCCAAGATCATGGCCCGGGCGGGCGTTGCATCACGGCGCGATTGCGAACGGCTGATCATGGAAGGCCGCGTCAAGCTCAACGGCCGCATTCTCGATACGCCCGCTGTGACCTGCACCATGGCCGATCTCATCGAAGTCGACAATGAAGCCATTCGCGGCATCGAGCGCACGCGCCTGTGGCTCTATCACAAGCCTGCGGGACTGGTCACAACCAATTCGGATCCGGAAGGCCGCGCGACCGTTTTTGAAAATCTGCCCGGCGATTTGCCGCGCGTCTTGTCGATCGGCCGGCTGGACATCAATACTGAAGGCCTGTTGCTTTTAACCAATGACGGCGGTCTGGCGCGGGTGCTTGAACTGCCGGCCACCGGCTGGCTGCGACGCTACCGGGTGCGGGCCTATGGCGCCATTGATCAGGCGCGTCTTGATGCGCTGCGCGAAGGCGTTGCTGTCGAGGGCGTGCTCTATGCCGGCATCGAAGCGACGCTTGACCGGGTGCAGGGCCATAATTGCTGGATCACGATGGGTCTGCGCGAAGGCAAGAACCGCGAAATCAAGAACGTGCTCGGCGCATTGGGACTGGACGTCAATCGGCTGATCCGGATTTCCTACGGGCCGTTCCAGCTTGGCGAGTTGGGCGAGGGCGAGGTTCAGGAAATCAAGAGCCGGATGCTGCGCGACCAGTTGGGCCCGCGTCTGATCGAACAGGCCAAGGCGAATTTCGAAGCGCCGATCTTGACTGCGGCAGCGGTTGAAAAGATCGAGGAAGAACCGGTCGAGCGGCACGAGGGCCGCGAGGAGCGGACCTTCCGTGAAAGGCCTGCAGAACGTCGCGAAAAGGATCTGGCGCGTTTTGAAAACAAGCGGCCTGACGAAAAGAGATCGTCTGACCGCCGGCCTGATGAAAGAGGCCGGCCTGAACGCGGCAGCCGGGATGACAAGCCCTGGGAAAGCCGTGGTCGCGAGGCTCGCGGCGACAACAAGTCCTTCGGACGTCCCGGCCAGGACCGGGATCGCCGTGGCGGACCGGGCGCCGACAAGGCAGATGATCGCCCCAAGCGTCCGCCGCTAGGCACGATCAGGACCGCCAATATCTGGATGGCTCCGGGCGCGCGTCCGGTCCCCGGAGAAAAGGACGCTCCAAAAGGCGAAGTCATTTCTGCCGGCAAGCGGGTAACCGTTGCCTACAAGGAGAAGGACCCGAATGCGGAAGCAGCCAAGCCAAAAGGCAGGAAGTCCGCCTCCGGCAAAGCGCGTCCGAAATCCCGGCCCTTCACGCCGGATGACCAGCGCGGCGAGCGCAGATCTTTCGGTGACCGCCCTGCAAGAACCGCAGAAGGCCGCGCCCGCCCGGAACGCTCCTTTGAAGAAAAATCGGGCGAACGGCGCGACGGTGAAAGAAAGCCCTTTGACGGCAAGCCGCGAGGCAAGCCCACCGAGGGAAGGTCTTTCGATGGCAAGCCGCGCGGTCGCACAAGTGGCGATGGACCAAATGCACCGCGTTCCTTCGATGGCAAGCCGCGTGGCAAGCCCGCTGAGGGCGGTGCGCGCGAAGGCCGTTCCTTCGATGGCAAGCCGGCTGGAAAAAGCTATGGCAAGCCAGCCGGAAAACGGCCATCCGGGCCATCTGCCGGAAAGCGGCCGGAAGGCGGCAAGCCGGGCGGTGGAAAGCCATTTGGCGGCAAGCCTTCAGGCGGCGGCGCAGGCAGGGGGACGGGTCGCGGTGCGGATCGTCGGCGGTGAATTCAAGGGGCGCGTCCTGCAATCGCCCCGCTCGAGCGATATCCGCCCGACAACGGACAGAACCCGCGAAAGCCTGTTTAACATTCTGGCGCATTCCTATCCGGAATCGCTGGATGAAACACGGATCATTGATTTGTTTGCCGGCACCGGCGCGGTCGGGCTTGAAGCCATGTCGCGCGGTTGCCGCCAGGGCCTGTTTGTTGAAATGAGCGTCGAGGGCAGGGGCCTGCTGCGTGACAATATCGAAGCGTTCGGGCTGCAGGCGCGGGCGAAGATCTTCCGTCGCGATGCCACAGATCTCGGAATCGTCGGCACCATGGAGCCATTTCATCTTCTGTTCGCAGATGCGCCCTATGCAAAGGGACTGGGTGAAAAGGCGCTCGCATCGGCGGCCAATGGCGGTTGGCTTGTGGATGGGGCGCTTGTCATTTTGGAAGAGAGAGCGGATATTCACCCCGTAATGGATCCGGTGTATTTGCCGCTTGAAACGCGGGCGTTTGGTGATACCAGAATGCATTTCTATCGATACAAGCCATGAAGTAATGCTGAGGCGTGGTTGTGATGGATAAGGTCGCAATGAGTTCGGATCCAACCGTGGCGGTGGCCTTTGGCGGCGGTGGCGCCCGCGGCCTGGCGCATATCCATGTCATCGAGGCTCTTGATGAGCTGGGCGTGCGCCCGGTGGCCATTGCCGGTTCGTCAATCGGCGCCATCATGGGCGCAGGCATGGCTGCCGGTATGACCGGGGCTGAAATCCGCGAACATACCCTGTCGACCGTCGGCAAACCGCGCGAGGTCATGCAGCGCATCTGGAGCCTGCGGCCGCCCAGTTTCGGCGCCATGGTCAAGGGTGGGTTTCGTGTCGGCCAGTTCAATCTCGAGCGTATCCTCAAAGCCTTCCTGCCCAGTCAACTTCCGGCCGATTTTTCCGGTCTGACGATCCCGCTTTCTGTCATAGCGACCGATTATTACGGCCAATGTGAAGTTGTCAGCGAGCACGGCGATTTGTTCCGCGCATTGGCGGCTTCGGCGGCCATTCCGGCGGTCTTCATGCCTGTCATGCTGGATGGCCGGGTGATGATCGACGGTGGCATATTCAATCCGGTGCCATTTGATCACCTGAAAGGCAAGGCCGACATCATCATCGGCATTGATGTCGTCGGTGGACCGGAGGGCAGCGACCTTGCCATGCCGAACCGGGTCGACAGCCTGTTTGGCGCCAGCCAATTGATGATGCAGTCAATCATCACGATGAAACTCAAGGCCGGTCCGCCCGATATTTTCATCCGGCCTGATGTTGCCGGTTTTCATGTGCTCGACTTTCTCAAGGCCGCCGAGGTTCTGGAAAACTCCAAAGTCGTCAAGGATCAGGTCAAGCACGCCATTGATGCCGAATTTGCATTCCGGATCAAGGGTTAGCTTTCAAGACTATCTGTCAGGCATCTAACTGGGCAGCGTTTCGTCCTCGGCAGGCGTTTCATTGCGGATTTCCTTGCGTGGCTCGATAAGCGGTTCGGGCATGACCGGCTTGGTGAGGTAAAACTCCCGGCCGGCGGAAATGCCTTCCACAGCCTGAATGGCCAGCCTGGCCTCATCGCGTTTGCGGATATCGACGGAAATGTCATAGGCCGCCGCTTCGCCCACGCCGAGCGCCTCAAGCGTCTTTCGCCCGAAAAGCAAACCGGATTCAAAAGTTTCGCGAACTTCGTAATCCACCCCGCGCGCCCTGAGCGACAGCGTATGAACTCGGTCATAGGAGCGGGCATAAATCCGCGCATCGGGATATTCCGCCTGGATGAGATCGATGATCTTGTCGGTAGTCTCCTGCTTCTGGGTGCAGACACAGATCAGCTTGGCCCGCTCAATGCCGGCCGATTTCAGCACGTCCTTGCGCGTTCCATCGCCGAAATAGATGCGAAACCCGAAACGCGCCGCCTGGCGAATGCGGTCGGCGGAAAAATCCAGAATGGTCACGCTGCGTCCGCCGGCCAGCAGCATCTGCGATGCAATCTGCCCGAAACGGGAAAATCCGATCATCAGCACATCGGCGCTTGCGCCTTCGAAGTCCTCGGCCATTTCTTCGGCATGTTCCACCTGGGCGAAAAGCTCCGGCAACCGGGCGGCCAGTGGCGTCAGCGCCATGGAAATGGTCACGACGGCGACCAGAATCGATGCCGTATCAATCGAAAATGCCCCTGTATTGCTGGCGGTGGAAAACAGCACGAAACCGAATTCGCCGCCTTGCAACAAAAGAAAACCGATGCGCATGGCCTCATTGCTCGCCGAACCGGCGGCGCGACACAACAGATAGATGACGGCTGCCTTTGTCGCCATCACGGCCAGCACGGCAAGCATGATCAAGACGAGGTTGTCCAGCACGACGTTCAAGTTCAACGAAAGCCCCACGGCCATGAAGAACAGGCCCAGCAATATGCCGCGAAAAGGCTCGATATCGGCTTCCAGTTCGTGGCGAAAGGAGGATTCGGCCAGCATGACGCCCGCCATGAAAGCGCCCATCGCCATGGAAAGTCCGGCCATCTGCATCAGGGTCGCCGAGATCATGACAACGAACAAGGCAGCGGCGATCATGGCCTCGCGCGCGCCGGTGCGGGCGATGATCTGAAACAGCGGCGTCAACAGATAGCGACCGGCGGCGATCATCAGCAAGGTTGCGCCGATGGCAATTCCGACGCTGAGCAGGCCATGCGGACCTGCTTCAACAGTGGCCGGCGCCATATAGGCAACCAGCGCCAGCAAGGGCACGATGGCCAGGTCCTGAAACAGCAGCAATGAGAAAGCGCGTTGACCATAGCGGGTATTGAGGTCTCCATTGGTCTCCAGGATTTGCATGGCAAAAGCTGTTGATGACAACGCCAGGCCGAAACCGGCAATCAGCGAAGCATCCCAGTCAAGTCCGGCCAGGTAATGGGCCATGCCCGTCAGCAACAATCCGCAACCGCCGACCTGAGCGGTGCCCATGCCGAATATGTCACGCCGCATTTGCCATAGCCGGGAGGGTTTGAGGTCCAGCCCGATGACGAACAGCAGGAAGACGACCCCGAGTTCGGCGACCCCGAGAATCGCCTCGCCATCGGTGATGCGCCCCAAAAGCGGGCCGATGACAATTCCGGCCGCCAGATAGCCAAGCACGGTTCCCAGACCCAGTTTTTTGAACAGGGGCGCCGAGACAACCGCACCGCCGAGCAACAGGATGGCCTCGGAATAGAGCTCGCTGGGTGCTGACATCGAGAAAGTTTCCCTCAGGTGGTGCGTTTTTGACTGTTCATCAAGAGAATTGACGCGATGGACTTGATGCATTCGTCCCAGCGCAATACATGAACGGCAATGAAAGGGCCAATCATGTCACAGCCTATTGATTCTGCAAATCTCCTCGATCGCGCCTCCGAACTCGTCGACCTTGCCAAGGAGGCCGGGGCAGATGCGGCTGATGCCATCGTGGTCCGGTCCCGGTCGCGCTCCGTTTCGGTGAGAATGGGCAAGGTCGAGGGCACGCAAGCCGCAGAAAGCGATGATTTTTCGCTGCGCGTCTTTGTCGGCAAACGGGTTGCCAATGTTTCGGCCAATCCGGGCTTTGACATGAAAACGCTGGCAGAGCGCGCCGTCGCCATGGCGAAAGTGTCTCCCGAAGACCCCTTTGCCTGCCTTGCAGATGAAGCCAGTCTCAGCCGCGATCACGCCGATCTCGACTTGTTTGATCCGACCGATGTGCCCACATCGTCGCTGACCGACGACGCGCTTGCCATGGAAGCGGCAGCGCTTGGCGTGGACGGTGTCACCAATTCCGCCGGCGCAGGGGCTTCGGCCGGCATTGGCGGCATGGTTCTGGTCACCTCGCATGGTTTTTCCGGTTCCTACATGTCAACCCGGTTTGGTCGCGGCGTCAGCGTCATTGCCGGGGAAGGCACGCATATGGAGCGCGACTATGAAGGCGACAGCCGACTGCATTTTTCCGATCTGGACGATATTTCGACGATCGGCCGTACGGCGGGAGAACGCGCCGTGCGCAGGCTCAATCCGCGCCAGGCAGAAACCGGCAAGGGCGTGACGATCATTTTCGATCCGCGGGTGGCGCGCGGGTTTGTCGGCCATATAGCGGGCGCCATCAACGGCGCAGCCATCGCCCGCAAGACATCCTTCCTCATGGACAGCATGGGCCGGCAGGTGCTGAAAGCGGGCTTGAATATCACTGATGATCCGCAGAAACGGCGCGGTTCCGCTTCCCGTCCCTTTGACGGTGAAGGGGTGCGGGGCGAGCGGATGGTGATGATTGAAGACGGGATCCTCAATCACTGGTTCCTCGCCACATCGGCAGCCCGCGAACTTGGTCTTGCCACCAATGGGCGCGGCGCGCGCGGCGGCACGGTGGTTTCCCCAAGCTCGACCAATCTGGCGCTGGAGCCCGGCGACATGTCGCCCGAGGACCTGATCGCTTCGGTCGGGACCGGTTTTTATGTCACCGAATTGATCGGCCATGGCGCCAACATGATCACGGGTGAATATTCGAGAGGCGCGACGGGTTTCTGGATCGAAAACGGCAAGCTCGCTTTTCCGGTTTCCGAAGTCACCATCGCCTCCAACATGAAGGACATGTTCCTGTCGATGACGCCGGCAAACGACATTGACCGCAGTTTCAGTCATGCGTCGCCGACCATCGCAATCGAAAACATGACCATCGCCGGTCGATAAATCCGGCAATGGCAGGACGTTGCGGATTTGCTTTTACGCCGCCGGTATTTTATTCGAGCATAGTGATACACATATATAAAACCGGCAGTAAAGATTGCGAACAATGGATTTGATACCATGACCGAAGCAGGAACCATGGCAGGCGAACGCGCAAAGCCGGGATTTTGGCAGGACGATCTCGAACTGATTTCCTTTGCGGCAGAAGCTGCGGGCAAGATTGCCCTTGGTTATTTTCGCAAGGATGTGGAGGTTTTCTGGAAGAATGGCGGCAAGTCGCCGGTCACTGCGGCAGACCTGGCAGCCAACAAGGAAATTGCCGGAATACTCAAGCGCGCCCGTCCCCACTATGGATGGATGTCGGAAGAAAATGAGGATGACGCCCGGCGTCTTGAAACCGAACGGGTTTTCGTGGTCGATCCGATTGACGGCACACGGGGCTTCATGAAGGGGCTCGATAGCTGGTGCGTCAGCATTGCGGTTGTGGAAGCGGGGCGTCCCGTGGCGGGCGTGCTTTATGCGCCGGCCTTGTCGGAAACCTATCTGGCCACGGCCGACGGCATGATCATGAAAAACGGCAAGACCATAAGCACCGCCGGTTTGGAAAGCGGGCGGCGGATGACAGTGTCGGGCGTCGATGAATTGTTCGAGCGACTGCCTGCCGACGTCATGGACATGATCAATCGCAAGAAGACCGTGCCGTCGCTGGCCTATCGCCTTGCCATGGTGGCCGACGGCCAACTCGACGCCACATTGGTCAAATCCAATTCACATGATTGGGATATTGCCGCAGCAGACCTTATCCTCACCAATGCGGGCGGCAGCATCATTGATGAATTCGGTGCTGTTCCTGTCTATAACCGGCCGAGTCCAAAGCATGGAATCATGTGCGCTGCCAGCCGCGAAGCCGGACCCAGGCTCATGCCTGTTTTCATGGCGGGCTGAGAAAGGTTTACCACTCGTCAAGCAGTTTTGCCGGCGGCGCTGCCAAGGGTGTTGATCGGCATTGACCTTTTTGCCTGAATGCCGCATTTCCTAGTCGTTCGGGTTTGGCAAATCTCTCGAAGCCGGCCGATATTGCGGATGCAATGTCCGGCACTGGAAAGGAAAAGTTTCATGACAAGTGAAGACAACAACAAGCAGCTGCTGCACCTGGTGTTCGGCGGTGAACTGGCGCAACTGGGAGACATGACTTTCAAGGATCTCAACGAGATGGATATTGTGGGCATTTTCCCCAATTATGCCAGCGCGCATGCCGCATGGAAGGCCAAGGCACAGAAAACGGTCGACAATGCCCATATGCGGTATTTCATCGTCCATATGCACCGGCTGCTCGATCCGGACGCCAAATGAATTTAAGTGAAGATCGCGCTGAAATTTACTTGAATTAGAGTGTTTTAAAACTGCATATAATTTGAAGCAAAGGCGTCAGCCATGAAATATTGCCAATTGACCAACGGTTTATCGATGCGGGATCGTCATAGCGATCTTCTCTGCCTCTTGTTGACCGGCACGGAATGACCATGGGCGGATTTGGAGCCAGTTCCGCACTGCGCATCTACCGCTGGGCCGGCGTGGCGATCTATCCCTTTATCGGGGCCTATCTGGGACTGCGCGCGGCTGGCGGCAAGGAAGAGCGAGTCCGGCGCAACGAGCGCTATGGCTATCCCGGACTTGAGCGGCCGGACGGTCCGCTGATCTGGTTTCACGCCGTCAGCGTCGGCGAAACCAATGCGGTGATCCCACTGATCCGCGAAATCAGGCGGCGCGGCATCAATGTCGTCTTGACCACGGGAACCGTGACCTCCGCCCATGTTGCCATGTCGCGGCTTGATCCGGCAGTCAGCCACCAGTATGTGCCGCTTGACATGAAGCCCGCCATCAGCCGTTTTTTGGCTCATTGGCAGCCGGATATTGCGATTTTTGCCGAATCCGAGATCTGGCCGATGACCATGATGGAGTTGGGCAAACGCCACATTCCGCAAATTCTCGTTAATGCGCGCATGTCGGACCGTTCCTTCAGCACATGGCGCAGATGGAGCGGCATTGCCGGAGCCTTGTTTGAATATCTGGCGTTGGTCATTGCCCAATCCGACCACGACGCCGAGCGTTTCCGCGAACTCGGTGCGCTTCCGGTGCTGGTATCGGGCAATCTGAAGGTGGACACCGACTTGCCGGTGCCTGATCCCGCCGTCATGGAGCGCTACACGACTGGCCTGGGGATGCGAAAGACCTGGGCGGCGATCTCGACATTCGAGGGCGAAGAACTGGCTGCGGCTACGGTCCACAAGATCCTCAAGACCCGAACGGATCTGTTGACGATCATCGTGCCGCGCCATCCGGAGCGTTCAGACCAGATCGAGCAGATGCTCGTGGCCGAGGGTCTTGTTGTCGCCAGGCGCACCCGCAACGACCCGATCCTGCCGGAGACTGATATCCTGCTGGGCGATACGATCGGCGAAATGGGGCTGTATCTGCGTTTGACCCAGATTGCCTTTGTCGGGCGGTCGCTGACGGCCGAAGGCGGACAAAACCCGATTGAACCGGCGATGATGGGTTGCGCCATCCTGTCGGGCGGCCATGTCCAGAATTTTCGCGATACCTATCAGGCGCTTGCCAAAAACGGCTCGGCCCGGATGGTGCGCGACACCGAGATGCTGGCCAAGGGTGTTTTCTACCTTCTCAACAACGACGAAGCGCGCCTGCAAATGATCGAAGCCGGCTATGAAACAATTCACCAGTTGCGCGGCGCTTTGACTGCGACTATCAGGGGTCTTGAACCCTACATCAATCCGCTGACCATGAAGGCCCGTCTTGCTCCGCGCAATTCCGGCTGAATCGGCGGCATGTCAATCCTTACCGGCGCGGCCGGCAGCGGAGCATCACGCAATGAATAACATTGCCGCAATATTGTTCGACAAGGACGGAACTCTTCTCGATTATGAAAAGACCTGGTCGCCGATCAACCGCAGGGCCGCATTGGCCGCCGCCGATGGCGACGGACAATTGGCGGATATATTGCTGCGCGCCTGCGGAATGGATCCGCAGACCGGCCATGTCGTACCCGACAGCCTGTTTGCCTCAGGCAATACGCTGGAAATCGCCGATGGACTGGTAGAAGCGGGCGCCCGTTTGCCCCGTGCTGAATTGATTTCCCAACTGGATGTCATCTTCACTGACGGTTCTGAACATTCGGTGCCAGTGACCGATCTTGCGGCCTTTTTTGCTCGACTGAAAACGCGCGGGCTCAAGCTCGGAATAGCTTCCTCCGACAATGAGCGGTCGATTCGCATGACCATGGACCGTTTCGGTTTTGCCGAGCATGTCGATTTCGTGGCCGGCTATGACAGCGGCCATGGCTGCAAGCCGGATCCCGGCATGGTCTTGGGTTTTTGCGAAGCCACCGGCCTGCGGCCCGATCAGGTTGCCATGGTCGGCGACAACAATCACGATCTCCACATGGCCCGCAATGCCGGCGCCGGCCTCGCAATCGCGGTGCTGACCGGGACCGGTTCGCGCCAATCACTGGCGGCGGCCTCCGATTTCCTGCTTGATGACATAACCCAGATCGAGGACCTGTTTGCCCAAGCGGGTTGATTGCCGGCCGCTGTAATGCGCCGGTCCGGGTTCCGGGACCGCAGATTGCAGTCGGTCAATTTTGCATCCGGCCAAAAATGCGCTAATGCATATCGCGTTCAAAAGGATTCATTTGAACGATAACGTATCTGCATAATTTCAAAGTGTTGCAGCGGCCTTTGCGCATTCCATGGAATGGGCGGCGTTGTATCGGGCAGGTCGGGCAGGACAGGGGAGGCGCGACGGAAACGCGCTGTCGGGGCATATGGTATCAGAATCACCACCATTCTGGTGGGAAAAAGCGGATTGGCGCGCCTGGCTGCTCAGCCCGGCCGCGCTGGTCTATGGCATGGTTGCAGGCCGGCGCATGCGCAAGCATCAGGGCGCGCCTTTGGCGGTTCCCGTCATTTGCGTGGGCAATTTCACAGTCGGCGGGGCAGGCAAGACCCCGACCGCGCTGGCGCTTGCCAGGGCCGCCAAGAAAAAAGGCCTGACGCCGGGTCTGCTGAGCCGCGGCTATGGCGGCAGCATCGACCGGACAACCATGGTCGACCCCGACCACCATCGCGCCAGGGACGTTGGCGACGAACCGCTTTTGCTGGCCCGTGAGGCCTTGACCGTTGTGTCAAGAAACCGCGTCGAAGGTGCGGCGTTGCTGATTGCCCAAGGCGCCAATATCATCATCATGGATGATGGCTTCCAAAGCGCCAAGCTTGCCTACGACTATGCTCTCATGGTCATCGATTCGCACCGCGGCATCGGCAACGGCTTCATCGTTCCGGCCGGTCCGGTGCGCGCGCCGGTATCGGTCCAGCTTGCCAGGGCGACCGCCTTGTTGAAAGTGGGCGAAGGCAATCAGGCAGATCCTTTTGTCCGGCGTGCGGCGCGTGCCGGCAAGCCGGTGTTTTTTGCGGAGATCGTGGCCAAAACCAATGCGGACTGGCCCGGCAGCAAGGTTCTCGCTTTTGCCGGCATTGCCGATCCGGAGAAATTTTACAGAACCGTCAGGCAATTGGGCATGGAGGTTGTCGAACGGCGATCCTACGCCGACCACCACCATCTCTCCGACGACGAGATTGAGGATATTCTCAAGACCGCCAAGGCGTCCGACCTGATGATTGTGACGACCGCCAAGGACCATGTTCGCCTTGCAGGCCACCACGGCAAATCACAGGAACTGGCCGAAAAGACCGTTGTCATTGAAGTCGAAATGAATTTTGACTCTCCGCTCGCGCTTGGCCAGATCATCGATCAGGCGATTGAAACAAATCGCCGGCGCAGGCTTGAAAGCCCGGTCGCAGCCAAAAACTGATTGTGGGAATCCAGGTCACTTCAGCGTCGCTGGTTTGGCAAGACGCCAGCGCGTTTATCCGCTTCCAGCGCTGCCAGTGCGTCAATATAGGGCTCCTGGCGCGCCACGCTCCAATAACGAAGCTGGTCCAAGGGAATCGATTTTCCGGTAATGGCGCAGGTGACATAGGTTCCCGGCGTGATGATTTGATAATCACCATCTAGGTAATGGATCTTTGCCTCTCGGCCACCGCCTTCGAACCGGTTCATCATGTTTTCTAAAACCCTGGTCTGTGCTGAAAGTAAAACGACAATGAAATCCCGATCACGCGCCCTTTCAGATAATTCATTATACACCCGCTGAATGTTTTTCCACTTTTTTTCAGCTGCGCCCGAACAGTCTTTCAATATCGGCAAGCTTGAGACGGATATAAGTGGGCCGACCGTGATTGCATTGGCCGGAGCCGGGCGTCGCCTCCATCTGCCGCAAAAGTGCGTTCATTTCATCAACTCTCAGGCGGCGTCCGGAGCGCACTGATCCATGGCAGGCCATGGTCGCAGCCAGGCTTTCAAGCCGCGCATGGAGGGTGGAAGCCGTGTCCCATTCGGCAATCTCGTCGGCAATGTCGCGAATCAAACCGGCAGCATCGATCTCGCCCAACATGGAAGGCGTTTCGCGGATGATGATTGCGGCCGGCCCGAAACGCTCCACCGCCAGACCGAACCTAGACAAGGTTTCGGAATGAACCATCAGCCGGTCGCAATCTTCTTCGGTCAGATCGACGATTTCGGGAATGAGCAACACCTGCGCCGGAATTTGCCGGTTGTTGATGCCGGCCCGCATTTCCTCAAAGACCAGCCGTTCATGGGCGGCATGCTGGTCGACAATCACCAGACCGTCATCGGTCTGGGCGATGATGTAGTTTTCATGGATCTGCGTACGCGCCGCGCCCAGGGGATGCGTGGTCAATTCGTTCGCCGCATTGGCTCCGGCAGGCCCGCCGAATTCTTCGACCGGGGCTGACGGCTGCTCGGTGCCGGAAAGAAACGTCCGGCGTTGCTCGGCCATGCCAAAATTGGCAGTCCCCAGGTCTGCCAAGGTCGCAGCGGCCTGGTAGGCCGGGCGAGAAGGGGAGGTTGCCGCCGTCCAGTTGGCAGGCGGCTGCGGTCGAAATCCGGGGCTGAAGGAAGACATCATGGCGCGCGCGCCGGTCGTCGATGATCGGCTGCCTTCACGCGCCAATGCTTCCCGGATGGCGCCGACAATCAAGCCGCGAACCAGACCGGGATCGCGGAACCTGACATCGGCCTTGGCGGGATGGACATTGACGTCAACCAGTGCGGGATCCAGACTTATGTCGAGTACGCCGACCGGATAGCGGCCTCGCGGCATTGTTTCGGCATAGGCGCCGCGCAAGGCTGAAGCAATCAGCTTGTCGGTCACCGGCCTGCCGTTGACAAAAGCGAATTGATGGGCGGGATTGCCGCGATTGAAGGTCGGCACGGCGACAAAGCCGGCCAGTCTCACGCCTTCGCGCTCTGCGTCCAAAGCGATGCAATTATCGGTGAAATCCTTGCCGATGACCTGGGCGATGCGGGCCAACTGGTCCTGCCCGGTCGACGCAAATTCCAGCGTTGATCGATCAGTGCCGGACAGGACAAAGCGAATGGCGGGAAAGGCGATGGCCATGCGGCGAACCATATCGGCGATGGCTCCCGCCTCGGCCTTCTCGCTCTTCATGAATTTCAGGCGAGCCGGCGTTGCAAAAAACAGGTCCCTGACTTCAACGACCGTGCCGGTATTGGCCGCAACAGGCCGGACCGCGCCGACCTTGCCGCCATTGACAGTGATTTCACCGCCATGATCGCTTTCGGCGATGCGACTGGCGATCGTCAATCGCGCAACCGAACCGATGGACGGAAGCGCTTCACCGCGAAACCCCAATGTGCGGATATCATTGAGACTGTCGGTGAGCTTGGAGGTGCAGTGCCGGCGAACGGCCATCTCCAACTCCTCCAACGTCATGCCGCTGCCATTGTCGGTTACACGCAAGAGCGATTTGCCGCCGCCGGAGGTGGCAATTTCAATCCGGCTTGCCCCGGCGTCAATGGCGTTTTCCACCAGTTCCTTGGCTGCACTGGCCGGCCGCTCGATAACCTCGCCGGCGGCGATCTGGTTGACCAGAATTTCTGAGAGTTGCCTGATTTTCATAAATGCCATTGTCGCGGATTCGCGACCCGGTGAAAAGTGCCTGAGCGGAAAACAACGGTGTAAGCCCGACTGGTGGCCGGAATTAACGCCAAGATCATGAAAATATGTCGAATATGCACAATTTTGAGTGGCATATTAAAGGGTGCTTAATGTTCTCTTGCGATTTTCAAGTGGCGTTTGAAATGATCGCGGGCAGCGGCTCCATGCTTCATGACGCGGGTTAGGACTTTTCGCTGGAAATGTCCGCAGTCACCCCGCCGTTTCCCGTTTCAGGCTCTGGCTCCAGCATGTCACCGGCATGAATAAGCCCCCGAAAGGGGAGCTATGGAGTTGAGTATGGGCAATGTTGCGCCTCCCGGCGCAAACATGCAATCAAGTTTGCTTGAGTTGTTTTGTGAGGCGCTGGATGCAGCGGTTTTTTTCACAGACAAATCCGACTGCCTGATTTTTGCCAGCCGCCGCTTTGCCAAGGCCTATTCAGTTCCCGAAATCAATCTTCAACCCGGAACCCGCGTTCGCCAGTTATTCGCCAGTCTTTACGATGGCGGCATGCATCCCAACAATTTTGGCGACGCCCGGAAATTGGCCCTGTCAAAAGATGAATGGGTCGCTGAGCGTATCGCGCTTATCTGGCGCGAGCGCCATGAAGTCCAGGAACAGATCGGCCGCAAGCGCTGGATCAAGCTCGTCACCCGCCGGCTGCCATCCGGCATGGGCATGACTGCCGTTGTCGACATTTCTGAAAGCCGGAAGCGCGAAGCCCAGTGGCGTGCGGATAGCGAACGGGTCAAGTTGACAGAGGAAATCCTGGATGATCTTCCGGTTCCCGTTTTCGTCCAGGATCGCAACCTCAATTTCGCCGCCGTCAACAAGGCCTTTTGCAGTTTGCAATCAACGACGGCCGACAATCTGCTCGGCCGCTCCATCTGGGATTTGTTTGCACCGGATCTGGCCGCCGAGTTTGATGAATCAAGCCGGCTGAACCTGCAGACAGGCAAGACATCCGACAGCCTGCTGCAAATGCGCCGACCCGATGGCGAAGAGCTTTTCATGGTGGCGAACGCCAAGCGGATCGGTCGCCCCGGGCAGTATTTTATCGCAAATTGCTTCAGCGACGTCAGCCATTACCTGGGTGCTGCTGTACCTCTCGAAAACAAGGATCTTCCGCAGGCTAGCCGGAAGGCCGGAGCCGGCAGCGTTGACGGCGACAAGCAAAGCGAGGGGTCGATAACCGGCATCGCATCCGCGCTGCAACCGGATGAGGAGGCCCTTGCGGTCTCGCCGTTACTCAACATAGCAATCCTGACACCCAATATGGAAAGGGGCGCAATCGTGACCGGCATATTGAAGGCCGCAGGACATGATTGTTGCGTGGTTCATACACTGGTTGAACTTGAAGCCTTTCTGCCGGCTGCCCGACAGGCGGGACTTGCCATAAATTTCCTTTTGATAGATCGACCGGGCCTGACTGAAATGCAGCACTACAGCGACGAGCGGCTGCAGCAGGCCTTGTCGCAAAATACATCCTCGGTGCAAGACCTGCCCTTGGACGGCGACGGCGATGTGGATTTCGACGGTCTGGTCACCTTGCTGGAGGAGTCGGGTCATGAATCCTCTGCCAGCGTGCCGCCTGTGGAAAACACTGCCGAGGCGGAAGAATTGCCGGTGACGCCAGTGGCCAATTGCACATCGTTTGCTGTAGCGCGACGACCGAAGGAGGCAGCGGTTCAAGCCAAGGAGATCAAGGATGTGCTGGTCGTCGAGGATAACAAGATCAACCGCCACGTTTTCGATCAGGTTCTGGAAAGCCTCGGCATCCAGCACAAGATCGTTGAAACCGCAGCCGAGGCGCTGGTCGCCTGGCGCACCTACAAGCCGGCTTTGATGCTGATCGATCTTACATTGCCGGATATGGATGGTTGTGAGCTTGCCCGGTTCATCAGGCGGGAGGAGGGCAATTCGCATCTGCCCACCCCGATCATCGGTGTCTTGGCGCGTCAGTCCGAGGAAGAACAGCGGCGGTGCCTGTCTGCCGGGATGGAGGACACCATCATCAAGCCGCTGAGCCCGGACCTGATCGACGAATTGTTCCGGAAATATGCGCTGGGGGATGGCGCGGCACTGTCGTTGGCCGTGTGAGATTTCACGTGCCTGCTAATATGTTGAAACAACGAGAGAAACCTTGTCAGGCAAAACTAGTAAATTTTTAACGGTTCAAAAGCAGTGTGCTCATGACGACTACGATTAAACATGGGACAAGAATATGACAAATGCTGATGGTCATGGCCGGGCGGTCAGCCAGGATGAGCTGCAGGTCATGGCCTATACAGACCCGTTGACCGGTCTGGGCAATCAGCATCGTCTCAGCGAAAAGATCAATGCGCTGATATCCGAACGCGCCGATGATCCGGCGCCCTTTACCATCGGCATCGCCAATCTTGACGGTTTCAAGCCGATCAATGATCTGTTCGGACCCCATTCCGGCGACGAGATTCTTTGCCAGGTCGCCCATCGGCTCAAGGCCTGCATCCCGGATGGCGCGACCGTCACGCATTTTGATGGTGATGAATTCGCCTTCATCCTGCCCCTGATCTTCGAGCGCAAGAGCGCCGAGAAAATTGGCAGCGTGCTCAAGGATGTGCTTTCGGCGCCATACGATCTGGGCAACCGCAATGTCCGGCTGTCGGCGTCCTTCGGCTTTGCCATCCACCCTTTCGCCGGCGACACTTGCGAAGAATTGCTGAAGAGCGCCGAGACGGCGTTATACCGCTCCAAACGACGAGGCCGCGGGCAGATCACCGTCTATTCGGTCGAAGTTGCTGAACAGATGAAGCGCGCCACCCAGTTGGAGCAGGCCTTGAGAAACGCCATCATCGCCGATGAGGTGGATTGCCATTTCCAGCCGATCGTCAATCTACAAAATGACCGGGTTGTGGGATTCGAGGCGCTTGCGCGCTGGAATGATCGTGACCTCGGATTTGTGGCGCCTGACGTTTTCGTGCCCTTGGCCGAGGAGCGCGGTTTCATTGAAGCCCTGTCTGAAACGCTGTTGCGAAAGGCCGCCGAGGCTGCCTTGTCCTGGCCCAAGGAATTGTTCCTGTCTTTCAACCTGTCGTCGGCGCAATTGATGGACCCGGCGACCGCATTCAAGATCCTGGCCATCATCAACCGGACCGGGCTGGACCCGCGCCGGGTGGAAATGGAAATCACCGAGACCGCAATGATCACCGATCCGGATACCGCCGCAAAGATCGTCGACGACTTGCGGATGGCTGGCATGAAAGTGTCGCTGGATGATTTTGGAACCGGCCAGTCAAGTCTGGGCCGACTGCGTGATTTCAATTTCGACAAGGTCAAGATCGACCGTTCCTTCGTCTCGCGCATCACCACGGACAAGCCATCGGAACATATCATCAAGGCGATCGTAACGATGTGCGAAGGGTTGGATCTGCAGGTTGTGGCCGAAGGAATCGAGGATTTTGCCGAGGCGCTCAAGCTCAAGGCCCTGGGCTGCGGCATGGGGCAGGGCTATTTCTACGGCCGGCCCATCGATGCAGAGGCGACCCTTACCTATCTGAGCCACAAGTACATGGATGTGGCGCCGGAGCAATTGCAGGCTTTTGCTTGATCCCCGGTCATCTTAAATCGCTCGTCTTTCTTGCAAGATTACCGGATGAAATGATTTCATCGGTCATTGAAATTTTTAGAGCATACAAAAACGCCGCGGCCCGCTAGCATCCCGATCATGGTTTGAACCGGGAGCGGCTGCGATGACTGGCGAAGCGGTAACATCAGGCGAAGACAGGCCGGCGTCGGGCCGGCGCGAAAGAACCAAGCGCCGCGACCCATCCTTGAAACCGCTGGGCGTACCCTTCATCATCCGCAATATTCCGACCTATGACATCCTGTCTGAAGAGAGTCTCGAAAAAATCGAGGCGACTGCCGACCGGATCCTTGCTGAAGTCGGCATCGAATTTCGCGACGATCCTGCCTGCCTTGAGCATTGGAAAAGAGCCGGCGCGCATGTCGACGGGGTCAAGGTGACATTTGAAAAGGGCATGCTGCGGGAAATCGCAGCATCTGCGCCGCCAAGCTTTACCCAGCACGCCCGCAATCCTGCCCAAAGCGTCGAAATCGGCGGCAAGAGCGTGGTTTTCGCACCGGCTTACGGTTCGCCTTTCGTCATGGATATCGACAAAGGCCGACGATACGGCACGCTTGAGGATTTCCAGAATTTCATCAAGCTGGCCTCATCGAGCCCCTGGCTGCATCATTCCGGCGGCACGATCTGCGAGCCGGTTGACGTGCCGGTCAACAAACGCCACCTCGACATGGTCTATTCGCATATCAAATTTTCCGACCGCGCGTTCATGGGTTCGGTGACTGCCGAAGATCGCGCTGAAGATTCCATTGAAATGACCCGGCTCTTGTTTGGCCGTCAATTTGTCGATGACAATTGCGTCATCCTTGGCAATGTCAATGTCAACTCACCCCTGGTCTGGGACGGCACCATGACCAGGGCCTTGCGCGCCTATGCGCGGGCCAATCAGGCCGCCGTCGTCGTCCCCTTCATTCTCGGCGGTGCGATGGGGCCGGTCACCAATGCCGGCGCCATTGCGCAGTCTTTCGCTGAAACATTGGCCGGCTGCGCTTTGACCCAGCTTGAGCGCAAGGGCGCGCCGGTGATCTTCGGCAATTTTCTGTCATCCATGTCGCTCCGCTCCGGCGCACCGACGTTCGGAACGCCGGAACCGGCCATAGGCTCGATGGTGATCGGGCAACTGGCCCGACGCGTCAACCTGCCGCTTCGGTGCGCAGGCAACTTCACCAATTCCAAACTGCCCGATGCGCAGGCGATGCAGGAAGGGGTGATGTCGATGATGTCAGCCATCCATTGCGGGGCCAATTTCATTTTGCACGCGGCGGGATTTCTGGATGGCCTGCTGGCAATGTCGTACGAAAAATTCGTCATGGACGCCGATTTCTGCGGTGCTCTGCATTCCTATCTCGCCGGTGTTTCGGTCGATGACAATGCCTTGGCCATGGATGCTTTCCTGGAAGTCGGGCCCGGCAGTCATTTTCTTGGGTCAGCCCATACGATGCGCAATTACCAAACCGCATTCTGGGATTCTGCATTGTCGGACAACGAGCCGTTTGAAAAGTGGTCGGAGGAAGGCGGTTCAACCGATATGGCGCTTAGGGCGAACCGGAAATGGAAAAAAGACCTGGCGGAATACACGGCCCCGCCGCTTGACGAGGCCATTGACGACGCGCTTCTCGAATTCATGCAGCGGCGTAAAGCCGACACGAGGGATGCCTGGTACTGAATTTGTCCGTATTGATCGCCGGGAAATCACGCCGCAGGATGCAGTGCGGCCCTGCGTCAGGAATTGACCCCATTCACTCGGCAGCCACCCGGCGGGCGCCTGCAATCCTGGTCAGGCTGGCGCGCAGGGCCGCCGGTTTGACCGGCTTGTTCAGAACTGTGATGCCGTCCTGCTCGGCAAGACCGCGAACATCCGGCGTCCGGTCGGCCGTAATCAGCAAGGCGGCTATGTCCTGGCCAAAGAAAGCGCGAAGCCGGGCAATGGCTTGCAGGCCGTTGCCGTCGTCGAGGTGATAATCGGCGATGATCACGTCCGGCCTTCGCCCGAGGCTGATCAGATCTTCGCAGGCGCCGACGCCGTCGGCAGTGGCAACGGTACAGCCCCATCCGGAGAGCAATATCTTCATGCCTTTCAGGATGGTTTCCTCATTGTCGATGCAAATGGCGTAAAAGCCCTCAAGCTTGTGATCAGGCTTGATCGACGCGGTCGCCGCCGCGCCGGTCGCCTCAGTCGCCGCTGTCGCGTCGATCGGCAACCGGACCCGGAAGACTGTCCCCTTGTTAACGGTGGATTGCAGATCCACCGGGTGATTGAGCACCCGGCCGATCCTGTCGACGATCGAGAGCCCGAGACCGAGGCCGGAGGCGGTCCTTGCGCCTTCGTCAAGCCGCGCAAATTCCCTGAAGACCGCCCTGAATTTGGAGGCCGGAATGCCGATGCCCGTGTCGTAGACTTCAATTTGGGCTTCATTGCCGCGTCTGCGGACACCCACCAGAACTTTGCCGTTATTGGTATATTTGATGGCATTGGAGACAAGGTTTTGCACCAGACGGCGCAGCAATGTTGCGTCGGTGCGCACCTTCATGCTGTTTGGAACGACCTTGAGGACCAGGTTCTTTTCGCGCGCCAGAGGCTGATAATCCGTTTCGATGCGCTTCAGCAGGTCATTGAGCGCCACCGTCGTGTAACGCGGCTTCATGGCGCCGGTATCGAGGCGGGAAATGTCCAGGACCGCGCCCAGAATGGTTTCAACCGATTCCAGCGCTGAATCCATATTGTGGACCAGTTCGGTATTCTCGGAATCGCCCAGCCGCTCGACCAGGGACGAGGAATAAAGTCGCGCCGCATTGAGGGGTTGCAAAATGTCATGGCCGGCGGCGGCAAAAAACCGCGTCTTGCCGATATTGGCGTCTTCGGCGGCAGCCCTGGCCTCGGCCAGAGCGTGGTTGACATGGGTCAGCTCGGCGGTGCGTTCGGTCACGCGCAGCTCAAGCGTTTCATTGGCAAGCTTGAGGGCGCGGTCTGCTTCCATGCGTTGGGTAATGTCAGTGCAGGTGGTCACCATGCCCTTGTCGGGCATGGCATTGGACCGGACTTCGATAATCCGCAATCCGCCGTCCAGCACCAGCGAAAACGGTTCATCCAGCGTCAGGAACTGACCAAGCACCTTCGCTTCGTCCGCCTTGGCGATGTCCCCACGCTTGACCAGGATGGCCACGACGTTTTCCAGCGCATAACCGACCTGGCCGACATATTCGGGCAGGTCAAGCAAAGTGCGGAAGCGCCGGTTCCAGATCGACATCCGGTTGTCGACGTCGAAGACAGCGATTCCCTGGTCCATCTGGGAAAGTGCGGTCTGCAACATGCCCTGGTTATGCTGCAGCGCTTCAGATGCCTGATCGAGCAGGAAGGCCGTGTCGGCAGAAGCGTCTTCCGCTTTCTGGAAAATCAGGGACAGGACCAGTCGCGCCGATGATGAACCGATGGCCGAGCCAAGCAACTGCTCGGAAAAATGAATGATCGGCGAATCCGCCGCCCTGGAATCGTCGAGTTTCTGGTTGGTGTTCTGTTCGAACGTGGCGAAGGACCGCGCCATCCGCTCTTCGCCGAGGTAGCGGGCAACGGTGGCCTTGATATCGCCAACCTTGATGTCATGCAGCATGCCGCGCGTCATCAGGCGCATCGGCGTCTGGTGGCGAATGAACACACCGGCCTGCTGGCGCTCCAGAGCACGGCAATTGCGCGAGAGCGAACCCAATATGTAAGCGCCGGTATTCAACAGCAGGCTGAGGACGACGGCGTTGACAAAGGGATCGGAGGCTGATGACGAGAAAAATCCGCCGAAGGGGAAAAGGAAATCCAGTATGGTGCCGGCAATGCCGGCTTCCTTGCTGGTGCCGATGCTGGGCAGGAAGAGCAGGTAGGCCCAGGTCGCAAAGCCGACCGACAGGCCCCAGATTGCGCCGCGGGCATTGGCCCGCCACCAGATCAGCCCGCCGAACAGCGACGGCGCCATCTGCGCAACGGCAGCAAAGGACAACAACCCGATGGAGGCCAGACCCGCTTCCGAATTGGTCGACCGGTAATAGGCATATCCAAGCAGCATGACGACGAGAATGGCGACGCGGCGGATGGTCAGCAGCAAAGCGGCATAATCGTCCCGGGCGTCGCCCCGCCCGATGATCTTGCGGCGCAGCAGAACTGGCATGACAATGTCATTGGACAGCATGATGGCCAGCGCCACGGAAGCCACGATGACCATTGCGGTCGCAGCCGAAAAGCCGCCGACAAATGTGATCAGGGTTATAAACGGCGATTGCGCTGCCAGCGGCAGATTGAGGACATAGAGATCGCCGTCGCCAGCGCCCCCGAAAGTCACCAGTCCGGCAATGGCGACGGGCAGGACAAACAGGTTGATGGCGATCAGATATAGCGGCAGCAGCAGTCCGGCCATCCTGAGTTCGCCCGGCGTGCGATTTTCCACCACCGCGACATGGAACTGGCGCGGCAGCATGATGATGGCAAATCCGGAAAGCAGGATGAGCACCGCCCAGCGCGATACCGGGGTTTCATAATTCAGCGCCGCCGTGACGCGACTATTGCCGGCGGCAGCGGCCCAAAGATCGTAGGGACCGTCAAACAGCACGAAAACGACAAAAAATCCCGCAGTGACAAAGGCGATCAGCTTGACGGTGGATTCCGCTGCAATGGCAAGGATCAAGCCATCCTGATGCTCTGTCGCATCGGTGTGCCGGGTGCCGAATACCACGGCGAAAAAGGCCAGCACGAGGGTCACCAGCAAGGGCAGGTCGATGATCTGGTGGTTGGAAATGCCGATGGCATAGCTTGAAGTGTCCACCATGGCAGACACCGAACTTGAAACGGCTTTCAACTGAAGCGCTATATAGGGCACCGCGCCGACCAGCGATATCAATGCGACAAGGGCTGCGACAACGGGGTTCTTGCCATAACGGGCGCCCACGAAATCAGCGATCGAGGTCAGCTTCTCCGCCTTGGCGATTTCAATGATCCGCCGGATGACTGGCAGGCCGACCGTGAACACCAGTATCGGGCCGATATAGATCGCCGCAAATTCCAGCCCGCGCGAAGCGGCCAGTCCGACGCTGCCGAAATAGGTCCATGAGGTGCAGTAGATGGCAAGGCTCAGCGCGTAGACGATCGGACGTCCGCGCTCTTGGCGGCCTTTTGACCTGGCTCTCCTGTCGCCATAGCTTGCCACTGCAAAAAGCAGCACGATATAGGCAAAGGCCGCCGTAAAAATGATCCAGCCTGGCAGCATGCACGCTCTCCGACCGTGCCCGCATTGATGGCGTGCTTCCGGCCTGTTCCCGAATGATGACCATAGGGCAATTGCCGTGGCTTGGAAACAATCTGCCAATACGCAAAAAGTATTAGTGTATAGGGCCGGGCGGCAGGTTTACTCTATGCAACAAGCTCTATATGGGGTGCCGGCAGTATGGGGGCGACATACATAAGAGAGGAACCAAGCATGTTTGAAGAGTTCAAGAAATTCATTGCTCGTGGCAATGTCATGGATCTTGCAGTCGGTGTTATCATCGGCGGTGCATTTGGCGCTATTGTCAAATCACTTGTCGAAGATGTTATCATGCCTGTCGTTGGCGCCGTTACCGGCGGCGTCGATTTTTCGAATTACTTCGTTGCATTGTCAGGCAACGTGACTGCAACTTCCCTTGACGCTGCGCGCGAACAGGGCGCGGTGTTTGCATACGGCAATTTTATCACGGTGTTGATCAACTTCCTGATCCTCGCCTGGATCATCTTCATCATGGTCAGGGCGATCAACAAACTGACCGTCAAGCAGGAGAAGGAAGCCGAAGCACCTGCAGCGCCGGCTGAAGAAGTGGTCCTGCTTTCTGAAATTCGCGATTTGCTGCGCAAATAGGCGACGGAAACCGGAAAACTGGCCATCCTGCCCCAGCGGGCAGGATGGCCTTTCTGTGTCAATTTCCAACACCAAAACAAATCGACCCGTCACGAATTATCATGGGATTTTCCCACGCAATCGGTTTAGGAGGTTCACAGTTCTTTTTCGGAGTCTCCAATGGTTTTTATCGAACATTTCAGTCCGCAATCCCGCCAAGCGCCCGAAAGCGGAATTGTCGAGGTCGTCAATTACGCCCGCGGCCGCGATGACCTGATCCCGCTATGGGTCGGCGAGGGCGACGACCCGACCCCCGAATTTATCGCTCGGGCCTGCTCAGAGGCGCTGCTGGCAGGCGAAACCTTTTATACGTGGCAACGCGGCATTCCGGAATTGCGTCGCGCCTTGTCCGATTACTATGCGAGGCACTTTTCAAAACGACTGCCGAGCGAACATTTCTATGTGACCGGTTCAGGCATGCAGGCGCTGAAATTGTCCATCGAGGCCATAGTCAAGCCCGGCGATGAAATGGTGTTGCTGACGCCGGCCTGGCCGAATTTCGCCGCTGCACTTGAAGTCTCAGGCGGTCGCGCCGTCAGCCTGCCGCTTTCGTTTCGCGATGGAAGCTGGCATCTCGACATGGACCGCCTTGCGGATGCCATTACCCCCAAAACCGCAGGCCTGTTCATCAATACGCCATCCAATCCGACCGGTTGGACGGCGAGCCACAATGACCTCAGAACGATACTTGCGCTTGCCCGCAAACACGGACTGTGGATTATCGCCGACGAGATCTATGCGCTTTATCATTTTTCAGGCGAGCGCGCGCCGTCGTTTCTCGATGTCATGGAGGAAGGCGACCGTATCCTGTTCGTAAATTCCTTTTCCAAGAACTGGTCCATGACGGGCTGGCGGGTCGGCTGGATCGTGGCGCCGCCGGAAACCGGGCAGGTTATTGAAAATCTCGTCCAATATTCAACCTCGGGCGTGGCGCAATTCATGCAAAAAGGCGCAGTCGCGGCGCTGGATCATGGCGATGAGTATCTCCGCACCAACATCGCCAAGGCCCGGCTTTCACGCGATATACTCTGCGATACGCTGATTGCCACGAACCGGGTTGAAACCCGCACGCCTCCGGGCTCGCTTTATGCATTTCTCAAGATCGACGGGGTGAAGGACAGTCGCGCTGCCGCCATAGACATCGTTGACAAGGTCGGCGTCGGACTGGCGCCGGGAACGGCCTTTGGCGCTGGCGGCGAACTTTTCATGCGCGCCTGTTTCCTGCGCAAACCCGAGATCATCACCGAGGCGGCCGATCGCTTGTCGCGCTACATTGCCGGTCTTTGAAGCACGCTGTAAAAGCCGCCAACTCAAGGCCCGCGAAAGCTTGCCGCCCTATTTGTGAACCTCAAGCCCCCTGAACAGGGGGTGTCGCGGCGCTTGCTGCGATCTTAAACGGTTGATCCGGAGCAAATGCCGGTTTCGGCCGGGGCAGGCAAGGGGGCAGGATGAAGGCAGTCATACTGGCGGGCGGCCTTGGGTCACGCATCGCCGAGGAAACGAACCTTCGTCCCAAACCGATGATTGAAATCGGCGGGCGGCCGATCCTCTGGCATATCATGAAAATCTACCATGCCCACGGCATCCGCGATTTCATCATCTGCTGCGGGTTTCGCGGCTATATGATCAAGGAATATTTTGCCAATTACGGACTGCACATGTCCGACATCACCTTCGACCTGTCGGAAAACAGCATCCAGTTCCATCGCAAGAACGCCGAAAACTGGCGCGTGACACTGGTTGATACAGGTGAAAACTCGCTGACAGGCGGCAGATTGAAGCGGGTTGCCTCCTATCTGGAAGGTGAAGAAGCATTCTGCTTTACCTATGGCGATGGTCTTGCCGACATCGATATCGGCGCCACCATCGCCTTTCACAAACAACACGGCAAACTGGCCACGGTTTCCGCAGTGCGACCTCCGGCGCGTTTCGGCGCGATGAAGTTTTCCGGCGACGACGTTACCGGCTTTGTTGAAAAACCGGAGGGCGAGGGCGGCTTCATCAATGGCGGTTTCTTCGTTTTGTCGCCGCGCTGCATCGAACGGATCAGCGGCGATGAAATCAGCTGGGAACAGGAGCCCCTGACCGGACTGGCCGGCGACGGCCAACTCAAGGCCTGGTTTCACAAGGGCTTCTGGCAGCCGATGGATACTTTGCGCGACAAGATTCAATTGGAAAATCTCTGGCAATCGGGTTCCCCGCCCTGGAAGAAATGGTGAAGCATGACCGGATTTTGGGCTGGCAAACGCGTTCTCGTCACCGGTCATACCGGCTTCAAAGGCAGCTGGCTTTGCCTTTGGCTATCGCAACTTGGAGCGGACGTGTCGGGACTATCGCTGCTGCCCAATACCGATCCGTCGCTCTACCGGCTGCTCGCTGCCGATGACAGTGGCGAAATCCCGGTCGATATCCGTGATCCCGTTGCCGTCCAGAACAGGGTGTTCAAGGCCAGCCCGGAAATTGTCTTTCATCTCGCAGCCCAGCCCCTGGTTCGCGCCAGCTACCGTGAACCGGCAGCGACCTTTGCGACCAATGTCCTAGGAACTGCCAATTTGCTCGATGCGCTGAGGATCGCGCCGGATGTCAGATCAATCGTGGTGATCACCACCGACAAGGTTTACCAGAATGCCGAATCCGGCCGCGTTTTTTGCGAGGATGATCCGCTGGGCGGTCACGATCCCTATAGCGCTTCAAAGGCGGCGGCGGAACTGGTGGCGGCAAGCTACAGGCTTTCCTTTTTTACTGAGCGGCGGATCGGGCTTGCCACCGCGCGCGCCGGCAATGTGATCGGCGGCGGCGACTGGGCCGAAGACCGGTTGATCCCGGACGCCTACAGGGCATTTTCCAAAAACGGCGTGCTTGCGGTGCGACGACCGCAATCGGTACGCCCGTGGCAGCATGTGCTTGAACCGCTGTCGGGCTATATGGCGCTGGCCGAAAGGCTTTACCGCGATCCTGCTTTGGCGGGCGCTTTCAATTTCGGGCCGGATATTCATTCCGCAGCCAGCGTTGGTGACGTGCTTGCGCTCTCGGTGGAAACGCTGGGTCACGGAAATATCGAAAGCACGGTTGTCGAGTCCGGACCCCATGAAGCGGGATACCTGATGCTGGACAGTACAAAGGCCGCAGACCTTCTGGGGTTTCAGCCGCGTTTTGATCTGCGCCAGACAATTGAACGCACCTGGGCCTGGTATCGCGGCTTCATGAATGGAGGCAATGCGACTGATCTCTGCATGGCCGACATTGCGGCATTCGAGGCAATGGCGCATGTTTCGAAGAGGGCTGTCGCTTGAGCGGTCGTTTCGAAACCATCGCCAAGCCGCTTGTCGGCCTGAGCTTGCTGGCCCGGTCCAGATCGGGCGATGAACGGGGGTTTTTGAGCCGGTTGTTTGACGCCGAAGACATGCTGGAAATCGGCTGGTCGGGAGGCGTGTCGCAGGTCAACCAAACGATAACCCGAATGACCGGAACGGTCCGTGGGATGCATTTCCAGAAACCGCCATTCTCCGAAAGCAAACTGGTCACCTGCCTGTCCGGTCGCATCATGGATGTTGCCGTCGACATACGAAAGGGCTCCCCGACATTCCTGCGCCATTTCGCCACTGAATTGTCGCCCGAAAATGCCCGCTCCCTGCTGATAGGCCCCGGCTTTGCGCATGGCTTTCAGGCGCTGACGGATGATGTATTGCTCGTCTATGTCCATTCGGCGCCCTACCGCACCGATGCGGAAGGGGGGCTGGATCCGCGCGACCCCGCTTTGGCCATCAACTGGCCGCTGGCTGTCGAAAACCTCTCGCCGCGCGACCAGTCCCATCCTGCCATCAAAGGCGCCTTCACGGGAATAGAAACATGAAATGCCGGCATTGCGGAGCCACCGATTTCTGGCCGTTTCTGGATCTGGGAACTGCGCCTCCTTCCAATTCCTATGTTGCAAAAAGCAATCTCAACCAGCCGGAAAGCTGGTATCCGCTGAAAATCGCCACTTGCAGCCAATGCCTGCTGGTGCAGACGCAGGATTTTGCATCGCGCGAGACGTTCTTTTCGGCCGATTACGCCTATTTTTCCTCATTCTCGACGTCATGGCTGAACCATGCCAAGGCCTATGTCAGTGAAATGATCCGGCGTTTTTCGCTGGATGCCGCTTCCCATGTCGTCGAAGTGGCCGCCAATGACGGCTATCTGTTGCAATATGTGAAGGCCGCCGGCATTGCCTGCCTCGGCATTGAACCGACGGCGGGCACGGCCGCCGCCGCGCGCGAAAAGGGGATAGCCATCAGGGAGGCGTTTTTCGGCGAGGCGCTTGCCGCCGAATTGGCGCAGGCGGGCCTGTCGGCCGATCTGATGACTGCCAATAATGTTCTCGCCCATGTTCCCGATATCAATGATTTCGTCAAAGGCTTCGCGAGACTGCTGAAGCCTGAGGGGGTGGCGACTTTCGAGTTTCCGCATCTTATCAACATGGTTGCCCAAACCCAGTTTGATACGGCCTATCACGAACATTACTCCTATCTGTCGCTCACCGCTGTCGACCGGATCTTCAGGCATAGCGGGCTGGTGGTCTTCGATGTCGAAACCACGCCTTGGCACGGCGGCAGCCTCAGGGTTTTTGCGGCACGGGCCGGTTCGCGTTTGCATCCGAGGCTTGATACGGTCGCGGCGATGATCCGGCTTGAGGAAAGAGCCGGCCTTGGACAAAGGTCTTTCCACGCGGATTTCCAGGCCGCCGCCAACCGCGTCCGCAATGATTTCGTCGAATATCTGATCCATTGCCAGCGCGAAGGCCTCAAGGTTGCGGCCTATGGCGCCGCCGCCAAGGGCAACACATTGTTGAATTTTGCGGGCGTCAAGCCCGACCAGCTTTCATTCGTCGTCGATCGAAACCCGGCCAAGCAAGGTCTGCATATGCCGGGAAGCCGCATACCGATTGTCGATGAGAACATGCTGCAAGCCGAAAGGCCGGAAAGGGTTGTCATCCTGCCATGGAACATAAGCGACGAAATCATCCACCAGCTTTCCTATATCAGAGACTGGGGTGGGAAATTCGTGACGGCAGTCCCGAACCTGACGGTTCTGCCGTAACTTCGGGGGAGCCTGAAAGGGGCTTTCATGCGCCCCAACCAGGCATCCGGAGCGACGGCAACAAGGCTCCGAAGGCGGCAGGGTCGGCAAAATTGCGCTGCTCATAAGCTCCGCGACAGCCAGTTGCGCTATTGCCGTTTTATCACGATGAAGCAGGCGCAAAACCGCCCTGTTTTACTTCTCATTTCCCACGTCGCCTACATTTGCGAAAGGAAGCGTCCGTGCGGCAAAATGTAAAACTGTCGATCTGCATTCCTGTCGAGAAGGGAAGCCAGTCCAGCCTGGCGCTGGTTCAAGCCATGTTTGCCGAGCCGGCCAATCCGGTTGAGTTGATCGTGGCGCCGAATGGCGAAATGGTCGCCGAACTGGCGCTGTTGCAGGAAATCGCCGGCACTGACCGCCGTTTGAGGATTCTCCCCATAGCCCCGGATACAATTGCCCGGTCCGATTTGTGGCTGGGAACCGTTGCCGCAGCTTCGGGGGACTGGGTCTGCCTGGTCAAGCCCGAAGACATGCTTGAACCCGAACTTGCCACCGTGCTTTCCTTTGTCGAAGAGGATATGCCCGAAGTCGATGCGCTCGGCTGGAACCATTTCCAGATTGACCCTGAAGCGCCAAGACATATTGCACAATCGGTGCCGATCCCGATCCAGCATCATGTCTTCGAAATCGAAAAGACTGCCATGCTGGAGGCCTTCTTCATGTGGAAGGACAGCAGCAATGTGCCAAAAGCGCCGTTCGGCCTTTTTCATGGCGCCATCAAGCGCAGCCTGCTGACGGCGATCATCGAAAATTCCGGCCCGCACGGGTGGCAAACGCCGCTGCCCCGGCATGAATGGGCTGCCCGCACGATCCTGTTTGCCAATAAACTGGCGCTTTCTGCCCGCCCCATGTCGGCAGCCAATACGCCCCTGTTCCAACCGGCAAGCGCGCCAGCCGCCCCATACGGCCAGCCGTTTGATGCCAGCATGGGCGTGACTGCGGCGATAGCCGAAATCCAGATCCGCGTCCTGCAGGATCTCGGCAGCGAATGGGCCGGCTGCAACGAAAGTTTCCTGCGCGCCTGCATGCTGGATTGCGCGCTTGAACACCGCCAGCAGGCATTCAATGCCAAGGCGCAAGCTTACTTCGGCGCCCTGCGAAGCTTCGGCGGCGGCCGCCTCGCACCCGAATTCAAGCCGCCTTATCTGCCCGAGCCGCAACCGGATCGACGGCGGGGATTGCATGGCGGCGTATTCCTGGTTGACAGGTTCATCGGCAATGCAACGACCGCCCAGGAATTCTACGCGGTGGCGCGCAGTATCCTCGCGCCGGTCTTCATCATGCGCCACGCCGCCGAAGCGACCAAGGCGGCTTGAAATACATGCCGTTCAGGTCTGATCAACCCAGGCAATGGCGTTGCAGACGCCGACCACCGCCATGGGATCGTCCGGATTGGCAATCACCGGTGAAAATTCCAGAAGATCGCGCCGGCCATAGTGATCGGCAATGGCTTCGGCAAAACCGCGTATGGTCTGGCTGATACCCGAACAGATGTTGACCGGCCCGGTCTGCCTCGTCCGGACCGTATCGGCAATCATCCTTCCGGCACATACGACATCGATGAAATCGCGCAACTGCGCGCCGTGTGACAACCTTGCTACTTCGCCCTTGGCCAATTGCCCATGGATATAGGGCGCCAGCCGGGTGGGAACTTCACCTTCGCCATGAAGATAGAACAACCGGCACCAGGTAAAGCGGCAGGCAGTTTTTGCGAGATACTGACTCAGCAGATAAAAAAGCGACAGCTTGGCCGCGGCATAAAGATTTCCCGGCTCCAGCGGCGCGGCAATGTCAAGATGGTCTGAGGGCAGGCGGTATTCCATGCAGGTACCGATGCCGATGAAATGGCTGACGCCGGCAGCAACGGCTCCTTCGGCCAGACGCAGCGAGCCTGCGACACAATCAAGATTGCGCGGTGAATCCTGGTATTTTCCATGTTCGACGTACCAGGCGCAATGAATGACGGTGTCTATCCCGTCGCAGGTCTGTTGCCACCATTCGGCGGACTGGGTGAAAAGGTCGTCGCAGACCAGGATTTTGCATTTGGCGGCAAGATCGGGGATTTTCTCCGCCCCGCCATGGCGCAGCACCAGGCGCACATGGTGGCCGTCATCAAGCAGCGACTTGAGGATCTGCCGGCCGACAAAGCCGCTGCCGCCGGTCAGGAGGATGTCTGTCATGGTAAGCCCCGCGAAAGCTGTCGCAACGTATTAATGATCGAAGATTCGCGATCCAGAATAGTCGCTGGGGCCGCATTGGCAAGGCATCGGCATTGGACTGCGTGAGAAGCGATTGCAGCCAATTGAACGCGTCCCGGAAAATTTTTCTTTTCATTACGAAAAATCTTGTGTCGGGCAGAGGGGATGTCATGGATCCGGTAGAACAGTTCCGCAAGGAAGTTGACGGCAATATCAAGGCGATCGCGGCCGATCAGGCGTTCCTTGATCTTTCCAATGCCTGGCTCGTCCACGCATCGAAACACTTCTATTCCTACAATTTTTCCTGGCTCGGCCGGCCGATCATCCAGGTGCCGCAGGATATGTATGCGGCGCAGGAACTGATCTGGGCCTGCCGTCCCGATGTCATCATCGAAACCGGAATTGCCCATGGCGGCTCGCTGATCCTGTCGGCCTCCATGCTTGCCATGCTGGATTATTGCGACGCGATGCAGGGCAGCGGCGTGCTGGACGTCAAGAATGCCAGGCGCAAGGTCGTCGGCGTCGATATCGACATTCGTCCCCACAACCGGCAAGCCATCGAGGCCCATCCGCTATCGGGCAAGATCAAGCTGATCCAGGGGTCATCCGTTGCAGAGGAAACCGTCAGTGAGGTTTTGGCCGAACTGAGTGGCGATGAACGCATCATGGTGTTTCTGGATTCCAACCACACCCATGAACATGTTCTCGACGAGTTGGAAATCTATGGGCCGATGACATCGCCCGGCAGCTATTGCGTCGTCTGGGACACCAATATCGAGGACCTTCCCGATTCCATGTGGGCAAACCGCCCGTGGAACAGGGAACGAAATCCGAAATCGGCGGTGCGCGAATATATGGGTCAACTGGATTCTGTCGGTCGCAAGGGGCGGGATGGCGCTGATCTGAAATTTGACTACGACCGGACAATTGAGGCAAAGTTGGCTTTCACGGCGGCGCCGAGCGGATTTCTGAAAAGACGTTGAACCGTCTTTGCATCCAGAAACGGTGGGTCAAGCCAAACGAGGCGTAGTATATCGTTTCAAAATCCGACGCTAGAGCAGGGGAACAGCGGGTGTCTGCCGACGACAACAAGATTGAAATCGAGAGCGTTACATCACCGCATCACACGCAGCGCGTGGACCGGGGCAAATATACCGATATGCGCAAGGCATTGATGAAGGTGCTTCCCACCGAAGGGCCCGGCATGACGGTGGCCGACGCCAAGGCGGCGCTGCTGCCTCATTTGTCGAGCGATCTGTTTCCCGGCGGCGAAAAGGCCGGATGGTGGCTCAAGGCCGTGCAACTCGATCTGGAAGCCAAGGGCATCATCAGGCGCGGCTCAACCAAACCGGTATGCCTGTTCAGGCACGGCGACAAAGCTTAGCCTGAGGGGTTTGGCCGCTTAACCAAATCGCTCGAACCGCCATCCACTTCATGCAATTTTCGTCACGCCGCCTTTGATCCCGGATTGTTGACTTCCCAGGGATATTTCAGCCCGCTTGCCTCGACAGGAATTGTATCCAGCGGCGGGCGAATGGCGCGGATGATGTCGAAGATTTCGCCAGGCGTCTTTGCTCCGGCGATGTTCTGGTCGAAATTGACGCCGGTTGCCTGGAAGCCGGATGTAACGATCTGCTCCGGCTTCTTCTCGACATAGACCGGCTTGAAATGGCGAAGGAACTTGCCGTTCTTCCAGAGCTTGAAAGCGGCCCGGTAGCCTTCCTGCGCAGCATCAAAGGATTCCCTGTCCGGATAGGATTGGGTGTCATGGGCGCAAGCCTTGGCGAAATTGGCTTCCCAATCCTTCCATTTGAGCTTGTATTTTCGCTTGAACCAGTTTTGCGCAACGCCAATGGTTGCGGTCGTGCCCAGCAGGCTGCTGAAAGGAAAGAATTTGAAATCGAAATCATTGTCGAAATTCCGTCCCGCCTCAGCAATGAAAAGCTCCGTCTTTTCCTTGAACTGCTTTGCCTTGCCGATGCCGAAGGAATTGCTCAGCGGACAGCTGCCCATCACGCCCAGAGTGGCGCCCGTGGTGGCAAAGCTGCGCCCGGTGCAGATCACTTTGAACGCATTGTCATAATCGACGACGGGATGTTCGAAATAGCGCCCGCCGTAGAGCGTGCGAATACGCTCCATCAATTTGCGCGAGATCGCCGAATGATAGACCGAGAAGCCGGAGGTCGGAACATGCTTGGCTTCGTGCCAGGTGAACATGCGCTTGAGCAGATCGGTCTGCGGCAGCTTGAAGACCCGTGTTTCAAACGGAACGAAGACGCCGCATTTGCCGCGCTCGGGAAAGGGCCAGGTATAGCCGACGAGCTGCCAGGAGAAGGCGTCTAGATCAGGCTGAACCGCCTGGACGCGATTGAGCAGGTCGACCAGGTCCTGGTCGACATAATCGTCATCTCCGATGAAAACAATCCATTCGCCGCTGGATGCGGCCATGGTCCGTTCCCAATTGTCCACCATCGACAGCACTTCACCGGTCGGCGGCAGAAAGACCACGCGCCTGTCGCCGGCGAATGACTCCATGAAGCCTCTCATCGGTTCGGCGTCATCGGAATTGTCAGCCAACACCAGTTCGACGTCGTCGCGCAGGTTGCGCGTCAGATGGGTGATGGTCTGCTGGAAATAGATCTGGCGATTCCGGGAGGGGACGCATATCGACAATCTTGGCTTCATCGGCAGGTTTTCTCCGTCGCCGGCCACGGCCGGATGGGGAATATACGGTATGGACCAGCGCATTCCTGGATGCCCGCTGGTGCTCGCCCAAAGGCAAGACAGCATTCTAGCGTCAGGGCCGCAGCTTCGGCTTTGAGACTAGGCAGTCAAACTTTCGCCGGGCTGTCCTGTCGTTGGAAAAATCCGGACGAAGCTGAAAGCGATGGGCGGGCAGAAAAAGTTACAACATGCACCTGTCGGCAGGAGGCGGTCCTGACCGACAGGTCGGAATTTCTTCCGGTTTTGCATGTTGCCCGGCGCCTTCATTAGGGCGCAAAACTTGAGCGAGGCTTTGCTCGCGCTTTACAAGCGGGGGTTTTATTGCCGGGTTCAATTTGCCGGATGGTGCCGGCTGCGAATATCCGATACGGCCTGATGATGGGTCAGGTAGACCTTGCCGCTCATCTGCTCGATGAAGTGGGTTTTTTCCAGCCTGTCCATGACCGGCCCTTTCACTTCGCTCAAATGCAATCTGACCCCGCTGTCCTTCAGTCGCAAATTGATCGCCTCCAGCGATTCAAGCGCACTGAGATCAATCTCGTTGATCGCCGATGCTATCAGGATCACATCGGTTACCGTCGGGTTTTCCGCGATCATTTCGATCAGGGCGTCTTCCAGAAAACGGGCATTGGCGAAATAGAGGCTTTCATCCACCCGCAGGGACAGTATTTCCGGAAAGGTCTCAACTTCATGGCGCTTGATGTTGCGATAATGCTCGGTGCCGCTGACACGGCCGACGACGGCCATATGCGGCCGTGAGGTCTTGTAGACATGAATGAGCAGCGACAGCACGACGCCGGCGGTAACGCCTGTTTCCACGCCAAGGCTCAGCGTCGCCAGGATCGTCGTCAAAACCGCGAGAAAATCCGAGAGGGAATAGGACCAGGCTCTTTTCAATATACCGAGATCGACGAGCGAAAGGACAGCCACGATGATGGTGGCGGCAAGCGTGGCTTGCGGCAGAAAGGCCAGGAGCGGCGTCAGCACCAAAGTGGCAATCGCCAGTCCGACCGCTGTAAAGGCGCCGGCTGCCGGTGTTTCGGCGCCTGCGTCATAGTTGACGACAGAGCGGGCAAATCCGCCGGTCACCGGATAGCCGCCGGAAACCGAGGCGGCGATATTGGCCGCGCCAAGCGCTATGAGTTCCTGATCGGGCACAATGCGCTGGCGCTTCTTGGCGGCAAGGGTTTGGGCCACCGATACCGACTCGACAAAGCCGATGACCGAAATCAGCACGGCCGGTCCGATCAGTTGCGCCCAAAGATCAGGTGAAAAAGAAGGCATGACGAAGGACGGCAACCCGACCGGCACTGCGCCGACCAGCTTGACACCCTTGTCGCCCAACCCAAAAAACCAGGCCGCCAAAGTGGTGACGGCCACCGCTGCGACGGGTCCCGTCTTGGCCAATATATCCGCCATCCTTGGGCCTGCCCCCATGCGGACCAACAGCGGCTTTAATCCCTTGCGTACCCAAAACAGGAAGATGACGGAAGGAACGCCGATGACGACCGTGGTCCAGTTGGTTTCACCGAGTTTTTGAAACATCGAATGCAGCAATTCGACAAGGGTGTCGCCTTCGGCCTTGATGCCGAGAATGTGCTTGATCTGGCTGGCCGCAATCAGAATGCCCGAGGCGGTGATAAAGCCTGCTATGACCGGATGGGACAGGAAGTTGGCGAGAAAACCGAGTCGGAACAGGCCGAGCATTGTCAAAACCAGGCCGGAAATGAAGGCCAGCGCTATGGCGCCGGTCATGTAGTCGGCCGTTCCGGAAGCCGCAATCTTGCCGACGGCAGCCGCCGTCATCAACGATACGACAGCGACAGGGCCGACAGCCAGCGCCCGGCTGGTGCCGAAGATTGCGTAAAGTACCAGCGGCAGAATCGAGGCATAAAGCCCGGCTTCGGGCGGCAGACCTGCCAGCAGCGCATAAGCGAGCGACTGCGGGATCAGCATGATGGTGACGATAACGGCCGCAACAAGATCATTGGAAAACTGGTCGCGTCCATAATGCCGGCCCCAGTCAAGCACCGGGAAAAAAGACAGGAGCGCGCCGCTGGTAATTTTCATCTTGCAGGTCCAATCAGGCTGGCCATGAGGCCGCAGGTCAGCTCGCGCTTTGTTTTGACATCTGGTAAAGCATGGTCGAGCGGTTTCCGGAAGCGCAATAGGCCAGCACCGGCCCGGTCGTGCTTTTCAGCAATTTTTTCAGTGAGCTGGCGTGTTCGTGCGGCATCGAGCCGGGGGAAACCGGCAGATAATGCGCCTCCAGACCGTGCTTTTCTGCTTCGTGCTTTATCTCCGCAAAAGCAGGCTGGCCGAAGCCTTCATTATCGGGGCGCATGCACATGATCATCTTGTAGCCCGCCGCCTTGATTTCCGGAACGTCTGCCGGCTTGATTTGACCTGTGACATGGTAAGTGTTGTCGACCTGACGGATAGACATCGATTTTTTCCTTCCAAAGAGAAACGAGAGCATGTTGGAGCCTTTCCCGCGGCGTCATGGCCGAGGAACAGTTTTTGATTGATGGTTGAACCGTCTGGTCAAAGGACGTTGACGGGCACTTTCAAAACCGGTTTGCCTCTATCGTCGGTCGGCAAATGTCCGGCTCTCATATTGACCTGCAGCGACGGAATGATCAGGCGCGGCATGCCCAATGTCTTGTCGCGCGCCTCGCGCATGGCGACGAATTCGTCTTCGCTGACAGAATCCTTGAGGTGGATATTGTTGGCCCGCTCTTCGCGCACAGTGGTTTCCCACGCGGCTTGCCGGCTGCCATCGGCGCCATAGTCGTGGCACATGAACAGGCGGGCGTCGTCGGGCAGTAGCAGCACACGCCGCGATGAATGATAAAGCGCACGGGCGTCGCCGCCGGGAAAATCCGCCCGGGCCGATCCGCTGTCGGGCATGAACAATGTGTCGCCGACAAAAGCCGCATCGCCAATGACATGGGTCATGCAGGCAGGCGTATGGCCGGGCGTGTGCATGACATGGGCCTTCATCGTGCCGATCATATAGCTGTCGCCATCCGCAAACAGGCGGTCGAACTGTGAACCGTCGCGCTGGAATTCGGTGCCTTCATTGAAGACCTTTCCGAATGTGTCCTGAACGATGGTGATATTCTCGCCTATGCCCAGTTTGCCGCCCAGCTTCTGCTGGATATAGGGTGCGCCTGACAAATGGTCGGCATGGACATGGGTCTCGATGATCCACTCCAGCTTCCACCCTTTCGAGGTGATCAGATCTATCAGGGCATCGGCACTTTCATAACTGATGCGGCCGGCTGCATAGTCGATGTCCATCACGCTGTCGATCACGGCGCAGGCATTGGAGGCCGGATCCTTGACGACATAGGAAATCGTGTTGGTTGCCTCGTCGAAAAACGGATGGACTTCCGGCTTGACTGCAAGATCGGTCTTGAAGGGCAGGGGATGCGTCATGGCGTTCTCCTCAATCAGGACTTGGTAATGTCATAGGCGGGCTTTTGGGTGGACAGGCTGGAGACTGCCCGGGTGGCCATCATTCCGGCAAACATCGCCGCCAGAAAGACCCAGATGCCGGTATGACCCAGGCCGATAGCCGGAATGGCGCCGCCGGGGCAAAAGCCTGCAATGCCCCAGCCGACGCCGAATAGCGCTGCACCGAAGGCGAGGCGCCGGTCGACAACCCGGCTTGCCGGGACATGGAAGCTGTCTTCAAGAACGGGGCTTTTCCGAAGCCTGAATATCAGGGCGTAACCGATGGCGGCGGCAACAAGAGCGCCTCCCATGACGAAGATGAGACTCGGATCCCAGGTACCGGCCAGATCGAAGAAATTCAGGACCTTGGCAGGGTTGGCCATGCCGGACAGGGCGATTCCCAATCCGAACGGCATTCCAATCAGCAATGCGATAAAATTTTTCATGGTGGTGATCCTCAAAGCATGTGCCGAATGACGAAAACGGTGATGAAGGCCGTCAACATGAAAATTGCCGTCGCCGCAATCGACCGGGGCGACAGGCGCGCAATGCCGCAAACCCCATGTCCGGAGGTGCAGCCAGATCCGAGGGTCACACCGACGCCGACGATGAGGCCTCCAACGATCAATGCCGTGTTGGAGATTGGTATGGTCAGTTCGATCGGGGTGACAAATGCCTAGTAGAGAACCGGCGCGATAACGGCGCCTGCCAGAAACGACAATCGCCACGCCCAGTCACGGGCAAAAGGCGGCAGAACGCCGAAGGCAATGCCGGTCATTCCGGCAATCCGGCCGTGAAACAACATCAGCAATGTCGCCGACAAACCGATGAGCAGCCCCCCGATCAGGGATAAAAGTGGTGTGAATTCGGTCATGGCAACTTCCTGTGTTTCTGACAATTCCATCAATCCAGCAACAAACTTTGCACGTCCCTGCTGTTGTTGTTCAAACGACATTGAGAACAGTCGCCGCGCCGATCAAGCAGTACCGAGGTTGCCTGTCCGCAGGTCCCGTTGCCGCCCCTTTACAAGGCCGACAGCAGCATTGCAGTTTATATATCGTGCAATAACTATGTATTCAAGGTGCAGCGGCGGAATTTGGTTTTGTCAACAACGGGAGGTGGACCGTCAGCCCTGTGGCTTGCGGTCACCGCCATTGGCGATATCGGGCAAGAGCGGAAAATAATTTTCCCGGCGAAAGAAAGCCTCGGTCCGCTTGGCTTCGGGCGACTTGGCCAGAAGGGTGATGATCAGATTGTAGCGTCCAGGGCCGCCGAATTCGGCAGAGAATTTGATGTTTGTGCCAAATTGCGAAACCGAAAACGGCTCAAGACGTTCAATCCGGCCTCTTTCGTCAAGCAGCTCCCGCCACCCGGTCGCCTCGCCATAGGCCTGCACGGCTTTGAGCGCCAGGGCGATGGTCTTTTCGCGGCCTTCCAGCGTCGTGAAGATGATCTTGAGACGGGAGGAAATCAGCGCACCGGAAGAACTTGCCTTGACCATCAGGAAGAATGTCGACGGGTCGTCCGGCTTGTCCGGGTTTGGAAATGTGCTTTCCGCATAGCATTCATAAATTTTCTTGTTGAACTGGCTGGCCTGCCATTCCGTCATGTCCAGCCCGGATTTCCTGAAATAATCGCAGATCGCCGCACCGCTCTTGAAGACCTTGCGCATCAAGCCGCTTGCATAACCCTTGACTTCAGGCGCCAGCACATGCGGGTCGATCATCACGTCGCGTCCGGTAATCTTGTCCGCCTTGAATTTCACAACCCGGCCGGGCTTGGGTATCGTCATGGTTTTGGGCGGAAGATAATAGCCGAAGCGGGCCAGCACAACGCGCAGGTTATGCTTGTCATTGGCCAGAAGCACAGTGGCCCCAATAGCCGAGAAAACGCACAGCAGCGACAGCCAGAATATCGCTGTCCCTCTTCTTTTCCGTGCTGGTTGCATTCCTGGTTTGCCTGAGAGCCCTGTGGTCAATGTCCTTCGCCAGTCTGATATGGACAGTGAAATGACGAAGTGCTAGCCCGACTCTGTATTTGACTTGACCGGAAGGCGCAAGTTTTGCGACCGGCTTGACCTTTCAGCTAAGCTGCCCGCCAAATTCAAATGGCCTCGCGCCCGGTGATGCCGGATTCTTCCAATATCCATTTTCGAAACAGCATCGCTTCCGGAGAGGACCGCTTCTGACTGTCTGCATGGAGCAGGTAATGCGCCTGTTCAACCGGCAGGGCAGTCTCCAGCGCCGTAACCAGACGGCCATTCTTCAGATAGGGTTCGACAAAAGCTTCCAGCACCATGGCCGGACCCAGGCCGCTTGCCGCCAATTCGAGTGCGGATATGGACGTATCGACGTTAAGGCCTGCATAGGAAGGAAGGTTGAAACCAAGCGGGCGCATCAGGCGCTGCCAGAGGTCTTCATATCCCGTCACGTGGATCAGCGGCTTGTGGGCAAGGTACTTGGTCATCCTTTCGGCATCGTCGCCTTGCTCGACGAGGTCGCGACTGCAGACCGGCAGAACCGGGGAGCGGAACAATATCTCGCTTTTGAAGCCGGGCCAAACGCCATCGCCGAAGCGGATGTCGATATCGGCGGGTTCGTCGCCCTGCGAATGCGCCCAGACAACCGACTGGATGCGCAGCGAGATCTGCGGCCAGTGCCGGGTAAAGCCTTCAAGGCGGGGCGCGAGCCAGAGGGCGACAAAGGAAATCGGCGCACGAATGGTCAGCGACCTCTTGCCGACAGGGCCAAACAGGCCGGCGGTGGCGGCGGCAAGATCATCGAAGGAACGGCGCAGCGGCGGCAGGTAAGCGGCGCCGATCTCAGTCAGTCGAAGGCTGCGCGGCAGGCGTTCGAACAATGTCACGCCGAGATGCTTTTCGAGAGAGCGGACCTGATGGCTGATGGCGGCCTGGGTCAGGTTCAGCTCTGCTGCGGCAAGCGTGAAACTGGAATGCCGGGCGGAGGCTTCGAAAGCACGCAACCAAGGCAACGGCGGTAACTGGTAGCCGGCAAAAGGATTTTGATCAATCATGGGTGGCCAAGTCGTATGGGCAAGGAAATCCATGCTAAGCACAACCCTCTCTGCATTGGAAGGGCGATTGTCGATCAATCGCGGTCTTCAAGCACCATGTCGCCAGCCTTGACGCCGATCATCATCGCCGCCGCATTGGTATTTCCCGATATGATTGACGGGAATATCGAGGCATCGGCGACCCGCAAGCCGTCGATGCCGTGAACCTTGAGACGGTGGTCGACGACACCTTTTTGGATCGCCGACGCCATCCGGCAAGTCCCGACCGGATGATAGACGGTGCCGGAGCGATGACGAAAATCATCGACCAGGTCCGCATCGCTTTGCACCGAGGGTCCCGGTGCCAGTTCTTCGGCGATGATGTCTGCCAAGGCAGGTTGGCTGGCGAACCTGCGGATGATCTTGACGCCGTCCAGCATGTTTGCAAGGTCATCGGGGTCGCCATAGGCGTTGGCCCGGATACAGGGGGCTTCATTGGCATCGGCGGAACGGACATGGATGCTGCCGCGCGATTTCGGTTTGCAACTTGAAATGCCGATGGCAAAACCGGGGAAGCGGTCCGGTCCCAGCAGCGGGCGCGTGCCTTTCTGGGCGGTATAGGTGCTGATGGCCTGGAAATAGAGCTGGACATTCGGCCGCTCGAGATCAGGCCGGGTTTTGACGAAGCCGCCACCTTGGTTGAGGCTGAGGCAGAGCGGACCGGTTGAAGCAAACAGGAACTCCATTCCGGCCTTGAGTTTGCCCCACCACGGTCCCAGCACCTGATTGAGCGTGGGGACCCTGGAGCGAAACGTGTAGTTGATGCCGAGATGGTCGGCCAGGTGATTGCCAACCGCAGGGCTGTCGAGCTTGACGTCGATGCCCGCTGCCTTGAGTTCTTGCGCAGAACCGATACCCGACAATTCCAGCAATTGCGGCGAGTTGACCGCACCCGCCGACAGGATGATTTCGCAATTCGCAAGCAAGGTGATTTTTTGCCGGTCGCGCTCCACTTCAAGGCCGATGGCCCTGTTGCCGTTGAAAAGCAGCCGCGTTGCCAGTGTTTTGGTCATCAGGGTGACATTGGCCCTTTTGAGGGCGGGGCGCAAAAACGCCTTTGCAGACGACATCCGCCAGCCATTGCGGGTGTTGATCTGGTAGATGCCGACGCCTTCCTGGGTTGCGCCGTTGAAATCACGGTTGGTTGCAAAGCCCGCCT
The DNA here is from genome assembly GCA_041742335.1 of Rhizobiaceae bacterium. Lineage (GTDB taxonomy): Bacteria > Pseudomonadota > Alphaproteobacteria > Rhizobiales > Rhizobiaceae > Rhizobium_E. Next base: position 48,604 of record JBGSIT010000020.1, read on the forward strand.
GTTTTCCGGCCAGCAAGAACCGTTCGGCCAGTGGATGCAGGCGTCCCGATACATCGCTGATATGCATCAGCCCGCCTGTGGCGCGAAAATCATCAGCGCCGGCCTGGTTGTCTTCCAGAGATTTGAACACCGGCAGCACGTCATCAAAGGACCAGCCGGGATTGCCTTCCCTGGCCCAGTCGTCATAATCGCGCCGGTCGCCCCTGATCCACACCATGGCGTTGATCGAACCGGAGCCGCCGAGGATCTTGCCGCGCGGCCAGAAATCGGACTGGCCTGCAAGTCCGGGATCGGGTTCGGCGCGATAGTTCCAGTTGATCGATTTGTCGTAGAATGTCTTGCCGTATCCGAGCGGCATCTGGACAAAAAAACGGTTGTCCGAACCGCCTGCTTCAATGACGGCGACGCTGGACTTGCCGTCACGCGAAAGCCTTTCGGCAACGGCGCAGCCAGCCGAACCGGCGCCAATGACGATATAGTCAAATCGGGTCGTGGAGGGCGGCTGGCCGGGTTCTGTCATGGCCGCTCTGTCATTCAAGCTCTGCCGGAAAGCCCGGCGCGCGCAGGTCTGTGCCGACGGAATCTTCCAGCAGTTTGACGACCTGCGATGACCAGGCATCGCCGCCATACATGGTGCGCGCCCGGATGAAGGTCTGCAAGGCGTGCGAAGCGAGATCCAGCGGCACGCCGAATTCCTTGCCGAAGCCCATGGCAAAGCCCAGATCCTTGATCGCCAGATCCATTGTGAAGTTGATATTGTAAGAGCCGTTGAGGATCACTTGTCCTTCGGTTTCGTGAACGAAGGAATTGCCGGAACTGGCCTTGATGATGTCGAAAGCCTTGGCGAGGTCCAGCCCGCCTGTCTTGGCAAGCATCAGGGCCTCTCCGGTGGCGATCAGATGGATGAAGGCGAGCATGTTGGTGATCACCTTGATGACCGCCGCCTTGCCCAGCGGGCCGGCATGGAAGATCTCGCCGCCCATTGCTGCAAGCGCCGGCTTGTGCAGTTCGAACAGGTCCTCGTCTCCACCGGCAATGACAGTGATATCACCGGCGGCGGCACGGTGAACCCCGCCAGTCACCGGCGCTTCCATCATCCGGACGCCCTTTTCGGCCGCAACAGCGGAAAGTCTTTCGACGTCCTTGTGGTCAAGCGTGCTCATCTCGATCCAGGTGCCGCCGCTTTTCAATCCAGACAATATGCCGCGCTTGCCGGTCAATACCGCTTCGGTGACTTTTGGAGAAGGCAGGCAGGTGATGACGGCATCGACGTGTTCGCCAACGGCCTGCGGATCACCGGCCCATTTGGCGCCCTTGGCGATCAGGCTTTCGGCGTTTTTCTTGTCCAGATCGTTGACGGTGACATCAAATCCTTCCCTGAGCAGGCTTCCGGCCAGATGTTGTCCCAGATGCCCTAGACCAATGAACCCGTATTTCATGCTTTTCCCGCCCGTGAAATTGCCGATATGCCAATTGCGCCTGCTTGTCGGCGTCGATGATGCCCTGCTTTCAAACTGGACTGTGCCGATGCGTGTTTCAAACGAAGAAAACGCTTTCTGAGGGTGCGGTTTTTTTGTGCGATGGCGCGCCTTGACACCAAGACTGTAAGTAAAGTCACAAATCACACAAAAAAAATCATGCCAAAGGCATTTTATCCTTTGTTTGCAGAAACACCCCCGAACAGACCAAATTCAATTCAGGAATGCCCCGTATTTTCAGGAGTTGGATTGCCTATGCACAAGTCGCAATTTTATATTGATGGCCAATGGGTGGATCCGGTCGGCCAGTCAACGGGCGACGTCGTGAATCCGGCAACGCAGGAAGTCGTGGCCAGCATCGCGCTCGGCTCAAGCGCCGATGTCGATCGTGCGGTCAAGGCGGCCCGTTCGGCCTTTGAAACATTCTCCCGGACAACGCGGGCCCAACGGATCCAATTGCTCGAGCGCATCATAGTGGGGCTGGAAGCGCGGCTGGATGATCTGGCTGCAGCAATGACCATGGAAATGGGCGCGCCGGTCGGCCTCTCGCTGGGCTCGCAGGCCCAGGCAGGGGTTGATCATTTTGCAGCCAATCTTGTGGTGCTCAAGGACTTTGTTTTTGAGGAATTGCGCGGCAGCACCATGATCAGCCATGAGCCGATAGGGGTGTGCGGAATGATCACGCCCTGGAACTGGCCAATCAACCAGATTGCCTGCAAGGTCGCGCCGGCATTGGCGGCAGGATGCACGATCGTTCTGAAGCCGAGTGAGATCGCGCCGCTGAATGCTCTGATTTTCGCCGAGGTGATGCATGAAGCCGGTGTGCCGGCCGGCGTATTCAACCTTGTCAACGGCACGGGTATTGAAGTCGGCGCTGCCATTTCAGCCCATCCCGATATTGATATGGTCACCTTTACGGGGTCTACCCGCGCCGGCATCGAGGTGGCGCGCACGGCGGCCCTCACCGTCAAGCGCGTATCGCAGGAACTTGGCGGCAAATCGGCAAACATCCTGTTGCCGGGCGTGGATCTTGAAGACGCTGTCAGCCGCGGCGTTCAAAATTGCTTTTCCAATTCCGGCCAGTCCTGCAGCGCCCCGACCCGGATGCTGGTTCAGGCGGACCTGATGGAAGAGGCGGCCGGATTTGCAAAGGCGGCCGCCGAAAGCCTGGTGACCGGCGATCCGCTGGATCCTGCCACCAATCTCGGCCCGGTCGTCACGAAGATGCATTACGACAAGATCCAGCGGCTGATTGCAGCCGGAATCGATGAAGGCGCGCGATTGGTCACCGGCGGATTGGGACTGCCCGACCATCTCAACCGGGGCTGTTTCGTCAAGCCGACCGTTTTTGCCGATGTCGATCCTTCCATGACGATCGCCCGCGAGGAGGTTTTTGGCCCTGTCCTTGTCCTGATCGCTTATGACACTGTTGAAGATGCGATCCGGATTGCCAACGATACCGAATATGGTCTGGCAGCCTTCATCCAATCCGCCGACATCGAGCAGGCGCATGATGTGGCCAGGCGAATGCGGGCGGGCGCCATCCAGATCAACGAACCCTCGTTTGACTATCTCGCCCCGTTCGGGGGGTACAAACAATCCGGCAACGGGCGTGAATATGGAGAATGGGGGCTACGGGAGTTTCTCGAAATCAAGGCCACCATGGGGTGGAAGGCGGGCTGAGATTGCCTGCCGAGCCGGCTGCGAACGAAAACGAGTTTCGGAGAATGACTATGTCTGAATTGCCTGCAACAGCCCGCGTCGTCATCATCGGCGGGGGAGCGGTCGGCGCATCGAGCCTTTACCATCTGGCCAAAGCCGGCTGGACGGATTGCCTGCTTCTGGAAAAGAACGAACTCACCGCGGGTTCTACCTGGCACGCGGCTGGCAATGTGCCGACATTTTCATCGTCCTGGTCGATCATGAATGTGCAGCGCTATTCAGCTTCGCTCTATCGCGATCTCGGCAAGGAAGTCGATTATCCGATGAATTATCACGTCACCGGATCGGTCCGGCTGGGCCACAGCAAGGAACGGCTGCAGGAATTCAAGCGGGTCGCCGGCATGGGGCGCTATCAGGGCATGGATCTTGATATCCTGACGCCGGAAGAAATCAAGAGCCGCTATCCCTTTGCCGAGACGCATGATTTGCAGGGTGCGCTCTATGATCCCTATGACGGCGACATCGATCCGGCGCAGCTTACCCAGGCGCTTGCCAAGGGCGCCCGCGACTTGGGCGCAAAAATCATCCGTTTCTGCCCGGTCACCGGCGTGCGCCGCGAAAATGGCGAATGGGTTATCGAAACTGAGAAAGGCGAAGTCCGCTGCGAATTTGTCGTCAATGCCGCCGGCTACTATGCCCGTGAAGTCGGCAAAATGTTCGGCCGCGACGTGCCGATGATGGTCATGAGCCATCAATATATGCTGTTTGACACGATCCCCGAACTGGAAGCCTGGAGCAAGGAAAGCGGCGGGAAACTGCCGCTGCTTCGGGATGTCGACAGTTCCTATTATCTCCGTCAGGAGAAATACGGCATGAATCTCGGTCCCTATGAGCGCAATTGCAAAGCGCATTGGGTCAGCGCGGACGATCCGATGCCGAAGGATTTTTCATTCCAGCTGTTCCCTGACGATCTGGAGCGGCTGGAATGGTATCTCAATGATGCCGTCGAGCGGGTGCCGATCCTCGGAACGGCGGGCCTTTCCAAGATGATCAACGGTCCGATCCCCTATGCGCCGGACGGCAATCCGCTGATCGGGCCGATGCCCGGTTTACCGAATGCCTTCGAGGCCTGTGTCTTCACCTTCGGCATCTGCCAGGCCGGCGGCGCTGGCAAGGTGCTGGCCGAATGGATCATGGAAGGTGAGACCGAATGGGACATGTGGTCATGCGATCCGCGTCGATTCACCAGTTACGCCGATCAGGATTATTGCGTTGCCAAGGGGATGGAAGTCTATGGCCATGAATATGCCATGCACTTTCCCAAGCACGCCTGGCCGGCCGGCCGCAACAAGAAGCTTTCGGCGATCCACGACCGCATGGCTGTGCTCGGCGCGCAATTCAAACCCTTCAACGGCTGGGAGCGCGCCACATGGTATGCGCAAGCCGGCGACGATATTTCGGAAGAAGCAACGCAGACATGGAACCGCGCCGGGCCATGGGCCGAGCGGATCAAGCAGGAATGTCTCGCCGTGCGCGATGGTGCCGGCATTCTCGATCTTCCCGGTTTTTCGCGTTACCGCATCAAGGGCGAGGGCGCCGGCGCCTGGCTGTCGGGACTGATCACCGGTCGCATGCCCAAGCCGGGCCGGATCGGTCTTGCCTATTTTGCCGATGACAAGGGCCGTATCGTCACCGAGAACTCGGTCATGGCCATTGCCGAGGATTTCTACTTCCTGATTACGGCGGCAACGGCGCAGCTTCATGATCTGGAATGGCTCAGAAAACACGTGCCCGCCGATGCCGCCTTCACAATCGATGACGTCACCGAAGATTTCTCCTGCCAGATTCTGACCGGTCCGAAATCACGCGAAATCCTGGCGCAGGTCACCGACGCCGATTTGAGCCTGCCATGGCTGACCCATCAAACGGCACAGATCGCCGGCAGACACCTCCAGCTTGTGCGGGTCTCTTTCGCAGGTGAACTCGGCTGGGAGCTGCACACCAAGATTGAAGATACCGCAGCCGTGTTTGACGCCGTCTGGCAGGCAGGCCAGGCCCATGGCCTCAAGCCTTTCGGCATGGAAGCGCTGGATTGCCTCAGGCTGGAAAAAGGCTATCGCGCCTGGAAGGGTGACCTGTCGACCGACTACACCATCCTTCAGGGCGGTATGGATCGCTTCATTGACTGGTCCAAGCCGGATTTCAAGGGCAAGGCCGCCATGGAGCGCGAAAAGCAGCAGGGCGTATCCAAACGTTTCGTCACGCTGGTGGTTGATGCCGGGGAATGCGATGCGCCCTACATGTCAACGCTTTGGCATGGCGGCAAGGTGGTGGGCGAAACCACATCCGGCGGCTTCGGCCACAGGATCGGCAAATCCATCGCGCTCGGGATGCTGCGCGCAGATCTGAACGTGCCGGGCACTGAAATCGAGGTCGAAATTTTCGGCGAGCGGCGCAAGGCGGTTGTTCAGGAAGACAAGCCCTTGTGGGATCCCTCCAATGAGAGGTTGCGGGCATGAGCAGGACCCTGCCTGACAAAGCCCGCGTCGTCATTGTCGGCGGCGGCGTTTCCGGTACCTCGGTCGCCTATCACCTGGCCAAGCTTGGCTGGACGGATATCGTGCTGCTTGAACGAAAGCAGCTGACTTCCGGGACCACCTGGCATGCCGCCGGCCTGATAGGCCAATTGCGCGCTTCGCAAAACATGACGCGCCTCGCAAAGTATTCAGCCGATCTCTATGTCCGGCTTGAAGCCGAAACCGGCATCGCCACCGGCATGCGCCAAAATGGCTCGATTACCGTGGCGCTGACGGCCGAACGGCGCGAGGAGATTTACCGGCAGGCTTCACTGGCCCGGGCCTTCAATGTCGATGTGCGGGAAATCTCGCCGCAGGAAGTGCGGGAAATGTATCCGCATCTGAATGTGTCCGATGTCGCAGGCGCCGTCCATTTGCCGCTTGACGGGCAATGCGACCCGGCAAACATTGCCATGGCCCTGGCCAAAGGCGCCCGCCAGCGCGGTGCGAAAATATTCGAAAACGTCAAGGTCACCTCGGTCAACAGCAAGGACGGGCGCGTCAATGGCGTATCGGTGATCGTCGATGGCGAGCCACATGAAATCGCCACGGATTACGTCGTCAATTGCGCCGGCATGTGGGGGCGCGAACTCGCCAACATGTCGGGCGTCACCCTGCCGCTGCATGCTTGCGAGCATTTCTACGTGGTGACCGAACCCATTGAGGGCCTGGGCCGCCTGCCGGTGCTGCGCGTTCCCGATGAATGTGCGTACTACAAGGAAGACGCTGGCAAGATGCTTCTGGGCGCTTTCGAGCCGAAGGCAAAGCCGTGGGGCATGGAAGGAATCCGCGAGGATTTCTGCTTTGACCAGTTGCCGGAAGACTTCGACCATTTCGAGCCCATCCTCGAACAGGCCGTCAACCGCATGCCGATGTTTGCCACCGCCGGCATTCACACCTTCTTTAACGGTCCCGAGAGCTTTACCCCGGACGACCGCTACTATCTTGGCGAAGCGCCGGAACTCAAGGGCTATTGGGTTGCCGCCGGCTATAATTCCATCGGCATCGTGTCGTCGGGCGGCGCCGGCATGGCCTTGGCGCAATGGATGAATGACGGCGAGACGCCTTTCGATCTCTGGGAAGTCGATATCCGCCGCGCCATGCCGTTCCAGAAAAACCGCAGTTATCTCAAGGAGCGGGTGTCGGAAACCCTCGGGCTGCTTTACGCCGACCATTTTCCCTACCGCCAAATGGCGACATCGCGCGGCATAAGGCGCTCGCCATTGCATGAGCATCTGAAGGCCCGTGGGGCCGTCTTTGGCGAAGTCAGCGGCAATGAGCGCGCCAACTGGTACGCCAGGCCCGGCCAGGAACGCGAATACCGCTATAGCTGGAAGCGCCAGAACTGGTTTGAAAACAGCCGCGACGAGCATCTGGCGATCCGCAACAATGTCGGCTTTGTCGACATGAGTTCGTTTGGCAAGATCCGGGTCGAAGGCCGTGATGCGGTTTCGTTCCTGCAAAGGCTTTGCGCCAACCAGATGGATGTCGCCACCGGCCGCATCGTCTATACCCAGATGCTCAACAACAAGGGCGGCATCGAATGCGACCTGACAGTCACAAGGCTGTCGGAGACGGCATTCTATCTGGTTGTCCCCGGTGCAACATTGCAGCGCGATCTTTCCTGGTTGCGCAGGCATGTCGAGGCCGACGAATTCGTGGTGATCACCGATGTTACTGCGGCGGAGGCCGTGCTTTGCGTGATGGGTCCGAAATCACGCCAATTGTTGCAGGTCATCAGTCCGAATGATTTCTCAAACGAGGCCCATCCATTCGGATCGGCGCGCGAGATCGAAGCAGGGATGGGCCTGGCCCGCGCCCACCGCGTTTCCTATGTCGGCGAATTGGGGTGGGAGCTTTATGTCTCCTCCGATCAGGCAGCCCATGTCTTTGAGACCATCGAGGCGGCGGGCAAGGATCTCGATCTCAAGCTATGCGGCATCCACACGCTGGACAGTTGCCGGATTGAAAAAGCCTATCGCCATTTCGGCCATGACATCACCGATGAGGATCATGTGCTGGAAGCCGGCCTCGGCTTTGCCGTGCGTACCAAGAAAGGCCCGTTCATCGGGCGCGACGCCGTGCTGCAAAAGCAGGAAGACGGCCTCGACCGGCGTCTTGTGCAGTTCCAGCTTGAAGATCCCGCGCCGTTGCTTTTCCACAACGAGGCAATTGTCCGCGATGGCGAGATCGTATCGATCATCACTTCGGGAAATTACGGCCATTTCCTCGGCGGCGCCATCGGCCTCGGCTATGTGCCCTGCAAGGGCGAGAGCGAAGCCGATGTTCTCGCTTCGCGCTATGAAATAGAAGTTGCAGGCGAACGCTTTGCCGCCAAGCCTTCTCTGCAGCCGCTTTATGATCCCAAGAGCGAAAGGCTGCGCGGATGACCAGGCTTGCCGAACGCCATCAAAGATTTCATGCGCTTCACCAGAAGGGTTGCTTTGTCATTCCCAATCCCTGGGACATGGGTTCGGCTAGAATGATGGCTGCCAGCGGCGCCAAGGCCTTGGCAACCACGAGTGCCGGTTTTGCATTCACGCTCGGCCGGCCTGACATGGGGCGCATAAGCCGCCAGGAAGCCCTTTCCCATGCCGAACAAATTGTGTCGGCGACCGATCTGCCGGTTTCCGGTGATTTCGAAAACGGCTTTGCCGACGCACCCGAAGACGTGGCGGAGACCATCAGGCTGGCTGCGGAAGTCGGTCTTTCCGGCTGCTCCATCGAAGACACGCAGATGGTGGAAGGAAACCCGGCCTATGAATTCGAGGCTGCCGTCGAGCGGATTGGCGCCGCCGTGGATGCCGCCAGATCGCTCAAACATCCCTTCATTCTCTGCGCCCGCGCCGACGGCGTGATGAACGGGGCCTATGATCTGGACGAAGCCATCCGGCGCATCCGTGCTTTTGAAGCGGCGGGCGCGGATCTTTTATATGTGCCGGTGCCGCCGGGACGCGAAGAATTGGCCCGCGTGATCGCGGCTGTCAACACGCCGGTCAATGCCTTGGCCGCAGGACCCCTGACGCAATTGTCGGTGTCTGATTTTGCGGCCATGGGCGTAAGGCGGATATCGGTCGGCTCGATGATTGCGCGTGTCACCCATGCGGCAATAGCCAGCCAGATGCAGGCCATCATGGCCGAAGGAAGTTTTAAGGGATTTTCACAGGCTGCCTCAGGCAGCGTGATCAACAAGATGCTGAGCGATGGTGCTCGCATGAATGGAGAACGAAATGAGTGAAGCTGCGGTACAGATTTCGCGCCGATCAGGTGGCAGGGCAGCACGTGTTGCCGTTCGCTCCGCTCCGCTAGCCGAAAATATCAGGCCGGTTCGCCCCGGTCAGTCCGGCGGCCAGTACAAGCCGCTCAGCGATGCCAATGTGCTGCGCATCCATCAAGCCGCCCTTGACGCGCTGGAAACCATCGGGCTTGCCAATGCGCCTAAATCCGGCGTGGAAATCATGACGAAAGCCGGCGCCATTCTCGGCGATGACGGTCGTCTGCGCTTTCCCCGTGCGCTGGTCGAGGACATGCTGGCCATAGCTGCCCGCGACATCACCTTGTATGCCCGCAATCCGAAGCAGGATCTCGAATTGACCGGCACCCGGACCTATTTCGGTACTGCCGGAGCAGCCGTGCATGTGGTTGACGTGGAAAAGCGCGAATACCGCGAATCCACCTCCAAGGACCTGCTCAATGCGGCCCAGCTCGTCCAGCATCTCGACAATGTGCATTTCTTCCAGCGCGCCATGGTATGCCGGGACATTCCCGACAATTTCCTGATGGACATCAACACGCTTTATGCATGCTGCGCCGGCACCACCAAGCATGTCGGCACGTCTTTTTCCGACCCCTCGCATGTCAAGGGTTGCTTTGACCTGCTGCACATGATCGCCGGCGGCGAAGACAAATGGCGCGAGCGCCCCTTCGTGTCCAATTCCAATTGCTTTGTTGTTCCGCCGATGAAATTTGCCGAGGAAAGCTGCATCACGATGGAGGCCTGCATTCGTGCCGGCATGCCGATCCTGCTGCTGTCTGCCGGTCAGGCTGGCGCCACCGCGCCTGCGCCCTTGGCCACGGCCATTGTCCAGGCGGTCGCCGAATGCCTCGCAGGTGTTGTCTATGTCAATGCCATGGCGCCGGGTCATCCCTGCGTCTTCGGCACATGGCCCTTCGTGTCCGATCTCAGGACCGGCGCCATGTCGGGCGGATCGGGTGAACAGGCGTTGCTGACGGCCGGATGCTCACAGATGCACCAGTTCTATAAACTGCCGGGAGGGGCTGCCGCCGGTATCGCCGACGCCAAGCTGCCGGACATGCAGGCCGGTTGGGAGCAGGGCATTTCCAACGTGCTGGCCGGGCTATCGGGTCTCAACATGATTTATGAATCAGTCGGCATGCATGCGTCGCTGCTGGGCTTCTGCCTTGAATCATTGGTGCTGGGCGACGACCTGCTCGGCCAGGTGCAACGCTGTGTGCGCGGCATTGACGTGACCGAAGACAATCTGTCGATCGAGACGATCCGGGCCGTGTGCCTTGAGGGCCCTGGCCACTATCTCGGTCATCCGCAGACGCTGGGCCTGATGCAGACCGAATATATCTATCCTGCGGTCGCTGACCGGACCAGCCCCAAGGAATGGGTTGAAATCGGCCGGCCGGATCTGATCCAGAAGGCGATCGAACGCAAGAACCGGATCCTGGCCGAGGCCGCGCCATCGGTGTTCGATCCGGCGGTCGATGCCGCCATTCGCGAGGCATTCCACATCTATTGTTGATGAGATGATCATTGACATCGGCTGAACACCAATCCCCGTCAGGCAACTGGCGGGGATTTTCAATTCTTTCTGACCGATTGGCAAAACCGACGTCCTGCGGTTCACACACCCTTTGTCGGTATCCGCGCTTCCAGCTTGCGAAATGCAAAAACCAATATGCCGGTCAGGATGAGATAGATCAGCGCCAGCAGCAGCAGCGGCTCATAAGTGAGGAAAGTATCCTGCCGGACCTTGGATATCACGGCATAGACGTCGATCACCGTGATCGTGGCGACCAGCGGCGTCGCCTTGAGTTGCAGCACGGTCTCGCCGTTCAGCGTCGGCAATGCACGCTGGATGGCCCGAGGCAGCCAGATGCGGTGAAACATCGTCCAGCGTCCCATGCCATAGGCCTTGGCGGCCTCAAGTTCGCCGCGCGGCACGCCGGCAAAAGCGCCGCGCATGACTTCACCCTCATAAGCGGCAAATGAAATCACCAGCGAGGCAAAGCCGTAGGGCCAGGCCTGGCGCAGATAGGGCCAGAAGACCGATTGCCGGATTTCGGGATATTGGGCAAAGACCGAACCCAAGCCATAATAGAGCAGCCACAATTGCAAAAGCAGCGGCGTGCCGCGGATGATCGTGCAAAAGCCGGTGGCAAGCCAAGCAAGCGGCCGGGGTCCGGTGACCTGCACCAATCCAAGGCCGAGGGCAAAGACGAAGCCGACAATGGCTGTGGAAAACAGCAGCAGCAGCGTCCGCCCTATACCTGCCAGCAAAGCAGGCCAGTATTTTTCCAGCCAGTCCCAACGCATGAACCAGATGGCTGCCAGCACAAGGGCGATGAAAATCGCCATCAGTACAATGCGGTGCGGTTCAAGCAGGCTGCGGGCCTTCGGTGGAATGTAAGCGGCTGGTGCGAGGTTCTTGGCCATTTCTATAACGGGCCTGCCATGCCGCGACGGGAGCGGCGCTCAATGAGCCGGATGATCACACTCGATCCAAGCGTCAGGACAAGATACAGGACGCCGGCCGCACAGTAAAACAACAGATAGGCTTTGGTGGTGCCCGCCGCCTGCCGTGTTGCCAGAGTCAATTCAGTAAAGCCGACTACGGCCAGAAGTGCGGTGTCCTTGGTGGCAATAAGCCAGAGATTGGAAAGGCCGGGAATGGCATGGGGCAGCATGGCCGGCAGTGTGATGCGGGTCATTGCCTTGTAGGGCGACATTCCAAAGGCGCGGGCCGCCTCGATTTGACCGGTGGGAACCGATTTGATCGCGCCGCGCAACACCTCGGTGGAATAGGCGCCCTGAACCACGCCGATGACAAAAATCCCCGCCACCAGGCCGCTGATGTCCACGGGCGCAAAGCCCGCAAGTGTCAGCAATTGGTTGATCGCATCGGTGCCGGCATAATAAAGAAGCAGGATCAGCACCAGTTCGGGAACGGCGCGGACAAAGGTGGTGTAGACTTCAAGCAGGTCGCGGGCGACCGGACCGCCATAGAGCTTTCCGTAGGCGCCGAATATCCCGATCAGCAAGCCTAGGCTGAAGCCGCCGACGGCAACTTCTATCGATCTGACAAACCCGGCCAGCAACACGCCGCCCCATCCGGGAGGTGTGAGCGACAACAAGCCCAGATCAAGCGATGCCAGAAACGATGGTTCCATGCCGGATAGTCCCTTTCTTGCAAAGGGCAAGTGCAAGCGGCGGCTTGCGCCGTCGCATCCACCGCTTCAAATCAGGACGATCATCCGCCATAAATGTCGAAGTCGAAATACTTCTTCGAAAATTCATCATAGGTGCCGTTTTCACGGATGGCCTTGATGGCCGCATTGAGCTTGGCTTTCAACTCGCCGTCTTCCTTGCGGATACCGATGCCGACGCCTGCGCCGAGAATGGCCGGATCATCGGCCACATCGCCTTTGCTCTCGCAGCAGCCGCCCTGATCGGATTCAAGAAAGGCCTTGAGCGAAATCGCATCCACCACGATTGCGTCCACGCGGCCTGCCGCCAGATCCTGCTGGGCTTCATCCTGCGTCTGGTATTCCTTGATTTCCGCTGCCGTGCCTGCAAAATGCTTGAGGGCATAATCCAGGTTGATGGTCGAAACCTGCGCCCCGATGATCTTGCCGGTCACACCTTCCGGTGTTGCGTCAAAGGTATCTGACTTGTTGCCGCCCACGCTGGTGGGAGTGTTGTAATATTTGTCGGTGAAATCGATTGTCTTCAACCGCTCTTCGGTGATCGACATGGAGCCGACAATCATGTCGATCTTCTTGCTGGTCAAAGCCGGGATAATCCCGTCCCAGGCCACCGGCGTGATGACGCAATCAAGTTGGGCCTGCTTGCAGACGGCATCGGCGAATTCGACTTCCCAACCAACCCAGGTGCCGGATGCATCGACATTTGTGAATGGCGGATAGGGTTCGGCGGCAAAGGCCAGCTTGACCTGTTCGGCCTGTGCAGTGCTAAATGATGCAACGCCCATGACGATGGCCGCTGCTGCAATGTTGAGTACCTTTTTCATTTTATTCCCCTGTTTCAATTTTGTATATTTTGAGGCTAGTGGATCGAACTGATGAATTTCTTCAACCGTTCGGATTTCGGGTCGCCGAACAACTGTTCGGGCGGTCCCTGTTCTTCAATCACGCCGCTGTCAAGAAACACGACATGGTTGGATACTTCGCGGGCGAACTTCATTTCGTGGGTGACGAGGATCATGGTGCGCTTTTCCTTGGCGAGATCGCCGATCACTGACAGCACCTCGCCGACCAGTTCCGGGTCGAGCGCCGAGGTCGGTTCGTCAAAAAGCATGACCAACGGTTCCATCGCCAGCGACCGGGCAATCGCCGCGCGTTGCTGCTGGCCGCCTGACAGATAGGCCGGATAGGCATCACGCTTTTCGTAAAGGCCAACCCGCTTCAGCAATGTCTCGGCCAGGGCCAAGGCCTTGTCTTTGGAAACCCCGAGCACATGGACCGGCGCTTCGATGACATTCTGGATGACCGTCATGTGCTGCCAGAGATTGAAGCTCTGAAACACCATGGCCAATTCGGTGCGGATGCGCTGGACCTGCTTTCGGTCGGCAGGCATGAGACCGCCATGGCCATCGCTCTTCATGGCGATCGTTTCGCCGTGAACGGTGATTGAGCCGGCTGTGGGCAACTCAAGCATGTTGATACAGCGCAAAAAGGTCGACTTGCCCGATCCGCTACCGCCAATGATGGCGATAACATCACCCTGGTTGGCTGAAAGGGAGATGCCTTTCAGAACTTCCAAAGGTCCGAAGCGCTTATGAAGATTGGTAATTTCAATGGCATGCGCGGTTTCTGTCATCAAGTTCCGCCAATTGCCGGGGAGGTGTCGCCCCGGATTTCCCCAATTTGCCAGTTTTGCTTGTTCGAGAATGTTCCTGGCCAAACTTCCCTGTTGCTTGAAGTTTTACACTTGTCGCGTAATTATTCAAGTGTATAATAAACTTGAATGCGAGATGCGCAACATTCGACTGTGTTTTCCGGCAAAGGGGTGAGTGATGAATGCTTTTGGTTCTCAGGCCATGGCTTCCGGTCTTGTTCGCGTTTTGATGCGCCGCCCGGGAGCAAGTCTGAAAGCGGCCGAACCTGCTGTTTGGCACTATGGTCCGACCTTCAATGCGGACAAGGCCATCAGCCAGTACGAGGCTTTCGCGACGCTCGTTGAAAAATCCGGTGCGGACATCATCTGGCTCGAAGACGACGGCGATGGCCTGGCGGATTCGATGTTCACGCACGATCCGTCCTTTGTGACCGATCACGGGGCGGTTTTGCTGCGGATGGGCAAGAAACTGCGGCTTGCGGAAACCGGCCTGCACGAGGCCGCCTATGCAAAGGCCGGCATTCCTGTCCTGGGTCGAATTGTTGCGCCGGGCACGGTGGAGGGCGGCGATTGCGTCTGGCTGGATGGCAAGACGCTCGTCGTCGGGCGCGGCGTGCGCAGCAACCAGTCCGGGATTGAGCAATTGACGGCGATGCTGGCGCCCTTCGGTATTTCGGTTTTCGGCTTTGACTTGCCGCTGTGGCAGGGCGAGGAAGCCTGCCTGCACCTGATGTCGGTAATTTCGCCGCTCGCTGACGACTTGGCGTTGGTTCATGCGCCGCTGCTGCCTGCGCCTTTCTATCTCATGTTGAAGGAACGCGGCATCCGGATGATCCATGCCAGCGCGGAGGAATTTGCCGCCAGCAACGGGCTCAGCCTCAATGTACTGCCGACATCGCCGCGCAATGTCATCATGGTGGCGGGTTTTGATGCGACCCGGATCGCCATGGAAAATGAAGGCTGTGTCGTGGAAACCTTTGAGGCGGATGCATTGTGCATTGCCTGCGAAGGCGGCCCGACCTGCCTGACCCGTCCTGTCCTCCGGCTGAAGGCATGACGCGCAAGCCCTTCCATCATGCCAGTGAAGCCGTCCGGCGTCAGAGCCTGATTGACGCAACGCTGGACTGTATTGCGGAATATGGGCTGCAGGGAACGACTGTTCGGCGGATTGCCGAAAATGCCGGTGTTACCGGCGGATTGATCCGTCATTATTTTTCCACCAAGGAGCTTTTGCTGCAAACGGCCTATTCCACATTAATGAGCACCATGTCGGCAGCCGCGCTGAAATTTGCCGAAGACGAGGGATGGGACGCCCGCAGCCGGTTGCGTAATTTCATCCTTGCCAATTTCAATGCGCCGATCATGGATTCGCGACGGCTTTCGCTCTGGTCGACCTTTATCGGGCAAACCCGCATTGATCCGTCGCTGGCCGAAATCCATCGCATCAGCTATCTCGAATTTCGCGATCGGTTGCAGGCGCTTGTCGGCGACCTGTTTGCCGATAACGGCGTTCAAACTGATCAGAACACATTGCGCAACCTCGCCATTGCGCTGAACGGATTGCTTGACGGACTGTGGCTTGAAGGCAGTGCCGCCGGCAATCTGTTTGAAGACGGCGAACTGGCGACAATCGCGTTGCTTGGCGCCGAGCGCATCATTGGATTGCCCCTTGGGCAAGACCAATCCCCAACTCATACATGAGAAAGCAGGATCCGATGCATTACGCACCGATTACCGAAAGACTGGCAACATTGGGTTCAGGAAAATGGACCCTGCATTTGAAGGCGCGCGAACTGGCCGCCGCTGGCAAGGACATCATCGAATTGACGATTGGCGAACCGGATGTCAGGCCGGATGAAGCACTGTTGGCTGAATGCACCCGCGCAATGTATGCCGGCCGGACGACATATTCGAACGGTCGCGGCGAACCGTCGGTCGTCGCGGCGCTGGTCAACAAATACAGGCGGCGTCGCGCCGATGTGACCGAGGCCAACATATTGTGCTTCCCCGGCACCCAAACGGCGCTGTTTGCCACCATGCTTGGCCTGGTGTCTGAGGGCGACGCCGTTTTGGTGGGCGACCCGCTTTATGCCACCTATGAAGGGGTAATCGCCGCCAGCGGCGCACGGTCGGTCATGGTGCCGCTCCGCGCTGAAAACGCATTCCACATGCAGGCCGCCGATCTTGAGGCGGCCATCACGCCGCAATGCCGGGTGCTTCTGCTCAATACGCCGCATAATCCGACCGGCGCGGTCATGACTGCAGCCGAAATTGCCGAAATCGGCAGGATCTGCATCAAGCATGATTTGTGGATCGTCTCCGACGAGGTCTATGAAGACCTGATTTTTGGCGGGTCTTTTGCGTCGCCCTTTGACAATCCGGACCTGGCAGAGCGCACCATTGTCGTATCTTCGATTTCCAAGTCGCATGCCGCTCCCGGCTTTCGCAGCGGCTGGGCGGTCGGTCCGGTGGAATTTGCCAGCCGGCTTTTGCCTGTATCGGAAACCATGCTGTTTGGCGGCCAGCCGTTCATTGCCGACATGACCGCCATGGCGATCAATGGCGAATTTGATACAGCCGTCCGTATGGTCGAAAATTATTCAAGGCGGGCCAGCCTTGTTTGCGAAATCCTGTCTGCAAGTCCTGATCTTGTGCCCCTGATGCCAAGCGCCGGCATGTTCATTCTGGTTGATGTGTCGGCTACCGGCCTTTCAAGCGAAGAGTTTGCCAGGACGCTGCTGGAGGCAAAGCAAGTCGCCGTCATGCCCGGTTCTTCCTTCGGCCAGCAAGCCAGCCAGTTTGTCCGCATCTCGCTGACGGTTGCCGACGAGGTGCTGGCAACGGCCATGGGCCGGATGGTGGACTTCGTCGAGGAGCGCAATGAAAAGGGAGCCAAAAGGGCATGAGCGAGGTTCTGAAAACGGTTGGAGAGCACCTGATCGACTGCCTGCAGGCCAATGGCGTCGATGTGGTGTTCGGCATTCCCGGTGTCCATACGGTGGAACTTTACCGGGGGCTGGCCGGCTCGTCGATCCGTCATGTCACGCCGCGTCATGAACAGGGCGCGGGTTTCATGGCCGACGGCTATGCAAGGGTCAGCGGCAAGCCCGGCGTCTGCCTTGTCATCACCGGTCCCGGCCTGACCAATACCATCACCGCCATGGCCCAGGCGCG
The DNA here is from genome assembly GCA_041742335.1 of Rhizobiaceae bacterium. Classification (GTDB taxonomy): domain Bacteria; phylum Pseudomonadota; class Alphaproteobacteria; order Rhizobiales; family Rhizobiaceae; genus Rhizobium_E. The sequence continues at coordinate 65,601 of JBGSIT010000020.1, forward strand.
CGAGGATTCCATTCCGATGCTGGTCATTTCCGGCGTCAATGCCCGCGATACGCTTGGTCATGGCCGCGGCTTCCTGCATGAATTGCCCGATCAGCAGGCGATGATGGCCACTTTCGCGCTGATGTCGCATACGCTGACCAATCCCGAAGACCTTGAAGACGTCATCACCCGCGCCTTCACGATCCTAGGTTCGAGCCGTCCGGGGCCGGTTCACATCGAAATCCCGACCGACGTGATGTCTTCCCGCATCGCGCCGATAGCGCCCAAGGCGGCGCCGGTCTACAGGCCGGGCATCGAGCGCCAGAAGGTCAAGGATGCGGCCGCCTTGTGCCGGAGCGCAAAATCGCCGGTCATGCTGTGCGGCGGCGGGTCGATCCGGGCGGCGGCGGCCCTGGCGCAATTGGCGGGGCGGCTCGACGCTCCGGTCATCACAACAGTCAATGCGCGGGGCATGTTTGCCGGCAATCCGCTTTCGGTGCCTGCCAGTCCCAGCCTGGAGCCGGTCCGCGCGTTGCTTGCCCAGTCCGATCTGGTGCTGGCTTTCGGGACTGAATTCGGCCAGACCGATTATGACATGTATGCCGATGGCGGCCTCCCGGAGCTGTCCAATTTGGTGAGGGTGGATATCGACGCGGCCCAGCTTGCGCGCGGCCCGGCGCTTTCGCTCGGCATTGCGGCATCTGCCGGCGAGGCGGCGGAATGCATTCTCTCGGAGCTTGGCAACCATAGCGGATCGGCGGATGGCGCAGCGCGCGCAGACGCCACGCGGGTTGCAGCGCGTTCCGGATTGCCGGCGAAGGTACAGGCGGAAATCGCCATTGTTGAAACCATCCGAGACGCGCTTCCTGAAGCCACCATTGTCGGGGATTCGACACAGGCCATCTATGCCGGAAATCTGTTTTTTGAAGCTGGTCGGCCCAGCGGATGGTTCAATGCGGCGACGGGCTTTGGAGCCCTTGGCTACGGGCCGCCGGCGGCAATCGGCGCTGCTATCGCCCGACCGGAAAGCCCGGTCGTCTGCTTGACCGGTGACGGCGGGTTCCAGTTCTCGCTGGCGGAAATCGGCGCTGCGATGGATGAGAATTGCAATGTCATTTTCCTGGTCTGGAACAATGACGGCTATCAGGAAATTGAAAATTACATGATCGAAAACAACATCACGCCGGAAGGGGTAAGGCCCTCTGCGCCGGATTTCCTTTTGATTGCAAAAGCTTATGGCCTGACTTCGGTGCGGCTGGATGACATTGCCCAATTGCCGGCGGCGCTGAAAAGCATGGCGGGTCAAAAAGGCCCGAGCCTGATCGAAATCCATGAAAGCAAGACGCGCGGCGTATTTGGTTGATCGGTCGCCCCTGTCAGGCGAAGCCTGCTTATGATCCAGTTGAAAAAAACCGCATGGCCCAGAACCGGACCATGCGGCAAAACGGCTTATCAGCCTGGTTCGCGGAAGGTACTGCCCCAAGAGCTCCATTACGCGTATTTTAAGTCATTCGCTGCATATGGCGCGTCTGGGAACCGTCATTGCCGGTTTTTGCGTGTACCCCTACACTAAACGACCACAAAACATGCGCGACAAGAACATTAGTGGCACGGCATAATATAGTTGTACCTACTCAAATGGGTAGGTGGTTGCAAAAAATCACAAATAATATCTAGAATATTCGGAACTATCCGAAAAAATATGGTATTTTTGCTATGATTGCCGCAAGTTCTGCCTGTCTGCCGACGCCAGTCTTGGCAAAAATATTCTTAAGGTGAAAGCGAATGGTTTCCCTTGAAACACCCAGATCAGCGGCAATCTTGTTGACATCCGAACCGGCCGCCAACTGGCCGGCAATGCGGGCTTCCGATGTTGACAAGTCAAACAGGCCCTGGATCAAGTCAATGCCGGGTTGGACGGGATCGGCCAGCGGCGTCAGTATGACGAAGAATGCGGCTTGAACGAAAATGTCCCTGGCATTGCGCCGCACCGGCAGAAGATGAAGCACCGCCGGTTTCAAGCCGTCGGTTCCGGGCAGGGGGAGCGACTTTGCAATGGCCGCCCTGCCGGAATAGGGCGTTGCTGCCAGCCGGAGGCTGTCCTCCATCGCTTCCTGCGCGCCTTTGCGCTTCAATTTCAGCTTGTTGCCGCTGGCGATGACGATATGGTCGCGAAGATTGGCAAACAGCGCATTGCAGTCAATCACCCTGCCGTCTTGATCAATGGCGGCAGACGGCAAGCCGGTCATTTCGAGCGCCTGGTTTGCGCCTTTGACACGCTCGAATTCGAGCCGGGTCGCCAGCATCGCGGCGCGGGCGATATGGGGCCGGAATTCCGTCAGCAAGTGAAGCGACGGGCGATCAACCGGCCCGTCGCCCAGTTTCTTTTGCGCCGTGACGACCAGCGAATCGCCGTTGGGAACCCTGATGAATGTGGAGGCCGTATAGCCGATGCCGTTGGGGCGCATGAAATCGGTGATGAATGCGAGCCTGTCCATTTCCTCGTCGGGAATGACATCTGCGTCTGAATAGAATTCCGCCCCCGGCAGCGCGAACAGCTTGCTGCTGACGCTGGTGTCCTTGTGCCAGCCGCCGGCAAAGTAATTATGCATCAATTCGGCCAGGCTGTCGGAGGCAACCCAATGACCGGCTGAATCGCGCGAACTCATCAGCACGCATCCCTTGGCGGAAGCAAGCCTTGCGAGCATGTCAAGCACACCCTGCCAGTGCTCCGGCACCAAAGCGGCTTCGTAAATTTTATCGACGATTTCGCCGGTTGCCATCATTGCGCTTATCCCTCGCAGTTTTAGCCAGGCAATGCCGATATCCGCTGTCGGCAATTGCAAAATAATCCGGGCACGGGAAATGCCTGTCCCGGAATTGAAAATCATGTGAGCCACTATGGCAGTGGCCAAGTTTGGCAATAATTGCTCTCGATTTCAAATGTTGCGGGTACTCCGGCAGATTGAAGTGGAGCATATGCTACATGTTGAAAACGAAAGTTGTTCTGGTTCCTTAAGCGGCAGTGCGGACTGGTTGACCTACGGGGGTGTTTTTCATTGGCGACTCATTGGAGAACGGAAATATCGTTTATCGAATTGAATGTATCAATTAGGTAATTCTTATGCAAGCATTTCGGATGCTAAAGACGACAGGTTTTTATCGCCATGCTTTATGATATTGCTTTGGCAATACACGTGAAACAGCCTTCCACCGCCACCGCCTTCGTGGCAACATCGGGCCAGACAGAGAAAGGAACCCTGATGCGAGCCATGTATTATGACGCCTTCGGAAAGCAGCCTGAAATAAAGCTTCTTCCCGATCCTTCGCCATCGGTGGACGGCGTCGTCATCAAGGTCAAGGCGACCGGACTTTGCCGCAGCGACTGGCACGGATGGAAGGGCCATGACGCCGATATTTCACTGCCGCATGTGCCGGGCCATGAGCTGGCCGGAACAATTGCCGCCAAGGGGCGCGGCGTGGTGCATTTCAATGTTGGCGACCGCGTCACCGTGCCTTTCGTTTCCGGTTGCGGGCGCTGCGGCGAATGCCATTCCGGAAACCAGCAGGTCTGCAGCCACCAGATCCAGCCCGGCTTTACCCATTGGGGCTCATTTGCCGAATTTGTCGCCGTCGATTACGCCGATACCAATATCGTGCTGCTGCCCGATGATCTCGATTACGCCACTGCTGCCAGTCTTGGTTGCCGGTTTGCCACTTCGTTTCGCGCTTTGTCGGACCAGGGCCGCGCCAGGCCTGGCGAATGGGTCGCTGTCCATGGCTGCGGCGGGGTCGGCATGTCCGCCATCATGATTGCCACGGCCCTGGGAGCCAATGTGGTCGCCATCGACATCTCCGAGGAAAAGCTGGCATTCGCCCGTTCCATCGGTGCGGTGGCGACATTGAACGGGCTTCAGGTCGCCAATGTCGCCGAAGCGGTGCGCGACATTACCGATGGCGGCGCCCATCTTTCCATGGATGCGCTTGGCCACAAGATTACCTGCGTCAATTCCATTGCCTGCCTGAGACGGCGCGGACGCCATGTCCAGGTCGGATTGATGGCCGGCGAACATGCCGCGCCGGAGATTCCGATGGGTCGCATCATCAGTCACGAACTGGAGATCTACGGCAGTCACGGCATGCAGGCCTGGCGCTATCCGGCGATGCTGGACATGATGAAGACCGGAAAGCTGCAGCCGCAACGTCTGATCGGCCGGAATATCACCCTCGAAGAAGCCGTGCCCGCCTTGATGGCAATGGAAAATTCCGGCGAAATCGGCATCAGCGTCATTGATCGGTTCTGACTGGCCGGCGGGCCGCATCTGTTGGGGAAACAGTCGCCGCACCCTTGCCAATCACGCGGCAATAGTCACCGCGTGATCGCATTCCTTTCTTACGATTGCCCCTCTTGTTCCTGCCTGAACAGAAAGACCGGTATCTTGCAGGAGCGGATCATTTCAGTCGTCGTCGAGCCGATGAACAGGCTGCGTAACCGCGAATGGCTATAGGCGCCCATCACCAGCAGGTCATGTCCTTCGGTTTCAACGCAATCGGATATGACCTTGTCGGGCTGGCCGGCAACGATTTCCGTCTCGACCGTCAAGCCTGCGGCTTTCAATATGCCGGCCGCTTCCTCCATCTTCTGGGTGGCCTCGTCGCCGGGCGTTGCGGCCATCAACAGCTTGATTGCAAGGCCGGTCATCACCGAATTGCGGCTGATCTCCTTGACGGCATTCATGGCCATGGTGCCGCCGTCATAGGCGACCAGCACCTTGTTGATCGGCTTGAAGGCGCGCGAGGCCACCAAAACCGGGCGGCGGGTCGAACGGACGACGCGTTCGAGGTTTGAGCCGAGATGAAGCTTGGCAAAATCCGCGCCTTCTCCCCGCTTGCCGATCACGATCAGGTCGGCAACCTTGTCGACATTTTCCACCGCATCCAGCAAATCGCCGTTGCGCAGCTTGGTTTCGACGAACTTGACGCCGGATGCCGCCAATTGCGCTGCCGCTATTTCTAGGTTGTGGCGTCCGCGCTGATGGGCAAGCTTGGCGTTGCGGGCATCCAGTTCGGCCAGTTCCTCCAGCAATGCGGTGCGGGCGCCCAGCCCGATGATGCCGCTGAAATTGGTTGCCTCGAAGGGAACTTCGCGACGCCCGATCACATGCAGGATATCGACACTGACTTCAGTGCGTCCGGCAATCCAGGCAATATGGTCGCAAACGCTCTTGGCGTAGACCGAGCCATCCACCAATCCGATAATCTTCAACATGTCCTGCTCTCCCTAATGTCCCAGCAGGCTTTCCATCGCGCCGGGCTTGTCATGTATGGCAAGGCGGTCAACGATGGTTTCGCTCGCCTCGTTCAGTCCGATGATCTCGACTTCAGCGCCCTCGCGACGGAATTTGAGGACGATCATGTCGAGGGCCGAAACGCTTGATATATCCCAGATATGCGCATGGCTGACATCAATAATAACCTTTTCCAGTGCTTCCTTGAAATCAAAGGCATTGTTGAAGTCCTCGACTGATGCAAAAAACAGCTGTCCCCTGACAATATAGGTGCGGCACTGGCCGCCATCCGACACTTCCGTGGTGATGGAAAAGATCTGCGCGATCTTCCAGGAGAAGAACAAAGCCGACAGCAGCACGCCGGTGAACACGCCGATTGCGAGGTTATGGGTCGCCACCACGGCGACGACGGTGGCTACCATCACGAAGGACGAACTGCGCGGGTGTTCCCTGAGATTGCGGATGGATGACCAGCTGAAAGTGCCGACCGACACCATGATCATGATGGCCACAAGCGCCGGCATCGGGATTTGCCGGACGAGATCGCCGAGTACGAGAATGAGAAACAGCAGGAACATGCCGGCGCTGAAGGTCGACAATCTGCCGCGGCCGCCGGATTTGACGTTGATGATCGACTGGCCGATCATGGCGCAGCCGGCCATGCCGCCGATGAAGCCGGTCATGGTGTTGGCAATGCCCTGGCCCACGCATTCGCGGTTCTTGTTGCTTGGCGTATCGGTCAGGTCGTCAACGATGGAAGCGGTCATCAGCGATTCAAGCAAGCCGACGGTCGCAACGCCCAGCGAATAGGGAAAGATGATCTGCAGCGTTTCGAAATTCAGTGGAATATCGGGCAGCAGGAAGACCGGCAGCGTCGACGGCAATTCGCCCATGTCGCCGACGGTGCGCACATCCAGCCCCATGGTGATGGCTGCCACTGTCAGCACGATGATGCAGACCAGCGGCGAAGGCACGGCGCGGGTTATCAACGGAAACAGGTAAATGATGCCGAGGCCTGCGGCTACCATCACATAGGTCAGCCAGGACACGCCGGTCAGTTCCGGCAGTTGGGCCAGGAAGATGAGGATGGCGAGCGCATTGACAAAGCCTGTCATTACCGAGCGCGAGACAAATCGCATCAGCGAGCCGAGCTTGAGAAAACCGGCAACGATCTGCAGGAGGCCGGCCAGAATGGTGGCTGCCAGCAGATATTGAAGCCCGTGCTCCTTGACGAGGGTTACCATCAGCACCGCGGTTGCGGCCGTGGCTGCCGAAATCATTCCGGGACGTCCGCCGACGATGGAAATGATGACGGCGATGGAGAATGAGGCAAACAGCCCGATCTTGGGATCGACGCCGGCAATGATGGAAAAGGCGATGGCCTCGGGGATCAGGGCAAGTGCGACGACCAATCCGGCCAGAATGTCACTCCTGATATTGCCAAACCATTCGGTTCGCAATTGCGACAGGGAATGCGGGTTCAATAGTCGTCTCCTTTATATCGTCGTCTTGCAGGCCGGCTCCGCCAACACATTTCGCTGCTGACAGGTTTGCGCGGTTCATGCCGCTTGCCCGGGGCGATTGTGTCCATGGGCGCAGGTCGCTGCGCCGTGCGGAGCCTGCGGCATTGCCGGATTGTCATTGGTGTCAGTCTTGAAATTGCCCGGGGATTGGCGCCGGGAGTAGCCACCCGTCTGCCGGGTCCTGCGATCCGCCTCTCAATGCAGGCAAGGTCATTTTATTGCAAGTCCCGAAGGTGATTTTTGGCAAGAAATCACCGGTCCGGCGCGCTTCAACAGTCAAAAAACGGTCCCATGCAATTCCCGGTAGTCCCTTCAACACCCGACATGTCTCCCGGCCCGCTGAAAATCTTTGTTGCGGCGACTTCAACTTTGCATCCCGGCCGCCGGTTTGGTTCACAACTGTTGAACATTGCCGATCCCCGGTCGCCAATCTTCAATTCACTTCGGATGACGGGCGCAAAAGGACGTTCCGCAAGCAGACCTGCTCCGGATTGATGGGTGAAAGGAGGACCACGCGAAACGCATCGCCTTCTTTTATATATAGTTTTTGGCTCCGCGTTTCGCGTGACCAGCAGCGTTTGCCGGGGAAACCCCGTTTGTCCGGAAGACCTGTTTCGCTGCACGCCGGAGACCGGACGCTTGCATGGCTGACCCAAGCCGCAGGCTCTCACCTGCGAGGGAAACAACTGCGGCAGATTAACACCCGCCGTGTCTTCCGACCCTTCCAACATCTGCCCGCACGTTACCGACAGACACCGAAAGCGCTGGCTCCCGCCCCGACACAACGTCTCGTGCCGGCTCCAGGACGGGAACATGAAGGCATTGTCGCATGTGATTCGGGGGCGCGGAAAAACGGGGTGGAAAATTTTATTTTGGGGAGTTCTGAGCTGACGCCCAAAGCCGCCGCTTGCGTAGAAGAAATCTCGTGACTGATTTGGGGCCGGGAGAGGACTGGCGGGTGTTGGAGGAACGAAGTCGGGAAAGCCGACGTTCAGCTTTGTCAGGAGCTGCGTCACTTACGGCCTAAAGCCGACCTGCGTTCTTGTGCAGCCCAGGTTCAGTTAGAGCCCTTACCTACCGAGAACGCGGTCGCAGTATGCTGACACTGTATGACATGCCTTCGACGGCAAACCGTGCAAAGCTGGGTCGGCAAGTATTTCACTCAAACGCCACGAGTTCACGGTCGTGTCTCGGCGATCGCCCGAATTTTCGGGAGTACTCTCTCGAAAACTGCGCCGAGCTTTCGTATCCCACACCGAATGCGATCTCCGACACTTTCGCGCTGGAAGTCTGAAGCGCATCCCGCGCACGGAGCAGGCGCAGGTCCTTCTGATATTGCAGCGGAGAAGTACCGGTCACAGCCTTGAATTGCTCGAAAAAGGCAGAGCTGCTCATGCCGACATCTCGGGCCAGTTCCTTGACGACGATGGTCCTGGCGAGATGAGTCTGGATGTCCCGCGTGGCCTGAAAAATGCGGCTGGCCGTGCTCTCATACCAGAGCAGTTTATGCAGCGTCTCGCCGTGCGGCCCCATCAACAATCGGGCGTGGATTTCCCGGGCGGTGATGGGGGCCAACAGACGGCGCGCCGCGTCAGTTTCGCATTGGCTGTAATAACGCCGCAAAGCATCTTCGATCTCTTCATCGGTGTCGCACAGGTGGATCGAAAACGGTTCCGAAGGCCGGGTGTCCGCCGAAGGCAATACAGCCGGTGCCAACGAGCGGAGCAGGTCGAGATCAAGTGGAAAGACAAGCGCGACATAGGGCATATCCGGTGCTGCCTCGGTAATCCGTGAGAGAACCGGCAAGGCATGGCTGACGACCAGCGACTGGCCGGCGCTCACGGTTATTGTCTTTGCATTGGTCCCCACGTCCTTGGCACCCTGCAGGATAAGGCAGAGCAGTGGCCGGTAAACGGTTGCGCTCTGGCCTGTCGGGGCCTCGTGGCGCAGCAGATGTGTGCCGCTGTCCTCATGAAACAGCGCCCCCTGACGCAATCCCAATTGATCCAGCAGCGACGAAACGCGGTACAGCAGTGCTTCGTGTGTCATGACGGTCTCCCTTGCTCTGCCACGCGCCATAGTACGGCTATGCGAACGAATTTACAAAAAACCCCGGAGGTGGAGGATTGTGCAAGAAAACGGGACAATTGGTAAAGATTACCACAATTTTCTCAAGTATCGTGTCAAATTCAACACGAAGGGATCGCAGAGATGAAAAATGTTCTCATCACCGGTATCGCAGGTGGCTTCGGCAAGCCCACTGCGCTGGCTCTCTTGGAAGGGGGCTATGTCGTCGCCGGAAGTGTCCGCAGTCGCAGCGGGAAGAATGCCGTGACTGTCGCCGAACTCGAAGCAGCCGGCGCAAAGATTGTCGAGATGGACGTGACCGACACGGCCAGCACGGAGCGCGGTGTCTTTGATGCGATCTCGCAACTTGGCGGGCTCGATATCCTGTTCAACAATGCGGGCATCGGCTCCTATGGCATCCAGGAGCTGATGTCTCCAGAGGACATGACACGGGTTCTCAACGTGAATGTCATGGGTGTTCAACGGGTCATGCGGGCGGCGTTGCCGCACCTGCGGGCGCAGGGGCGCGGTACCGTGCTCTATACCTCCAGCCTGATCGGACGGATTGCAACCCCGTTCTACGGCACCTATTCGGCATCGAAATGGGCGCTGGAAGCCGTCGTCGAATGCTACCGCACCGAGCTTTCAGGGTTTGGTATCGAGTCCTGCCTCATTGAACCCGGTGCCATGCCCACCGCTTTCTTTGATGGCATGGTGATCCCGAACGATCCTGTACGCGAGGCCGAATACGGCGACTTCGCCGCAGTGCCGGCGATGTCCAGCGCCGGCCTGGCCGAGATGCTCGCCGCAACGCCCGAGCAGCGGCCAGAGCGGATTGCGGAGGCGGTCGTCGCCCTTCTGGACAGACCGTTTGGGGAAAAACCCTTTCGCACCGTGGTCGACCATGTCGGCGTCGGCCCTGAGATCGAGCGCTACAACGACATGCTCCACGACGTCACCCGCAATATCTTGACCAATTTCGGCATCGAACAGATGCTCGATCTGAACGCTTGAGGAGGCATGCATGAAAGCCATACTGATCACAGGGGCCTCGTCGGGCATCGGCGAAGCAACGGCGCGGCACTTTCAGGCAAACGGTTGGAACGTCATCGCCACGATGCGCGCTCCGTTAGAAGACAGTGCACTCGCCGATCTGGACAATGTGCTGGTCACGCGGCTGGATGTCACCGATGCCGCCTCGATCTCGGCGGCAGTTGCAGCGGGCATCGAGAAATTCGGCAAGATCGACGTGCTGCTCAACAATGCGGGCTACGGAGCATACGGCGCGCTCGAGGCGTTCACGATGGAGCGCATCCGGCGCCAGTTCGACACCAATGTGATCGGGCTCCTGGAGGTGACCAAAGCCGTTCTGACCCATATGCGCCAGAACCGTTCAGGCACGATCATCAACATCTCTTCCATCGGCGGCCAGATCACTTTTCCCTTGGGCACCTTGTACCATGGTACCAAATTCGCGGTCGAAGGCCTATCTGAGGCTCTGCACTACGAACTTGAACCGCTTGGCATTCGGGTGCGCATTGTCGAACCCGGCATGATCAAGACGAACTTCGGCGGCAGGTCTTTCGATTTCGCGATCGATGAAGGCCTTTCGGACTATGCACCGACCGCCGAGGCGATGAGCCGCCTGTTCGGCAAGCTGGCATCAAATCCTTCCGCGCCAGAAACGGTAGCGGAGGTCATTTGGGAAGCCGCGCATGAGGACGGAGACCGTTTGCGTTTCCGCGCCGGAGAGGATGCCGTACGGCTGTTGGAAGATCGAAAGAGCCAGGATGACGGAGCCTTCATCGGCGGTATCAAGAAGTTGATGAATGGCTAAGCCAATGTTAGCCTCGTTCGCAATCCCGGCAATGGTTTCCGGTGCAACAAAGGCCAGCTCTCCGCCCTTTGTGGGCCTTGATCAACCCGCGGCGAGCGGCAGCTTTCTGGGGTCTCAAGTCTAACCGCGATTGTCCGCAATGAGGGCGCAAATCTCCCTGTCGCATCCCCTAAGCCATATCCGGTTTGCGCCAATATAAGCCCCCAGGGTCCTCAATTCAGAATTGCCCCGCCTGCAAACCTATCCATCGTACCGCTCCACCGACAGGATGCAAATCCCGTTGTTGCTTCCACGGCAGCGGGACTGTAGGTTCGCTGCGGCGCTGACTGCAGCGGTGGCGATTCTGATATCTTGCGGGTCACCCGCAGGATGCGACCCGCCCCAAACGGCATGGCCCCAAACCTGCCCCGGTTCATGCGAACCCGATTTCACCTGCGGAGTATATCCATTGCGCCACCTTTTTCGCGGAGTTGTCATACTGTTCCTGCTGGCGATTGTCGGCCTGGTTGTCGCAATCACTTCCATCGCGCGGCCGTTTCCGCCCATGCCGCCGGAGACCGACGTCTTCGGCTTTGCCGGTGAGCGGGAGAAAGACACCACGGAACTGCCTCCGTTGCAGCAGTTTCGTGCGCGCGATGGAGATGCGCTTGCCTACAGGTTTTATGATGCGCCGAGCGAACGCATCCTGATCTTCATTCATGGTTCCTCCTACCACGGCGGCGGCTACAACGAGCTGGCCAACACTGTCAGCGCGTCGGGAGCCGCCAAGGTCGTCCTGCCGAACATGCGGGGGCACTATTTTTCGGGGCGACGCCGCGGTGACGTCGAATATATCGGCCAGTATGAGGATGACATCGTCGACCTCATTCGGGAACTTCGCAAGCAGGGCCACAAGGGACCCATCATCCTGGGTGGTCATTCCAGCGGCGCCGGCTTCCTGCTGCGTTTTGCAGGAGGACAGGGTCCGAAGCAGGAGGCTATTGCGGGCTACATCGCTTTGGCTCCGATCATTCCTCGCACAGCGGCCGTTCGTGGCGGCAATGCCGGCGGTTGGAACGTCATCCATCTGCCACGCATCCTGGGGCTTGTGGCGCTGAACATCATCGGCATTCACGGCTTTGACGGCCTGCCGATCATTGCTTTCAACAAGCCCGCAAGCGCGTGGAACGGGACCGAAACCCTTGCCTATTCCTGGCGGCTGAATGTCTCCTACCATCCTCGCAACGACTATGGGTCAGACGTCAATGCGATGCCTTCCAATGCGCTGGTCCTCGTCGGCGACAAGGATGAAGCCGTCGACGGGCCTGCGTTGCTCGATCTGTTGAAGACCGCTGGTTATCAAGGTGGTGCGGAAGTTCTTCCGCAGACCACGCATTTCGGCATTTTTCACAATGCTGGCGCGTTGAAACGGTTGGTTGATTATATCGTTACGATCCCGGAACGTTGAAGCAAGCGGCGTTCGTGTTCCGGTGAGCCGGACCGGGCCGCCGGGCTCTGCATCGAGGCCTCCTTGCGTCAGTTCCGAACCGTCGAAATCCGCCAGAAAGTGGCCGCGATCTTCAGCCAGTAGTGCTGCCAATGCCGGATCGAGCTGCTTGCCCGCCCACACCCGGAGCCGTGCGGAAATCCCCCCGCGAACCAGAAGGTCGCAGCCCGGGGACCTAGTGAAAATTCCGCCCGCCGGGCATCACCTTTCTCGCCTTTTCGGCAATGGCGTTGATGTCCTCGGCCAGTTCCGGCATTTCCTTGAGCAGCGCTGCAACCGTTCCGGCCGGTCGTTGCCGGATGCGGTGATCGTCGTCGACCGGGCGGCGGACTTCGTCGGCGTTGGCCAGACTGTCGATGGTGTGGGCTTCCTCCGCCAGCAGGCCCAAAGCCGGGGTCATGTTTTCAACATGGGCTGCCACCAGGTGGATGATGCCGTCGGATTTCTGCAGCCGGCCCCTGACGCTGACAAGCCGCGCGCCCATCACCTCGCTGCGATAAGTCTCGAAGACCTTCGGCCAGACAATCACATTGGCAATGCCGGTTTCATCCTCGATGGTCATGAACACCACGCCCTTGGCCGAACCCGGCCGCTGGCGGACGAGAACAAGGCCCGCCACGGTGACTGTGCGGCCATGCCGGATTGTTTCAAGGTCCCGGGCGGGGCGAATGCCTGATTTTCCCAATTGCTGCCTGAGAAAGGAAACCGGATGGGCCTTGAGCGACAGCGACAGGGTGCGATAATCATGGATGACATGCTCGCCCTGGGGCATTTCCGGCAATTGGACGGGCTGTTCCTTCTGCAGGTCCTCGCCGCCGGCAAGCGCAAACAGCGGCAGTGTCTCGGCAGCGCTTTTTCCGTCCAGAATGCGGACCTCCCAAAGGGCCGCGCGCCGGTCAAGCCCGATGGAGCGGAAGGCGTCGGCATCCGCCAGCCTTTCAATCACCGCCCGGCTCAGGCCCGAACGCTGCCAGAGATCGCGCACCGAGCGATAGCCCCGCCCCCGTTTTGCCACCAGTTCCTCCATGTCCTTCTGCGTCAGGCCTTTGACCTGGTGAAAGCCGAGCCGGACGGATTTTGTCGTCCGGATGACACTGTGCATTTCACGGTGACGCCGCTCCAGCGCTGCCGCATTCCAGCCGTCATCTTCAAGGGTTGAATCCCAGCAGGAATGGTTGATGTCGACGGCGGAGATTTTCACCCCATGCTCGCGCGCGTCGCGCACCAATTGCCCCGGCGCATAAAAGCCCATGGGCTGGGAATTGAGAATGGCGGCGCAGAAGACATCCGGATAGAGCGCCTTGAGCCAGCAGGAGGCATAGACCAGCAGCGCGAAGGAGGCGGCGTGGCTTTCGGGAAAGCCATATTCGCCAAAGCCCTCGATCTGGTGGAAGCAGCGGGCGGCAAAATCGGCCTCGTAGCCATTTTTCACCATGCCGTCGATCATCTTCTTCTGGAAGGTCTGGATCGTGCCGACACGCCGGAAGGTGGCCATGGCGCGGCGCAATTTGTCGGCCTCGCCGGGGGTAAAGCCGGCCGCGACAATGGCGATCTTCATGGCCTGTTCCTGAAACAGCGGCACGCCCAGCGTCTTGCCCAGCACGCTTTCAAGCGCCGCACTGGGGTAGCTGACCTTCTCCCTGCCCTGGCGTCGCCTGAGATAGGGATGGACCATGTCGCCCTGGATGGGGCCGGGCCGGACAATCGCCACTTCGATGACGAGGTCGTAAAAGGCGCGCGGCCTGAGGCGCGGCAGCATGGTCATCTGCGCCCGGCTTTCAATCTGGAAGACGCCGATCGTGTCGGCCCGGCAGATCATGTCGTAGATTTCCGGCCGCTCCTTGGGAATGGAGGCCAGGCTGAGCCTCTGGCCATAATGCTGCGCCAGCAGGCTGAAGGCCTTGGCGATGCAGGTCAGCATGCCCAGCGCCAGGATGTCGATCTTCAAAATTCCCAGCGCGTCGAGATCATCCTTGTCCCATTCCACCATGGTCCGGCCTTCCATGGCGGTGCGCATCACCGGCACCACCTCGTCAAGCCGGTCGCGGGTAATCACGAAACCGCCGACATGCTGGGACAGGTGACGGGGAAAGCCCATCAGCATCGAGGCGTAATCCAGCACACGGGTGGTGGTGCGGTCGTTCATGTCCAGGCCCGCCGCCTTGGCCTCACGCTCGGCGAGACCCGAAGACGACCACCCCCAGATGGCGCCTGAAAGCGCTGATTGCACATCTTCGGAAAGACCGAAGGCCTTGGCGGTTTCGCGTCCGGCCGAGCGCGCCCGGTAGGTGATCACCGTGGCGGCGATGCCGGCATGTTCGCGGCCATATTTGCCATAGATATACTGGATGACCTCCTCGCGCCGTTCATGTTCGAAATCGACATCGATATCGGGAGGCTCGCGGCGTTCGGGCGATATGAAGCGCTCAAACAGCAGGTCGGTCAGCGCCGGATCGACCTCGGTAATGCCGATGCAGAAGCAGACGGTGGAATTGGCCGCCGATCCGCGGCCCTGACAGAGGATCCCCTTGGAGCGGGCGAAGCGGACAATATCCCAGACGGTGAGGAAATAGGGCTCATAGCGAAGCTCGGCGATCAGCGCCAGTTCATGCTCGATCTGGGCCGTCACGCGTTCGGGAATGCCGTCCGGATAGCGCTTTTTCGCACCCAGTTCCGCCAGTCGCCGCAGGCTTTCAGCTGGCGTTTCGCCGGGGAAGGCCTCGTCGGGATATTGATAACGCAACTCATCAAGCGAGAAAGAAAGCCGGCTGAAGAACTGCATGGCGTTGCGGATCGCCTCGGGATAATCCCTAAAGATCCGCGCCATTTCACGCCCGCTTTTGAGGTGGCGCTCGGCATTGGCGGCCAGCAGGAAGCCGGCCTGGCTGACGGGCACATGATGGCGGATCGATGTCACCACATCGGCCAGCGGGCGGCGATCGGGCAGGTGCATCAGCGCATCATTGCTGGCCACAAGCCGGACCCCGGCGCTTTTGGCAATCATCGCCAGCCGGGCAAAGGTGAGACGGTCCTGGCCGTCATAATGCGGCGTCAGCACCAGATGGACGGCATCGCCGAAGCGCGCGGTCAGCCGGCCAAGCAGGCCGGAAAGCAAGGCGGCATCGCCATCGTCATCGCAGCGGCCGGGAATGACCGCCATCAGCAGGTCCTCGCCCCATTCAGCCAGATCGGCCTCATGAAGGATGCAGGAGCCCTTTTCCGCCCGCAAATTGCCGGCGCTGAGCAGGCGGCAGAGGCGGCCCCAGCCGGCCCGGTTGACCGGAAAAGCAAGAATATCCGGGGTGGCGTCGGCAAAGACCAGCCGCGCGCCGGGCTGGAAAGGCAATTTGGCCTCCTTTGCCGCCAGATGGGCGCGCACGACGCCTGCCAAAGTGTTGCGGTCGGCGACGCCAAGGCCGGAAAGCTTCAGCCGGCAGGCGGCCACGGCCAGTTCCTCGGGATGGGCGGCCCCTTCCAGAAAGGAGAAATTGCTGCGCGTGCCGATTTCGGCGAAGGCCGGATCGTTCATTATGCAAAGACCCCGTGCATGAACCAGCGCGGCCGGTTGGTCTCGCGCTCGTAAAGGCCTTCGCGATACAGCCAGAAGCGCCGACCGCTTTCATCCTCGATGCGGAAATAATCGCGTGTCGGAGCAGTTTCGCCGTCAATCCACCATTCCCCGGAAATCCGCTCCGGCCCCTCGGCGCGCGCCACACGGTGCATGGCGCGCCGCCAGCGGAAGGTCACCGGCGGGCCTTCCGGCACTTCGGCGACCGCCTCGACGGGTTCGGGATGGCGAAACAGCCAGATGGGCTGGCTGGATCCGCGCGCCACGGCCTGTATGCCGGTCGTTACGGGTTCTTCCTGATGGTCAAACAGCGGTTCAAGCCGAGAGCCGCGCTCCGGCACATGGCTTTGATATTGCCGGGGGACGGCCAGCAGGTCTGTTCCGAAGCGAGCGCTCATCTGGTCGATGAAGGCGTGAAGGGCGGTATCATCGTTGCCGGCGCCTGAAAAATCCGACTGCACCGGCTTGAAGGCGGCAGCCTGGACGACGCAGAGCCGGATGGTCTCGAAGCCGAATCCGGCATCCAGGTCATCCTGCAGCGCCGCCAGCCGGGCGGCGAAAAGCGCGGCGATGCGCTTGGGGTCGCGCAGCGGGCTTGAGGCGCCGGCGGAAATCCGCCCGACCCTGCCATCGACGCGAAACAGCATCAGTTCGAACAGCTTGCCGCCTTGCTCGCGCCGCTCCATGCTGTCGCGCAGGCTTTCGGCCAATTGGCCGATCAGCGCCAATATGTCTTCCTCGCTGACGACAGGCTCGCCCAGCCTGCGCTCGGCGGAAAGGCTGGCAACGGGCTGGCGCGGCGAGATCGGTTCTTCTTCCAGCCCCAAAGCCTGGTCGAGCCGCATCAGCAATTGCGGCCCGAAGCGCCGGGCAAGAGGGGCGCGCGGCATGTCGAAGAGATCGCCCACCTGCCGCAGCCCGGCCTTCATCAGGGCTTCGACAATGGGTTGGTCCAGCCTGAGGGCTGAAACCGGAAGGCCTGTCAGCGCGTCGCGCGCCCCGTCCAGGGTCACGATCATGGCTCGGCCATGATGGCTGAGCGCCCAGGAAAGCCCCGGCGCCTGAGAAATGGCAGCGCGCGCATCCAGCCCCAGATTGAAAAGCCTCAGAAGGATATCGTCGAGCAGCGCCTTTTCGCCGCCGAAGAAATGGGCGCAGCCGGTAATGTCGAGCGTCAGCGTGTCGCAGCCGTCAATGCTGACCAGCGGCGTGTAGCGGTCGCACCAGCTGGCAATGCCCTGCAGGAAGGCCTGGTCGGCGGCGGGATCGGCCTCGATCACATCCAGCCCCGGCAGCATGGCGCGCGCTTCGGCAACGCCGATACCCCGCCTCAACCCGGCCTGTTCGGCGGCCTCGTCAAGCGCGGCAAGGCGCATGGCGTTC